>JACCQI010000027.1 GCA_015709315.1 Desulfovibrionaceae bacterium
AGGCTCCACCTTAATTCTGCCGCCAAACTGTCCGAACAACCGGAACCACCTCTAAATGTGTCCGAAGGATGTGTCAGGTGTTTTTGGGACAAAAAACGGAGAAGGGTTCCACCCTAACCAGTTGATATCATTATTTAATTCTGGCGAAGTCGATGAAACTCAAGCTCGCAGCCTCCGGTATGGCAGGCCGAAAACCGTGGTCTGCTTTTCAGACTAATTAAGATATATATTATTAACCTGAAATATCTAAATTTTTAGCTTTAAACGAATATCCACAACCCAAGGCTCCCATCCCGCAATCGCGGGGTGGGGCTTTTCATTTTTAAGGAGGTAATCATGGAACACCAGATGAGTTCTCCGGAAATTACGGAATTGGCGGAGGCCATGATCCAGGTGCAGCAGGAGCTTTCTCCTGCTTTCAAGGACGCAGAGAACACGTTTACCAACAGCCGATATGCAACACTTCATTCAATCATGAACGCATGCCGGGATGCTTTACTTAAACATGGCATTTGGCTCACGCAGTACCCAGTGTCCGTCGAGGCCAACCAGTTGGGTCTAGTAACCAAGGTCGTGCATGCAGAAAGCGGCCAATGGCAGGCATCGCTTTTGACAATGCCGCTGCCGAAAAATGATCCACAAGGCTACGGCTCGGCCATGACCTATGCACGTCGATACGGATTGTCGGCATTGATCGGTATCGTGACGGAAAGTGACGATGACGGCGAAATGGCCTCGCATCAAAGAGAACCGCACAACGCCGATTTTTCGTCCCGCAGTCGCAAGGTAAATTCGGACCGTTCACACCCTAAATCGACTCCCGAGGGTAATGGTGCAGGCCCGGTTAATCTGCCCCGTTTGGATGGTATTCAGTATCGAAATGGTACGGCTAATGATGGCAAGCAGTGTGTGCTCGCGACCGGCGACACCCATGCGAAGAAGGAGTTTCTGCGAAAGGCTGGATTCCAGTGGGATGGTTCCAGAAAAGTTTGGTGGAGGTATGCCGATGCAGCGTGAAAACACTAAAGCACAAGGACTGATACGGCTGCTGACACAAGACCTTCTGACTCATGCCGAGCAGAAAACGGCCTGTGAGCTTGGAGATCGCAGCCAGTACATAGGCATGTCCGACATCGGCAAAGGCATGGAATGTCTGCGGGCAGCTGTAGCAAGTAAGCTGGGAATGTCCGCCACACCCGCCGCAACCGCCGTGGATGGATTTGCACTGGATGACGTGGCCCATGTTCTTGCACGGCAGATCATTCTGCAGCGTGGGCATTGGCAGGAGTACGGTATCGAGAAGGCGCTCGCGGCAACCGGCGTAAAGCTGGTGCCGCAGCTTGAGATCAGCATCGAGCACAGCGGGGTACCCATCAAGGCACATTTGGACTTCACCCTGGTATGGGGTGGGCAGCGGCCCGCAGTGCGGATTCTGGAACTGAAGAGTAATGAGCGTATCCCGGATTCGCTGTATGCGTCGTACGAGGCGCAATTATACGGCCAGGTCGGGCTGCTCAAGTCCTGTTGGACCGAACCGTGCTTTTCCGCTCCTGGCACTGGGCTGCAATCGGTCACGTTCCCGCAGATAATTCAAGGCCTATTTGGTGTGGCGCTCCCCGAATTCCCGGACGATGTGGACATAGAGGCCTGGGTGTTATCCATCTCCATGGCCGAGGTCAGACCATTCGGGCCATATCTGCCGGATAAGGCCATGCTGGAGATATGTCTACAAACGGCTGTGGGCATATGGCGTACGGCGGAAGACGTGCGCTCCGGCAACCTGGGATTGAACGACCTGGATTACTGCTGGGGTTTTCATCCATTATGCGACTGGTGTGACGTGAACGCGGACTGCCCGAAGTTTCAGGCCGTGAGCATCCCCTCGGATTCCGCTTGCGGCCTGGAACTGGAAGAGCTCGCCATGCTCAAGGACCAAAAGGCCGCGTTGGAGGGCCGCATCGCCGAGGCGGAGGAACGCATCAGGCAGACATTCCATCTGGTCGGAGGGCAGGACTGGATCTTAACCGGTAACTACCGTTTCAGGGTCACAACCGTCGCTGGTCGAAGGACGCTGGATCGGTCCCTGGTGGCGGATATTCTGACTTCATTGATAGGTGATGAACTCAAGGCACAAACCGCTTTGGAGCAATGTGAAAAATACAGTAAGCCCATCGAACGACTGTATGTAAATTCAATTAATTTGCCATCGAAGTTTGTTGCGTAACCCATTAGTAAACGAAAATCAGAGGGCGCACCTCCGTGAGGAGGTGCGCCCTCTCGCTATTCTTTGTTCACGATTAAATCTAATCTTGAGCTAAGTTGGCTTGCAATATATAGGCGCTCACATCCCCATCCGATCCTTTTGCCAAGTAGAAGCTTGCTTTTCCTATAAATTTGTATTCCCCATCAAGACCCCCGCCAATCCCACAAAATCCACAGTCGGCTGAGTCCTGAATATTGATAATCGTCGCACCTTCGTTAAAAGTGATCAAGGCAGGGCACTTTTCGTTTTTTAGTACCATTTTGTTGTCATCGACATTGTATTTATTAAAGAAAGAGCATGTTGAACCATTGCTAAAAACGCAATTTGCAAATATATGCCCCCATCCATTGTTAAAGTCATACCCTAATAAAGCTCCATTGGTAGTATTTTCATGGATGTTTATATGAAGCGTTACTCTTAGTGGCAACCCTGCTTCATTGTAATCAAATGCCTGTCCTCTGACGAACGATCGAATCGTATCTAGTTTTATTTCATTGAATTCTTTCTTAATATTTCCTAAACCGGCCAGCAAAAATATTGACACCTTATTGTCGTATAGGCTTTTAAGCGCACCTTCCAAGGGAATTTTCCATCCTTCTGAAAAATACGTATTGTATTCAGTCTCATTAAACAAACTTGCGAAGTTATCAGGAGCCTCTAACTCACCGCCAATGTAAGAAATATCAAATGTATCGTCATTATTGATGACAAATTGAATAATGAATTTAGTATTAATATTATTCTCATCTGCAAAACGTAAATTATCACCAGAAAGAATGTCATTATTAACGGTAGCTCGAAATTCAACAATTCTTCTACCCATATCCGATGTAAAACTAGACCATGACTTGTCGGAAAAATGGGAATTATTTGAGAGCGCTGTTCCTAAAGTGATACTTTTATCGATATTTAAATATCCATTTTCTACTAGTGAAATTGCTTTTTCTTCTTCACTTTGAAAACAGCCAAACAAACATATACACAATGCA
Source organism: Desulfovibrionaceae bacterium (assembly GCA_015709315.1). Lineage (GTDB taxonomy): Bacteria > Desulfobacterota > Desulfovibrionia > Desulfovibrionales > Desulfovibrionaceae > Pseudodesulfovibrio. The sequence continues at coordinate 3,253 of JACCQI010000027.1, forward strand.
AAAACGAGTAACTTTTTAATCATGTAAACCTCAGGAGTTGATTGTGTCAGAGCGAAATGCGTACCCACGACGTACATAGAATTGCCTGTACACGCATGACAAAAAAGAATCAATCGCGTGATACCGTTTGTATGAGCGATTACATTTTGAGGGAATTAAGAAATGAGGCTCGCCTCTAGGACTTTATCATGACAAATGGAGGAGGTTTTCAATTATAGACGTAGACAGGCGTATGGCGCTTAACAAATAAGTATTACTTATATTTAGTTTCAAAAAAACGGCAAGCCCCGTTTCACATTCTGTGGAACGGGGCTTTTTTTAACGTCAAAAGGAATGGATATGAAAAAAATACTCAACGAATTAAAACAACTACATGTCGCTGGGTTCGATGCTGGCAAAATTTTCAGCGGCAAGAAATCCAATCGCATGGTGAGCGGGTTTAACTCCCCCTCTTCGTTCACCCCCGAGGTGAATCCGGAATACCTCTTTCATGATTCCAGCCGCGATGCAGTGGTCTGGTTCATGAATTCGTCTGATCCGCTCTACGTGTTCGGCCCCGCCGGTTCGGGCAAGACGAGCCTCATCAAGCAACTCGCGGCCAAGCTCAACTACCCGGTGTTCGACATTACCGGCCATGGACGTTTGGAGTTCCCCGACATAGTCGGCCACCTGACCGTGGAGGACTCCAACATGTCCTTCCAATACGGCCCGCTTGCGCTGGCCATGAAGTTCGGCGGGCTCTTCCTGCTCAACGAGATCGATCTGCTCGACCCAGCGGCCGCCGCCGGTCTGAACGGTATCCTGGACGGCGCTCCGCTGTGCATTTCGGAGAACGGCGGCGAGGTCATCAAGCCGCATCCGCTGTTCCGATTTGCGGCCACGGCCAATACCAACGGCGGGACCGACGAAACCGGTCTGTACCAAGGCACGCTCAGGCAGAACCTTGCGTTCATGGACCGGTTTTGGCTCTGCGAAATCGGCTACCCAAGCCCCAAGGCGGAGCGGGAGTTGCTGCATCGCAAAGCTCCGGGGCTTCCCAAGGACGTGCGGACCAAGATGGTGGAATACGCCAACGAGGTCCGCAAGCTGTTTATGGGCCATGCCGACGGCAGCTTTCGCGACACCATCGAAGTGACCTTCTCTACTCGCACCCTTATCCGTTGGGCGGATTTGACCGTTCGATTTCAACCCTTGGCCCGGCAGGGCATCCAACCCGTGAACTATGCGCTCGACCGCGCCCTCGGCTATCGCGCCACTCCGGAGACCCGGACGGTGCTGCACGAGCTGGCGCAACGCATCTTCCCCCAAGAAACAAAGGAGTAACCATGGATACTCAGACTGATATCACCGTGCTCGACAATTTGATGGCCATCAATCTGGATGTGAGCATTTGGACCGCCCGCAAGAAATTGACGCCCGCCGATTTCGGTGGCGCTGCATTGCCGCCCGATGACCTGGCGTCGCTGGGCAGCAAAAAGGTCTGCGACCCCAAAGAGCTGCGCATTTTCGGCACGCTCAAGGCCCGCGCCGTGAACCTCCTGGACCGGACCGGTGTCCGTTTTCTCGGCGGCTGGGGCATCCCGGAGGACAAGGCCGACGACATCGTGGCCGAGCTGACCGTCATCCGCGACGACTTCCTGTCGGCAAAGGAACAGTTCCTCAATCGCTACGACGAAGCGGTGAAGGACTGGATATCCCTACATCCCGGTTGGGAAAGCCTGATCGGCGGCTCCACCGTCAGTGCGGATTACGTCCGCAGTCGGTTGGACTTCCGCTGGCAGCTTTTCAAGCTTGTCCCGCCCAGGGATAACGCTGTCGGGTATGGTCTGCAAGACGAGGTGAAGGAACTTGGCGGCACGCTGTTCGACGAGGTCGCCAAGGCCGCCGCCGACACTTGGAAACGTTGCTTCGAGGGCAAGGACAAGGTGACGCACAAGGCGCTCTCGCCCCTGCGCTCCATCCATGCCAAGTTGGCTGGGCTGAGCTTCGTGGAGCCTCGTGTCGTGCCGATCGTCGATCTGCTGGATACGGCCTTCAACCGTATGCCTAAGCGCGGGCACATTGAGGGAAGTGAACTGGTCATGCTCCAAGGCGTGGTTTCGCTCCTGCGCGATCCTGCGACACTCGTTGCGCATGGTCAGAAGATTATCGAGGGCCAGGAAGCCAGTGACATCCTGGCCGGACTGGTGGCGGGAACGCTCCCGGTCCCGCCAAAGGAGAAGCCTTCAGCCAAGCCCCGGTTTGTTCCTGAGGCGGTGCATCCGCACGCTATCGATAGCCAGGGACTTTGGTGAGGTGATTATGACCAATAACCACCTCATCATGAAATCCCTGCCCATGGTGGCATCGGTTCTTGGGCGCAAGTATGGCGTGAAGGTCGCCATCGGCGGCAAGGACGCGTACACGGACGGTAATACCATCCACCTGCCTGCGTTGCCCCTTGAATGCAGCGAGACACTCATAGGCCTGGCTCGCGGCTACATCGACCACGAGGCCGCCCATATCCGAGAAACAAGGTTCGATTGGCTGCGCCTGGCGAATCTGACGCCTTTGGAACTGCATGTTTGGAACACTTTCGAAGATTGGCGGGTGGAGCACAGGTTAGCCCGGCTGTTCCCCGGTTGTCGGTCGAACTTCAACTGGCTGATCCGGCATCTCTTAGGGGACGCATCGAAGAACACGACCAATCCGGCCATGGCCATACTAAACTGGCTGTTGCTGTCGGTCCGGGCTTGGGATGTGCCTTCTTTGAACGGGCAACGGGATGATGTCGGCAACTTCGTTGAGTTCTATTATCCCGGTCTGATCGAACGGTTGGTTCATGTCCTGCAAAAGGTGCATACCTATTGTGATTCCACCCAGGATTGTATTCTTTATGCGCGGGAAGTCGTTTCGCTCCTCAAGGAAAAAGCGGCTTCTCTGCCCCCGCAAAAAGGGGAATCGAAAACGGGTAAGTCGGGTAAAAATGGCGTGTCTGACGAACTCCCTTCGGATGCTTTGAATCGGTTGATTCGAGCCGATGACATCGACCTGCCCGATGACCTTGGCGAAGCCCTGGCGGCAAGTCTGCGTAAGGAATCGCCCAAGGAGTTGGACGAATCGCTTCGTGTGGCGCAAATCGGCACCAAGACCGTGAAGCCGCTCGATCCGGAAGATGTGACCGCAACCAAGCGGGCATCGATTGCCCTGCGGACGCAACTCCAGGGACTGCTGCAATCGTCCATACTGACGCGGAGCAAGGTTGGTCGTCATGGCCGTCTGGACGCCCGGCAACTGCACAGGGTCTCGGTGGCTGATGCTCGCGTCTTCAAGCGGGCCGGTCACAAGGTCGGCATCAATACCGCCGTTCACATCCTGCTTGATTGCTCAGGCTCCATGAGGCGGCGGATAAAACTGACCACACAGGTGTGTCATGCCGTGACCACGGCTTTGGATGCCATTGACGGCATCAACGTGGCTGTAACGGCCTTCCCGGCTGGAACGCCGACTGACGGAGGTAATGGGAACGATCGTGGCCCCACGGTGTGCCCAATCCTGAGACACGGAGAACGGATGCACGGCAACTTTGCCGTCAATGCTACCGGCTGCACGCCTTTGGGAGAGGCGCTTTGGTGGGTATTGCAGCAAATGCAGCCACTAACCGAATCCAGGAAGATCGTCCTCATCCTGACGGACGGCGATCCCGATTCCTTCCCCGCCGCCCGCAAAGTCATTGAGGACGGCAGACGCTTCGGCGTCGAGATCTACGGCCTGGGCATCACCTCCGAAGCCATCACCAAGCTGCTCCCCGATCACAGCCGCACCATCAACGACTTGCCCGAGTTGGCCCCGGCCATGTTCGGCATGCTTCGCGGTGCGCTTATCAAATAACCATCAATAATCCCGAGGAAAATATGGATAATGAGATCCCCAAATGCCCGAACTGCGCCAGCCCGGAGTACGTCGTATTGATTAACACCAACCAAAAGATCGGTACCGCAGTAGGCGGCGTGGCCGGTGGCGCAGCCGGATACTGGGGTGCGTCCTCCGGTGCCGTAACGGGTGCAACCATCGGTTCGGTTGTTCCGGTCGTAGGCACGGGCATCGGCATCCTCGCCGGAGGCCTGGCCGGAGCGCTCGCAGGCTTCTTCGCCGGATCAGCCGTAGGCAACCAGGTCGGCGAGCATATCGACCGTCACATTATCAGCGAATGGCGCTGCAACCAGTGCGGCACTGAATTCGAAACTTAAAAGGAGAAAACAATGAGAGACTTTTGGACCTTCATTGGCGGCGTGGCCGTTGGCATCCTGGCCGTGACCGGCGTTTTCGCCACGGAAGAGGAAGACAAGCCTCGTTCTGTAGAATGCAATGAGGACGAGTTGGAAGAACTGGAGGAGGAAATTGAAGAGGAGGCTGACGACGAGAGATTGATCGTTCGGGCCTCGTAAAAGGAAAGAGCCGCTGGCGTAATGCTGGCGGCTCTCATTTTTTGTATTTACAGCAGAATTCGATAGTCCATATTCAGGACTTCCGCCAACCGTTTGGCGACTTCCTTGCCTATGGGGCGTTTGCGGTTTTCCATTTCGGAGATGTGGTGTGGCTTGAGGCCCGCTTTTTCGGCAAGCTGGGCTTGCGTCAAATCCTCCCGCACGCGTGCCCCGCGCAGAAGCTTTCCGGGGTGCCTGTCGGGAAACACCTCTTCCACGGAAAAGAGTTCTTCGCCCTCGTCGTTCAGTTCGCGCACCTCGTGTCCGGCAAGGCGCAGAAAACTCTTGATGGCTTCGGCGATCTTGCCAGCCTGCTTGACCGGGACGCGGATGCATATCTCAGCGTATCTTCCCGTAGTCTGCTTTTTCGTGAGTTCCAACATATCGAATCTCCACCAGTTGTATGGCTTTGTCCGTCAACTTCCACACCGCCACATATCGGGGTTTTTCCTTGTTCAAATGACAGTGATGGTAGTCGGGTTTCCCTTTCAATTTTCCGTAGTTGGGCCAGGCCGGGACAATAGGGCCGCTTTGTTCTATGTCAGCGACCAAGAAATCAAGCGCGTCCTGGAACCGTTCCGGCAATTTTTCTTTTTGCTTCTTGGCTTTGCCGGTGAACTTTACTGTCCAGTTCATATCTTCACCTTGTACCAATAATTGGTATATTGTCAACCTTTACTACCAAAATCTGATCCTATTGGTAACGAATCGAAGAATCGTCCGTTCTCTCTGTGACATAAGCCTCACTTCGCTCTTCCCTTTGCTGGGAAAATTCCATGGCCTCAATCCCTTTACGCAAATCTTCGTCAGCGACCTTGGCGTATCGGGTCGTCATGACCGGAGTTGAGTGGCCCAGGAATCGCTGAGTCAAATACAGATCCTTGTTGGCGCGGTAGTAGCGTGTCCCTGCGGTATGCCTCAGGCTATGAAAGCTGAACTTCATCTTGGGGTCGTCCACATCCTCATTGAGTTTGACGTCAGCAACGGCCCGCTTGAACAAACTCGGCACTTGCAGGTGGCGTTCACCTTTCACGTTCGGGAAGACGAGCTTGTTGGGCTTACCCACATCAAAGGTTGAAAACAGGCTCTTCAGGCGTTGCGTCATCGGAACGGAGCGATCTCTCGCCGTCTTGGTGTTCACCACCAGGATGATGCCGTCTGCCAGATCGACATTCCCCCACCTGAGGGAGGCGATTTCACCGAACCGCATGCCGGTATCAATCGCAACGAGTGTCATATGGTACGTCTGTTCGCTCCGTTTCTGGATGGCATCCAGCAAGTCCTTCTCCTCATCAGATGTCAGAACGCGCATCCGTTCGTTATCCACCTTGGGTAGACGGAACGAACTAGCCTTGGTCGGACACTCCCTGTCAGTCAGGCCGTGATCCTTGGCTGCATTCCAAATCATGGTGAAATTACGCATGGCATATTGGACAGAACGAGGAGCGCGCTTGGCGTTAAGCATGTTCATTTTGATGCGCTGCACGTGCGCCAATTCAAGTTCGCAAATCGGGGTGTCGCCGACCACGGGCTTGATCCAGCATTTCATGTGGCTGACTGCTTTGTCCGTGGTGGTGGATTTCCAGCGAACAGCGGCTTCAGGGAGGAAATACTCCTCAAAAAACTGTGGCATGGAAATCCTGCGGGCGTTTTCAGCCTCCAGGGCGATGCGTCTCTGCTCCTTTTCGTGCAGATGCATCTCCCGGACCTCTTTCATTGTACACGGTCCAAAGCCGCGACTCTGATTCTCCTTGAGCTTTTTGAGCTCTTCGAAGCACTTCCCCGGTGTCCAGCCATCCGATGCCCAACCAAGGGCTTCGTTGTAGGTCTTGCCCAGCCACCAGTATTGCAGTGCGTAGTATCTATCCGGTACGGCCCCATGCTTGCGCGTGGGGTGTTCCCGATATCTGACGCCGCCTTTTCCGTCGGCGTTTTTGAGTGGTTTCCATTTCATACTCATTCCTGTGACTCCCAAAGAATGTACTGGTCCTGTACTAGAATTTGCCAAGACAGGACGGGATAATTCGTGCCGCCCTGTGATGCTAAAAACTAGCACAAAAACCTTGTGAGTCAAGGTGATAGAGATAAAAAGTGCGACTTTGGACGACTTGGGACAAATCGGGAAATCCACAAATAATCGACTGAAAATCCCCGTGTCGGCAGTTCAATTCTGTCCCCGAGCACCATCTGGAAACAAAGGCTTTTACCTGAACGGGTGAAGGCCTTTTTTCGTGGGCGGGTATACATAGGGTAAACGCTCGCCGTTTTTCCTCCCGCATCAACGGCTTGTTGCCGTGCCGTGTAGGTCTCATCTACTCACAAACCCGCGATCCTCGCAACCGCTTCGATTTCTTCTGGCTGGTCGTCGCGCCGTTCGCTTTCACTCTGAACAACAAGCAGGACAGTCGTGTGACTTCCCTCCCTTCCCCTAAAAAAACAAAACGCCCAAAATCGTCCGACTTCTGTAGGACTTCTGCATCTTCGCGACGATTGCACCGGGCGCCCTTGCGCACACTCCATTCTCGAAAGTGACCCTTCCAAAATTCTCCCACGACATGCGGCCTGTCGCCGGCACGGAAAAAAACCCGGAGGGGGGAGTCGGACCACTTGATCTTCGGCACCACGTGAAACATCTCCTCGAAGGCATCCGTCATGGCCTGCACAAGCAAGGCTTCATATCGCTTCTGGACGATGAAGCCGTCATGGATCGGCAGTGCCTCGGCGCATCGAGGATTCAAGCCGACACTGGAAACGATAGAAACGGTGTTGTCTGCCGTCGAGGCCATGGTTTATCGAGGATATGTATTGCCCTCAGCGGCAGATCAAGTAAAAAAAAGTCATCCCGTCAAGGCAGAAAATCGAGAAAAAAGGTTGAACAAAAAAAAGGTCACGGCAGAACGAAGCCGCATCATGTCCCGAGTCGGCGGCAAGGACACCAAGCCCGAACTCCGTGTCCGCAAGCTCCTTCACGCCCTTGGCTATCGCTTTCGCCTGCACCGCAAAGACCTTCCCGGCACCCCCGACATCGTGCTTCCCCGCTGGAAGTCCGTGATCTTCGTCCACGGCTGTTTCTGGCATGTGCATCCGGGCTGCAAGCGGGCGACCACGCCCAAAACCAACGTCGAATTCTGGGACAAGAAGCTCAAGGGGAATATCGCTCGAGACGCCAAGAGCATTGAACAACTCCGGGAGCTTGGGTACAGGTGTCTGGTGATCTGGGAATGCGAGACCAAGAACCTTGACGAACTGGCGGACAGGCTGACGGCCTTCCTGCCTCGATAAGGCGACATCCATATGGCAAGACGATCCTCCATCGGTGACCCCGAAGCACTGCGCGCCTCGTTGGTCGAGCTTCTGACCGACTTCGAGAACCATCTCAACAGCAGCGATCTCCGCCAGCAGGTGCGGGAACTCATTCCGGCCAACCACCTCCTCCGCGACCTCGGCAGTTCTCTCCTGCGCGACGAGTCGGCAAAGGCGGCACGAGACCGCATTCTCCGCTACCTGCTCAAATATGTCGGCGTGGTCGTCGACGGAGAGGAACTCATGGTCATCGGCGGAATCAGCGAGTACGCCCGCCGCATCCGGGAACTCCGTGTCGAACACGGCTGGAAGGTCGTCACAGGCTACACGGTCAACGACATGAAGGACGACGAGGAGAACGGCTTCGGGGAGGAACTCGACGCCATGAAGCCGGACGACTACCTGCTTCTTTCCGACGAACAGGATCGCGATGCCGCCTACCGCTGGAATGTGGCCAACGAGATTCGCAAGGAAAAGGACTTGTCCGTCCGAGACAAGATTCTCAAATTCTTCCGCAGCAACGTCGGCAAGGAAGTTTCCGGTGAGGAGCTTCGGTACGTAGCCGACAACAAAAGCGAGTGGGCGCGACGCACCCGCGAGCTACGCACCGAATACGGCTGGCCCATCATGACCCAGAGCACCGGCATGCCCGATCTCCCAGTGAGCATGTACGTGCTGGTCGAGGACCGGCAGGCTCCCGAGCATGACCGAGTTGTCAAGGATGCGGTTCGCCGTGAGGTGTACATGCGGGACGGCCACACGTGCCGAGACTGCGGGTGGAATCACGACCTCTGGAATCCTTCCGACCCGAGGCATCTGGAAGCGCACCACATGAAGCATCATGCTGACGGTGGCGAGAACACGGTGGAGAATCTGATCACCCTCTGCAACATCTGCCACGACAAGCGGCACAGCAAGGGCGAAAAGGACTAGGCGGCCTTTCTGGCCCTCATGTCGAGGACGTCGGCAGCGGCTCTCGCCACGGCGGCGGCCATGTCCGGGGGGACGGCATTGCCGATCTGACGGGCTACCTCGATTTTCGTCCCGGTGAAGATGAAGTGGTCGGGAAAGCCCATCAGCCTTGCAGCCTCCCGGTGAGTAATGGGGCGATGCTGTTCCGGGTGCAGATACCGCCCCTTTTCCGGCTTGAAGAATTCCGTCCTGATGGTCACTGACGGACGATCCCACCACAAACGGCCGAAGAGGTCCGTACCGCCCGAGGTCTTTCTGATCCAACAGGGAGGCGTGATCTCGGGAGCATTGCGTTGCAGGTCGAACCTGTTGCCGCCCGGAGGAACGGCCTTGTACCGCTTCAGGCTCTTCGGCGTCGGATTGCGGCGGAAGTGCAGGTTGAGCGGTGCCGGGACATCCCTGATCTCGAACTCCTCCGGTGCCGGAAGGTCGGAGATCATGTCGGCAACGGTACGCCACCGAGGCAGTCCCGTCCGCTCCGGTTCCGAGGAGTGCGTCGGTTTCGGGGGAAAGGATACGACTTCGACTTCCGACATCTTCCACCCCACGATGAACGCCCTCTTCCGGGTCTGGGGAGCTCCGTAGTCGGCTGCATTGAGAAGGGCCGAGGTCGTCTTGAAACCGAGCTTTTCGGCTCGCTTCACGATCTCCTTCTTTTCGTCCGCCTTGAGCAGCCCCTGCACGTTCTCGATTACGAAGACACGCGCGCCGGACATGGCGACGATGTCCATGTACGGCTCCCACAAGGCTCGACGATGATCCCCTTTGCGCTTCTTGTTGAGCAGGCTGAACCCCTGACAGGGAGGCCCGCCGATGACGATATCGGCTTCGGGGACTTGTCCGACCAGCCCGCCCGACGCCCAATTCTCGATGTCGTCGCACACGGCATGGCTGCCGAAGTTGGCGATGTAGCTGTCGACGGCCGCCTGATCGTTGTCCAGCGCAAAGACGGACTCGAACCTCCCGCAGTAATCGGGATGAACGAACCCCAGTGTCATGCCTCCGCAACCGGAGAAGAGATCGATCAGTTTGTGTTTCATGGTGATGTCTTGAATTTCTCCAGACTCTAGCAGAAGGGATGCAGTCGCTCAAGAACGTTCTCGATCCGGGGATATCCGGCAACTGCCTGAAAACACACTCTACGTCGCTGCCATCCCTCTTCTGACCGAATCATCGGCAAGATGCGGCTGCCGTTGGTCGAGTGGAAGACAAGACTCGACCGCGTCTGTCTTTCGGTTCGGTCCTCGGCAAGGATGCTCTTCATCAGGTCGTTCATGGGCAGGTATTGATATCGTCCCTTGGACATGCTCTTGATTTCGAACCGGATGACCTCATTCTCATAGTCCATATCCGACCACGTCGGATTGAACGCTTCGCCTGTTCGTTTTTCCGTGGCTGGGCAGAACCGGAAAGCAAGGGCAACCATGCGGTTTTTCCATGTGCCCGGAACGGGCATGAGGCGGTCCGACTCCGCGTCGGAGAGAGGAATGGTCACTTGGTTGTCGTACCGGGGCATGTCGAGGCGTGTCGCAGGATTGGGTCCTCGCGAGACCCCACGCCTAACGCACCCTAAAGCAAAAAACGTCTCCAGATTTTTCGCCCCCGCATGGCACGGTGCAATTCAGCCCTAAAAATTGTTTCCTGTCTGGCAATGGGCCTCGACACGTGCTAGTGTGCGCTCATGCGCGGCAATCCGCGCGAATCGGAAAAAACAGAGGAAGATCGCTTGCGCGCCATAATCACAGGAGGAACCGGCTTCATCGGCCGGGCGCTGGTTGCCGAACTCAAGGAGCACGATTGGGAGATCGTGATCCTGTCGCGCAACCCCGGCAGGGTGGCGGAAGCATTCGGCGCGGGCGTCATCGGCATGCCGTGGGAAAACGGCTGGATCGACATGCTCGGGCCGGATACCGTGGTGGTCAACCTGGCGGGCGAGAACATCGCGGGCCGCTGGACCTCCGGGCGCAAGAAACGCATCCTGGCCAGCCGCGTGGAGGCGGGCAAGGCGCTGGTCCGGGCCGCCAAGGCGACAGGGCAGGTTCCCCGCGCCCTGATTCAGGCGTCGGCCGCGGGGTACTACGGCCCGTGCGGCAACACCCCGTTGGACGAATACGCGCCCAGCGGCACCGGCTTCCTGGCCGAGGTCTGCCGCCAGTGGGAGGCGTCCACGGCGGTCCTGGAATCCATGGGGGTGCGCCGCTGCACCATTCGCACCGGCATGGTCCTGGGCCGGGGCGGGGCGCTCAAGCGGCTGGTGCCGCCGTTTCGGTTCTACCTGGGCGGCGCTCCGGGGTCCGGCTTCCAGGGCGTGTCCTGGATCCACCTGGCCGACGAGGTCGGGGCCATCCGCTTCCTCATGGAGAACGAGTCCGCCTCCGGTCCGTACAACCTGACCGCGCCCGGCCCGGTCAACTTCCGCAAGTTCGCCCATGTGCTGGGCACGGTTTTGGAACGTCCGTACAAGACCCCGGTGCCGGAGTTCTTCCTGCGTCTGTTTTTCGGCGAGATGGCCGACGAGGTCCTGCTGTCCGGCCAGTTGGCCCTGCCCAAGCGGCTTTCCAAGGCGGGCTACCAGTTCCGCTTTCCCGACTTGGAGGAAGCCCTCCGCGACCTGCTGCGGTAATCCCGCGCTCCGCACCCGCCCCCTTTGCCTTCTTGGCCGCCAAGTGCTAGGAGGACTCTCGCCGGCGGGCCTTCCGCCGTCCGAAAACCGCAAGGGGGCGCGAGCCGCCCCGGAGACCAACCATGTACGACGACGAAACCAAGGAATTCCTCGACTCCCTGCCGGAGCTGGAGGAAGGCAGGACATATTGCTTCAAGTGCTATCCCGGCATCGAGTGTTTCAACGCCTGCTGTTCGGATCTGGACATGATCCTGACGCCCTACGACGTGCTGCGTATGCGGGCGGCGCTCGACATGAAGTCCATCGACTTTCTGCACGTCTACGCCACGGGCCATCACGCGCCGGACACCAATTTCCCGGTGTTCAAGTTCAAGATGACCGACAACGCGGCCCGCTCCTGCGCCTTCGTCACCGACCAGGGATGCCGCATCTACGCCGACCGGCCCGGCGCGTGCCGCATGTACCCGCTCGGCCGGGCCACCCGGCCCGACGGCAACGGCGGCGTGCAGGAGCAGTTCTTCATCGTCCGCGAAGCCCATTGCAAGGGGTTCCTGGAGAAGGACGAATGGACCGGCGAGTCCTGGAAGCAGGACCAGGGGTTCAAGGAATACACCGCCTTCAACGACCGCTACATGAACATCTTGTCGCGCACCCGGCAGCTCGGCCGTCCCATTTCGGACAAGCTTGCCCAGATGGCCATTCTCGCCTTCTACAAGATCGACGAGTTCCAGGGGTTCATCGAGAAAATGCGCTTGTTCGAGCGCGTCGAGGTGGACGAAAAGCGGCAAAAGGCGATACTGGAAGACGAAAGCGTGGCCCTGTCGTTCGCCATGGACTGGTTCGAGCTGGTGCTCTTCCAGGATACCGGCAAGCTCAAGACCAGGAACGTGCCCCTGCGACGCAAGGGGACCCGGCCCGGAGGGGAATAAGCATGGCCCTGCCCGAGAATCCCAAGCTCATGTCCATCCGCACCTTCCTGAAACGGAAGGCGGCATTCGAACCCGGCCACCGGCTGGTCTTCACCAACGGCTGCTTCGACATCCTTCATCCCGGCCATGTGGATTTGCTCCGGCGCGCCCGCGCCCTGGGCGACTCCCTGATTCTCGGCCTCAACTCCGACGAGTCCGTACGCATGCTCGGCAAGGGGGACGACCGGCCCCTCAACCCGCAGGAGGACCGCGCCTTCGTGCTCGCCGGACTCGACTGCGTGGACTACATCGTCATCTTTCATGAATCCACGCCGCTCGAACTCGTCAAGGCGTGCCGCCCCCAGGTCCTGGTCAAGGGCGGCGACTGGTCCAAGGACCGGATCGTGGGCGCGGACGTGGTGCGGAAGGCGGGCGGGGACGTGCATTCCCTGCCGCTCCTGAAAGGATATTCCACCACCGGCTTTCTGGAGAAGGTGCGGGGGTAGCGGCATCGGCGCGGCCGCCGAGATTTTCATCTTGTTTTCAACGGGTTGCGGGCAGACGGCCGCAACCCGTTTTTTGCGTGCGTCAGGCGGTCTGCCGCCGAACGTTGCGCGGGCGCGTCCGGCCGGGGCCGCTGTGCCCATAGTGTCGTCGGGAAAGGTGGAGGGTCAGCGATAGGTCAGCGCGGTTTCCCAGCTCTTGGAACTCTCGCGGATGGCTTCGTGTACGGCGTTTTCGTCCTTGTTCTCAAGGGCCTTGAGGATCGCCTTGTGGTCCTTGAGGGCCACGTCGGGCAGTGTGCGCATGGAGGTCTCGATGGCGGCCTCGAAAAGCTCCATCATGGTCTCGCCGATGCGGATGACCAGGGGGTTGCCCGTGGCCTGCAGCACGGCCATGTGGAAGGCCATGTCGAAATCGGAATTGTGCTCGTTGTTCGCCAGGGCCTGCTCGAACTTGTCCACGGTTTCGCGGATTCGGGCCAGGTCCTCGGGCGTTGCCCGGTTCATGGCCATGACCGTGTAGGCCGGCTCGAACATCTTGCGGAGATCGAGCAGGTCCTGGGTCACGCCCTTGGCCAGGATCATCTGGAAGACCATGGAGTTGAGCGCGTCCTCGCTGGGATGCTCGCGCACGCGGGTGCCCTGGCCGCGCCGGACTTCGAGAATGCCCATGGCCTGGAGCATCTTGATGGCTTCCCGGACGCTGGATTTGCCCACGCCCAGATTGCGGGTCAGCTCCGCCTCGGAAGGCAGGAAATCGCCCGGGGCCAACTCGTCGTTGATGAGGGCCTGCTTGATGCGTTCAATGACCAGCAGTACCACGGAGCCTTGGTGCAGGGGCGTGGTCAACGCATCACTCGTGAGCTGGGGGGGGGTTCGACGAAGCGACATTCTGTTTATCCTGAATTGTTTCCGTGGCTGAACAGATGTTGTGAAGCGATGCGCGACAACATTTCCCCGGGAGGGGGCGGCCCGGCATGCTGCTGCCGTGCGGGAACTCTAGACTATTATACTGATATCCTTCTTTCTAAGCCATTGTCAATACATTACAATATTGTACAATATTAGAGGGAACGTTCCTCAAGCCTTGAGGCCTGCAAGCGGGTCATTGGGCAAATTCAAGGAGAAAGTCCCCCGGTGCGGTATGCCGGAGGACTTTCGGGAATGGCCTCCGGTTCAAGGTCCGGCGGTCCTGGAGGAAGACGGATGGTCGCGTTGCGTGTCGCGGCCCTGTGCCCGGAGGCGGAAGGAAGAGGAACGGCGCTCCCGAAATCGGGATCTCGGGAGCGCCCGGCAAGATGTCGGTCAGTTGCTGAAGGCTTTGCCGAGATCCTCGATGGAATCCAGTCCTGCGGCCATGAGCACCATCAGCTTGATGCGCGCCTTGGGGGCCGTGTAGTCGTGGCCCATGATCGCCCCGCGGGAGACGAGGTCGCTGACGCCGCCCGCGAAATCGTACACCGGATGCACGCGGCCCTGGCCGCAGGTGGAGGTGATGAGCACGCGCACGTTCTTTTCCAGGGCGTACTGCACCGCTTCCATGCAGCGGGGCGATACGTGGCCGCGTCCCAGGCCCTCCAGCACGATGCCCTGTGCGCCGTCGTCGGCCAGGAAGCGGATGACCCGGCCGTCCTGGCCCAGGCTCGCCTTGACGATTTCCACGCGGGGCAGTGCCTGCTCAAGGGTGTAGTGCTCGCGCCGGGCCGGACGCTGCCGGATATAGCAGCGGCCCTTGTCCACGTAGCCGAGCTGGCCGAAGCCCGGAGAGGTGAAGGTATGCATGTTGTAGGCGTGGGCCTTGTGGACGGACCGCGCCTCGTAGACTCCTTCGTTGAAGACCAGGAGCGCGCCCAGGCCCGCGCAATCGGGACAGGCCGCGGTGATGACGGCGTCGCGGATGTTCGTGTAGGCGTCGGTGCCTTCCTCGCAGGGCGTGCGCTGCGCGCCGGTGAAGACCACGGGCTTGTCCCCGGCCAGGAGCAGGTCCGCGAAGTAGACCGACTCTTCCAGGGTGTCCGTGCCGTGGGTCACGACCACGCCCTGGACCTCCGGGTCCGCAAGGCGTTCCTCGATGCGTTGGTGGAGCTGGATCAGCTTGTCGAAGTCCATGGCGTTGCTGGGCACCTGGAACACGGATTCCACTTCCATGGGGATGGTAAGGCCCAGGCGGTCGTTGTCCACGAGTTTTTCGCCGGGCATGGCGCCCGATGCGTAGAGGCCGGAATCTTCGTTGGGAAGGCTGGCGATGGTGCCGCCGGTGGTGAGGATGGCTATTTTATTCATGGAAATCTCCATAGATGGATGGTTAGAGGAAAAGGGTCAGCAGGCCGGGCACGAAGGCGAAGAGCACCAGCAGGGTCAGGTAGACCAGCAGGTAGGGGACCACGTCCTTGACCACGACTTCGAGCCGTTCCTCCGCGATGTTGCAGGCGATGAACAGGTTCAGCCCCACGGGCGGGGTGAACTGTCCCACGGCCAGCGCGATGATGGTGAACACGCCGAAGTAGACCGGGTTGATGTTCATGGCGTTGACCACGCCCATGATGGTCGGGACGAAGAGGACCAGGGCGGCCACGTTGTCCAGGAACGTGCCGATGACGAGCAGCATGACCATGATGATGAGCATGACGATCGTGGTGTTGCTCGTCAGGCCCATGAGCATGGAGGCCAGATGCTGGGGCACCTGCTCGGCGGTGATGATGAAGCCGAAGAGGTTGGCCGTGCCCATGAGGAACATGATCAGGGCCGCGTTCTCGGCGGTGTTCTTGAGAATGTTGTACACGCCCTTCAGGGTCAGGGTCCGGTAGACGAACATGCCGACGATCACCCCGTACAGGCAGGCCACGGCCGCGGATTCCGTGGCGGTGAAGATGCCGGAGTAGATGCCGCCGAGGATGATCAGGGGCATGAGCAGGGCCAGCAGGCTGTCCTTGATGACCGTGCCGAACTCGCCCTGGCGGATGTCCTCCTCGCGGACGAAGCCCCTTTTGCGGGCGATGTAGTAGTTCACCGTGAGCAGGGCGAAGGCGATGAGCAGGCCCGGCACGATGCCGGAGATGAACATGTCGCCGATGGAGGCCCCGGCGATGACGCCGAACACGACCATCGTCAGGCTGGGGGGAATGATCAGTCCCAGCGCGCCCGAGGCCGCGACCACGGCGGCGGAGAAGGAGCGGCTGTAGCCGCGCTTGGACATGGAGGGAATCATGATGGAGCCGATGGCCGCCGTGGTGGCCGGAGCGGAGCCGGAAATGGCCCCGAAAAAGGCCGATGCCCCGGTGGTGATGTGCGCCAGCCCGCCGGGGAAGCGGCCCACCAGGGCCGAGGCCAGGGCCACCAGCTTGTCTGAGATCTTGGCCTCGGCCATGATGTTGCCTGCGAGCAGGAACAGGGGGATGGCCATGAACGGGAAGCTGTTGACCCCGTTGAAGACCTTTTGCGGCAGGATGAGGAAGGGCATGTGGCTGGCGAAGTGGATGGCGCACAGCGAGGCCACGCCGAGGGAGATGGCGATGGGCAGGCCGATGACCACCAGCACGAAGAACGCGATGAAAAGGATTGAGACCATGGTAGTTCTCCTAGGCGGATGTGTTGTCAGTTCGACCGGGGCGTTTGCCGGACGCGGTCACGAAACATCTGTTCCAGGATGTAGAGAATCGAGATGCCCGCGCAGAGGGGGATGGAGAAGACGACATACCCCAGGGGAATGCCCGTGGACGGCGACATCTGGAGCATGGAGCGGGTGGTCAGCTTCCAGCCCGTGGTGAGCAGCACGCCGAAGAAGAAGAGCATTATGCAGTAGCTGAACTGGCGCATGCCCCAGGCGAACCGGGGCGGCAGCATCCGTCCGACCAGGTCCACGGCGATGTGCGTCTTGTTGCGCACCGCGATGGTGCAACCCAACATGACCACGTAGACCATGGCGTAGATGGAGAGCTCCTGCGTCTCGGAGAGCGGGGAGTTCAACACGTACCGATAAAACACCTGCACAAGGACCAATAGGGTCATGAACCCCAAGGCAATGCCCGAAAGGTCCCGGATAAGCCGGTTGAGCAGTTCAAGCAGCTTCATATTGTATCTCCTTTATTCTTTCCGGGTGGCGGCTGGTCTTCAGCGTCTTGATGGCGGATCGCATCTCCCGTTTCGGCGGCGCGGAGCCGTGGATCGGCTCGAACATGGAAGGAAATGTATGTTCGGGTCGGATGTTCCGGCACTTGCGGGCTCGCGGTCGATCAGGAAATTCACGCCGTTGACGGCCGGAACAAGCTGCATGTTTTCGCAACCTCGCGGTGCGCGGGGGACGGGGAGGAGCGCGGATGGTTCCACGCCCCTCCCGGGACAGGGGCCGGGCCGCCTGTTGTCGGTTTTGCTTCTAGTGGCCCAGAGTCTTCTGGATGGCTTCGATGATGGAACCGCTCAGCTTTCCCTTGTACTTTTCGATGACGGGCGCGACCTTGGCGCGGAAGGGCGTCTTGTCCACGTCGGTGATTTCCATGCCCTGCTCGGCGACTTCCTTCCACTGGTCCTTTTCCAGGTCTTCGACCATCTGGGTGTGGATGGTGCCGAATTCGCGGGCGGTCTCGAGGATGACCTGCTGATATGCCTTGGGCATGCGCTCAAGCAGGTCCTTGTTCATGATCAGGGGGGAGGAGAGGTGGATGTGCCCGGTGCGGGTGACGAACTTCTGCACTTCGTAGAATTTCTGGGTCAGGATGTGGGCCGGGGGGTTCTCCTGGCCGTCCACGGTGCCGAGCTGCAGGGCGGAGTACAGCTCGCCGAAGGAGATGACCGTGGGGCCTGCGCCCAGGGCCTTGAAGGTGTCGACGAAGACTTCGCCCTCGGGGACCCTGATCTTCAGGCCCTTGAGGTCGGCCGGGGTGTTGATGGGCTGCTTGTTGTTGGTGATGTGGCGCATGCCGTTTTCCCACCAGCCGATGACCAGGGCGCCGTGCGGCTCAAGCTGCTTGCCGAGTTGGTCGCCGATGGGGCCGTCAAGCACCTTGCGGACTTCCCAGTTGTCGTTGAACAGGAAGGGCAGGTTCAGGATGCCCATGTCCGGCATCCAGTTCGAAAGAACCGTGTCCGAGGTCAACACCATGTCCTGGGTGCCGAGCATGACGCCCTCGACGGCTTCCAATTGCTTGCCGAGTTGGTCCGCGGGATAGACCTCGACCTTGACGTTCCCGTCGGTTTTCTCTGCCACCGCCTTGGCGAATTCCATGCAGATGGTTTGGTAGTGGTGGGTGGGTGCGCCGGTGTGCCCGAGCTTGAGCACGAAGGTATCGGATGCCGAGGCCCCGAGGGAAAGTCCGAGAGTCAAAATGCTTGTGGCCAGTACTATGAAGATGGATTTACGCATGTCCGCTTCCTCTCTACTGATGGTTGCAACACAATGAGGGCCAACGCCTGGGCGTGCCTCGCCTCTTGCCGCGGCCGCCCGGAGGGGCGACATCATACGGCAGTGGTATAACGACTTCTGTCTGATGTCAATATATATGCTGGCAGACATCTGATGTTTAATCAAAAAAAGGGGCGGGCAAACGGCAGGATTTCAGCCGCAACCCAGGCGGTGCTTGGCTTTCCGTCCTGCGACGCGTTTTGCGGCCGGTCGGCTCCCAGCCGGTTTCAGGTCGGCAAATCCGGCGCAGGGCTGATTGAGATGTCGGGAAAAGAGGGGAAAGAGGCCCGTTTTTCGCTGTTTGGCTTGAAACGGGACGGGCGCGTTGCACCGCATTTGCCCTCGCCGAGGGCTGCCGGAGCCGTGCGCCGAAGGCGCGGCGGAAACGCCGAGGAAGGGGATGAAGGCCCCGGCGGAAGGAATGGGAAAGACCTCAGGTCAAAGGTCCGTTCCCATTCCTTCCGCCGGTTGTCGGGGCGTTCCTAATCCAGCCCCATGCCGGGGTGATGGATGGGATCGTCCATGGGTTCGTTGTGGCAGACCGTGCAGGTGGTGTTCGCGCCCAGGGCCTGGGCTTCGTCCATGTATTGCAGCGGCAGCACGTTGTCGCGGTCCGAGGCCGCGTAGATGGCGTGGGGCGAGCCATGGCAGGCCCCGCAGCCCACGGCTTCCATGTCGTCGCTGCGGCTGGCGTAGCGGGCCTCCGGGCCGTTGGTCCAGTGGTTGAAGGCGGAATCCGTTTCCGGGGGCGCGAAATCCACGTGGCAGGTCAGGCAGTCCGGCTCGTTGATCCAGGGCTGGCGCGGGTTGACGGCATCCCTGTTGGCAACGGTCTCGGGCGTGATGAGTTCCACCAGCCGGTCGGCGGCGGCGATGCCCGCCTCCTGCTCGCCCTTGAGCAGGGTCAGGGCGTGGTCTTCCATGGCCCCGTGGCAATCCGTGCAGACGAATCCGAGCATGTCGTGCCGGCCGCGCAGGGTGGAGGTGGGATGGCACTTGAGGCAGGAGCCGTCGGCATCGCGCCCGGCCATGTAGACCGCGTGTACGCTGTGGATGGCGGCGGACAGGTTGAGCCTGTCGTTGTTCCCTTCGATGCCCTGCATGACGTCGTCGTGGCAGGCGGCGCATTGCACGGAGTCGGCGTCGGCCAGGGAGGTTCCGTTCATGCGGTCGTGGGTGGCCAGGATGTTTTGGATGGTCTTGCCGCCGACCGCGCCGGGCGTGCCGGAGTGGCAGTCGGCGCAGCCCATGGCGTCGGTGGCGGGCACCGCGACCTTGGCGGTCGCCAGCAGGTCGCCCTCGGTGGTCCGGGCCTCGATGACGGCCACGGGCAGGGGGTTGCCCGGCGAGGGCCGGTCCATGGCGGCCTCGAAGCGCAGTCCGTCGCCGTCCAGTTCCAGCTCGCCCGTGGAGCCGTTCTCCAGCGTGTAGGTCAGCTTCACGTCCTCGGTGACCAGGGCCGGTCCGGGGCCGCGCATGACCAGTTGGGCGCGCAGGGTGTTGGCGGGCGGCAGGAGCACCCAGTTGTCGCCCTGGGCATAAAATCCCGCCCCGCGCGCACACCATGCGGTGAGCACGTACTCGGCGGTTTCGGGATCAAAGGCGGCCGGTTCCACGGGTGCCTGTTCGGGAGCCTCGGCGGTTTCGACGGGGGCTTTGCCGTTGATGTCCTCGGCGATGTGCCGGGCCAGGACGGCGCGCTCCTCACTGGTGCCCGCAAAGGGCGGCATGTACCGATTGAGCTTGCCCATGCCCGTGAGCAGGGCGTCCAGCCCGTCCGCGTCGTAGTGGGCGGTGCGTTTCTTGATGTCGTTCATGGGGCCGCCGATGGAGTGGCAGGGCGAGCACTGGAGCTGGAACAGGAATTCGCCCGCCAGGGTCCGGTTCTCGTCGGTGATGCCGCTCTTGAGTTCGGGCGGCGCCCATTTGGCCATGTTGATGGCCCCTTCCTGGTTGATGACCGGCACGTGCGCCTTGAGTATCTGGGAGGAGTAGACCGTGTCCCAGATGAGGTAGGGCTTGCGGCCCGCCTCGCGCACGAACTCGAAGGAGCCGAACAGCCCCTGGCCCACCAGGAGCACGACCAGGGCCATGGGGAAGGAGACGCGCACCGGCGCTCTGAGCGCCAGCAGCAGGCCGCCGACCATGGTGGCCGTGCCGAAGATCCAGAAGTAGCGCATGAATCCGGCCACGCGATGGGACTTGAAGGCGATCATCGCATACTGGTCCGGGGGCAGGGCGGCCATGTACCACCAGCCGGACGCGACCACGGCCGGCACGCCGAGGATGGTCCAGGCCGAGCAGGTGCGGACCGCGAGCCTGCGGGTGTCCGGGTCGTTGATGCGGGTTGCGGTGACGAATCCGAACAGCCCGGCGCATACGGCGGAGAAGAAGGAGCGGAACACCAGCGACGGCCAGAAGGACGGGTTGAAGAAGCCGTCCCAGAAGGACTTGGTGGCGATCCAGTCGCCCGGGGTGAGCATGAATCCGATGATGCCGTTGATGAGGAACAGGGACAGCCAGCCGAACAGGAAGTACAGCCGGCCCACGACCAGGTGGTCGCGGCGGTTCATGGAGTCCCAGGTATAGTAATAGACGATCAGGGCCACGATCTCGCCCAGGAAACAGACCCATTCCGCGGCCCAGCCGAACACGAACTGGTGGATGAGGGTGATGGTCGCCTGGGGCGCGACCAGCGCGATGGTCAGCCAGATGCCCACGCCGGTCACGCCGCCGAAGGCCATGGTCAGGAGCATGAAGAAGCGGGTGTGCCGCTTGGCCCATTCAAGGAGATGGATGTTGTTGGTGCGGTAGGCCGCCTGCTCGGTGAGCACCAGGAACAGCCCCCCGCCCACGGCGAAGTGGGCCACGTAGACATGCACGGTGGCCACCAGGGCGATCCAGAATCCTCCGCCCAGGGTCGTCAGTTGCCAGATGGGATAATCCATGACCTACACCCCCCGTCCGCGCGCCGCGAAATAGAGTTTGAGCATGTAGCCGACCAGGGCCAGGCCGACCACCAGGAAGCCGAGGAAGAGATAGAAGGAGCCGTACTGGCCGGTCACGGGCGTGGTGTTGATGTCGAACCATGGCGCAAGGGAGAGGACCCGCAGCCAGTGGCGGGTGCAGACCATGAGGAACACGGTGATGACCGCCCAGACCGCGGATTGCCGGGGCCGCTTGCGGTAGCCCGCCCAGAGCATGGCCCCCATGGCCGTGAAGGCGGCGAGCAGGGTGCCCGTGGCCGGGATGTTGCCGCCCATGAAGGCCGCGACGATGTCGTCGGGCTGGGCGATCAGGAACCAGAAGCCCACGGCCAGGTTGACCAGGGTGGCCCGAGTGAACCAAGTCATGCCCAGGTCCACGAACTCGTCGTTCTTGCGGGTCCGGCCGAGCAGGGCCAGGAACAGCCCGCCCACGGCCAGGGCGCCGACCATGGCGTGCAGGAATCTCGGCGGCACGGTGGGGTCGCCCAGGTTGAGGAACGCGCCCTGGACCCGGAAGTATTCGGTCCAGGTCTCGGGGTGGAGCATGAGGGTCATGTTGTTGGTGAACATGAAGCCCACGTAGAGACAGCCGCCGATGGAGGCCGCGAAGAGCAGCCCGCGCAGGCCGGGACCCATGGCGTCGAACTTGAACTTGCCGATGTAGAAGCCGTAGTAGGCGGCCAGGAGCACGGCCACGACCGCCAGCCACCAGCCGCCCATGAGCACGGAGCTGACGTAGTCGAAGTTGCCGTAGTTGACCTGGAGGAAAAGCAGCGGGGCCACGCCCATGTTGATGGTCAGGGCGAGCAGCGGGGGCAGCTTCATGCCCGCCTGCCTGAGGGGTCCGGTGTCGCCGCGCACGGACCGGATCAGCCCGATGACGGCCGACCCCAACAGCGCGTTCATGAACAGCAGGTGCGCGGTCAGGGTGACGATGAGCAGGATGTCGAACCAGGCCCAGTGGATGGGCAGCGGCTCGGCTATGGGGATCAATGATGCGGGGTTCACGGTGCTCTCCTTTCTGCGGCGGATGCGACGAACTATCGATCTCTTATAGGTAATTTGGCCGGGGATCACAACAAAGAGGGCATTAAGGCCGTCCATGCATCGGAAAAACCCGCCCAAGCGGGAGACGGCCGGGGAGCGCGGGCGCGGACGCAACCCTTGTGTTTTGGCCGAAAAAAAGAGAGAAACGCCCCGAGGAGACCTTCATGGGTATGATACTGCTTTTCGACGCCGGCAACACCAACACCAAGATATGCCTGGCCGACGACCAGGGGTTGGGCGAGTCCTACACCCTGCCCACCCGCCCGGCCAACACCGCCGACGACTGGGGGCTCAAGCTCGAGACCATCCTGGCGCGCGAAGGGGTTGACCGGCGGGAGATCGAGGCGTGCGTCATCTCTTCGGTGGTGCCGCCGCTTGATCCGCTCATCGCCCGCATGGCAGGGCGCTTTTTGGACTGCGAGCCGGTCTTCGTGCCGCGCGACCTGCCCCTGGACCTGGAAAACGAGTACGCCAGGCCCGAGCAGGTGGGCGCGGACATCCTGGTGGGCTGCTATTCGGCCCGCATGACCTACGAGGAGAAAAACCTCATCGTCATCGACTTCGGCACGGCCACCACTCTGGCCTGCGTGCAGGGCGGGGTCTTCAAGGGCGGACTCATCTGCCCCGGCCTTCCGTCCTCGGCGGGCGCACTGGCCGGGGGCACGGCAAAGCTCCCCAAGGTGGACCTGACGGTCAAATCCGATACCCTCAACTGGGGCCACAGCACGGAAGAGTGTCTTAATCAGGGCTTTATCTTCGGTTTCGCGTCCATGGTTGACGGCCTGGTCGAAAAGCTTTCCCTGCGCCTCAGGAACCCCTTTGTGGTGGCCACGGGCGGCCTGGCCCGGACCATCGCCCAGGTCTCGAACACCATCGAGGAGCTGCGCCCCGACCTGGTCATGGAAGGGCTGTGGATGGCGTACTACAACCGCTAGGGCGGGTCGAACCGCCCGATATCCGCCGCATTCCGCGGCCGCGCGCCTTGCCCGTTCCATATATGGAATTGAGCATTGCGCGTAATTCGTTTACACTCCGCACAATTCGAATTGTCATTTTTACCTGTTTATAAATAGGAGATGCGAACATGAGTATCATCACCGGCGTCTGGGCCCGCGAAATCCTTGATTCCCGCGGCAACCCGACCATTGAATGCGAAGTCCTGCTGGAATCCGGCGACATCGGCCGCGCGGCCGTGCCGTCCGGCGCTTCCACCGGTTCCCGCGAGGCCCTGGAGCTGCGCGACAAGGAGAATCGGTACATGGGCAAGGGCGTCATGCAGGCCGTGGAGAACGTGCGCGGCGAGATCGCCGGGGCCGTCATCGGCATGGACGCCCTGCGCCAGGTCTCCCTGGACAACGCGCTCATCGACCTGGACGGCACCGAGAACAAGGACCGCCTGGGGGCCAACGCCCTGCTCGGCGTGTCCATGGCCACCGCCCGCGCGGCCGCCAATTTTCTGGGCCTGCCCCTCTACCAGTACCTGGGCGGCACCAACGCCAAGCTGTTGCCCGTGCCCCAGATGAACATCATCAACGGCGGCGAGCACGCGCCCAACAACCTGGACATCCAGGAATTCATGATCATGCCCGTGGGCGCGGAGACCTTTGCCGAGGCCCTGCGGATGGGTTCCGAGATATTCCACAACCTGAAGACGATCCTGGCCAAGGACAACCACGTCACCAGCGTGGGCGACGAGGGCGGCTTCGCCCCGAACCTCAAGTCCCATGCCGAGGCGTTCCAGTACATCACCCGCGCCTGCGAGGCCGCCGGGTACGAGCCGGGCAAGGATGTCGGGTTCGCCATCGACGCCGCCGCCAGCGAGTTCTACAAGGACGGCAAGTACGTGCTGGCGGGCGAGGGCAAGACTCTTTCCGCGGTCGAGCTGGTCGATTTCTACGCCGACCTCTGCTCCAGGTTCCCGCTCATCTCCATCGAGGACGGCCTGGCCGAGGGCGATTGGGACGGCTGGGAGATGATGACCGACAAGATGGGCGAGCGCATCCAGCTGGTGGGCGACGACATCTTCGTCACCAACCCGGACATCCTGGCCGAGGGCATCGACCGGGGCATCTGCAACTCCATCCTCATCAAACTCAACCAGATCGGCACCGTGTCCGAGACCCTGGACACCATCGAACTGGCCAAGTGCGCCGGCTACACCAACGTGGTCTCCCACCGTTCGGGCGAAACCGGCGACACCTTCATCGCGGACCTGGCCGTGGCGGTCAACGCGGGCCAGATCAAGACCGGCTCCCTGTGCCGCTCCGACCGGCTGGAGAAGTACAACCAGCTCATCCGCATCGAAGAGGAGCTGGACGAGGACGGCGTCTACTACGGCCCGGTTCTCGGCGGCAGCTTCTTCGACGAATAGGAGTTGTCTCCGGTCCCTCCTCGCGGGGGGCTTTATAAAAACGGCAAAGGCCGACACATGCGGGTTGCATGTGTCGGCCTTTTTTTTTAGGTAGCTGGCAACGCATGGCCGATTGAAGGTCGCAACGGACAGATTTTTGACATATAAAGGCGATGGGGCGGCCTTGCGGGCATGGACCCGAACCATGCTCCCCGCCCCAAAACGGTGCATGCCGATTTTTTGCGACCGCACGGCCGACCCGCACCGTTTTATATAAAAAGCTTTGGAAGGGGGGACCGGGGGAAACCTTTCCCGAAAGGTTTCCCCCGGCCGCCGGAGGCAAACGAACATGATACTTCTCGACGGAAAGGCGACGGCCGCGGAAATCCGCGCCGAGATCAGGGAAGAGGTGGACGGCCTGGAGGCCAAGTACGGCCGCAGGCCCGGACTGGCCGTGGTGCTGGTGGGCGAGGATCCGGCCAGCCAGGTCTACGTGCGGAACAAGGAGCGGGCCTGCGAGGACTGCGGCATCCGGTCCATCCCGCACCGGCTGGAAACCGCCGGCCAGTTGGAGCTGGAAGGGCTGATCCACGAGCTCAACCGCGACGTGACCGTGGACGGCATCCTGGTCCAGCTGCCCCTGCCCGAGGGGCTGGACTCCCAGAAGATTCTCGACCTCATCGACCCGGACAAGGACGTGGACGGTTTCCATCCGGTCAACGTGGGCAAGATGTCGCTCGGCCTGCCCGGCTTCAAGCCGTGTACCCCGGCGGGCGTCATCAACCTGCTCAAGCGCTACGACCTGGACCCGGCCTGCAAGAAGGCCGTGGTCATCGGCCGCTCCAACATCGTGGGCAAGCCGCTGGCCATGATGCTCTCCCAGAGCGGGCCGTGCGCCAACGCCACGGTCACCCTGTGTCACTCCCGCACCCAGAACCTGGCCGAGGTCTGCCGTGAGGCCGACTTCCTGTTTGCGGCCATAGGTCGCCCCAACTTCGTGACCGCCGACATGGTCAAGGAAGGCGCGGTCGTGGTGGACGTGGGCATCAACCGCACGGACGAGGGGCTGGCAGGCGACTGCGACTTCAACGCCCTCAAGGACAAGGTCCACGCCATCACCCCGGTTCCCGGCGGCGTGGGACCCATGACCATCGCCCAGCTCATGGTCAACACGCTTCAGGCTTTCAAGCTGCACGTGGGCGCTTAAGCCCGGCATGCGGCGGTGGGGCATCCGCGCCGTTTTCCCGCGCAGCAGGGCGGGAGGGAAAAGGAACCATTGGAACGGGCCGGAAAACCGGCCCGTTTTTTTGTCGGTGCCGGGGTGTGATATCGAAATGATCTTTGCTTCCCCCGGCTGGTTCTGATAGAAGGAGCGCAGGAGAAGTCATGAAAGAGTACAAGCTTTCCCAGATGGTCAAGGCTGCGGGCTGAGCGGCCAAGATAGCTCCGGGGGACCTGGAGACGGCACTGACGGGCCTTGAGACCCAGATGGACGACCGCGTTCTGGCCGGAGGCCCCGGCGACAACGAGGACGCCGCCATAGTGTCCTTTCCGGCGGGCAAGGCGCTGGTGCAGACCGTGGACTTCTTCACTCCCACCGTCAACGACCCGTTCAAGTTCGGCCGCATCGCCGCGGCCAACGCACTGTCCGACGTCTACGCCATGGGCGGAGAGCCGTGGTCGGCCATGAACATCGTCTGCTTCCCGGCCAAGAAGCTGCCCATGGAGATCCTGACCGAGATACTGCGCGGCGGCATGGACGCCGTGCTCGAGGCGGGCGCGGTGCCCAGCGGCGGCCACAGCGTGGAGGACGACGAGATCAAGTACGGCCTGGCCGTGTCCGGCGTGGTCGATCCCGGCCGGTTCGCCTCCAACCGGGGGGCCGAGCCGGGCGACGAGCTGATTTTGACCAAGGGTATCGGCACGGGTGTGCTGGCCACGGCGGTCAAGGGCGAGATGCCCGGCTTCGAGGCCGTGGAGGACCTGCTTTTCCGCGTCTGCGGACGGCTCAACAAGGCGGGCGGGACGGTCATCCGCGAACTGGGTCTGACCGGGGCCACGGACATCACCGGCTTCGGCCTGGGCGGGCATCTGCTGGAACTGGCCCAGGCGAGCGGGATTCGCATAGAACTGCGCATGGACGCGGTGCCCGTGCTCGAAGGGGCCATGGAGATGGCCTCCATGGGCATGCTGCCCGCCGGGTCCATCTGCAACCGCAACCACTACCTGCCGCATGCCGAGGCGGCCGACGGCCTCGACCCCATCCGGCTGGACATGATGTTCGACGCCCAGACCTCGGGCGGGCTGGTGCTGGCGGTCAAGCCGGACCTGCTCGACCGGGCGCTCGACATGCTTGAGCGAGCGGGCGATCCCTCGGCCCACATCGGCACGGCGCACGTCCGGGAGGACGGGCGTCCGCAGCTTTCCATCGTCTAGGAATTTCCGCGCGCGGCCGCTTCGGCCATGACCCGGTCGATTTCGGCCTGCAATTCATCCAGTTCGAACGGTTTGGCTATGTAGCCGTCCATGCCCGACTTGATGAACCGTTCCCGATCCCCGGTCATGGCGTGGGCGGTGAGCGCGATGATCGGGGTATCCACCCCCAGGGTTTTGCGAATGGCGCGGGCGGTGTCCATGCCGTCCATGCCCGGCATCTGGATGTCGGTCAGGATCAGGTCGAAAGGCTGTTTTTTCAGGGCGCTCAGGGTTTCTTCGCCGCTGCCCACGCAGGTGGCCATGTGTCCCAGGCTTTCCAGGATGCGGTCGATGACCACTCGGTTGACGCGTTCGTCCTCGGCCACCAGGATGGACAACCCCTTTCGTTTTTTGCTCCCGTCCAGTTTCTTTTTTTCCTGTTCCGCGCCCCGCAGGGGAGTGGCCAGCACGGTGAACGCGATGGTGGTGCCCGCGCCCGGTTCGGAAACGACCGTGATGGTCCCGCCCATGAGCTCGACCAGGCGGCGCACGATGCCCAGGCCCAGGCCGGTGCCCTGGTATTTGCGGGTCAGCGAGCCGTCCACCTGGGTGAAGGGGTCGAACACGGCGTTGATCTTGTCCTCGGGGATGCCGATGCCGGTGTCGCTGACCTGGAAGAAGACGAGCGCGGAACCGTCGCCGAAGCGCGGCGGCATGGAGTATGCCTCCACCGTGATGGAGCCGTTTTTCGTGAATTTGGCGGCGTTGCCCACCAGGTTGAAGAGTATCTGCCGAAGCCGCCCCTTGTCCGCCAGGAAGTGCCGGTGCAGGGATTCGTCGATGGTCCACGACATGTCGATGCCGCGTTCCTCGGCCTGGTGCCGGAACACGGACGTGACCGAGTCGAGCAGCCCGCCCAGCTCGAAGGCGCTCTCCTCCAGCTCCAGCTTGCCCGATTCCACTTTGGAAAGGTCCAGGATCTCGTTGAGAATATGCAGCAGGTTGCGCCCCGACTCGTGCGCGGTGGACAAATACTCCCGCTGCAGGGGTTCCAGGCTGGTCAGTTCCATGAGCTGGAGCATGCCGAGCAGCCCGTTGAGCGGGGTGCGTATCTCGTGGCTCATGTTGGCCAGGAATTCGTTCTTGGACAGGTTGGCGGCCTCGGCTTCGACGATGGCCTTTTTCAGTTCGTCCTCCATCTCCTTGAGTTCGGTGATGTCCGCCGCCAGGTACATGTGGACGATCCGGCCCTTGTACCATTCGATGGCCCGGTCATGGGTGAGGTGCCAGCGCTTGATCCCGTCGTGCCAGCGTTCATCGATCACGGTGCCCAGGGGGTTGCCTTCCTCGTCCAGCAGTTCGGACTTGCGGCAGAACGGACATGGCTCGTCAAGGCCCCGGAGGTGTCTGTGGCATTGGTCCCCCGGCCGGAACGGCCCGTATTTCGCGTGCATATGGTCGTTCATGAAAAGGATTTCGTGGGTGTGCAGGTCCGAGACATAGATGTCCGCGGCCATGCAGTTGAGGATGGCCAGGAGCCGCTCGTGCGCCTGCCTGACCTCGGTGATGTCGGTGATCATGGCGAAGACGCCCAGAAAGTCGCCGTTGTCGCCGATCAGGGGCGATGCCGAAACAATGGTCGAGATGATGGAGCCGTCCCTGCACACGAACCGCCGTTCGTACCGCTCCCTGGTTCCCTGCGCGCGCCGGGCGAGGCGCAGGGCGTTCTCTTCGAGTTCGCCCGGCGCAATGAAGTCGGTGACCGGGCGTCCTATGATCTCGTCCACCGGATAGCCCAGGAGGTCGGCCACGATGTTGTTGGCGTATGAGATGCGCTGATGCGCGTCCATGCCGAGGATGCCCTCGTTGGCCGTTTCCACGATGAGCCGGTATTGCTCCTGGCTTTTGCGCCGCTCCTTTTCGGTCATACGGATGGCCGTGACGTCGCGCATGTAGGACGCCAGCGCGGTGACCGAGCCGTTCGCGGCCACGATGGGGTAGACGTTCGCCTCCAAAATGCGTGTCCCCCAGACCACCTCCCTGTTCACCGGCGCGCATGACAAGACGGCGTTGTAAAACAGGTCGTGCGCCTCGGCCCTCCTGTCGGGCGGGACGAAGTCGAACACGCAGTGCCCCGGCAGTTCTTCGGGGGCGGAATCAAGGGAATCGGCCATGCTGCGGTTGACGGTCAGGATTTCGCCCTCCGGGGTGTAGAGGCCCACGTAGTCGTCCGTGGCGCTGACCAGGGCGTTGAGATATTCCTCGTTGGTCTTGAGCCTTTCCTCCACCTTCTTGTGGGCGGTGACGTCGCGGCCCGAGCCGACCGCGCCCAGCCATTTTCCCTGCGGGTCGCGCATGTCCTTGGTCGCCACTTCCACCCACAGAGTGGAGCCGTCCTTGCAATGCATTTCCAGCTCCATCCTCTCCAGGCCGTCCCCGTCGTCCCGCTTCAAGGCCGACTTGTACCGCTTAACCGTCTTCCGAATCTGGGCGAAGGACTCGGGCGTCATGTGGCTTTCAAGGGTGGTGCCCAAAATCTCCTCGGGCCTGAACCCACGCATCCGCTCCACGGAAGGGCTGACGTAGATGTATTCCAGGCGGTCGTTCACGGCCCAGATCACGTCTTCGGAGTTGTCGGCCAGGAATCGGTACTGCTCCATGGTCGTGGCGATCTGCCGCTCGATCTCGCGCAGGCCGGACAGGTCGCGGACCACGCCCCAGGTGCCCAGCGGCCTGCCCTCGTCGTCGCGGTTGACCCAGAGGGAAACCCGCACCGGCACCGTGCGGCCCGTGCGGTGGATGTAGTTCTTTTCCAGCACGGCGCTCACGTCGCTCCGGGCCAGGAGCGACCGCATGGTCCCGGCCTCCGCCTCGACCTCCGCTTCGGGCGTCAGTTCCAGCATGGACCGGCCGACGAGTTCTTCCTCGGAATAGCCGAGCATGGCGCAGAAGGCCGGATTGGCGTGCAGGATGAAGCTCCGTGCATCGGTGTAGGCCATGCCTTCCTTCATGGTGTCGTACAACCCCATGAAGCAGTCCGGGTTCATGGCAAAGTGCGTTTCCGCCTTGTCCGGGGCGGCGTCGGCCGGGGCCGGGGAATCGTTTCGCTGGCCTGGCTTGGTCATGTGTCGGTTCCGGGGGTTCAGATTTGGCCCATAATAGGCGAGGGACGGACTTTTTACCAGCCCCGGGAGCAACTTTTCCCGGCAGCGCCTTGAGCAAAGGCCCCGGGGCGGGTAACGTGTTCAGTGAACCGCAACATTGCCAACCGCCGGAGGAATCATGCGATCCGATCAATTCATCCTCTTGGAAGACGAGTACGGGGCACACAACTACAAGCCGCTGGACGTGGTCCTTGAGCGCGGGCAAGGCGTCTGGGTCTGGGACGTGGACGGCAACAGGTACATGGACTGCCTGTCCGCCTACTCCGCCGTGAACCAGGGCCACTGCCATCCGAAAATCATGGAGGCCCTGGCCCGCCAGGCCGAGCGGTTGACGCTCACCTCGCGGGCCTTCCGCAACGACCAGCTCGGGCCGCTCTACAAGGAACTCTGCGAGCTGACCAACTCCCACAAGGTGCTGCCCATGAACTCCGGGGCCGAGGCCGTGGAGACCGCCATCAAGGCCGTCCGCAAATGGGGCTACCAGGTCAAGGGCGTGCCCGGGGACAAAGCCGAGATCATCGTCTGCCGCAACAACTTCCACGGCCGGACCATCACCATCGTCTCCTTTTCCACGGATCCGGTCTCCACCGCCGGGTTCGGCCCGTTCACGCCCGGCTTCAGGATCATCGAGTTCGGCGACGCCGAGGCCCTGGAGGCCGCCGTCACCGAAAACACCGTGGCCTTCCTGGTGGAACCCATTCAGGGCGAGGCCGGGGTCATCATCCCGCCCGACGGCTACCTCAAGGACGTGCGCCGCATCTGCACCGAAAACAACGTCGTCCTCATCCTCGACGAAATCCAGACCGGCCTGGGCCGCACCGGCAAGCTGCTGGCCGAGCAGCATGAGAACATCGAGGCCGATCTGACACTTATCGGCAAGGCCCTGTCCGGCGGGTTCTACCCGGTGTCCGCCGTGCTTTCCAACACCGAGGTGCTGGGCGTGCTCAAGCCCGGCGAGCACGGCTCCACCTTCGGCGGCAACCCGCTCGCCTGCGCCGTGGCACGGGCCGCCCTCAAGGTGCTCGTCGAGGAAGATCTCATCGAAAACGCCGCCGACATCGGCGAATACTTCAAGGCCGGACTCGCCAAAATCGACAATCCCAAGATCAGGGAAGTGCGCGGGCGCGGCCTGCTCCTGGCCGTGGAGTTCACCCCGGATGCGGGCGGCGCGCGCAGGTACTGCGAACGCCTCAAGGACGCGGGCCTTTTGTGCAAGGAAACCCACGAGACCATCATTCGCTTTGCCCCGCCGCTCGTCATCACCAGGGAAGAAGTGAATTGGGCATTGGAAAGGATCGCGTCGGTCCTGAGCGGGTAGCAGAGGGGGCCTCCGGCGGCTGCTCGCCGCAGGGGCCACCTCGCCGGAGGGGCGTCTCCGACGGGCAGGGCGCTGCCCTGCACCCGCCAGGGAGCAAGGCCCCCTGGACCCCCATCGCGCCTTCGGCGGGGGCGTGCGGACGCCGTCAGGCGTGCCGGTGTGCGATTCGGGCAAGAAAAAACGAGGAACGCCGTGCCATGATCGAATCGTGGTGCGGCGTTTTTTCTTGCCTGAATCGCGGGTTGATTTTTGGGGGGAGGGCTGGACGCGGACAGCCCGTCTTTTGTGTTTGGCATCGCAACGCGGCCGCCAAAAGCAAAAAAGTCAAAGCACGTCCTTCCGCGACCCGCCGAACGCGCGAATAGCGCATATA
>JACCQI010000028.1 GCA_015709315.1 Desulfovibrionaceae bacterium
AAGTGTTACCTATGTTCCCGGGCAGAAGTGTTACCCATGTTGTCGGTTGCACAAAGCCCTTTACAAAGGGTTTCCCTCTCCCCTTCCCCCGGCCGCCGGAGGCATCACAATTCCTTGACGCCTTTGGGGATGAGGCAGACGAGGATCATGGGTTCGTCGCCGGTGTTGACCACGTGGTGCAGTTCGTCGGGCGCCACGTAGGCCACGCTGCCGGGGGCGAGGGGGATTTTTTCGCCGTCGCGCACGATGTAGCCCGTGCCCGCGTGGTAGAACTGCTGGTGTTCCCAGGGGTGGCTGTGGGGCGGAATCTGCGCGCCGGGCGCAAGCTCTATGATCCGCATGCAGAAATTGACGTCGTCGTCGGCCTGGCCGATGACCACCCGGCCGGTAACGCCGGGACCGGCCACGGGCAGGTCTTTGGCCTCGGCGTCGGTGTAGTGGATTACCTTCATGTGTCGTCTCCTGTGATGCGTGGTTGGCGTGCCTTGGGGACCTGTCCGCACGGAGCGGACGCATGGTGCGGAGGCTAGCACAAGGCCGTTTCGGACGCCAGACCGACGGCCGAAACGGGCCGGTGTTCGGGATGCGGCCGCATACGCCGCTTTCGTCGCCGTGGCGCGTTTCTTGTAGTTTTTTTGAAAAAAACGATTATAAAATTCGTCAAAACGCAAAAAAAATCGTCGTTTTTCCACTTTACAAGTAGTTTTTTTGGATGTAGTCAAAGGGTAACCCAATCGGGACTCTCTCCCTCTCATAGGCCCGGTCCAAGAGGTGTTCTCTTGGACCGGGGCTGTACTTTTATATAGGAGGCCACATGAAGGAACCGGCAGAAAAAGCGACCGAGCTTTTCCGGCAGATGAACAAGAACCGCCGGGACGTGTTCAAGGCGTACCAGGGGTTCACAGCCACCATCAAAAAGGGCAGCGCCATCGAGGACAAGTACCAGTCCCTCATTCTGATCGCCTGCTCCATCCTGTCGCAGTGCGACATGTGCATTTCTCTCCACGTCCAGAACGCCGCCTCGCACGGGGCCACCAAGGACGAGATCATCGATGCGGGGCTTTTGGCCGTGGCCATGGGCGGCTCCCCCAAGATGATGTACATGCGCTACGTGTATGAAGAGGTCGAAAAACTCTACGACTAGGATCGTCCCCGCGAAATTCGCCAGGAAAACCGCCCCGGAACCATGTTCCGGGGCGGTTTTCCGTTCCGGGCTAACGGGCCGGGATGCGCCGCGCCTTGTAGAAGCCGTTCTCGCGCGGGTCCACGGTTCTGGGGGCGTTGTGCCGGGGCGCGCCGGGTTTCGGGCCGGACAGGGACACGGTGTCCACCCCGCGCTTGGAGAGCTGCCAGACCACCTTGCCGAGGTTCGGGGTCAGCTCCATGATCTTGTCAACGTCCGTGACCAGGATGTTGCCGTTGGGCAATGCCTGGTGGGCGCGGACCAGGTGGATATCCGGCTTTTTGAGCTTGTGCAGCACCTGCCCCTCCCTGGTGGTCACCAGGATGACCTGCGGGGCGTGGGTGGAGAGCACCAGGTTGTCGCCGGGCAGGGTGCGCGGATCATGCACGTACCGGACCCGGCGGCCGTTGTGCAGGGTGGACAGGGACCAGGCCACGTCGCCGTTGCGGTCCACCTCCACGGCGGTGAAGAAATTGCGGAGGCTGATGCGGGTCAGGCCGTTGTCCAGCCGCGTGGCCCCGTTGACGTGGGCGAACCCGTCCCGGTCCACGGCCCCCTTGTGCCGCCGCTGGTCCGGGGCGATGTGGTCCGAGGCGATCCATTGCCAGACCACGTCCCCGTTCGGAGTGATCTCGGTCACTTCGGGATCGCCTTTTTTTTCCCAGGCAAAGGTGTACAGGGTGTTGCCGTTTCGGAGGCGGTCGGCGTCGTGCGAGACCCTGTCGGTCAGATGGCGCCAGACGATGGCGCCCTGCCGGTCCACCTCGAAGATGCCCTTGAAGGGCATGACGAACAGGATGTGGTCCGTGTCCGGTATCCACTCCACGTCCATGGCTTGGCCGGGCCTGCCGCCGCGCGCGATGTCCTGGGGCACGGCGTACTCCCAGACCACCCGGCCGTCCATGTCCACCTCCACGATCTTCGGGCGGCGCGGGTCCATGGTCTCGGCGAACAGCGTGGTCCCCGGACACGCCTTGCCGCGGGCATGGACGTCGATGGCGTATTCCCCGGCCGAGGCGCGGCAGGGTAGAAAAATAAGGATCGCCAGAAAGCAGAGGATCAGGCGGCGATTCATCAGGCATCTCCCGGTTTGTCCGGACCCTAGCAGATAAACGGCCTTCGGGACAAGGGAAGGGCACTTTGCACGGATTGGCCGGCTATTTCCCCTGGAGCCGCCGCTTCCATTTTCCGGCCCGGTCCCAGTCGAAGCCGCCGGGCACGCAGGGCCAGATGGAGTTGTTCTGGAAGAGCGGTTCTTCGGCCAATGGATATGGGGAGGCCGCGCAGGCCGCTTCGAACATGGGCGAGCCGGGGATGGGCGTGTAGTGGGCCAGGTGGGGCCGGAACCCGTGGGCGCGCACGTGGTCCACGGCGCGGGACACGGAGTCCATGTCCTGGCCGGGCAGGCCGAACAGGATGTACACGCCGATGTCGTTCAGGTCGAAGCCCGCGTCCACCAGGTTGCGCGCCCCGGCCTCCCACTCCGCACGGGTCAGCTTGACGTCGCTGCGGTGGCCGAAGTCCGTGGTCTCCAGCCCCAGTCGCACGGTGGTCATTCCGGCCCGCTTCAGCCTGCGGCAGACGTTGGCGGACAGCCGCCGGATGTGCATGGCGTTGGGCGTGTGCAGGCGCAGGCCGGGACAGGTATTCGCAATTTCGTCCAGCACGGGCCACAGCCAGCGGTCCGGGTTGATGAGCAGGGCGTCGTCGTAAAAGGCGAAGTCGCGCACGCCCCGCCCGTACTCGGCCCGGATGGACGCGGCGATGGACTCGTGCTCCCCCTGGGTGAACTGCGGATACAGGGCGTGCGAGGCGCAGTAGTCGCAGGCGAACGGGCAGCCGCGCGAGCCGAGGATGACGGAATAGCCGGGGTCGGTGTAGAGGTCGAGTGCCAATGAAAGCCCAGCGTTCTCAGGTAATTGAGGCGCTTCAAAATCAATCATCCCCCAAAAGGCCGTCCAGTTGTCGGGCCGCTCCAGCGGGCCTTGCAGGCGATGGGCGTTTGCGTGCCGCTCGGCGTGGCCGCCGCACAGGGTGGCGTATCCGCCGCCGAGAATCCGGGGCGTGTCCGGCCACAGTTCGGCGCAGAGGTCGAGGATGTCCAGCGCTCCCGGATACCAGTAGGTCATGATGGTGGTGACGAGCACCGCGGCCGGCTTGGGGTCCAGGGCGGCCAGGGCCTCGCGCACCGCGTCCGGGTCCAGGCCGTAGCGGGAGTAGCGCCGGTCCATGAAGGCCAGCGGCGCGGGCGGCTTGATCGCATGCTTGGGATAGTGTCCGGTGCCGTACCGGCCGGACTTGGGCCAGGCCGTGTCCGCCCACAGGGGGTCCAGGCAGTCCACGAGCGCCACGGACGCGCCCGCCGTGCGCACCATGTCCAGGCAGGCGAGCAACCCCACGGGCCGCGACCAGAGGTTGAAGGCCGCGAAGTCCGTGATCCAGGGGTTGATGCCGAGAATGCGCGGCCCGTCCCCGCCGGACCAGGGGATATGGGGAAACGGCGGCCGCACGGACTACCTCGTCAGGATATTGGTCAGGATGGAAGCCCCGAGCATGCCGATGAGGATGATGAGCAGTACGTTGGTCCACTTGTCCCGCCGTTCGACCCGCTGTTGCTTGGACCGGGTGAACTGCCCCACGATCAGGAAGACCAGCCCGAGAATGACGATGATTTTGAATAGAAAGCTCATGCCCGCTCCGTCCGTATCCAGATGATGCCGCATTGCCGCCCGGTGTCCCTCACGGGCGACGCGCACGCCTTGCGGTAGGAGAAAAACGTGTCGTCCATGCCCACGGTGCAGAGGTCCAGGCCGAATATCTGCGCCTCGGGCACGCCCGCGTCCATGAGCTGGTCGCGGGTCATCCGCCACAGGTCCGCGCGCTGGGTTTCCCTGTCGTAATATCGGTCGAAGCCGGGGCCGAAGTCGGTGTCGAAGTTGACGAACTCGGCGGCGTCCGGGCCGAGCGACGGCCCGCGCACCGCGAACACGTCCCCGGCCTTCAGCCCGTAGTGCTCGCAGAATCGCCGCACCCCGGAGCCGGGAAAGTTGATCTTGTTGCCGCGCCAGCCCGCGTGCAGCCCGGCCACGTACCGGCCCGACCGGTGCGCCAGCAGGATGGGCTGGCAGTCGGCGGTCTTGATGACCAGGCCCAGGCCCGGCTCGGCGGTGGCCAGCCCGTCGCCGTCCTGTTGCGCGCGCTCCTCCGGGAGGAACGGCTTCGGGTCGAAATGCAGGACGTCGCCGTGTACCTGGTTTAGGTCGCACCAGCCGGTCAGGCCCATGCGGTCGAACACCGCGCGGCGGTTGGCCGCCACGGCCGAGGGATCGTCGTTCACGTCGAACGAGATGTTGGCCGAGTCGTGGGGCGGTTCGGAGACCCCGCCCCGGCGGGAGGTGAAGGCGCAGCCCACTTGCGGGATGTCCATGAAGGCAAAGGGGAAAAAGGCTATGGCCGCCATAGTTCGTCGTCCGTGCAGATAAGGTCCATGGGTCTGTCCCAGGGGTCGGCGGGCAGCCCGTCCACCACCTGGAATCCGTAGCAGATGCCCACCTTGAGCGTCCGGCGCATCTGCTCGGTGGACAGAAGCCGGTCGTAATAGCCGCCGCCGAAGCCCAGCCGGTTGCCCGCGCGGTCGAAGCCCACGCCGGGGATCAGCGCGATGGCGGGCGAGCATTCCTGCACGGGCGGGCATTTCCCGGCGTCCGGCTCCATGATGGAAAACGGACCGGGCGTCAGGTCCGCCTCGCAGGCCGCGCA
The DNA here is from genome assembly GCA_015709315.1 of Desulfovibrionaceae bacterium. Taxonomy (GTDB): domain Bacteria; phylum Desulfobacterota; class Desulfovibrionia; order Desulfovibrionales; family Desulfovibrionaceae; genus Pseudodesulfovibrio. The sequence goes on from JACCQI010000028.1 coordinate 4,943, forward strand.
GGCCAGGTCCATCTCGCCGTTCCGCTCCGGGCGGCACCGGGGCAGCAGCACGCACGCGCCGCGCTGCCACAGCTCGGTCACCAGCGGGCGCAGGTCCACCTCGTTGTTGACGGGCCAGTAGATGAGCGCCTCGGCGGCGTTCCTCCACTCCCGCAGGGCGCGGAGGCGTTCGATGATTCGTTCGCTCCCTTCGCGCACCCGTTCCGGGGTGAGCGCCCGCCGCCTTTGCAGCAGCTTTGCGCGCAATGCGTTCTTGTTGGTGTCGGCCATGGCGAATCCCTACCACGGGCGGGAAGGACAATCCACCCTTGGTTCGCGCTTGCGAAACACCATCGGGGGCGTGCGGCAACCGCACTGCGTGTCGGTGTACGATTCGGGCCTGAAATTGGAACATGTATTTTTTCTCGGTCATCCCGCGCCCGCACGGGCCTCGCCGCAGGCGACCCGAAAAGTTTGGGAAAAGAAAGGGGATGGGGGTCCGGGGGCCTGATCAGGCCCCCGGAGCCGGAGGAAGAACTCTAAAAAGTGTTACCTATGTTCCCGGACAGAAGTGTTACCCATGTTGTCGGTTGCACAGACCCCTTTCCAAAGGTTTTTTCCTCCCCTTCCCCCGGCCGCCGGAGGCATCTTTCTCCCCGCTTGGGTTTCGGGGCTTCTTGATGTATCGTGTGCGGCGACATCAACGACTAGCCGTGCCGGAGGCGCGATGCCCGCGAATATACTGGTTCTTGACGACGAGAAAAACTATCTGCTCATTTTGCAGTCCATCCTTGAGGAAGAGGGGTACGGCGTGACCGCCCTGTCCGACCCGGAGATGGGGCTGGCCTACCTGGAGGACTCCGAGGTGGACGTGGTCCTGACGGACATGAAGATGCCCAATCTGACCGGCCAGGACGTGCTGGAGCACTGCAAGAAGAACTACCCACACATCCCGGTGCTGATCATGACCGCCTTCGGGTCCATCGAGGCCGCGGTGGAGGCCATGCGTATCGGCGCGTTCGACTACATCACCAAGCCGTTCGCCAACGAGGAACTGCTGCTTTCGGTGTCCAAGGCCGTGCAGTACGCCGCCACCCAGCAGGAGAATATCCGCCTCAAGCGCGAGATCCGCGACCGCTATTCCAAGGACAACATCATCGCCCGGGGCAAGGGCATGCAGCAGGTCATGGACATGGTGGACCGGGCCGCGCCGAGCAAGTCCACGGTCCTGATCCTGGGCGAGTCCGGCACCGGCAAGGAGCTGATCGCCAGGGCCATCCACACCTCGTCGCCGCGCCGCGAGGGGCCGTTCGTGACGGTCAACTGCATGGCGCTCAATCCCGGCGTGCTGGAATCCGAGCTGTTCGGTCATGAAAAGGGGTCGTTCACCGGGGCCACGGCCATGCGCAAGGGCCGCTTCGAGCAGGCGGGCAAGGGCACGCTCTTCCTGGACGAGATCGGCGAGCTGACGCCGGAATTGCAGGTCAAGCTGCTGCGCGTGCTGCAGGAGCACCAGATCGAGCGCGTGGGCGGTACCGAGACTTTTGACGTGGACATCCGCATCGTGGCCGCCACCAACAAGAATTTGCAGGAGGCGGTGGCCAAGGGCGAGTTCCGCGAGGACCTGTTCTACCGGCTGAACGTGGTCTCCATCTTCATGCCGCCGCTGCGGGAGCGGCGCGAGGACATCCCGCTCCTGGCCGCGCATTTCCTGGAGAAGTACACCAAGGAAAACCAGGTGGAGATCAAGGGCTTCTCCACGGCCGCCATGGACTACCTGTCCGCCTTCGAATGGCCGGGCAACGTCCGCCAGTTGGAGAACGTGGTGGAGCGATGCACGGTGCTCGCCCGCACGGACACCATCCACGCCGACGACCTGCCGCCCGAGATCAAGGACGAGGAGTCCCAGTTCAAGTCCGCCGTGGACCTTTTGCCCACCAAGCTGAACCTGGCCGACACCATGGACAAGATCGAGGGGGCGCTGGTCAAGCGCGCCCTGGTCAGGACCGACTTCGTGCAGGTCAAGGCCGCCGAGATGCTTGGCCTTTCCAAGTCCAACCTCCAATACAAGCTCAAGAAATACGGGCTGAAGGCCAAATAATGTTCGTCCTCGACCACCCCTATGTCTCGGGGAGCCTGATCGAGTCCGTCAAGCGGCTCGGCCTGCCCGTGCTGGATACGGCAAACGCCCGCGCCCTGACGCGCGGCGCGGACCTCGAATTCATCGACGAGATCGAGTTCTCGGCCCGCATGGGGCTGGGTGCCAGGGTCTACACCAATTCGGAGAACGGCCTGGAGTACATCCTGCGCTGCCGGTGCAACGAGGACCTCGCCCGGCAGGTGGACGTCTGCAAGGACAAGGCCCTGTTCCGCGAGACCGTGGCCCCGCTGCATCCGGGCTACCGCTTCCTGCGCGTGCCCATCGACGAGCTGGCGGACCTGGACGTGTCCTTTTTCGACGGCCCGTTCATCGTCAAGCCCGCGCGCGGCTTCTTCAGCCTGGGCGTGCATCAGGTCGCCTCGCATGACGGGTGGCCTGATGTGGTCGACGCCATCCTGGCCGAGCGCGACGCCCTGAACGCCGAGTACCCGGAGGGCGTGGTCAGCGCGGCCGAGTTCCTGGTGGAGGACGGCATCGAGGGCGAGGAGTACGCCATCGACGTCTACTTCGGCAGCGACGGCACACCCGTGATCACCAACATCCTGCACCACTATTTTCTGTCCGGGGACGACGTGTCCGACCGCCTCTACTACACGTCCAGCCGCATCATCCGCCAATGGCTGGAGCCGTTCACGGACTATGCGGCCAGGGTGGGCAGGCGGTGCCGGTTCCGCGACTTCCCCATCCATCTGGAGGTGCGGGTCATGCACAGCGGCGAGATTCTGCCCATCGAGGCCAACCCCCTGCGCTTCGCGGGCTGGTGCGTGGCCGACATGACCCGGCTCGCCTGGGGCGTCGATCCCTACGAATGCTACTTCAAGGGGATAGCGCCGGACTGGGAGGCCATCCTTGAAGGACGCGAAGGCGAGGTCACGACCATGACCATCGCCGACGTGCCGCCGGGCATGGACCGGGCCGACATCACGGGTTTCGACGTCGAGGGATTCAAATCGATGTTCGACAACATGCTGGAATTACGCGAGATTGATTATTCCACCTATCCGGTATTCGCCTTCTGCTTCGCCCGCATGGACGAGGCGGGCGTGGCCGCGCTCAAGACCGCGCTGAAGCGGGACTTCAGCCGGTTCGTCACTCTGGGCGGCCGTTCAGGCCCGCCTTCGGCCTGACCCCCGAAAACTCCTTGTGCCACTTGAGGAAGGCGTCCACGCATTCCGGGCAGAAGAGCACGCCACGGCCCTCGGTGATCGTCTTCACGGCGGTTTCGCCGGACAGCGCCTTTCTGTACACGCGGTCGCTGGTCATGGCGTCGTACACGTCGGCCACGGCGATGATCCGCCCGATGAAGGGAATCTCCTCGCCCTTGAGTCCCTTGGGATAGCCGGAGCCGTCCCACCGTTCATGGTGGGACGAGGCCGCGAGCAGCACGTCCTTCATGCCCGGCAGCGGGGCGAGGATGTCCGCGACCACGGTGGTGTGCTCCTTGATGTGCTCGTATTCCGCGTCGGTCAGTTTGCCCGGCTTGAGCAGCACGTTGTCCCGGACGCCGATCTTGCCCAGGTCGTGCAGCAGGCCCGCGATGTGCAGCCGGGCCATGTCGTTGTTCGAGAACCCCAGGTGCCGGGCGACGCCCATGGCGATGCCGGTCACGGATTCCGAGTGGCCGCAGGTGTACTTGTCGCGGGCTTCCAGGGCGCGCACCAGGCTGGTGATGGACCCCAGCGTCAGGTTGCGCTCGGCCGCGAGCCGCTTCTGCTCCACCCGCATCAGGTGGAACTGCTCGGACAGGATGCGCTTGAGGACCTGGACCAGGTTGTTGATGCCGATGGGCTTGGTCACGTAGGCTGAAATGCCGTCCTGGATCATGCGGCGCATGACGACCTTGTCGCTGACGCGGGACATGACCACGATGGGCACGGAGGCCAGGGCCTCGCGCGACTGGATTTCCCGGCACAGCTCCAGGCCGTTGATGCCGGGCATGATCAGGTCCATGAGGATCAGGTCCGGCACCACGGAGTCGAGCACCTCCAGGGCTTCCTCGCCGTTTTGGGCGGCTTCGACCTTGAATCCCGCCCGGCGCAGGCCGTCGCCCATGATGGACCGGACCGCCTTGGAGTCGTCGATGAGCAGGATCAGCCGGTCGCGGGCCAGGGCCACCCTGTCCAGGACTTGCTCGATGCGCGGGACCATGTCCGAGCCCGCCGCGCTCTTGGGCACGTAGGCGTCGGCCCCGACCTCGAATCCCCGGTCGATGTCGCGGTCGGTCTCGCGGGAGCTGAGGATGATGACGGGCGTGTCCGCCGTGCCGGGATTGCGCTTGATCCAGTCGCAGAATTCCAGGCCGCTGCGGCCGGGCATGTCCACGTCGGTGATGATCAGGTCGAGGGGCGTGTTCTCCACGATCCGCTGTCCCTCGGCCGCGTCGTGGGCCACGTGGATTTTGGCTCCCACCGGCGCGAGGATTCTTTCCAGTGCATAGAGTGCGGCGTTTGAATCGTCCACAATGAGAAACTTCGGCGTATCCATGGCGGTCCCCCCGCGTCTTCAGGGATAAGGCATCCGTAATTCAAGGGTAGGGCAACCGCCCGCAAAGGGTATTATAATCTGCACGGACCGGAGCGGTCCGGCAACGGGCTACACGCCCTCGGGCAGGTCGATCATGCCGCCGGTGCGGGCGAACCATCCCAAAAATCCGTCCACGCACCGCGGGCAGAGCGTGGTTCCCCGCTCCTCACCGATAATGTCCGCGGCAACGGGGCGCGGCAGGGAGTCGCGGTGGGGGCGCGGGGAGATGATGGCGCTGAACACGTCGGCCACGGCGATGAGCCGGGCGAAAAAAGGAATGTTCTCGCCCGCGATGCCGTTGGGGTAGCCCGTGCCGTCCCACCGTTCATGGTGGTTCAGGCAGACCTCGGCCACATCGGCCAGCTCCGGGAAGGGGGCCAGGAGCTTCGCGCCCAGGATGGTGTGTTCCTTGACGTGGGCGAACTCGGCCCGGGTCAGCGCGCCGGTCTTGAGCAGGATCGAGTCGCGCGAACCGGCCACGCCGAGGTTGTGCAGCCGCCCCATGACCAGGAGCCGGTCGCGGTCCGCTTCGGACAGGCCGAGTTCGCGGCCGGTGCCCATGGCGACCAGGGCCACTCTTTCGGAATGCCGTGCCGTGTGCGGGGTGCGGGCTTCGGCCGTCTGGGCCATCCGGTAGAGAACCGTCAGGGTATCTTCAAGGGGCGAGAGTGTCATGTCGCTGCTCCGTGGCGAGTTTGCATTTTTTTCATCTGTCACTATGCGATTTCATTACGTCCGTGACAAGTATATTTCTCGTCTTGCCTCGAGTGGGGGCGCGTACTACCATCCGATGCGTGGAAAGTCCGGTCCTCGAATACGTCTCGGCCATGCTCGATTCCGAGCGCATGGCGCACCAGATCGCCCATTACAGGGTTCTCGACGGGGCCGCCGCGCGCCTGGGCGACCCGCGCCGCCCCTGGCCGGGCCTCGTGGAAAACGGGCTGTCCCTGCTCGGCATCGACCGCCTCTACGACCACCAGGCCGAGGCCGTGGACCACATCCGGGCCGGACGCCATGTGGTGGTGGCCACGCCCACGGCCAGCGGCAAGACCCTGACCTACAACCTCCCGGTCATGGAGCGGGTCCTGGCCGACCCCGAGGCGCACGCGCTTTATCTCTTTCCGCTCAAGGCCCTGGCCCAGGACCAGCTCAAGGCGTTCAACGAACTGGCCGCGCTCATGCCCGAAGAGCGGCGGCCCACCGCCGCCATCTACGACGGGGACACCACGCCCCATTTCCGGCGCAAGATCCGCAACGACCCGCCCAACGTGGTCATGTCCAACCCGGAGATGGTCCATCTGTCCATGCTGCCGTACCACGCGGGCTGGGCCGAATTCCTGTCCGGGCTGACGCACGTCGTGGTGGACGAGGTGCATACCTACCGGGGCGTCATGGGCGCGCACATGGCCATGGTCTTCCGGCGGCTCATGCGGCTGTGCCGGTACTACGGGGCCAGCCCGACCTTCGTGTTCTGCTCGGCCACCATCGGCAACCCGGCCGAGCTGTGCCGCATGCTCACCGGGCTTTCCGTCCACCCCATCCTTGAATCCGGGGCCGCGCGCGGCGGGCGGCACATGATCTTCATCAACCCGGACGGCAGCCCGTCCCAGGCCGCCATCCAGCTGCTCAAGGCCGCCCTGTCGCGCGGCCTGCGGACCATCGTCTATTGCCAGTCGCGCAAGATGACCGAGCTGATTTCCCTGTGGGCCTCCGAGCGTAGCGGGCGGTTCGCCGGGCGCATCTCTGCCTACCGGGCCGGGTTCCTGCCCGAGGAGCGCCGCGAGATCGAGGCGAAGATGGCCTCGGGCGACCTGCTGGCCGTGATCTCCACCTCGGCCCTCGAGCTGGGCATCGACATCGGCGGGTTGGATGTCTGCATCATGGTCGGCTACCCCGGCTCCATCATGGCCACCTTGCAACGGGGCGGGCGTGTGGGCCGAAGCTCGCGGGATTCGGCGGTGGCGCTCATCGCCCAGGAGGACGCCCTGGACCAGTATTTCATGCGGAACCCGGACGACTTCTTTGCCCGGCCGCCGGAATCGGCCATGCTCAACCCGTACAACCCGGCGGTCATGGACCGCCACCTGGTCTGCGCCGCCGCCGAGCTGACCCTCAGGCGCGGGGAGCCGTTTCTGGCCGAGCCCGAGGTGGGGGCGCGCGTGGAGGAGTTGGTGGCCCGTGGCGTCCTGTACGAGGCGGAACCGGACCTGCCCGGCCATCCGGTGGAGATCGTTACCGGCCGCAAGCGCCCGCACCGGGACGTGGACCTGCGCGGGGCCGGGCGGCAGATGCACATCGAGGACAACACCCAGGGCCCGGACAAGGCCCCGGTCATCGGCACCATCGACGAGCATAGGGCCTTTCGCGAGACCCATCCGGGCGCGGTCTACCTGCATCGGGGCAGGACCTACGTGGTCCGGGACCTGGACCTGGGCGCGGGCGCGGTCCATGCCGTGGCCGAGCGGGTGGGCTACTACACCCGGCCGCGCGGCAGCAAGGACACCGAGATTCTGGAGGTGCTGGGTCAGAAGGCGTGCTTTGGCACCCGCGTCTATTTCGGCCGGGTCCGGGTCACGGAACAGATCACCGGGTACGAGAAGCGCAACGTGCGCGGCGGCAAGCTGCTCGGCATCATGCCGCTCGACCTGCCGCCCCTGGTCTTCGAAACCGAGTCCCTCTGGTTCGAGATCGGCCACGACATCCGCCGCAGGTGCGAGGAGGAATACCTGCATTTCATGGGCGGCATCCACGCCTTCGAGCACGCGGCCATCGGCATGCTGCCCCTGCTGGTGATGACCGACCGCAACGACCTGGGCGGCATTTCCACACCCATGCATCCCCAGGTGGACGGCCCGGCCGTGTTCATCTACGACGGCATGCCGGGCGGGGCCGGTCTCACCCGCCAGGCGTTCGAGCGGGCGGACGAACTGGTCGAGGCCACGCTTAAGACCGTTGCCGAGTGCCCGTGCGAGTTGGGCTGCCCGTCCTGCGTGCATTCGCCCAAGTGCGGGTCCGGCAACCGGCCCATCGACAAGCGGGCCGCCCTGTTCGTGCTGGAGGCCATCCGCTCCGGCGACCCCAAGTCCATCGAACCCAAGGAGATCGACGTGAATACTTTGCCCGGCATCGACATGAAGCGGCCCGCGCCCGAACGGTTCGGCGTCATCGACATCGAGACCCGTTTTTCCGCCGAGGAGGTGGGCGGCTGGAACCGCGCCGACCGCATGGGCGTGTCCATCGCCTGCGTCTATGATTCCGGGGACGACGCCATGCACGATTACGAACAGGACCGGATGAACGATCTGGTGGAGCACCTGAAAACGTTCGACCTGGTCATCGGCTTCAACCATGTCCGGTTCGACTACGCCGTGCTCGGCGGCCTGCATCCCTTCCCGTTCCGCTCCCTGCCCAGCCTGGATCTGCTGATTAAGGTCAAGGACCGGCTGGGCTACCGGGTGAAGCTCGACAACATCGCCCAGGCCACGCTGAACGCGGGCAAGTCCGCGGACGGCCTCCAGGCCCTCAAATGGTGGAAGGAAGGGCGGCTCGACCTGATCACCGAGTACTGCCGCCAGGACGTGGCCGTCACCCGCGACGTCTATCTCTTCGGCCGCGAGCACGGGCACGTGCTGTTCACCAACAAGGCCGGGAAAAAGGTCAAGGTCCCGGTGGACTGGTAGGGGGCGGTTCCGGTCTTACCGGGTTCCCCCGTGGTGCGCGATCCATTGGGTGGCGCGGTCGGCGGCCTCGTCCATCTGCGCCTCGGTCATGGACTTGACCACGGCCATGAGCATGGAATTGGCGCGCTGGTGGCCCTTTGAACCGGCGATGGCGAACCACTTGCACGCCTCCACCAGATCGGGTTCCCGGTCGATGCCGCTCACCAGCAGCTCGCCCAGGGTGGCCTGCGCCTCGAGGTATCCCTGGTCGGCCGACAGGATCAGCAGTTCCCTGGCGCCGGGCAGGTCCTTGTCCACGAGCCGGCCCGCGAGCTTGAGGATGGCCAGGTTGAATTGGCTCCGGGCGTCGCCGTTGTCCGAGGCCCGCACCACCCAGTGCAGAAACTTTTCCAGATTCTGTTCGACGCCCACGCCCCGGCCGTAGGCATAGGCCAGGTACGCCTGGGCCTGGGGGTGTTCCAGCCCGGCGGCCTCGGTGACCAGGGCCAGGCCCTTTGCCGGGTCCTGGGGCACGCCGTGGCCGTTGAGATAGAACTGGCCCAGGGTGTTCAGGGCCTGGGGCTGCTTCTGCTCCGCCGCGAGGTTCAGCCAGCGCAGGCACTGTTCCATGTCCTGCCCGACCACGTCGCCCAGGTAGTACATGCGGGCGAGTTCCATCTGGGCCGAGGGATCGCCGGCCAGGGCCGCGTCCTTGATTTCGTAGCCCGGCTCGCGCAGGGGGGAACAGTAGATGGCGGCCAGGAACAGGGCGACAAGACAGGCGGTGTAGACGTATCGTGCGATCATGGGGTCCTCGGCGGGGTTGAAGGGTTCGGCGTCCAGTTACGCCGACTTCGGCCGCAATGTCAAAAAAGCCGCGAGCGGCGCGGGGCCGATGCGGCGGGGGAGGGGCGGGTCTTCCGGCCTCGAGGCCGGGGCGCGGCCGGGACCGGCTAGTTCATGGCGTACCGTTCAATCTTGCCCTTGTAGGCGAGTATCCCTTCCACGATGCCGTTGGCGAGGTGGTCGAGGTAGGTGTTGGACTTGAGGCGCTTGGCCTCGGTCTTGTTGGTCAGGTAGCCCAGTTCCACGAGCACGGAGGGCATGCGCGCGCCCATGAGCACGTAGAACGGGGCCTCGCGGGTGCCCTGGTTCTTGACCGAGTATTTCCGCCTGACCCGGTGGATGGTCTTGGTCTGCACGTCGCTCGCCAGGTCGCGGGACTCCTTGATCTTGGAGTTGACCATGAGGTCGGTGAGGATGAACTGGAGGTCCGAGATGGAGCGCGGGTCCACCGCGTTTTCGCGGGCCGCGATGCGAACGGCCGCGTCGGACTTGGCCAGGTTGAGGCTGTAGGTCTCCAGGCCATGGACCGACCGGCTGCGGTTGGCGTTGCAGTGGATGGACAGGAACAGGTCCGCTTTTTTTGCGTTGGCCATGGACGTGCGCTTGTCCAGCGGGATGAACACGTCCTTGGTCCGGGTGTAGATGACGTGGAAGCCCTTGGCCTTGAGCTTGCCGCCCAACAGCTTGGCGAAGGTCAGGTTGACGTCCTTTTCCCGAAGCCCGTTGGCCACCGCGCCGGGGTCCTTGCCGCCGTGGCCGGGGTCGATCATGATGGTCTTGACGGTCAGGCCGAGCTGTTCGAGCAGGTCGCCCGCCATCTTTTTGGACCCGTTGGGCGGGCGGTAGGCGGAGTCGGCGGTGGTCTTCCTGGGCGCGGGCTTGGCCGCAACCGGCGTGTCCCCGTCGGGCGCGTACACGTCGATGACGATGCGGTACGGGTTTTCCAACGGAAATATTTTGTATTCCTGGAGGTCCAGGAAATCGAGGACCACGCGGGTGGTGTCCTTGGAATACTGGCCGGTGCGGATGGAGCTGAGGATGCCGTCGGACACCTGGGTGGAGGCGGTCACGTCATGCCCCAGCCGCGAGTTCTTGAGGTCCACGTACAGCCGGTGGGGGCGGTTCACCTCCCGGTTGGGCTTGAGCACCTGGTAGCGGTAGGGCACGCGGCCGTCCAGCTCCAGGACCACGCGGGTGTATTCGTCGCTGGAGGTGAAGCGGACCATGTTCAGGTGGGCCATGCCCGAGGGGTCCTTGGGCCGGAGGTCGCTGGCGGCGGGCTTGGATGAATTCGTCTTTTGGGCGGAGGAGCCGCCGGCGCTTGCGGTGGTTTTTCCGTTTTTGGAGACCTGGGCGATGGCCCAGTCGTATTTGCCCAGCTTTTTGAGCGAGGCCTTGGCCTTGGCATGCATGTCCGAGCGCGGGTAGTCCACGATGATCCGGGCCAGGTCCTTTCGGGCGGAGTCGGTCTCCCTGAGCCGCTGGGCGTAGATTCCGGCCCGCCGGTACAGGCAGTCGTCGGCCCACCCATGGCGGGGGTAGCGGGCGAGCACCCGGCCGAAATAGTCCACGGCCCGCCGGAAATCGGATTTCAGGCCGGACTGGATGCCCAGTTCCTCATGCACCCGGCCGATGTAGTACAGGGCCTTGGGCGCATATTCCCCGTTGGGGCTTGCCTTGAGGCAGCGGGTGAACTTTTTTTCCACCTTTTCCCAGTTGGAGCGGTACTTGGCCTTCTTGGAGTTCTTGCGCAGGGCGTGGAAGTCGGAATGGCCGACGATGAAGTAGGATTTGGCCGAGGCGGCCATGGCTTCGGGAGCGCACAGGAGCAGGGCCGCAATGACGAGAACCGCCATGGCGTACAGAATGCGGGTGGGCGCAACAGCGAACAGCTTCATACCGTTTGGGCCGGATGCAAAATTGGGTCTTTTCAGGAACATGCCTCCGGGCGCATGTCTGGACCATATAGCTTGCGCGCATTGTTCAGAAAAATCTAAAAAAAGTCCAGAGAAAAAGGAGCGGACCGGATCAGGCCAGGCCGGTTTCCAGCCATTTCGCCCAGTCGGGCCGTTCGTTTTCCCGTGCCAGGGCCGCGGCCGTCTTCCAGTCGTACTCGACGGAAAACAGTTCGGCCTTCCACTCAAGGCCCGCCTTGGAGATCAGGGCGTAGCGGGCGTGGGGCGAGCCTGCGGCCATGACATGCGGCGGGTCGTCGTCGGCGTAGGCGGGCAGGCCCACGCTGCCGGGGTTGACCACGGTGACGGCTCCGCAACGGACCAGGCCCGCGTGGTGGCTGTGCCCGGCCAGGACCAGGGCGGGCGCGTTCGGGCCGGCCGGGATGTCCGCAAGGATGTCGGCGCAGGGCCGCACGCCCGGCAGTCCGGCGGACACGTCCTCGATCAGGTAGGCGGTGTCGCTGCCCGGCGTCCCGTGGCAGAGCAGGATGTCCGGTTCGGGCCGAAAGGCGGCTGGCAGGGTCTTCAGCCAGGCCAGGCCGTCCGCGCCGATGGCCGTAAGGGTCCGGGCAAGGGTCGGGTTCGGGTCGGCACCCTGCGCCGGATCGTTTTCGAGCAGGATGCGGTCCTGGTTGCCGAGCACGGCGTCCATGGCGAGGGCCTTGAGCGCGGCCCAGGTCCCGGCCGGGTCCAGCGGGCCGTAGAACGTGTCCCCCAGGTTGACGAATCGCGTCGCGCCTTGGCTGCGGGCATGGTCCAGCACGGCCCTGAGGGCCGCGGCGTTGCCGTGGATGTCCGCCAGCACGGCGATGGTGGCTGTTTGCGGCATGGCACGAATATGGGCCAAATCGGGGCCGATGGCAAGGCGCGACGGGGCCGTCCGCCTTAGCGGGCCAGGTATGCCTTCTTGAGGATCACGTTTTCGGCCGGGACGTTTTCCATGCGGCCGCGCGTGATGGTTTTTACCGCATGGATCCGCTCGACCACGTCCATGCCCCGGATGACCTTGCCGAAGGCGCAGTATCCCGCCTTGGTCGTCGAGTCGAAGCTGCCCGCGCCGGTCTTGGAATAACTTTCCTTTCTGTCCAGGATCGGGTTGTCCCTCACGTTGAAGAAGAATTCGCTGGTGGCGGAATCCGGGTTGTCGGTGCGGGCCATGGCGATGGTGCCCCGCGCGTTGACCAGGCCGGTGGACGCCTCGTTGACCACGGGCGGGAACAGCGCTTCTTTCTTGGATATGTTCGCGGTGTAGCCGCCGCCTTGGACTATGTTCATGGACTTGTTCTCATGCTTGCGGTCGCCCCGGCCCTGATATCCCTTTTCCTGGACCACCCGGTGGAACACGGTGCCGTCGTAGAATCCGGCGTTCACGTACTTGAGGAAATTCTCCACGGTCTTGGGAGCGTCCTTGGGGGAAAGCATGACGATGATGCGGCCCATGGAGGTCTCCATGATGACCACGGGCGGGGGACCGGCGGCAAAGGTCTCGTTCACGGGAAGGGCCAGGAACAGGCCGCAGGCCAGGGCCGCGGCCAGGATCAGGGTACGAGCGAGTGTCACGTCAATCTCCTCGGGTTGAGTTATGCGTTCAGGGCGTCCAGCAGCAGTTCGCGGGCGCCGTCTTCATCCAAGTTTTGCCCGGTCCACAGGCGGAACTGGGCCAGCCCCTGGTGCAGGAACATCTCCAGCCCGGAGACGGTCGCGCATCCGGCGGCGGCCGCCTCGCGCAGGAACCGGGTTTCAAGCGGGTTGTACACGATGTCGTAGGCGATGGCATCCGAAGGGAACCTGTCCGCCGCCCAGGGGGTGGCGTCCGCATGCTCCCCGGCCATGCCGAGCGGCGTGGCGTTCAGGATCAACTCCCACGGGCGGTCCATGCGGTTTTCCCAGTCCACGCAGTCCGCGCCGAAGTCGGCGGCCAGATCATCGGCCTTTTGCCGGGTGCGGTTGGCCACGGCCACGGACGGGACGGCGAGTTCCTTCAGCCCGGCCAGGGCCGCGCGGGCCGCGCCGCCCGCACCGAGCACGATGGCCGACCGGGGAAGGGCGTCGAGTCCCTTGAGCGGGGCGATCACGCCGACGACGTCGGTGTTTTCGCCGCACAGGGCGTCGCCGTCCCAGAAAAGCGTGTTGACCGCGCCCACGGCCTTGGCCCGGTCCGTGATCCTGTCGAGGAATTGCATGACGGCCCGCTTGTGCGGGATGGTCACGGACAGGCCGGAAACGGGCCGGGCGCGGACCTGGCCCATGAACGATTCGAGGTCGCCGGGCATGACCGGCCAGGCCGAATAGGCGGCGTCGATGGCGAGTCGCTCGAACCCCCAGTTGTGCAGGGTCGGACTCATGGTGTGGCCCAGGGGCCAGCCTATGATGCCGAAGCTTTGCATGGCTAGACTTCCGCCGCCTGCTCCAGGTTGCCGACGTTGAGGCCGGACCACTGTTCCTCCGCGTCGCCGAGGTTGGCCTTGAGCATCTTGAACAGCACGCCCTTGGGGCCGACCTCGATGAACCGGCGCACGCCCGAGGCGTACAGGGCCTGCATGGTCTGTATCCAGAGCACGGACGAGGTCATCTGGCGCTGCATGACCGCGAGCACGGACGCGGGATCGGGTTCGGGCAGGGCCGTGGCGTTGTGAAAGACCGGGAAGGCGGGCGCGTTCCAGGCAAGGGTTTCCAGGAAGGCGGCGAACTCGTCGGCGGCCTCCTGGATGAGCGGCGAGTGGAAGGCCCCGGACACGGCCAGTCGGATGGCCCGGCCCCTGGCCTCCTTGACCTGCGCCTCGGCGGCGTCGAGCGCCTCCTGTTCGCCGGAAATGACGAACTGGGCCGGGGTGTTGTAGTTGGCGATGCGCAGTTCCTTGTCGGTTTCCTTGGCGGCCTGGTCCACGATGGCCTCCACCTTGTCCTGCGGCAGCTTGACCACGGCGGCCATGCCGTGGCCCGCGCCGCCGGATTCGGCCATGAGCCTGCCGCGCAGGGCCACCGCCCGGACGGCGTCCTCCGGGGCGAGCGCGCCGGACGCGGCCAGGGAGGCGAACTCGCCCAGCGAATGCCCGGCCGTGGCAGCCGGGGCGACCCGGTCCTTCACGGCCAGCCACAGGGAAAGGTTGACCACGGTCAGGGCGGGCTGGAGGGCGCGGGTGTCGGCCATGTCACCGGGTTCGCCGTCCCAGTATATTTCGCGCAGGGGCAGGCCGGATTCCCTCTCGGCCAGCTTCCACAGATCCAGGGCCTCGGGGTGGCGTTCGGCCACGTCCCAACCCATGCCCTTTTCCTGGGATCCCTGTCCGGGGAAGAGTATGCCTGTCTTGATCATTGAATGCTCCTTATGTCGGCGCGGGCGTCGGGCCCGTGCAATCGCCGTTTTGGTGGGTATCGGGATATCGCGTCGGCCGAGCCGCCGTCAAGTTGTGCAGCTTTGTTCCCGGGAGCGTTATTTTTGCCGGAAATCCTGTTTCCGGGCCCACTGGCCCGCAATGGTTGCGATTTTTGGGAAAGCTTCGTATAACTATTGGGAATGTTTGTGGTTAAAATTGTAACATGGATTTCAATCACTTAGTCCGGGCCAACGACCCGATTTTCAAGAATATTTCTAGACTCGCCGCCAACCGTTGGTGCGCTTGGGTTTACAGAAAATCATGCGAACAGACTTGATTTAACTGGATTTCATGGTTATAAACTCGTGTAACTGTCGAAATTTCTCCGCCCGGGCCTAAAAATGCCATGCCCCCGAAAGGTATGGACATCGCCGGGAGACGGAGGGGGAGAACTTGTGATGAAGCCAATAGATTCCGAGTGTATTTTTTGCAAGATCATAGCCGGGGACATACCCTGCGCAAAGGTCTACGAGTCGGAATCCTGCCTGGCGTTCCTGGACATCGCTCCGGTGAACGCGGGGCATGCCCTGGTGCTGCCCAAAGGACACTATCCCACGTTGATGGACATTCCGGCCGAACTGGGGAGCGATCTGCTCCGGGCCTTGTCCTCCGTCGGCCGGGCGGTCATGGAAGCGACCGGCGCCGACGGACTGAACCTCATGCAGAACAACTACGAGGCG
Source organism: Desulfovibrionaceae bacterium (assembly GCA_015709315.1). Classification (GTDB taxonomy): domain Bacteria; phylum Desulfobacterota; class Desulfovibrionia; order Desulfovibrionales; family Desulfovibrionaceae; genus Pseudodesulfovibrio. The sequence goes on from JACCQI010000028.1 coordinate 20,123, forward strand.
GCGGGGCAACTGGTGCATCACGCGCATTACCATCTTATCCCCCGGTTTTCGGACGACGGGCTGAGGCTGTGGCCCCAGTCCCGGTACGAGGACCAGGACGAGATGGGGAGGCTCGCGGAGAAAATCGCGGACCTCGCACGGTAATTTCCTGGTAACCTTTTTTGGAGGCGATCAATGAGCACCCTCACCAAAGCCGGCATCGTGGACTACATCTACGAGCGCACCGACAAAAACCGCGCCGAGATCAAGGATCTGGTCGAGACCATTCTCGAAATCATGAAGAATGCCGTCAAGAAGGACCATGCCCTTCTGATTTCCGGCTTCGGCAAGTTCGAGGCCTACGACAAGCGCGCCCGCAAGGGCCGCAACCCGCAGACGACCCAGACCATAACCCTGCCCCCGCGCAAGGTGGTCGTGTTCCGTCTGTCCCGCAAGTTCCGCGCCGAACTGAACCCCTAGGCCGGGGATCGGTTCCGCCAGGCTGCACCTGTGCCGCCCCGGCCGCATGACGCGTCCGGCGGCGACTTCGCATGCAGGTGAAACGGCAATGGCGCGGCCCGCTTTTGGCGCGGCCCGGCTTTGCCCGTCCGTTTTACGCAGGCACGACAAAGGGCCGATTGATGCATCAATCGGCCCTTTTCCCGTGTCATGCAACGCGGGAGAACTATTCGATCTTGAGCACGAACCCGTTGGGGAACTCCGCCTTGAGCGCTTCGAGGGCCGCGTCCGCGCCGTGCTGGTCGGCAAAGGCCCCGGCATGGACGCGGTACATGCCCGCGTCGGTCTTTTCGAGCATGGTTCCCTTGTATCCGTCCGAGAGCAGTCCGGCCAGGACCTTGTTGGCGTTTTCCAAATCCGAGAAGGCCCCCACCTGCACGTAATAGGGGCCGACTTCCTGGGCGACGGGCGGTTGGGCGCTCGGGACTTCCCCGGCGTTCGGGGCGGACTCCAGGTCCAGGACCTGCTCGTCCTCGGGATCGTCCACCGGCTCGAACGCGGCCTTGGCCTTGGGATCGGCCGGGGCGGTATCCACCATTTCGGCCGTTTCCGGCGCGGCGGGCTTCACGTCGGGCGCTGGTTCCTCGGCCAGGTCGTCCCCGCCGATGTCCGGCTGCTCCGTTTCCTCGACCACGGCCCGCACCTCAATGGGGCCGTCGTCCTGGGCGTTCTTCACGTCGGTTGATTCGTCGATGATCGTGGGCTGTGTCGACCCGACTTCGTGCGTCTCCTCGATGATCGGGTCTTTTTCCCCGCCCACGGTGTAGGTCTCGGAGATGATTTCCGGTTTTTCGGCGGGGCCGGACCCGTCCTGGGACGCGGGCCGCTTGGCCGGAGGCGAGGAATCGATGGATTTGCGGAGGCAGCCGGACAGGGCCAGGGCCGCCACGGCCAGCGCGATCAGCAGAAATATGCTTTTTCTCATGGGATAATCCCCCCTTGCTTGCGAATATGTCGATGCCGAATCTAGAGTTAGTCTAAAGTATACTCGATAGTTTCGGTTGGCAAGGGGGACGCGACCGGGGCGTTGAACGTATGGACGGGGCGCGGGCCATGGGCTATTCTGCCCGTCATGCGGATCGGACGATACGAAATACGCGGGCTGCTCGGCCGGGGCGGCATGGGCGCGGTCTACAAGGCGGCCATGCCCGTGACCGGCCGCATCGTGGCGCTCAAGGTGCTCAAGGCGGCCGAGATCATGGAGGACCTGCTGGGCGAGGCGGCTCTCAGGGAGATGTTTTTCAAGGAGGCCGCGGCCATGGCCTCCATCAGCCACGCCAACGTGGCCGCCATCCTGGACGTGGACCGGGGCGGGGACGGCACCCCGCCGCATTTCACCATGGAGTACTACTGCGGCAACCTGGGCGTGCTCATGGGCGAGACCTACGAGGTGGAGCAGCCCTCCCGGCGGCTCGGGGTGGACGCCTCCCTGCACGTGGCCCGGGAGATGCTCTCCGGCCTGGACCGGCTGCATTTCGAGGGCATGGTCCACCGCGACGTCAAGCCGTTCAACGTCATGCTGGCCGAGGACGAGGGCGGCACGGGCACGGTCAAGCTCATCGACTTCGGCCTTTCCAAGCTGCGCGGTGAAACGCCCGCCCGGCACAAGGGCATGGTGGTGGGTTCGCCCTATTACACCGCGCCCGAGCAGGAGGCGGACCCGGACGCGGCCGATGCCCGCGCGGACCTCTTCTCCGTGGGCGTAACCCTGTACCGCATGCTCACCGGGCGGCTGCCCGGCCAGGGCGGAACGGTCCGGTCCATCTGCGAGATTCACGCCGACCTGGACTGCGCATGGGACGACTTTTTTGCGCGCGCCCTGGCCCCGGACCCGGCGGACCGGTTCCGGGACGCCACGGCCATGATCGGGGAGCTTGATCGGCTTGCGGCGGACTGGCGGGCGCGGCGGGAGGCCGTGTGTTCGGCCCCGGACCTGCTTTTCGAGCCGGAGCGGCACGACCCGGACTGGCGGCCGCGCTCCGAGCCGGTCAAGGTGGGGGCCGGGGCGGCCCGCGCCTATTTCGACCTGGACGGGCTGTGGCGGCCCAAGGAATACGGATTCGCCCGGTTCGAACCGGCGGACGGCGGGCTGGTGCGCGATGCGGTCACCGGCTTGGTCTGGGAAAGGGAAGGGTCCCGCTACCCCCTGACCTGGGAGCGGGCGCACGCCCATGTGGCCCGGCTGAACCGAAGCGGATTCGGCGGCCGCACGGACTGGCGGCTGCCCACGGTGGACGAGCTGACCACCTTGTTCACGGGCCGCACCGAGCCGGGCGAGTTCTGCCTGGAACCCGCCTTTGACCCGCGCAAGTCCCGTCTCTGGTCCTGCGACGCCAAGGCGTTCACCGCGGCCTGGTACGCGGACGCGGAACTCGGATTTGTCTGGTGGCAGGACCGCACCTGCCGTTTCTTCGTCCGCGCGGTCTGCGGGGCGTAGGCCGGGCCATGGGTATTTCGGAATACAGGCCCCCGCGCACGGCAGTGCGCGGGGGCCTTCGCTTTATTTGTCACCCATCAACTCCGGGAGGGCGTTCCCGAAATTACTTGATCCCGGTGCGGCCGTATTTCGCGCCCTTGGCCGTTGCCGTTCATGCCGGGAGGCGGACCCGGTGCCCGCCTCCCGGACCGGGATGGGATGTCCACCGGGGCCTCTCCCCGGCAGCGGCTATGAGCATACCCCCGGTTTCGGCCCAAACCCGGTTTGGGGAACGAATGACGGGAAAAAGCGGGCCATAGGATAAAATTGGCGCTTGACAGGGGACGGGAATCGCTCCTTTCAATACGCGTTTTCCGCGTCCGCCGCCCGGCGGGAAAAACGGACCGCTTACCGGCGACGGGGGCGGCGCTTTGGACCGATTCGCCGTTCACCGGGCGATATCTGACCGTTCACGGAAAAAGGGACGCCACGGCGGGCGGCCTCTTATAGAGGATATCGTGTTCGCCGCGTTACGAATCATGTGGGGGCGCGGCAGGCGTCAATTTTTTAAAAAGGCACGGCTCGTTCCGCCGGGGTATGTTCAAAGACACAACGCAAGATCAGGAGAATTCCGAGATGAGCGAAGAAAAGAAAATCGAGAGTATGCAGAAAAACGGGCAGATATTCCAACCCGACACCGCCATGCAGGCCCAAGCCTGGATTCGGAACATGGAGGCTTACGAGGCGGCCAACGAAAAGGCGCTGAACGACCCCGAAGGCTACTGGGGCGACCGGGCCAAGGAACTGCTCTCCTGGTTTTCCGATTTCGACTCGGTCCTTGAGGCCGACTACGACAAGCCCGAGTTCAAGTGGTTCGCGGGCGGCAGGACCAATGTCTCCTACAACTGCCTTGACCGACACCTGACCAACGGCCGCCGCAACAAGGCCGCCCTGATCTGGCAGGGCGAACCCGAGGAGGATACCCGGGTTTACACCTACCAGATGCTCTACACCGAGGTCTGCCGGTTCGCCAACGTGCTCAAGAAAAAAGGCGTCAAGCGCGGCGACCGCGTGTCGCTCTACATGCCCATGATCCCGGAACTGGCCATCGCCATGCTGGCCTGCACCCGGCTGGGCGCGCTGCACTCCATCGTGTTCGCGGGCTTTTCCTCCATCGCGCTCCAGTCCCGCATCGAGGACGCCGAGGCCAAGGTGCTGATCACCGCCGACGCGGTCCTGCGCGCGGGCAAGACCATCCCGCTCAAGCCCAATGCGGACGAGGCCCTCAAGGACTGCCCGTCCATCGAGCAGTGCATCGTGGTCAGGCGCGGCGGCAACGAGGTCGAGATGGTCGAGGGCCGCGACTCCTGGTGGCACGACGAGATAGCCGCCGACGACATCACCTCCGAATGCCCCTATGAGGAAATGGACGCCGAGGACCCGCTGTTCATCCTCTACACCTCCGGTTCCACGGGCAAGCCCAAGGGCGTGCTGCACACCACCGGCGGCTACCTGACCTATGCGGCCCACACCACCCAGTACGTGTTCGACGTCAAGGACGACGACGTCTACTGGTGCACCGCCGACGTGGGCTGGATCACCGGCCACTCCTACATCGTCTACGGCCCGCTGGCGCTCGGCGCCACCTCGGTCATGTTCGAGGGCGTGCCCAGCTATCCCAAGCCGGACCGCTTCTGGCAGATCGTGGACAAGTTCAAGGTCAGCATCTTCTACACCGCGCCCACCGTCATCCGCGCGCTCATGCGCGAAGGCGAGGAGTGGACCCGCAAGTACGACCTCTCCTCCCTGCGGCTGCTCGGCAGCGTGGGCGAGCCCATCAACCCCGAGGCGTGGCTCTGGTACCACAACAATATCGGCGGCGGCAGACTGCCCATCGTGGACACCTGGTGGCAGACCGAGACCGGCGGGATCATGATTTCCGCCATGCCCTACGCCACTCCGCTCAAGCCCGGCTCCGCCACCCGGCCCCTGCCCGGCGTTTCCGCCAGGATCGTGCGCCGCGACGGCTCCCCGGCCGACGCCAACGAGGGCGGCCACCTGGTCATCGACAAGCCGTGGCCCGGCATGCTCCGCAACGTCTGGGGCAACCCCGAGCGCTACAAGTCCACCTATTTCGCCGGGTTCCCCGGGGCCTACGAGGCGGGCGACGGCGCGCGTATGGACGAGGACGGCTATTTCTGGATCATGGGTCGGTTGGACGACGTCATCAACGTGTCCGGCCACCGCATGGGCACCGCCGAGATCGAGTCCGCCCTGGTGGCGCACCCGGACGTGGCCGAGGCCGCGGTGGTGGGCATGCCCCACGACATCAAGGGCGAGACCATCTACGCCTACGTCACGCTGAAGTCCGGCATCGAGCCGTCCGACGACATGATCAAGGAACTCAAGGTCTGGGTCCGCAAGGAGATCGGCCCCATCGCCACCCCGGAATTCATCCAGTTCGCCGACGGCCTGCCCAAGACCCGCTCCGGCAAGATCATGCGCCGCGTGCTCAGGAAGATCGTCGAGGGGTCCGACGAGTTCGGCGACACCTCCACCCTGGCCGACCCGTCCGTGGTCACCGATCTGGTGGAAGGCAACAGGGATCTGGTCGGCTGAGGACATCCGTTCCCGAAGACCGATCCGCGCTTCCGAAACGGAAAACGCATCGCAAGGCCGGCATGCATCTCATGCCGGCCTTTTATAATCCTCTTGTCATTTTTCGAAAATCCGTCACGTTGTCTGGTAGAGACCTGTAATAAGACGGATGCATGGCGAGATTGAACGGGAGATGTCCTGCCGGGAAACCGGCCCTGCTCCCGACCTGGTGCTTGGCGTGCCTTGTCGCCGTGGTTCTGACTGATTTCCCGCCCTTGTACGTGTCGGACCGCGACGGCCGCCACCGAAGACATCGAGGGCACGGACAGCCTCTCCGGGCGGGCATGAACAAGGCCGCTGCTCCTTGTGCGGAACAGCGGCCCGTATTTCCCATGCGGGCGGGGAATCAGTGGTTTTCCTCGTATCCCCGGCCTTCCTTGTACGCCTCCCACTCCTCGTGGTCCACGACGCCGTCCTTGTTCGTGTCGGCGGACTCGAACTCGGCCACGTCGCCGCCGGAAAAGGCGACCATGAATTCGCTCTTGGACATGACGCCGTCCAGGTCGACGTCCAGGGAGTTGAAGCAGACGTTGTAGTTGGTCTCCGCCATGGCCGGGCGGCACATCAGGAGCACAAGGGCCAGGGCGAACAAAAGTTTTTTCATTGATTTCTCCGTTCGGTGATTATCCTTCGATGAACCCGGTCAGGACCCGGATGAACTTGTCCAGGGCCTCCTTCGAATCGACGCCGTCTTCCATGGATTCGGCATAGCATTTGAGCATGTATCGCTTCAGGATCAGCTTGTTGGCGGATTGCAGGGCGCTGCGGACGGCCCTGACCTGGACCAGGATGTCCTGGCATTCCTTGCCCGCCTCGATCATCCCCTGGATGCCTCGGACCTGTCCCTCGATGCGTTTCATGCGGGAGAGGACGTTTTTTTTGATGGCTTCCTCTTCGCGCAGCGTGTCGGTCATGGTCATTCTCCTTACAGGTTCTCATTGCCCTGGGGCGGTCTTTACCCTACGATCGTAGGGTATTATTCACAGACGATGCGAGGACTCGATTCATGCCGATCAGTGATGCCGAGCTTTTTCTTCTCAGCGCCATCGAGCTGTGCGCCGCCGTGTTTCGCGGACCCGGCGCAGCGGATTGGAAGGCCCTGACCGACTCAGGAGTGCCCGAACTCCTCGACCGTGTCCAGCATTTTCCCGGCTTCCCCGACGGCCCGCTGCACGGCCTGGAGGCCGGGCTGGCCGGGTGCGCGTCGGATTTCGGGGAGCTGGAAACCGAGTACGTCCGGCTCTTCATCGCCGGTCCGGGCGGCGTTCCCGCTCCGCTCTACGAGTCCTGCCATGCGGGCGGCGATCCCCGGACCATGGGGGAACCCGCGCTGGCCATGCGGGACAGACTGGCCCGGGAGGGCCTGGCCGTAAACCTCGACTCCAACGAGCCGCCCGACCACCTGGCCATCGAGCTGGAATACCTCTATCACCTGCTGGCCCAGGGCTGGTCCGGCTCCGACCCGGCCCAGGCCCGGCGCGGCGTCTTGTTCGCGGCCGAGGTCATGCTGCCATGGGTGCGCCGTTTCCGCGCCGCCCTGGCCGGTGCCGACCCCCATCCCGTGTTCCTGGCCGCCTCGGACCTGGCCCTGGCGATCCTCGCCGCCGTGCCCGCCGCCTAGTCGATGGTGTCGGCCCGGATGACCGCGCCCTTGAGCACGTTCAGGAACGTGTCGTCGGGCGTGAAGTAGCCGCGCCGGATCAGCCGTATGACCCATGTCCCGTCGCCTTCGGCCTGCACCAGGTAGGCCAGGGGCAGCTCGGCCTGTCCCAGGCATTCGAAAATCCGCCCGTCCTTGTCCGAGAAGAGCGGGTAGGCCACCTCGTAATGCTTTCGGAACCGGACCACGGCCCGGTTCGAGTCGTACACGCCCAGGCCGATGATCTTGAGCCGCCCCCTGAGCACCGGGTCCGCCTCCACCTGCCGGAAGAAGCGGGTCAGCGCCTTGGTTTCGGCCACGCAGTCGCTGCACAGGGTGTTGTACAGCTGGATGAGCACGAATCGGGCCGACAGCTTGGACAGCTCCAGCCAGCGGGCGTCCTCGGGCAGGTCCAGGTATTCCCGGTCCGCGTCGCCGTTGAGCACGGCCACCCGGCAGGTGGGGAAGTCGTCGCCCACGGCCAGGATGTGCTGCTCCTCGGTCTTGCCCTCCACGAGTTGCGGGTGCGCCTCCTTCCAGCCGTGGAAGCCGTCCGGATACCGGAAGACCTCGGTGTAGCCCAGCCGGGCCGCCCACCGGGCGGCGATGGAACTGCGCAGTCAGCGGAAGCTGCGGCAGTAGATGACCAGGGTCCGCTTGCGGTTTGGCCCGGCCAGCGCCTCGAAGGCGCGTTTCTTTTCGGCCGAGAGGTCCGTGCGGTCGCCCAGGTCGAATTCCATGTTGCGCGCGCCGGGGATGTGCCCGGCCGCGTACTCGTAGTCGGCGCGGGCGTCGATGAGCAGCATGTCCGCCCCGGACTCCAGGCGTTCCTTCAGCGTCCGGGCGTCTATTATTCGATACCCGTCGCTTGCCGCCTCGGCCTGTGCCGAGGCGCGCCAGACATCGTTCTCGTCGGCCCTTGCCGGGGGGCTGAAAAGGGCAAAGGCGAGGAGCAGGCATGCGGTCAATGTGAATCGTTCGTGCATGGGCGCTCCCCGCCTTGTTGACGGTTTGTCGGGCCATCCCCGGCTACTTGTTGGGATGGACCTCGTAGGTGTTGTCCTCGTTGAAGTCGATGGTGGCTTCAAGGTAGAAGACGTCCTTGGCATCCGAGAATTTGTCCATGTACAGATAATATGCCTCGCCCGCCCGCGCTCCGGTGGAGCAGGTGAAGACGATGGGCTTGTCCGTGGGGATGTCCGCGGCGTTCTTGTCGATCATGTTCACGGTCATGTTGGTGGCGGACGGGAAGTGGCCCATGGCGAATTCCTCGGGGTCGCGCACGTCGATCAGGGTGATGGCGGACGGGTTCTCCACGATGGTCTTCAGGAACCAGTCGGTGTCCACCGCGCCTTCGGCCTCGCCGGCCTGGACTGCGGTGCCGGACGCGCCGAACATCTCCTTCCAGCCGGGGTAGCCCGCTTCGGCCACCATGACCTGCTTGTAGCCCAGGGCGCGGGCCATGACGGCGGACTTGTGGGACAGGGCGCACTTGTAGCCGCCGCAGTAGAAGACCAGGGTGGTCCCGGCCTTGTCCGCGGGCAGCATGCCGCGCTTGGCGGCGAACTGCGTCTCCGGGATGCCGATGGCGGACGGGATGGCCCCCTCAAGGAACTTCTGATAGGGGCGCGAGTCGATCAGCATGTATTGTTCGCCCTCGGCCAGCATGGAATGGAGCTTCTCCAGGCCGATGGAGGCGTAGGCGTGGCGCTTCTTGAAATCCGGGTAGCCCTCGGCGTAGACCTTGACGTTGGTGTAGCCCATCTCCTCGGCCATGAACGCGGACTTGTGGGACAGGGGGCAGGCCAGGCCGCCGCAGTAGAAGATCAGCAGCGCGTCCTTCTCCTTGGGCAGCTGGTCGGCCATCTTCTCGAACTGGCTGGCCGGGATGGACACGGCCGTGGGGATGTAGCCGTCCACGTACTTGGGTTTGTAGGGGCGCGAATCGATGATCATCACGTCCTTTTGCTTGGGCATCTTGGCGTACTTGGCCACGAAGGCGTAGTCCACGATGGTGTGGAACTGCCTGAACGCGGGGGTCTTTGACTCTTCGGCCGCGACCGGCCCGGCGAACGCCATCAGGGCGAAAGCCAGCATAACGGCCGCCGCAATCATTTTCTTGTGCATGACACACTCCCTTCCTTGATCTGTTTTGGCCCCGTCCTTCCCTCGAAGACGGGGCTGGGTTTTCTATTTATTCCGTGGGCTGCTCGCCCTCGGTCTCGGCCTTTTCCCACCACAGCCGGTGGTGGTGTTTGGCGTAGTCGTCGGGGACCGCGCCGGTGAACATGGATTTGAAGCCGGGCCGTTCCTCGGGGGAGATGGCGGCCATGTAGATGTGGACCAGCAGCCCGGCGAAGACCAGGCCCACGGCGATGAAGTGCAGGGCGATGGACCAGCTTACCCAGCCGGTGGCCTCGGCCCCGAAGGTCCGGTCCGACAGATACATGATCACGCCGGTGACGGCGATGACCACGCCGCCCGCCACCGAAACCTGGGCGAACGCCTTCTGGCCCATGTTGTAGAACCCCTGGGCGGGCAGCTCGGGGTCCATGCCCATGGCCTTCAGGGGCTTCGGCCCCAGCGTCATCAGGACCATTTTCTTGAGCATCCAGCCCATGTCGCGGGCCGGGCTGACCGAAAAGACCTCGGCCAGGAAGAACCTGGCGCCCCTGAAGTTGACGATCAGGTAGAGGATGAAGCCCGCGATCCAGACCAGCCCGATCCCCTCGTGGATGGCCAGCAGGTTTCCGCCGCCGCCCACCAGGGAGCGCATGGCCTCGGGATACCCCGAGCCGAACGGGTCGATGGCCGGGTTCTGGATCAGGCCCACGCCGGTCAGCAGGAGCAGAACCCAGCAGACGGCGTTGAACCAGTGGATGAGGATATCGGATTTGTCGTGCCGCTTGTGCATCTTAGCCATCGCGGTCCTCCTTGGAGTCGTTCCCGGCCAGGAACTGGCGGCCGAGCATGGCCAGCACGCCCAGGCCGGACAGGGCGACCACGCCCTTGACGAGCGGGGCGGCCTCCTTCATGGCGACCATGGAGGCGGGCACCACGGCCTCGCCGCCCCAGGTGGGGTCGCCGGGGTCGCCGACGTAGAACATGTTGGGCTTGGTGTCGGTCCGGGCGGCCACGCGGGTCAGCCGCCCCTTGTTCTTGCGGTACAACCGACCGGCCTCGCTCTCGGGGTCGTTGACGTCGCCGAACACCCTGGCCTTGGTCGGGCAGGTGTCCACGCAGGCCGGGGGAAGTCCGGCGGCGCGGCGCTCGGGGCAGTAGTTGCACTTGTCGGCCTTGCGCTTGGCCGCGTTGCGGAAGCGCGCATGGTAGGGGCAGGCCGGGATGCAGTTGCCGCAGCCGATGCACAAATCGTCGTCGATGACAACCTCCCCGGTTTCGGGGTCCTTGTAGGTCGCGCCCGTGGGACAGGCGTCCACGCAGGTGGGGTTGTCGCAGTGCATGCACGCGCCGGGCTGGAACTTGGCCCTTGCCGTCAGGACGCCCGGCGCGGGCACGTCCTGCGTGGGCTTGATCCAGTTGCGGAACTGGTCCTCGGGGACGTCGTTGGCCACCTTGCAGGCGGCCACGCAAGCCTTGCAGTCGATGCACTTGGCGGCATCGATGACCATTGCGAGTTGCTGTGCCATTAGGCCACCTTCCTTGTCACGGTTACGAATGTGGTGTGCATGGCGGCATTGCCCGTGACCGCGTCGTAGTCGTCTTCGAGAAGCTCGTTGATGGACGCGCCGTTGTTGTGGGACCGGGTCTGCATGGAGGACAGGGTGTTGAAGCCCGAGAGCATGTAGACCGTGTCCGGGCGGATCCTGTCCGTGACCTCGGCGGCAAGCTCCTGCCGGCCCACGGAGCTGGATACCTCGACCTTTTCGCCGTCCCTGATGCCGAGGCCCTCGGCGGCCCTGGTGTTGAGCCACAGGGTGTTGGACGGCTCGAATTCCCGCAGCAGAGAGTTGTTGGCCGTGGAGGACTGGGTGGTCAGGGCGTCGCGGCCCACCACCAGCCGGAACTGGTTGGCGGGCGTCCTGGCCGGTTCGGTGTAGACCGGCATGGGGTCCAGGCCCATCTGGAGGTAGCGCTGGTTGTACAGCTCGATCTTCTTGGACAGGGTCTTGTAGATGCGGCCGTCGTAGATGCCGTAGACCTTGGACGGGTTGTAGTACACGCCGTCCCGGTCCATGACCTTGAGGGCCTCGGGAATGTCGCGGGTCTGTTGCTTGCGGTATTCCTCGATGGTGAAGTCGAAGTATTCGCCCAGCTCCATCCTGCCGGCAATGCCCTTGATGATGTCGAACAGGGAGCGGGATTCGTACAGGGGGTCGATGACCGGGTCGCGCTTGACCACGCAGGCGCAGGCCACGGAGCCCTGGAGGCCGGAACAGGGGTCGGTCCGTTCCAGGTAGGACTGCGACGGCAGGACCAGGTCGGCCATCCAGGCGGTGTCGGACATGGCGATGTCCACCACGGTGACGAAGTCCATCCGGTTCATCATCTCGATGGTCTTCTTGCGGTTGGGCGCGGTGCCCATGGGATTGGTCTTGTACACGAACCATCCCCGGATCGGATACGGGTCGTCGTTCAGGACGGCGTCGCGGGTGACCACGAAGGACCCCTCGTGCTCGAACATCATGGGCACCTTGTGCGCGTCGATGCGGTCGTCCCGGTTTTCGTCGTACCAGGGGGCGTCGTAGGGCACGCCCGTAAGCCCCACCTGGCGCGCGGCCAGCAGGCCGCCGGGCTTGTCCCAGTTGCCCAAAAGCGCGTTGACGATGGCGAAGCTGCGGCGGATCTGGGTGGAGTCCTCGTAGTCCGAGGTGCGGCGGCCGGGATAGACCATGGATGCCGGGGCCGCGGCGGCCAGCTCGCGGGCGATGCGGGCGATGTCCTCGGCCGGGATGCCGCATTGCTCGGCGGCGAAGCCGGGGGTGTACGGCCCCAGGTGCTCGGCGAGCAGCTCGATGCCGTAGGTCTTTTCCGCGACCCACTGCGGGTCGTAGAGCTTTTCGCTGATGATGACGTGCGCGAGCGCGAGCATGAAGGCCATGTCCGTGCCCGGACGGATGGGATGCCATTCGTGGGACAGGGCGGCGGTCTTGGTGTAGCGCGGGTCGAGCGTGACCAGCTTGCAGCCGTGGTCGCGGATGGCGGTCATCAGGTCCATGGAGTCCGGGGTGACCAGCGCCTCGAAGCGGTTGGCCCCGGCCATGATGATGTATTTCGAGTTGAGCACGTCGGCAAAGGGCACTTCGCCGTAGGTGTCCAGAAAGGCCCGGTTGCCCGACACCAGGCACAGGGATTCGTGCGAGGTGACGTTGAAGGAGCCGTAGACCTCGGCAAACCGCGAAACGAACTGGGAATGCAGGTCCGTGCCCGCGGAAAAGAGATGGCCGCAAGGGGTGTGTTTTTTGCGGACCTCCTCCATCTTTTGGGCGGCCATGTCCAGGGCCTCGTCCCAGGGGATGCGCTGCCACTTGCCCTCGCCGCGTGCGCCCTTGCGGAGCAGGGGGTGCTTGAGGCGGTCGGGGTCGTAGACCTGGGCGATGCCCGCGTTGCCGCGCGCGCACAGCATGCCGCGCGACTTCAGGAATTTCGGGTTGGGGTCCAGCTTTTTGACCACGCCGTCCTCGACGCGCGCGATCAGTCCGCATTTATTGAAACAGATGTCGCAGGCCGAGAACTTGGAGTCCCAGGCCGGGGCCGGGACGGCCGCCCGGGCTTTTTTCAGGCCGCCCAGCAGGGCCGGGCCGCCCATTGCGCCCGCCGCAACCAGGCCGGACGCCTTGAAGAAATCGCGGCGGGACATCGTCTGTTGGGGATTCGACACGGATTACCTCCGGTTTTCCGTTGTGTTGCTCCGGCCGGTCCGCGCTTATCCGACCTGTAAGGTCTGGAAATTGCGTACTTTGGGGGCCGGGGCGCGCGGGCCGCGCCGACGCAATGCCGGGGCGGCCCGTGTTCACGCAACTAGGAGCACTTGGCCGGGGACGGGGAGTCCTTGGCGTAGTCGTGCAGATAGGTGAAGATGTCGTTCAGGTCCTTCTCGTTGACGGTCCAGTCGCCGGAGCACTTGATCTTGCCGGTGTCGGCAAAGGTGGCCTTCCACTCGGCCTGGGTGCGGTCGGCCGGGCTCAGGTCCGGGGCCTCGGCGCCGTTGTGGCAGGTCCGACAGTTCTTGCGGTAGAGAAATTTTCCTTTGCGCGCATTGCCGTCGCCCATGGCAAAGGCCATGGAAACGGCGAAGACGGTGATCAGCGTCGCGGCCAGGGCGACTATCAGATTGCGGTTCATACTTTCCTCCTGCTGGCAATGTTGTTTTTTCCACACACCTGTGAGTGGACCCAGCATACGGCTGCCGGGGGTCATTACAATTATAACCTGTACCCCGCAGGGGCACTCTGCAATTCCCATATACCCATACCGGGTATAGGTGTCAAGCGGGGTGTGCAAAAAAAAGATGCCTTGGGGGAAATGTCATAGGCAGTTCAAATAATGAACTTTATTGTGTGCGGGGCGTGCGGGACGGAAAAGGCGGTTTCGGGAATTACCAGAGGCGGTCGCCAAAGGCGCGGTGCAGGCCGCAGTGGCTGATGCGGTCCACGGTCTTCTGTATGTCGTAGGGGACCCTGCGCAGTTCCAGGGTGCGGGCGTCGGTGTCGAAAAGCAGGTATTTGGCGCGGTTGTCGCCGTCGCGCGGCTGGCCCACGGCGCCCACGTTCACCAGGTGGCGGCATTCCGGCTCCAGCCGGAACGGGACGCGGGGGAACGGCATCTCCTCGGATACCCCCCCCTGATATGTGTACCGTTTCAAATCATGGGTGTGGCCCACGAAGCAGACCGGCTCGGGGTATCCGGCAAAGACCTCGGCCATGCGGTTTCTGTGTTTCCACAGGTATTCGGTCACCGAGTCCGGCGGCAGGCCATGCACCATGCGGCAGCCGTGAACCGACAGCGCCTTGTGCCGGGTGGTTAGCCACTGGTACGCCTCTTCGGTGATCGCCTCGCGGGTCCAGCGCAGGGCGTCGGCCGCGGGCTGGTTGAAGCCGCGCAAATAATGGATGTTGATCAGCCCCTGCTCGTGGTTGCCCATGATGCATTCCACGCCGCGCTCGCGCAGCAAATCCACGCACTCCTGCGGCTGCGGCCCGTACCCCACCATGTCGCCCAGGCAATACGCCGCGCTCGCACCGGTCCCCTCCAGGTCGCGGACGACCTCCTTCAGGGCCTCGAAGTTGCCGTGTACGTCGGACATGATGGCGATGCGGGGCATGTGCCGAGTCTACCCGTTCGCATCGGCGCGGGCAAGGGGATGCCTCCGGCGGGGGGGGGGGGGGGGGGGGGGGGGGGGGGGGGGGGGGGGG
>JACCQI010000029.1 GCA_015709315.1 Desulfovibrionaceae bacterium
CGTGATCTTGTTGCTCAACTCGCTATTTAATTGTCAAAGACCATTCGTCGTTCTCTGTAAAGAGCGCCCCGCGCAAAGCGGAAAGTTTAAATCTAGATTTTTCCAGACTTCCCGTCAACCACTTTTTGAACTTTTTTAAAAATTCCGAAAGCGGCCAACCACCCTTTATCTCTGAGAAAGAACAAGCCGCCGGGTCGTTCCGTTGGGCTTCCCCGTGCGGCGAAAGAGGTTCTAGGTGAAACCCCATTCGAGGTCAAGCGGTTTTTTCAATTTTTTTTCACTCTTTCTTCATGAGAGCTACAACATATTGAATTTATTAATTTTATATTCAGGCGCTTTTCGTACCCAATTCCGCCGCTCCTGTTGAACACGCGCCTGAACAGCCAAAAAGGACGCCAACCCCTCCCTAATTGCCCTCAAAAAAGGCGGAATAAATCAATCCCGACAGGGGCATCCGGCCCTATTTGAGACACGCTTGGGTGAATGTGGACGATGGGTAAATGGGGAAACAGCCGAAACGGAGACAAACGGCCCACGCAAATCCAGGCCGATTCCGGCACAGTGCCCCCACTCGAACAGGGTGACGCCGTGGTCCTTTCCTCTCTCACGCATTTTCCACACATATCCATACAAGTGGGTGCGACCACCCGCCCTTCTCGTCCTGGCGGGGAAAACGGACGGCACGACCCAGGCCATATGAAACAGCAAAGGCCCGGCGAGCGATCGCCGAGCCTTTGCTCTATTATAGAATATATGCGATGGACTAGAAGTCCAGGCTCTTGGGCGTCCTGGGGAACGGCATGACGTCGCGGATGTTGGACACGCCCGTGACCAGCATGAGCATGCGCTCGAAGCCCATGCCGAAACCGGCGTGGGGCGCGGTGCCGAACCGGCGGGAATCGAGATACCACCAGTAGTCGTCCTTGTTCAGGGACATCTCGTCCATGCGCGCGGTCAACACGTCCAGACGCTCCTCGCGCTGGCTGCCGCCGATGATCTCGCCGATGCGCGGGACCAGGCAGTCCATGGCGGCCACGGTCTTGTCGTCGTCGTTCATGCGCATGTAGAACGGTTTGATGGTCTTGGGGTAGTCATAGACATACACCGGCTTCTTGAACTTCTCCTCGCACAAAAAACGCTCGTGTTCGGTCTGGAGATCAATGCCCCACTCCACCGGGTACTCGAACTTCTTCTTGGTCTTCTTGAGGATATTGATGGCCTCGGTGTACGGCAGCCGCTCGAACGGCTCCTTGAGGATGGTTTCCAGGGTGGGCATCAGGGTCTTGTCCACCCACTGGGCGAACAGGCCCACGTCCTCGGCGCAATGGTCGAGCATGTGGCCGACCAGATATTTGATCATCTCCTCGCCCAGATCCATGTCGTCGGCCAGGTCGGCAAAGACCATTTCAGGCTCGATCATCCAGAACTCGGCCACGTGGCGCGGAGTGTTGGAATTCTCGGCGCGGAAGGTGGGGCCGAAGGTGTAGCAGTCGCCCAGGGACAGGGCGAACATCTCGGCCGACAACTGGCCGGACACGGTCAGGGCCGACGGCTGGCCGAAGAAATCGTGCTCAGGCCCTTCCTTGCTGCCCTGCTCCAACGTGGTCACGCGGAACATCTCGCCCGCGCCCTCGCAGTCGCTGCCGGTGATGATGGGCGTATGGATGTAGAAGAATCCCTTGTCCGCGAAGTACTTGTGTACGGCCTGGGCCAGAGCGGAACGCATGCGGAACATGGCCCCGTACTTGTTGGTCCGGGGGCGCAGATGGGCGATGGACCGCAGGAATTCGTCGGAATGGCGCTTCTTCTGCAACGGGAAGGTCTCCTGGTCCGCCTCGCCGATGACCTCAAGCGTCTTGCCGCGCACTTCCCATTTCTGCCCCTTGCCCGGCGACTCGACCAGCTCGCCGGTCACGGCCACGGACGCGCCGGTCCCGGCATGGTCCAGGGCCGCCTCGATCTCGGGCGTATGGTCCACGATCACTTGGATGGTGCCCAGGCAGGAACCGTCATTGAGGGCCAGGAAGGAAAATCCCTTGTTGTCGCGCTTGGACCGCACCCACCCCTTGATGACGATTTCCTCAACGGGGGACGTAGCGTTCAATGCGTCAATTATCTTGGTTCGTTTCATCGATGCATCCTTTGAGCGAATTTTTTTCTGCTGATAGCCATTCTGCCGTCGATTGGCAATCCCGGCGTCTCAGCCGCCACCCCTCCCGCGAGGAGGCGGCCGGTGCGCGGCGACGGCCCGGACAACGCCTTACCGGCAACCCGGGGAACATATCATGTGTTGCCTCCCGCTGTCAGGTAGGATATGAAACACGCCCGAACCACAACGCCATATATATGAGGACCTATGGGATTCTTCAGCAGATTAAAAAAAGCCTGGGGCGGCTCCGGGGACGCCGAACAGCAGGCGGCCGACAAGCCCGTTCAGCCCCTTGAGGCCGAAATAGAGGCGGCACCGGCCGAACCGGCTCAGGCCGTTGCATCGGATGCCGCGCCCACGGCCGACGAGGGATGGCAGCAAAGCCTGACCCTGTCGCTCAGGCAGGCCGAACCTAAACTTTCCGAGTGGCTGAACCTCATCGTCGAGGGCGTCCCGGAAAAAGGGCCGGACCTGTGGGAACGGCTCGCCTTCCTCTTCAAGGCGCTCGGCGCGCCCGAGCAGGAAGGCCGGGATTTCATCGTCAAATTCGAGGCTTGGCTGGACGACATGGGCTACGTCCACGTGGCCGAATTCAAGTCCGAGCTGCAATACCGCCTGGCCCTGGCCCTGGACCTGGAGGACGAGGAAGACGAACGCGACAGGCTGTTCCTCAAGCTCTCCGAAGGCATATCCAAGACCCGCGAGCAGATCACCAAGCGCGTCGACGAGCTGCTTTCCGCCCACTCCGCCCTGAACGACGAGTTCTGGGAGGAATTCGAGGAAATCCTCATCATGGCCGACGTGGGCATGGAAGCCGCCAACCAGCTCATGGAAAACCTCAAGGCGCGCGCCCGCAAGGCCGGAACCGACAACCCGGACGACTTCAAGGACATCCTGCGCGACGAGTTGGAAGAGATTTTCAAGGTGCCGCCCCGCATCGAGGTGGTCAACCCGCCCGAGGTGCTGATGATGGTCGGCGTCAACGGCGTGGGCAAGACCACCACCATCGCCAAGCTGGCCTACCGCGCCCAGATGCAGGGCCGCAAGGTGCTCATCGCGGCGGGCGACACTTTTCGCGCGGCCGCCATCGACCAGCTCAAGGTCTGGGCGGACCGCCTCGGCGTGGGCTTCTTTGCCAAGGCCGAGGGCAGCGACCCTGCGGCCGTGGCCTACGAGGCCATGGACAAGGCCAAGAGCGAAGGCTACGACCTGCTCATCATCGACACCGCCGGGCGGCTGCATACCAAGGTCAACCTCATGGAGGAACTGACCAAGATCCAGCGCGTGGTGGGCAAGAAGCACGAAGGTGCGCCCCACCGCTCGATCCTGGTCATCGACGCCACCACCGGCCAGAACGCCCTGTCCCAGGCCGCCCTGTTCAACAAGGCGGTGGGCGTGGACGAAATCATTTTGACCAAGCTGGACGGCACGGCCAAAGGCGGCGTGGTGGTGGCCGTGACGCTCCAGAACAAGCTTCCGATCACTTTTGTGGGACTCGGCGAAAAGATGGAAGACCTGAGGCCGTTCAACGGCAAGGATTTCGCCAAGGCATTGCTCACATAACCCTTTTAATAGACGGTAGATATCGTGTCCGAAGAATTCAAGGAACGCAATGGCGTGGAAGAAGGCGAAGCATCCTTTGCCGAACTGTTCGAACAATACAGCGACGGCGGCGGGGACGACCTGAACGTCGGCGACAAGGTGTCCGGCAAGGTCATCCAGGTGGGCGAAACCACGGTCTTCGTGGACACCGGCACCAAGCTGGACGGCGTGGTCGAGAAGGAAGAGCTGCTGGACGAGGACGGCAACTGCACCGTGGCCGACGGCGACACCGTGGAACTCTACGTGGTCGGCAAGGACTCCGGCGGCATCAAGCTGTCCAAGGCCATCTCCGGCATCGGCGGCCTGGCCATGCTCGAAGAGGCCAAGAACGGCAACCTGCCCGTCGAGGGCAAGGTGGAGTCCACCTGCAAGGGCGGCTTCAACGTCACCGTGCTCCAGCGCCGCGCCTTCTGCCCGGTCAGCCAGATCGACGCCCGCTTCGTGGAGGACCCCGAGGAATACGTGGGCCAGACCCTGGAATTCCTGGTCACCAAGCTGGAACAGCACGGCCGCAATATCGTGGTCTCCCGCCGGGTGCTGCTGGAACGCGATGCCGCCGAGTCCGCCGCCTCCTTTGTGGAGGAGACCAAGGTGGGCGACGAGGTGGAGGGCACCATCACCCGGCTCGCCGGTTTCGGCGCCTTTGTCGAGATCATGCCCGGCCTGGACGGATTGGTGCATATCTCCCAGATTTCCCACGGCCGCATCGGGCATCCCGAAGAGGCCGTTTCCGTGGGCCAAAAGGTCAGGGCCAAGATCACCAAGATGGACCATGACGACAAGGGGCGGCTCAAGATTTCCCTGTCCATGAAGGAGCTGGCCCAGGACCCCTGGGACACCGTGTCCTCGACCTTTGCCGAGGGCGACAAGGTCACCGGCAAGGTGGTCCGGCTGGCCGACTTCGGCGCGTTCGTGGAACTCGTCCCCGGCATCGACGGCCTGGTCCACGTGTCCGAGATGAGCTACACCCGGCGCGTGAACAAGCCCGCCGACTTCGTGTCCGAAGGCCAGGAAGTGGCGGTCAAGATCAAGTCCATCGACCCGATCAAACGGCGCATCTCCCTGTCCATGAAGGACGCCGAGGGCGACCCGTGGATGGACGTGGCCGACAAGTACCAGGCGGGCCAGAAAGTGACCGGCACGGTGGAGAAGCAGGAGCAGTTCGGCATCTTCATCCAGCTCGAACCCGGCATCACCGGGCTGCTGCCCAAGTCCGTCATCGCCCGCAGCGAAAACCCCGCACCCTTCGAGAAGCTCCACCCCGGCGACGCTGTGGAGATCGTCATCGGCGAGGTCAAGGCTGGGGAACGCAAGATATCCCTGACCACGGGCGACGCCCAGGAGGACGGGGACTGGAAGCAGTTCGCGCCCAAGAAGCAGCGGTCCGCCGACACCGGCGGCATGGGGCTGCTCGGGGCCGCGCTCCAGGAAGCCTTTGACAAAAAGAAATAACCGCACGCACGCAAAAGGCCCGGTTCCGCAAGGAGCCGGGCCTTTTTATTCGTCGGATACGCTCAGAACTGGGGCGGGATTTCGGCCGCGAATCCGGGCAGTTCGACCCGGTAATGGTGCAGGAACAGCCTCTCGTCCGCCTCGCCGTAGAGGGGATCGCCCACGATGGCATGGCCGATGGACGCCAGGTGGACGCGGATCTGATGGCGCGCGCCCTTCAATATCAGGCAGCGCGTCAGGGTGGTGTCCCGGCCGTGGTCGTGGGACAGCGAGGTCACGACCGTCCACCGCCGCTCGTCCGGGTCGTCCCCGGCAAGCACCTTGGTCGTGGCCCGGTTGTCCGCGTCCAGGGCGCGCTTGACGGTCACGACGCCGTCCAGCCGCCCGGTCACCCTGGCCAGATAGAATTTCCTGATCCGTCCTTCCGCCTCGTACGTCCGGTACGCATCAAACGCCTTCGGCCCGAACCCCACCAGCAACAGGCCGGACGTCGGGTTGTCCAGCCGGTTCAGCAGCAGGGGTTCCGCGTCCGGCAACAGTTCGGGCAGCAGGGCCTCGACGCTGGGGTCGTCGCGCCCGGCAATGGCCGCCGAATGCACCCCGTCCGGCTTGAAGACGGCGGCGAACATCTCGCCACGGGCCACGATCTTCAGGCCCAGGGACTCGGGCGACAGCACGCTCGGCCCGCCCACGATCTCAACCTCCTGGCCCGTGCGCACCTTGTAGCCGGGCTTCTGCGGCCTGCCGTCCACAAGCACGCGGCCGTCGTCGCACAGCCTGCGCCGCAGCCGCAGCCCGGTATCGGGTAAAAACGCATGCAGCGCCTTGTCCAGGCGATACCCCTCGCCGCCGGGTCCGATGACGTGATTTTGAGATATGGTCATACCCGAACACTACCCCTCCGCGCGCTTTCGGGCAAGGACTTCCACCCCGTTGACGCAGTGGCCGAATCATCCTAAAAAAAGGTTTCCGATCACGGATAAAATCAAAAAGGATACCGCGATGGCTCCCGAAGTGCTCTGGATATCGGCCAAGGAAATCGACCGGCTCGGCATTGCCATGACCGAGATCATGGACGCGGTAGAGACCGGCTTCGCCGCCATCGGCCGGGGCGAGGGCGAAATGCCCGCCAAGATCGGCATCCACCCCCGCGAGGACTGCTTCATCCACGCCATGCCCTGCTATCTCGGCGGCGAGATCGACCGGGCCGGGGTCAAGTGCGTGTCCGGCTACCCGCCCAACCCGGCCAAGGGGCATCCCTACATCACCGGCGTCATGCTGGTCGTGGACCCGGACACCGGACTGCCCGTGGCCGTCATGGACGCGGCCTGGGTCACGGCCTGGCGCACGGGCGCGGCGTCCGGCGTGTACGCCCGGCATTTCGGCAACCCGGAGACCGCTTCCGTGGCCATGGTCGGCACCGGCGTCCAGGCCCGCGTCAACCTGCTGGCCATGAAGGAGGTCTTCCCCAAGCTGGCCGACGTCCGCTGCTACGACCTCCACCCGGCCGCCGCCGACCGCTTCATCGAGGACATGCGGCCCGCGCTGCCCGGCGCAACCTTCACCCGGTGCGCCGACATGCGGACCGCCGTGACCGGCAGCGACGTGCTCATCACCTGCACGCCCATCGTGGAAACGCCCAAGCGGTTCATCCCCCGCGACTGGGTCAAGGATGAATGCCTCGTCATTTCCGTCGATTACGACGCGGCCATCCACCAGGACATCTTTGCGGGCGCGCATTTCACCTGTGACAACCGGAACCAGTACATCTGGACGCAGAAACAGGGCGTTTATTTTCAAAACGGCTACCCCGGCCCCGAAGACATCGACGCCGACATGGGCGAGATATGCTCGGGCCGCAAGCCGGGCGCACGCACCGGCAGGCGCGGGGCCGTGCTCATGGGCATCGCCTCCCACGACGTCATGACCGCCTCCCTGGTGTACGACCGGGCCGTGGCCGCCGGGCTGGGCACCCGGGTCGAACTCTAACATGGCCGGTCCCTTTTACGTCCTGGCCGCCGCCTTCATGTGGGGGATGATCGGCGTCTTCACCAAGTACATCCTGGACGAAGGAATATCCGCCCTGGAAATCGCCTTCTGGCGCGCGGCCCTGGCCTGGGTCTTCTTCCTGGTCCACGCCCTGGCGGCCGGTCAGGCACGGGTACACCGGACGGACATGCCCGCCCTGTTCGGCTTCGGCTTCATCTGCGTGACCCTGTTCTACGGGGCTTATCAACTGGCCATCCGCGACGTGGGCATAGCCCTGGCGGCGGTCCTGCTCTACACGGCCCCGGCCTGGGTGGCCCTGCTTTCGTGGGTCGTGCTCAAGGAGAGGATGACACCCATCAAGACGGCCTGCGTGGCCATGACCATCCTGGGCGTGACCTGCATCAGCCTCGGCCCGCAGCTCGTGGGCGGCGCGTCCTTCGGCCTGAACACCTTCGGCCTCCTGGCCGGGCTGGTCGCGGGCTTCACCTACGCCCTGTATTACATCATCGGAAAGAAATACCTCTACCGCTATCCCACGCCGACCATCTTCGTGTACGCCCTGCCTTTCGGCGCGCTCCTGCTCCTGCCGTTCGTCCATTTCGCCCCCAAGTCCGCCCAGGCATGGGCGCTCCTGGCCGGGCTGGCCCTGGTCACATCCTACGGGGCCTTTTCCGTGTACTACGCGGGGCTGAAGCGGATGGAGGCGACCCACGCCTCGGTCATCGCCACCTTTGAGCCGGTGGTGGCCGCGCTGTTCGCCTACGTGCTGTTCAGCGAGAAATTCACCCTGCCGGGCTATCTGGGCAGCTCGCTCATCATCGCCGCCGTGCTCATGGTCGTCCTGACGGGCAAAAAAAGACCGCAACCCGCAACCGAGGAGGCATAGACCATGTCGGAACTCATGCAGGTCAAGGCGTCGGCGGGCGCGGGCAAGACATACCAGCTCACCCGCCGCTTCCTTTCGCTCCTGGAGAAATCCGACGACGCCTCCTCCCCGTTCGTCTGCACCAGCCGTCCCGGCAGAGGCTTCGCCTGGCCGGAAATCATGGCCGTGACCTTCACCAACAAAGCCGCCGCCGAGATGAAGGAACGGGTGGTTTCCGCGCTCAAGGCCATCGCCCTGGGCGCGGGCGACCACGCCGACGCCTGCTCGCCCGAAACAGCGCGCCGAACGCTCGATGCCATGCTGCGGCGCTACCACCGGCTGAATATCCGAACCATCGATTCGCTGCTGGCGCTGCTCCTCCGCCTGTTCGCCCTGGAGTTCGGGGTGCGCCCGGACTTCGAGATCGTCTTTGACCAGAAGGAGTTGTTTGAAGGCGTGTTCGACCACTTCATCGGCACGTGCGAGACCGACGGCCACGAGCGCGAGATGCTGGAAAACGCCCTCTCCACCCTGATCCACGACGAACGCCGGAGCGGCTTCTGGGTGCAGAACGCGGTCCGCGACCGCCTGCGCCGCCTGACCTCCACCCTGGAGGGGCACCGGACCGCCCTGCTCGTGGACCAGGAGGCCATCAAGGACCTGCTGGCCGTGGAATTCGAGGGGTTCAAAAAGACGGTGGGCCACATGGCCGAGCACATCGAGACAAGCGGACTGCCCATCAACAAATACTTCAAGGATTTCATGGGAGCCTGCCTGGACATGACGCTGTTCGACGCGGTACCGGACTCCAAGATGATCCAAAAGGAGCGGTTCGCCGATTGCGTCCTGGCCAAGGGCAAGGACCAGGTCGACGACAAGGCCGAGTCGTATTTCTCGCGGCTCAAGGAGAAATGGGCCGAGTTCCGGCGCAGCCGCGCGATCCTGGCGGGGGCCTACTTCCTGGTCCCGGCCATCCGCATCGGGGAACGGATCATGGACGACCTCAGCGACCTGCAACGCCGACGCGGCCAGGTCCTGAACGAAAGCGTGGCCGGGCACGTCATCGACCTGCTGGCCGACGGCGGCGCGGTCTCCGAGGCGTATTGCCGCCTGGGCTGCCGGTTGCACCACATGCTGGTGGACGAGTTCCAGGACACCAACCGCGACCAGTGGGAGGCGATTACCCCCCTGGCCGGGGAATGCCTGGCCAAGGGCGGCAGCTTCTTTTTCGTGGGCGACGTCAAGCAGGCCATCTACGGCTGGCGCGGCGGCGATTCAGCCCTGTTCGACGAGGTCATGGCCCAGCCGGAGGTGGCCGGGCTGGTGGAAAAGCCGCAGGCCGAGACCCTGCCCAACAACTGGCGGAGCCACCGCAACGTGGTGGAGTTCAACAACCGTTTCTTTGCCAACATGGAGGACCCGGACCAGGCCATGGAGCTGGCGGAGCGCCTGTTCCCGGACGCGGACGCGGCCTGTCAGGCGGATTTCGCCGCAAAGCTGGCGGACAGCTTCCGCGACTGCGCCCAGGCCCTGCCGGACAAGCACCGGGACACCGCCGGATACGTCCGCATGGAGCGGCTGCCGGACAAGTGCGACGTGGCCGCCGAGACCCTGGACCGGCTGGGACGGCTCATGGACGACCTGACGGCCCGGCGCTGCTTCCGCGACATCGGTATCCTGGTCCGCTCCAAAGCACACGCCTCTCTGGTCTGCGACCTGCTGGTGGAAAAGAATATTCCGGTGATCACGGAAAGCTCGCTGCAACTGGACCGCCACCCGGTGGTCCGGCAACTGGCGGCCTTCCTGTCCTTCCTCGACTTCCCCCGCGACGACGCCTCGTTCCTGACCTTTGTTTCCGGTGCCGAACTGTTCCTGGCCGAGGCGGGCATGGCCGAGACCGAGCTGCGCGACTGGCTGGTCGCGCCCAAGAAACGGCCGCTCGGCGTGCATTTCCGCGAGGACTTCCCCGAGCCATGGCAACGGCTGATCGAGCCGTTCTACAACCAGTCCGGCCTGATGACCCCCTATGACCTGGCCATGGAGGCGGTCCGCGTCTTCCGCGTCATCGAGCGCCATCCCGAGGCCGAGCTGTACGTGCGCCGCTTCCTGGAAGTGATCCACCTGGCCGAGGAAAACGGCTACGGCTCCCTGTCCGCCTTCCTGGAATACTGGGCCGAAAACTCCCAGGAGGAAAAGGTCCCCCTGCCCGAAAACATCGACGCGGTCCGGATCATGACCATCCACAAGGCCAAGGGGCTGGAATTCCCGGTGGTCGTCATCCCCTTTCATCACTGGAAGGCAGAAGCGGACCAGGACTTCACCATAGAGGAGTTCCGGGGCCACCGGCTGCTGGTACCCATGAAGCCGGACCTGGGCCGACCGTACTTGGAGAGCATGGGCCGGTCCATGCGTGAACAGCTCAACCTGCTATACGTGGCCTGGACCAGGGCGCGAGAGGAATTATACGGATTCTTCGTAAAAAAACCCGGCAAGGGAGTGCCCAACCCCGCGGCCCTGAAGGCCCTGGACCTCTTCCTGGACCTCGACGACGACGTGTACGAGGTGGGGCAAACCCCGGCCGAGACCGTGCCGTCCGCGCCCGAGGCCCGGCCCGAGCCGCAGCCTCTCGGCCAGGGCACCGAACAGGTCGAGCTGATGGCCTGGCTGCCCAGGCTGCGCGTCTACCGGCACAACCTGGACGACTATTTCTACAACGAGCGCATGCGCGGCGAGGTGGCGCACCGGGTCATGGAATTCATGCGCGTGACCGGCGACGACGCGGCCGATGCGGACCGGGCCGTGCGCCTGGCCGTGGCGGACTTTCCGGAGCTGGGCGCGCTCGACCGCACGGAACGCGAGCAACTCGACCGCGACCTGCGCGACATGGCCCTATGGGCGCTGGGCCAGGAAGACCTGCGCGGCTGGCTTGCCACCGGCGAGCACGAGCCGGAGATCATGGAGCCGGACGGCGGGTTCAAACGGCTCGACCTGCTGGTCGACGGCCCGGAACCCATCGTGGCGGACTTCAAGACCGGCCAGCCCGACCCGCACAACGAAACCCAGGTGCGCGGCTACATGGACCTGCTCGCGGCCATGCCGGGATGCGTCGGCCCCAAGGGATTCCTCGTCTATCTCGACCTGCGCGAAATCCGCGAAGTGCGGAGGGAGGCATAGATGCGGCCCATATTCCTCATACCCTGGCACACCGATTTCATGGCCGCCCTGACCGATATGGTGGCGGCGTCCGACGCCCCCGCCGACCTGACCGTGCTCTTTCCGCACAACCGTCCGCGCCGCCATCTCAAGGGACTGCTCGCCGCGCATCCGGGCGTGGCCCGGCCCTTCCGCATGCCGCGCATGACCTCCATCTCGGATTTCGTGGCGGACCTGCACCGTCGGCTCAATCCGCAGACAACGGCCCTCGCCAATCCCCTGGACCGGGTGGAGCTGCTGTACCAGGTGGCGCACGACCTGCGCGACCGGGGGGATGGCTTGCTCGCCCGGCTGCCGAAACTGGACCGCGAGCAATTCCTGCCCTGGGGCTCGAAGCTGGCGAGCCTCATGGACGACCTCATGCGCCAGGACCTGGAAGCCCAGGACCTCAAATACATGGAGGGCGAAGTCCCGCCCTACGCCGCCGCCCTGCTCGAACAGCTCCACGACATCCACGAGCTGTACGTGGCCCGGCTTGAGGAACGGGGATGGACCACCCCCGGCCTGAGCGCGCGCTATGTGCTCGGCCGCCTGGACGCGGTAGCCGAAACGCTGGAGGGCAAGACCGTGCTGGCCGCCGGGTTCTACGCCCTGAGCGGCACCGAGGACAAACTCTTCCGCTTCCTGTGGGAGCGCGGCTCGCTCCTGCCGGTCATCCACTCCGACCCGGCCCTGGCCGAGGACGGGCATTCCCACTGGGCCGCGGCGGAACACGCCGCCTGGCTCAAGCGGTGGCGGGTGCAGCCCGAGTTGCCGGACGGAATCGACACCGCGCCGCGCCAAACGGCCGTCCGCTTCTGCGAAGGATACGACCGCCACTCCCAATTGGCCGGGCTGGCCGGGGATCTGCGCGCGTGCGACAGCCTGGACGGCACCGCCGTGGTCCTGCCGGACGAGGGCGCGCTCCTGCCCGTGCTGCACATGCTCCCCGCCGTGGACGCGGAGCTGGAGCCGAACATCTCCATGGGCTATCCGCTGAACCGCACCTCCCTGGCCCGGCTCATAGAGACCCTGCTCCAATTGCAGGAAAACCGCAGCGCAAAAGGCCGATACTACTGGAAGGACGTCATCGCGCTCATCCGCCACCCCTACCTGCGCCTCCTCGGCCCGGAGGACCGCCCCCTGCGGCCGGTGTTCCACCAATGGGAAGCCGCCATCCGCAAGGGGGAGAAATTCCTCGACCCGCTCGCCTTTGAGCCGAACTGGGACGACCCGGCCCTGCAAAAGGTGGACGGACAGGCCGTCATGCCCCTGCTCAAGGACATTCTGGATTGCTGCCTGACCCGGTTCGAGTCCGTGGACACCCTGGCCGGGCTGGCCGACTGCCTGGCGTCCCTGGCCGCGCTGCTCCACGGGCAAGGGGAAAAGCTCTGGCACACCTATCTCATCGACGCGGAATGCTTGTTCCGCCTGACCGCCTCGGTCATCCCACAGCTCAAGGACGCGGAAATGAGCGCCCAAGCCTTTGGCCGGTCCACGCTCCATTCATTCCTGCGGAGCATGCTCGCCCAGGAACGCGTCTCCTTCGAGCCGGACCCGATCTCCGGGTTGCAGGTCCTCGGCGTGCTGGAAACGCGCCTGCTGCACTTCCGGCGGCTTTTTGTCCTGGACGCCATCGAGGAACGGCTGCCCGGCACCAACCCCTATGACCCGCTTTTGCCCGATCCCCTGCGAAGCCTCCTCGGCCTGCCCGACGCCCGGGAGCGGGACAACGTGTCCGGCTACAACTTCTACCGGCTGCTCATGGGCGCGGACGAGGCGGTCATCTTCTACCAGTCCGGCATCCAGCCGGGCCTGCTCGACTCCAAGTCCGTCCGCAGCCGGTTCGTGGAACAGTTGCTGTGGCAGCGGGAGGCCCGCGCCGGGCGGGTCCTGAAGCCCGAAGACGGCGTGGTCCGGGCCGTGACCTTCCCGGCCAGCTCCCTGCCCTCCGGCCCGCCGGATATCCCGGTGACCGAGGCCATGCATGCGGCCCTCGTCGATAAACTGACCGCCAAGGGGCTGTCGCCGTCCAGCCTGGACCGCTACCTGACCTGCCCCAAGCAGTTCTTCTACAGCTACCTGACCAGGGTGCGCCCGGTGGACATGGTGGACGAGGAAGGGGACAAGAGCGAATTCGGCACCCTGGTCCACGCCGCGCTCAAGGAATTCCTCCTCCCGCACCTGGGCGTGGAAAAGGAGCTGTCCAAAATCGATCCCGAGCCGCTCCTAGCCGCCTTCGACGAATCCTTCCGGGCGAGTTCGCTTTTTGCCCGACTGCCGCTCGACACGCGCCTGGGACTGATGGAAACCGGCCGCTACCGGCTGAAGGAATTCGTCCGCAACCAGAAAACGGCCACCCTCCTGGCCCTGGAGGAGCCGTTCGAGACACGCCTGGAAATCGAAGGGCTGTCCATCCCGTTCAAGGGCCGGATCGACCGCATCGAGCGGCGCGGGCAGGACGTCTATATCCTGGACTACAAGACCGGGAAACGGACCGTGATGCCCACCAAGAATTTCTGGCAGGACATGGAGCTGCGGGACCGGATGGAAACGTTCGGCCCGGATGTGGTCGACCCCGATCTCGCCTCGGACCTGGCCAGGGCCGTGTCCAGCGTCCAGCTCCCGGCGTACCTCCGGCTCTACGCAACCGCCGGGCAGCCCGCCCCGGCCAATGCGGGGCTGATAAAGCTGGCCGATGGCGGCAAGGAGCAGCTTCTCTTTCCGGCCAAATGGACCGAAGACGAACTGGCCGAGGCTGTGGACGAGGTGGCGCCCCTGCTGGTAGAATCCCTTGTCCGGCACATGGTGCTGGCAACCCGCTTCGCGCCGAGGACCGGCGCCCATTGCGCGTGGTGCGCCTTCACCAACCCCTGCGGGCAGACCCCGCCCAAAACGACCTACAGGTAGACCATGCACTATTCGGAAGGAAAGATCGGCAGGATATTCACCCTGCGGCTGGAAGACGGCGAGCGCGTGCCGGACTGCATCGAGCGGTTCGCGGCGGAACACGCCGTTAAAACGGGTTTGTGCGTGCTGCTCGGCGGCATCGGCGGCGGCAACATCGTGGCCGGTCCCAGGGACGGCGACGCCCCGGTCATCGACCCGATCCTGCACCCCGTCATCGGCGCGCACGAGGTGTTGGGCATGGGCACCCTGTTCCCGAACGAGGCGGGCGAGCCGGTCCTGCACATGCACGCGGCCCTGGGGCGCGACGGCGACACCCGCACCGGCTGCATCCGCCCCGGCCTGGACGTCTGGCTGGTGGGCGAAGTGATGATCCTGGAAATCCTGGGCACGGACATGCTCCGCAAGAAAGACGCCAAGAGCGGCCTGGCCCTGCTCGCCAAGGAATAAACCGTGTTTTCCGCCCATACCATCATCTGCGGGGCCGGCATCATCGGCCTGACCATCGCCCGCGAACTGCTCAAGGCAGGCTGCGACGACATCATCATCTTCGACAAGGAATCCGAGCCGGGCAAGCACGCCTCGGGCCGAAACAGCGGCGTGCTGCACGCCGGGATATACTATGATCCCGGTACAATGAAGGCAAAAATGTGCCTGGAAGGCAACCGCCGGATGCAGGCATACTGCGAAGAGAACGGCCTGCCGCTCTTCAAGTCCGGCAAGGTCATCGTGGCCCAGGGAGAGGAAGAGCTGCCCACACTGGACGAGTTGCAGCGCCGGGCAACGGCCAACGGCGGCGTCGTGGAGATGATCGACAAGCGGCAACTGGCCGAGATCGAGCCCAACGCCCGGACCGTGGAGCACGCCCTGCACTCCCCGCTCACCGCCGTGGTGGACCCCAAGCGCATCCTGGCCGCCATGCGCGACGAGCTGGAGCAGTCCGGCAAGGTCCGCTTCTTTTTCGACACCCAATTCCTCGGGGCCGGGGAAAACACGGCCCGCACCAGCCAGGGCGACATCGCCTACACGCTGTTCATCAACGCGGCCGGAGCCTACAGCGACAAGGTCGCCCAATCCTTCGGCATAGCCAAGAACTACCGGCTACTGCCGTTCAAGGGCATCTACCACGTCCTGAAAAAACCCGCCGCCGACAAGATTCGCGGTTCCATCTACCCGGTGCCGAACATCAAAAATCCGTTCCTCGGCGTCCACTTCACCCGCAGCGTTCACGGCGACGTGTACGTCGGCCCCACGGCCATCCCGGCCTTCGGGCGCGAGAACTACGGCATCCTCAAGGGGCTGGACGAGGAGTTCCCGGCCATCCTGTTCCGCGACCTGCGCATGTTCATGGAAAACGAGAAGTTCCGCACCATCGCCCTGGAGGAGCCGCGCAAGTATTTCTTCAAATACTTCTTCAACGACGCGGCCCGGCTGGTGAAGCACATAGCGCCCAAAGACTTGCTGCCCTGCTCCAAGGCGGGCATCCGGCCCCAGCTGGTGGACATCGACAACCACCGCCTGGTCATGGATTTCGTGGTGGAACGTTTCGAAAACACCGTTCATATCCTGAATTCGATTTCCCCGGCCTTCACAAGTTCCATGTATTTCGCGGAACTGGTGGTGGAGGAATATGCGGTCCTTCATTGACCTTGCGTCTCAAACGGCTGTTTACCTTGACTTGACCGAATTTTCGGCGCATGGGAACAGCTATCCATAATCACAAACGAGGTATCCAATGACTCTTCCGAATCTCAAATTCGGCGACCTGACTGCCCGGATTCCCATCATCCAGGGCGGCATGGGCGTCGGCATATCCCTTTCCGGGCTGGCGAGCGCGGTAGCCAACGAGGGCGGCGTGGGCGTCATCGCCACCCCCATGATCGGCATGCGCGACCCCAGCCGGGCCAAGGACCCTGTGGGCGCGGACCATCGCGGCCTGATCGAGGAAATCCGCAAGGCGCGCGCCAAGATGACCGACGGCCTGCTCGGCGTGAACATCATGTGCGCCCTGACCAACTACAGCGACATGGTCAAGACCTCCATCCGCGAGGGCGTAGACCTGATCATTTCCGGCGCGGGCCTGCCCGTGGACCTTCCCGGCTACCTGCGCGAGGTAACCGACGAGATGAAGAAGGACATGCGGACCAAGTTGATTCCCATCGTTTCTTCGGGCCGCGCGGCCAACATCCTGTGCCGCAAATGGCTGAAACGGTTCGACTACCTGCCCGACGGCTTCGTGGTGGAAGGCCCCAAGGCGGGCGGCCACCTCGGCTTCAAGGCCGAAGACCTTGAAAAGCCCGAATTCCAGTTGGAACAAATCGTGGCCGATGTCCTCAACGCGGTGCAGCCGTTCCGCGAGAAGCACCACAAGGACATTCCCGTCATCGCGGCGGGCGGCGTCTACACCGGCGGCGACATCGCCCGGTTCCTGGAGATGGGCGCGGCAGGCGTGCAGATGGGCACCCGTTTCGTGGCCACCAGGGAATGCGACGCGGACGAAGCCTTCAAGCAGGCATACGTCAATGCGAAGAAAGAGGACGTGACCATCATCAAGAGCCCGGTCGGCCTGCCCGGCCGCGCCCTGAAGAACACCTTCCTGGACGCCGTTTCCTCCGGCCTCAAGCACCCCAAGAAGTGCATTCACAAGTGCCTGCACTCCTGCGCCGAGGAAAAATCCCCCTACTGCATCGCTCAGGCCCTGGTGAACGCCTACAAGGGCAAGCTCAATTACGGGTTCGCCTTTGCCGGGGCCAACGCCTATCTCGTGGACAAGATCGTCACGGTCAAGGAACTGATGACCGACCTGCGCGTGGAGGCCGAGCGCCGCTACCAGGAGGTCGGGCAAAAAATCGTGGAAACCCGCGACGAGATGGGAAAGAAGATTCAGGAAACCAAAGAGGAGGCGGAACGTCGCCTCAGGGACGCCTTGAACAAATAACGACGCAAACAGAAAGGCGGGACCAAAAGGTCCCGCTTTTTTGTTCACCCGGCCCAGTAATAATTCACGAGCCGATTTTATTCTGAAATAAAGTATGCAATATTCGACACGGCGACCGGCATGCCGTAGATAGCGGTGCGGGTCCATCTTCGTGGCGATATAATTGCTGGAATGGATATGCGTAGAGTTGTATTCGCTTTTGCCCTGTTGTTGCTGATATGCCCGGCGGTCCTGGCCGAGGGCATCACCATGCACGCCGTCGTGTACCCGCCGCTGGTCTATGAAACAAACGGTGTCGCGCACGGCATGGTCCCCGAGGTGGTCAGGTCCATCCAGAAAGAGCTGGGAGAGACGAACCCGCTGGAAATCACGCCCTGGTTGCGGGCCTACAAACTGGCCCAAAACCGCCCGAACCAGGCTTTGTTCGCCATTGTCCGCATTCCCGAGCGCGAAAGGCTGTTCAAATGGGTCGGACCGATATTCGGCGAAAACGATTATTTCTTCCAGAAACGAGGCGCGGGACTGACCGTCCGGACCCTGGACGACGCCCGCAAGACCGTCCGCATCGCCGTGCGCCGGGACGGATACACCCACCAGGCGCTCAAGGCCGAAGGATTCGACAACCTCGATCCGGGACCGAGCTACGAGACCAGTTACAAGAAGCTGCTCGAAGGACGGGTGGATCTCGTGCTCATGGGGGAACGGACCTACTACTACATGGTCAAGAAAGCCGGACTCGATCCCGACAACTTCGAACGCACGGATTGCAAGTTCGCCGAGTCCTCGGCCTGGCTCGCATTTTCCAGGGACATTCCCGACGGGACCATTGCCCGCTGGCAGGCCGCGCTGGACAAGCTCAAGGCCGACGGGACCTACGACGCCATCATGAAGCGCAATTTCCGGCATTGATTCCCCTGGGCCGACCCGGGGGATGCGATGGACCGATCCGTTGCGCCGACCGGCCGTCCTACTCGAACCGGCGGGCGGAGATGATGGAGATGGGGTCCACGGGCACGTCGTCGTAGCCCTGCCACTCGCGGGTTTTGACCTTGCTGATCTTCACGGCCACGTCCATGCCGTCCACGACCTCGCCGAACACGCAATAGCCGAAATTCTCGTCGTCCTCGCCCGTGTGGTCGAGGTCCGCGTTGTCGGCCACGTTGATGTAAAACTGGCTGGTGGCGCTGTGCGGGTCGGGCAGACGGCCCATGGCCACCGATCCGGTGACGTTCTTCAGGCCGTTGGCCGCCTCGTTCTCGATGGGGTCGCGGGTCTCCTTCTCCTCCATGGAAAAAGTCAGGCCGCCGGCCTGGACCATGAAGCCCTTGATGACCCGGTGAAACAGGGTGCCGTCATAAAACTCGTCGTCCACGTACTTCAGGAAATTCTCGACGGTCTTGGGGGCCTTGTCCGGGAACAGCTCGATCAGGATTTCGCCTTCCGGGGTCTCCAAAAGGACCAGGGGATTGTCCATTATCTCTCCATGTCTATTGGTCGTTGTCGTCGTCTTTTTTCGCGCCCGCCAACGGGTGCGCCTGGTCGTATACCTGCATGATGCGCTGCATGTCCAGATGCGTGTAGCGCTGGGTGGTGGTCAGGTTCTCATGCCCGAGCAGCTCCTGCACGCTCCGCAGGTCCGCGCCCGCCTCCAGCATGTGGGTGGCAAAGCTGTGCCGCAGCATGTGCGGATGGACATCCTTGGGCAGCCCGGCCAGCTTGGCGAGCTTGGCCACGATGCGGTTGGCCTGCCGCCGGTCCAGCCGCTTGCCCGCGCGCACGCTAACGAACAGCGCCTGCTCCGAGTAGTCGGAAAGCAGGGCGTGGCGCTGCTCCATGTACCGCCGGATGCGCTTCACGGCCGCGTCCGAAAGCGGCACGATGCGCTCCTTGCTCCCCTTGCCGACCACGCGGATGACGTCGGAATCCACGTCGTTCAGGTCCAGGCCGATGGCCTCGCTGATCCGCAGCCCCGAGCCGTACAGGACCTCGGCCAGGGCGATGTCGCGCAGCCCCTCCGGGTCCGGGGTGACCCCGGCCTCCATCAGGGACACGGCCTGGTCCACGTTGAGCACCTGGGGGTGGCGTTTTTCCTGCTTGGGATTGCGGATGCCCGCCATGGGATCGCGGACGATCTGCTTGTGGCGCATGAGAAACTTGAAATAGGCGCGCAGACTGGACAATTTGCGGCCCATGGACGTCTTGGACAGCCGCCGACGGTGCATCTCGGCCAAAAAGGCGCGCACGTGGTCGCGGTCGATGCGGCCCGGCCGCTCCAGGGTGAGCTTGCGCGTGGAGAGAAATGCCTGGAACTGGTCGAGGTCGGTTCCGTAGGAGCGGACCGTGGCCTCGGAATAGCCTTTTTCCACAGAGAGATAGGCCAGAAATCCCCGGACAAGCTCGCCGGGCTGGTTACGCTTTGCGCCGGTCGATGACATAGCTGGACCTGGGGTCTTCCTTGGCCTTTTTCTTGAGGCCCATGGCGATGGACGAGACCTCGCCGTAGTGGGTGATGCGCCGGTCCGTGTTGACCACCACGGCCAGGGAGATGGCCATGAGCGGAAAGACCTTGGTATTGCCCTCCCTGTCCACGGAGGTGATGTTGCCCCGCTTCCGGTCCTCGGGATCGTAGAAATGGGGCACGATATCGTCGAACGACTGGATGATCCGCTTGCAGGCGTCCTCCACCAGTTCCGGCGGCAGGATGAACACGAAATCGTCGCCGCCCACGTGCCCGACAAAGGAATGCACGCCCTGATAGGAGCGGATGGTGTTGACGATGAGCCGGGCGGACATCATCAATATCTCGTCGCCGCGCGAAAAGCCGTACTTGTCGTTGTAGGACTTGAAATAGTCGAGATCGCAGTAGGCCAGGGCGAAGTCGTCGCCCGAGTCGATGAGCTGCTGGATGCGCTGGATGATGGAGGTATTGCCCGGCAGCTTGGACAGCGGGTTGGCGTCCAGCGCCCGCATGGCCCGACAAAGCGTCAGATTGACCCGGTCGCGCACCTCGGACGGGTTGAGGGGCCTGACCAGAAAGTCGTCCACCTCCACCTGATTCCAGTTCCAGGGTTCCTCCATGTCCTTGGGGTCCACGCACATGATCACCGGCAGTTGGCGATAGACGTTCTCGCTCTTGACCAGGTTGGCGACCTCCCGGCCCGAAATGTCGGCAAGCCGATTGTCCACCACCAGCAGGTCCGGCGGCTCGTTGAACAAATGCTCGATGGCCCTGCCCCCGTTCTCGAACACCGTGAACTCGATGACGTCCGGCGGCCACAGCCCCTTGAGCATCTCCGCAAAGGACTTGTCGGGAGAAAGCAGGAAGGCGGTCTGCTTGCGGTTGAACAGGGAATCTTCAAGGGTCCGGGTCATATGGAAAACCTAGCACCGGTCTTTGCCGCCGTCAAAGCCCATCTCGCGGACGGCTGGCCTCGCCTAGAACGTCATGTCGGACACTTCCAGCAACTGGTCGGCCATCTCGTCCATGACCTTGTCCAGGTCGCTCATCCTGAACTTCAGCTCCATAAGCGCCTCGGGCCGCAGATAGGCGGTCTGGTCGTCGCCTGAATTGCCGAACTCGAAAAGACGGACCAGGTAGTCCGCGATATGGACCACGCAGGACATGGGCTTGTAGAACTCGGCCAGTTGCGGGGTATGGTGCCGGGCCATGGCTTCCCGGATGTTGGGCGGCAGCCCCCAATGCCGGGCGAGCCAGGCGTTGATGCGGTCGTGGCCGAACCCCATGACGTCCCTCTCGGCCTGGAAATAGGTCAGGTCCTTGGCCGCCACGGTGTCGAGAATGGTCTTGTGCAGATCCGGCAGCTGCACGGCGGTGACCACCTTGCCGAGATCGTGCAACAGCCCGGCCACGGCGTATTCCTCCGGGTCCTCGAACCCGGCCCGGCGGGCGATGATCGTGCAGGCCGTGGCGCAGCCGAGGCTGTGCTCCCACAGTCCCCTCATGACCTGAACCATCATGTCGAAGACCGAGGTGGAGATGATGATGCCGCGCACCACGTTGAAGCCGAGCAGCACCAGTGCGTGCTGGATGGAGCCGATGCGGCCGGGGAACCCGTAAATGGGCGAATTGACCATCTTGAGGACCTTGGCCGAAAGCACCTGGTCCGTGGAAATGACCTTGGCAATGGCCTCGGTGGACGCCTCGGGGTCCTTCACCATGGCGGTCACCTTGTCCAGGACCTGAGGCAGGGTCGGCAGGTCCTTGACCTGGAGAATCTTCCCGCGAACGGTGGTTTTCAGATCTTCCATGTCCTATTCCCCGCCGCCGTTTTCCGAGGATGCCTCCCCGTTTTCCTCCACGGCTTCCATGGCCTTCATGCGGGCTTCCTGGGCCGCCGCCTTGAGCTGGAAATACTGGCCCATGCGCTCCTTGACCCGCGTCATCCACTTGTCCCCGGAATGCTTGCGGAACAGGTGGTCCAGGCGTTCCAGCCGCTCGGCATACTTGGTGCCCGCACCGGCTCCGCCCATGTCCACGGGATGCCCCTGGACCGTGATGCGTTCGATGTTCATGGTTTCCAGCCGACCGATGTGGCCCTCGGTAAGCTCCATGCCCTCGGCCATGATGGTCATGCCCCCCTCCTTGGTGACGGGCTTGGCCAGCTTCATGCCGGGGCGGGCGAGATCGATGGGTATTTTCTGCATGCGGTCACCAAAACAATAAAGGTTGTCATCCATGGATACACGGTGACAGGCGAGCGTTCAAGCCCGATCAATCAAACTTTATCAAAGAATATCAAGACGCCCATGACCACGAACGCCAGGGCCGCGACCTTCTTGATGACGGCGGGGGGAATGTACTGGCAGACGAACTGCGCGAACATGACCCCGAGAAAGCTGACCAGGACCAGGGCCAGGGAAGAACCGAGAAACACGGTCCACGGCTTCTGGGTCTTGGCGGTCATCAGCATGCAGGCAAGCTGCGTCTTGTCTCCGAGTTCGGCGACGAACAGGGTGCCGAACGTTGTGGCGAGCAGTTTCCAATCCATATGTTTTTCCTTCCAAGGTTATGATTCGCGCGCCAGATACCACATGCCCGGCAACTGTTTCACGGCCCCGCGCATCTCCAGGACCAGCAGAACGCGGCTGATGACGGCCGATTTCCAGCCAAGCTCCCGGCCCAGGGCGTCGATATGCATCTTATCGACAGAATCGAGAACAGCCAACACCTTCAATTCGTCCTCGGAAAGCGCCAGGGCGTCGCGATTGGCCGAAGGCGGACGCTTTCTGACGGACGGCGCGCCCGCGGACGGTTTCGCCGAAGCCGAGGGGACGGCCCTTGCCGTCCGGGTCCGTCCCCTGTCCGCCTTGCCCTCATTGGACACCGGGGACGGGTCGGGCACGTCTTCCAGCTCGCGGGCGAAGTCGTAGCGCAAAATCTCCACAATGTCGGACGCGGACTCGACCAGTGCGGCCCCCTGCTTGATCAGCCGGTGGCAGCCGGTGAACGTGGGCTGGCCGATGGGACCGGGCACGGCGAATACGTCCCTGCCCTGCTCCCCGGCCAGGCGGGCCGTGATGAGGCTGCCGGAATTGTGGGCGGCCTCGGCCACCAGCACGCCCAACGACAGGCCGCTGATGATCCGGTTGCGGACCGGGAAATGCCCGCCGCGCGGCCGCACGCCAGGGCCGTACTCGGTGACCACCAGGCCGCGCCCGCACAGCTCCCGCCGGACGTCGCCGTTGTCCACAGGATAGTCCACGTCCAGGCCGCAGCCGAGCACGGCGATGGAACTCCCCACGCCCGACAGGCCGCCCAGATGCGCCTGCCGATCGATGCCCAGCGCCAGCCCGGAGATCACGGTGATGCCGATTCGGGAAAGCTGGGCGCTGATCCTCCCGGCGGTCTCAAGCCCCAGCCGGGTACACTCGCGCGCGCCGACCACGGCCACTCCGGGATTGCGGAACAACGTGACGTCGCCCTCCACGTAGAGCATGGCAGGCGGATCGGGAAGCTCCCTGAGACGCGCGGGAAAGCGGGGATCGAACCAGGTGACGACATCCATGGACGCCTGCCCGGCCGCCCGGTACTCCTCCTCGGCACTCCCGCGCCAGACCTCGGACGCACAGGCGTCGGCCACCGACTTGGATGAGAGCTTCAACCCGTGCCAGGCCCCGGCGTCCCGCACGGCGTCGAACGCGCTCGGATAATGGGCGAACAGCTCGCGCCACACCTTGGGACCGAGCCTGGGGGTGTGCTTCAGGGCCAGGCAGGCGAAATATTCTTTGTTCAGGTCCATGCGGTATCCGAAGAAATGGCCGAACCCCGCAAACGGCGGTAGTCCGGCCATTCATGCCTTGCGTATGTCGCGAAAAACTAGCCGCCCAGCCGGGTCAATTCCTTGCGCCCGAGATTGGCCTCTTCCGACTGTGGAAAATCCTCGACCAGGGCGCGCAGGTAGAAGATTGCGTTGTCCCGGTCACCCACGCGGTCGTAGGACATGCCGATCTTGAGCAGGGCCGCGGGAGCCTTATGGTGCTTCGGGAACCGCCCGGTGACCTCCTTGAAGGTCAGGATGGCCTGGGCGTAATCCTTTTCGGAATAATAGGTCTCGCCCTTCCAGTACAGGGAATTGGCCGCCAGGGTGTCATTGGGGAATTCCTTCAAGAACTGGTCGAAAGTGGCCCGGGCGCCCCGGAACTCGTCCAGGGAATACTGCCGGTAGCCCTTGGCGTAGAGCTTCTGGGCCGCGGACATCGTTTCCTTGGGCTTGGGAACGGCGGAGGGCTTGTAGGCGGGCTTGGCGGGTGCGGGCTTCCGCTTGACGACTTCCGGCTCCGGGATGGCCGCGGGCGGCTCGGGCACCTCGGCCCAGGGCTTTTCCTCGCCGCTCTGGGCAACGGGCGGTTCAGCGGGCGTTTCCGGATCGACCCAGCCGTTATCCTCGGGCTTCAGGTCGGTCACCCACCCCTCGCCGGAAGGAGGCTCGGGAGCCTCCTCGGTGGGAGCGGCCACGGCCGTGCCGTTGCTGATGGACGCAACCTTCACCTCCAGGTCGGTCAGCCGCTGATCAAGCCGCTCACGGTCCTGGACCACCTCGTCCGCCATCTGGCGCTGATTTTCCCGGAAATTGAGAAAGTTTTCCTCTAGAGACTTGATGCGCCACTCCATGCTCGCCGAATCGGTCGCCGCGTTCTGTTTGGCGGCATTACATCCGGCAAGCAACAGGCTGAGGACGGCAAACAGCAGGAACTTCTGGCATTTCATCAAGTGATTCTCGCTTTCTCGCAGTTGGGCGTTTCATAGGGAATAGGCGATCAGCGGTTTTTTTGCAAGGAATCGATGTGGATTCCACAACCCGCGCCGATCAAATGCGACCTTGCATGACGGCTGTTTTTCAGGCAAAAAAAGCCCGCGCATCAACGCGCCTTTCACGCACAAAACGGAGTTTCCACCAGTCATGGACATGCAAGAAACACTGACGATGATCGGCCTGATGCTGGCCCCGGCCTTTTTCAGCCTGTTGAGCATGGCCGCCCTCGGCTGCCCGGCCGTGGCGGTTCTCGGCGAGATCAGCGCCAAGGCGAACAAGAAGGTATTTCTCGACAAATACGGCCAGCAGACCGGGACCATGGGCCTGATCCTGCTCGCGTTCCTGCTCCTGGTCACCGGCGCGGGCGTGGGAATCGGGCTGTACCGATACCCGCAGCTCCTGGAACAATCCCTGGACACCAGGTCCCCCTTCTTTGCCGGGACCGTGCTCTTCGCCGTGTTCGCGGTGACCGCGCTGATCTACTTCCCGACCTGGAAGCGCATGCGCTCGGCCAAGGCGGCCCACATCCTGATCGGAATGGTGTCCGCTCTCTCGGCCGTCAGCGCGGTGGCCGTGGTCACGCCCGCCAAGCTCGCCTACAACGTATCCCAGGGAGCGCCCTCACAGGAGACGCTGGCCACGGCCTCGGCCATGGCATTGCCCCTGTCCGCCATGTACGGGCTTTTGGTGCTCGCCGCCGCCGCGTCCCTGAGCCTCGCCTACCTGGTCATCCGCCGGAACAAGGACGACTTCGGCCGCGACTACTACAACTTCGCCCTCCGCCTGGCCGCCCGCTGGGCCCTGCTGCCCATGATCGGCTTCCTGGCCTGCCAGGGCTGGCTCTACGCGCGTCTCCCGGAGTCCATGCAGGTCATGATCCTCGGCACTCCGCTGGCTTATGTCTGGTCCGGGCTGGTGGCCCTCGGCGTCGTGTCCGTGGCCCTGTGGCTGGTCCTGGCGCGGAGCGAATCCCCGCTCCGCCTCAAGGGACTGGCCTTCCTGACCATACTCCTGTTCTGGGCCATGCACGCCCTCAACTGCACCCTGTTCGTGAACTTCGTCTCCATGCTGTAGCGTTGTCTCGCCACGCACGAAAAAGGCCGGGGAGTCACGCTCCCCGGCCTTTTTTGCCGGCGTTTGCGGTGGGTTACTTCCCG
Organism: Desulfovibrionaceae bacterium; assembly: GCA_015709315.1. GTDB lineage: Bacteria > Desulfobacterota > Desulfovibrionia > Desulfovibrionales > Desulfovibrionaceae > Pseudodesulfovibrio. The sequence continues at coordinate 25,526 of JACCQI010000029.1, forward strand.
CCGGCCAGAGCGGCCCGCCCCTCGGCGAGGGTGTTCTGCTTCCGCCCGAGCTGGGTGGACAGGGAGTATATCTCATGCGGATCGAGGATCAACACCACCGAGCCGTCGCCCATGATGGTGGCACCCGACAGCCCCTTGAGATTGAAGTTGTTGAGATACTGGCCCAGCGGCTTGATGACGATCTCCTGCCGCTCCAGAAGCCGGTCGACCACCAGCCCGAGCCGCCGGTCGTTGTCCTGGATGATGACCATGGGCAGCACCTCGCGCTCCTCCATGGACTGGGGCAGACCGAGCAGCTCGGCCAATTCCACGATGCCCAGGACCTCGCCGCGCAGTTCCACGGCCTTGCGGCTGTTGACCTCGGAGAGCTTTTTCGTCTCGATCTTGGTGGTTTCGGAAACCGCGTCCAGCGGGATGGCGAAGGTGTCGCCGCCCACCTGGACCATGAGCGCGTCGATGATGGCCAGGGTCAGCGGCAGGGTCAGGGTGAGCTTGCTTCCCTTGCCCACCTCGGACTGGGTATGCACGCTGCCCTTGAGATTCTTGATGTTGGTCTTGACCACGTCCATGCCCACGCCCCGACCGGAGATGTCCGTGACCTTCTCGGCGGACGAGAAGCCGGGCGCGAAGATCAGGTCGAGCGCCTCGCGGTCGTCCATGGAATCGGCCTCGACCGGGGAGATGACGCCCTTGCGGATGGCCACCTGCTTGAGCTTTTCCGGATCCATGCCGCGTCCGTCGTCCTCCACCTCGATGGCCACGGAATTGCCCTTGTGGTAGGCGCGCAGCCAGACGTGGCCCTTGGGCTTCTTGCCCGCCGCCACGCGTTCGTCCTCGGACTCGAGGCCGTGGTCAACGGCGTTGCGGACGAGATGGACCAGCGGATCGCCGATCTCCTCCACCACGGACTTGTCGAATTCGGTCTCCTCGCCTTCCATGATCAGTTCCACCTGCTTCCCCGACTTGCGGGACAGGTCGCGCACCAGGCGCGGGAAGCGGGAAAAAACCGTCTGGACGGGCACCATGCGGACCTTCATGATGGTATCCTGGAGATCGTCCGAAATGCGGGCCATGGCATAGGTGGTTTCCGTGAGCTGCTGGGCCACCACATGCACCTCTTCCTGCCCCTCTTCCAAGGCGCGGGCAAGCATGGCGTAGCGGTTGCGGTTGATGATCAGCTCGCCGATGACGTTCATCAGGTGGTCCAGCTTGTGATGGTCCACGCGAATCGTGCTCGACACCTTGGGCTTGGCCTGAGTCTGTCCCCCGTTGGGCTTGCTGGCTCTGGTCATGGGTTTCCTCGCCGCCGGAGCGGACTTGGGTGCGGGTTTCTGGACGGGGTTGGACGCGGGCGGCACGGGATTGGGCACGGCCGCCGCAGATTCCGGCTTCATCTCGGCCCTGGGGGCCGGTTCGGATTCGGGTTCCGGGGCCGGTTCCGGCTCAGGGGCATTTTCCGGCTCACCGCCGACGGGCGTCACGCCCAGGCTTTCGACGGCCTTGGCGATCATGTCCCTGAGGATGGCGTATTCCTGTTCGAGGATATCCAGCATCAGGGCGAAATCCATATCCGATTTGCGGGCCTGGTCCACCAGCCCGACCGTCCGGCCGGCGTACTCCCTGATTTCGTCGAACCCCATATATCCGGTGGAATTCTGAATGGTCTGGAAAGTTCGGAACAGGCCGTCGATGATATCCTTCTGCCCGGAATCCTCCCGGAGCATGCGAAAAGCGACCTCCACGGCCTGGAACTGCTGGTCGATGGTGGTCATGAACAGGGCCACGTCCTCGGGATCATAGCCGCCGGAAGCCACACTTTCCGCAGGCTCTTCCACGACGTCCTTCTGGTCGGAGGACTTGCCCGCGAACAGACCATGGACCGCCGCCGTGCCGCCGTCCTCGGTCACTTTCTGGAGGACCTGGGCCATGACGCTGGTGTCCAGGGGCTCCACCTTGCCGGCTTCGACGTTGACCTTGGAAACCAGGGTCTCGATGAGGTCCACGGTCGCCAGCAACAGGTCGATCATGGACTGGCTGGACGCGATCTCGCCCTTGCGGACCCTGTTGAGCAGAGTTTCGGCCTCGTGGGTCAGGGAGTTGAGTTCCTTGAACCCGATGATGCCGCTGTTGCCCTTCAGGTTGTGGAAATACCTGAACGTGTCGTTGATCAGTTCGTCCGCACCGTCAGGTTCCCCTTCCAGGGCCAGCAGGCAGCGATTGAGATTCTCGACGATTTCCTGGGCTTCCTCAAGAAAATCCGCCAGATGGCCTTCGCCCACCGTGGTCAGCGCATACGGGGTGTCGTCGAAATCGGGGTCCGGCTCCGGGACGAAGGCCGATGCCGGGACAACGGGCGCGGAATCGGCGGCCGGTTCCGGCTCGGCCTTGGGCTCGGCAACCGCCTCGACCACGGGTTCGGGCATCGGCTCGGGTTCGGGTTCAGGCGCGGCCGCGGCTTCCGAAGCAGCCTGCGGCGCACTCTCCAACTCGCCCTTCAGGGCCGCCTCGATCCGGGCAATGATGGGCTCGGTATCCACGTCGCCCTCCACGCCGCTGGTCTCCAAATTGTCCACCATGGTCCGCAGGGCGTCCGTGGCGGAAAGGATGAGGTCCATGATCCCTTCGGTGACCTGCATGGACCCCTGGCGCAATTCGTCCAAAATGTTTTCGGCCTTGTGGGCCAGCCCGTTGATCTTGTTCAGCCCAAGAAAGCCCGACGCACCCTTGAGGGAATGCATGGGGCGAAATATCTCATTGAGAATACCGAGGTTTTCCGGGGTCTTTTCCAGCTCGAGTAGGTTGGGTTCAATGGTCTCCAAATGCTCTTTCGCTTCAATGAAAAAGTCCGATAAGATTTCCGGGTCGAGAAAGTCCTGGCTCATCGAATATCCTTTTACGGCACCGCGTTGGTTGAATTCACGCCATCAGCCCAGCAGCATCTTGACGTTGCGGACGAGCTTTTCCGGCTGGGCGGGTTTGACCATGTAAAGATTCGCCCCCACGGTCAAGCCGGTCTGGATATCCTTGTCCTGGCCTTCGGTGGACAACACCACGATAGGGATATCCCTGTAGCTTTCCTGCTCTCGCACCGTCTTGATGAACGTCAGCCCGTCCATGCGGGGCATGTTGACGTCGGAAACGATCAGATCGACCAGTCCCAGGCTGTAGAGTTTCTCCAGCCCGTCCAGGCCGTCTTCGGCCGTGGTCACCTTGAACCCCTCCTTCTTCATGATGAAGGCGACTAGATTCCTCACGGTCTTGGAATCGTCCACAATTAAAATATGTTTAGGCATGATCCCCCCTTTGGTAACACGTCTGGTACCCGCATATCAAATCCATCATGGCGCCATTCCCCCTATTCTTCCTTCTGATAAATGATGGACCCCGGGAACCGGATCGGCTTGAAGGCCCGGGTGATATTATGCAGTGATTCCGAATGTCCGATGATGAGATAGCCGCCGGGAAGCAGGTTGTCGTAAAAGGCGTTGATGACCTGCTTTTTCATGGCGTCGTCGAAATAGATGATGACGTTTCGGCAAAAAACGATCTGGGACCGCTCGATCCGCTTGACCTGGACGCGGTCCTTGAGGTTGATCTGCCCGAAGCTCACCAGCTTCCTGATCTCCGGCTTGACCCGGTTCTGGCCCTCGCCGGAAGTGAAATACCGCTTCACGATCTCGGGAGGCGTGGTCCGCAGGGTGTAATCGTTGTATGCGGCCTTGCGGGCGGATTCGAGAACGCGCTCGGACAGGTCGTTGGCCGTGATGCGGATGTCCCAGGAATTCACTTCCGACTGAAGCACCTCGTTGATGATCATGGAGATGGTGTACGGTTCCTCGCCCGTGGAACAGCCCGCCGACCAGATGCGCAGCCGCTTCCCGGCCCGCTTGCACTTGGCCAGCGCATCGGGAAGAACCTCGTTCTGAAAGACCTCCAACTGCGGGGGATTGCGATAGAAACTGGTCTCGTTGGTGGTGATCACCTCAAAGAGCTTCCTGAACTCCACGGACCGCCCGGAATCGAACCGGAGGAGGTTGTAGTATTCGTCGAAATTCTTGAGGTTCAGCTTTTTGAGCCGGTTTCCGAGCCGGTTTTCCAGCAGGTACTTGCGGTTGTCGGCGATGAAGATGCCGCATTCCTCGTAAATGAAATCGCGCAGGTTGACGAACTCCTGGTCCGTTATCCTCAGCTCCCTGCCCAGAGAAATGGTCTTTGAAAAAAGCGAAGACATCGGCGGCGCCTACTCCTGGGATTCCTGAATCATGGTGATGGCCTCCTCGGCCGCGCTCACCAATTCGTATTCATCGCTGTTGGTGATCTCAAGCAAGGCGTTGAACGCCTCGGGACCGCCGATCCTGCCAAGCCCCTCGACCGCCTTCATGACCACGAAGCGATTGCTGTTGCCCAGCATTTCCACCAGTCGGGGGACGCTTTCCACGACCCCGTGCTCGCCCAGGGCGTCGATGGCCCTGATCTTGACCCAGTCGTCCTCGTCGCTCAGGGCATCCAGCAGATGGGGAATGGTCTCCCTGTCGAAATACCGCCCCATGATCTCGACCACGGTCAGGCGCACGTCCTTGTTCTCGTCGCACAGCCGCTGCAGGGCCAGCGACCGCCAGACCGAAGGGTCGCCCACGCCCGCCAGGGCTTCCAGGGCCACCTTGCGGACGTCCGGGATTTCGTCTTCCACCGCCAGTTTGAGGTAGTCCATGTTCTCCGTGGCCCCGAGCTTGCCAAGGGCGTAGATGGCCATGAACCGCTGCAGGGGATTGTCGCTGCCGGATCTGTCCCTGAACCAGGCCATGACCGTGTCGCCGCCGATGGCGATGCAGGCGTTGAGCGCCGCCTCCTTGACGTCGTCGTACTGATGGTCCAGCAGCGGGAAAATGCGGTCCGCAACTTCGGCGAGCCGAAGCTTTTCGCCCAGCAGGTAGACCACGCTCTTGAGCACGGACCCGTCCGTGTGCTCTTCCAGCACCTTGAGAAAAAAGTCCTTGCCCGACTCGTCGCCCCTCTCGGCGGCCACGCTGATGATCTGCCGCTGGACGGGAAGAGCCGTCTTCCAAAAGGCGTCCATGAGGACCGAACAAACATCGTGCCGCCCGCACCGCTCGGGGGCGATCCGCGAAAGGGTCTGCACCGCGACGCTTGCCGCCACCTGGTCGTCGCCCAATATGCCTTCCTTGAGGGCCTCGGTCAGCCCGATCTCGGCCAGGCCGTTGATGATGGTCCCCAGCCGGTCCTGGTCACGGTCCGAATCCAGCCCGGCAGCAATGTGCAGGATGCCCCTGGACGCCTGCTCGCCGCCCACGTGGGCCAGTCCCTGGATGGCGGCATCCTGGATTTCCTCGTCCTCGTCCTCCAGCGCCACCAGCAGGTATTGCCGAAACCGCTCCCGCTCCTCGTTGCTCAACAACGTCAGCGACCGGCCGCCGAGGATCTTGACCACGGCCTTGACGATCTTGTTGCGAAGGGCCGTCGGCGCGTCGGGCATGCGCCTGAGCAGCATGGTCACGGCCTTGACGTTGCCCAGTTCGCCCAGGGAGTCGATAATCATGGACGCCACCAGGTCGGAGGCGGAATCAAGGGCGTTGACCAGGGCGTCCACCGAACTGGCATGGCCGATCTTGGTCAATGCCTCGATCACGGAATACTGGACCCACTCCTCGTCGTTCATTGCCTTGTTCAGGCAGGGGGCCGCCTCGGCCATGCCGAGTTCCCCCAGGCTGACCGCCGCCTGGTAACGGACGTTGACCTCGGGATCCTTGAGCAGGGATTCGCACAAAGGCTCAACGGCCAGCAGGCTCCTGGTGGAACCGAGGATGTCCGCCACGAATATGCGGATGTCCGGGTCTTCGTCCTGGCTGAGTTCGATGAGCGCCCCCATGTCCTGGCTGCCCACTTCCCGAAGAATGTCCATGGACAGGTTGCGTACCGGCGCATCGTCGGAACGAAGCAGAGGAAGCACGGCCTGGACCGTTTCCTTGCCCCCGATCTTCCTGAGCGAGCTGTCCACGGCCTCCTGGATGCCCAGGTGGTTGGTGGTCAGCAGCTCGGCCAGTTTGGGCACGGCCTCGATACAATTTTCCTCGCCCGCCCTGAACGCGCTTTCGCGGACGACTTCCTTGTCGTCGCTGTCGAGCAAAGCCAGATATTCTCTACATTCCGCCATGGTCCAGACCTCCCGTGCAAATTCAGGATTCAATCCGCCCTACTGATACAGATTCGAGACAATGGAGCTGGCCATATCGTCGAGATCAACCACCTCATCCGCCAGGTTCTCTTCCACGATGGCCTTGGGCATGCCGTAGACCACGCAGGTGGAGTCGCTCTGGGCCAACGCCCGGCCTCCCTTCTCCTTGAGTGCCCGGACGCCCTTGCAGCCGTCGTTGCCCATGCCGGTCAGGATGACGCCCAGCCCGCGTCGGCCCACCGCCTTGGCCACCGAGGAAATGAGCACGTTGGCCGAAGGCTTGTACAGCTCTCCCGGCGGATCATCGGTGACGACCAGTTCGATCCGGCTGACCTTCTGGTCGAGGATCACATGCCGGCCGCCAGGCGCTACGAACGCGCACCCCGGCTTGAGCACGTCGCCGGTCTTCGCCTCCTTGACGGTGAGTTGGCTGACGCCGTCGAGGCGCTCGGCAAAGGGGCCGGTGAAGGCCGCAGGCATATGCTGGGCTATGACGATGCCCGCCGGGAAATCGCCCGGCAGGGAAGACAATATCTTTTGCACCACGGGCGGCCCGCCCGTGGAAACGCCGATGGCCACCACGTCCCGCACGGGACGGCCGGACCTCGACGCCACCGGCTTCGGGGCCTCGGCCCGTGCGGCCCGGGCGGAAGCGGTCGGCACATGACGCATCTTGCGGACGGCCACGGCCTTGACCTTGGCGATAAGGTCCTTTTCGATCTTGATGATATCCAGGGAGACCTTGGAGAGCTGTTTGGGAATGAAGTCCACGGCCCCCAGCTCCATGGCCTTGAGGGTGGATTCCGCGCCCTCGGTGGTCAGGGAACTGACCATGAGTACCGGCCGGGGGGACTCCATCATGATGTGCCTGAGCGCGGTCAGCCCGTCCATCTTGGGCATTTCGATATCCATGGTGACCACGTCCGGGTCGAACGAGCGGACCATTTCCAGGCCTTCCCGGCCGTCGCGCGCGGAGCCGACCACCTTGATGCCGGGGTCCTTCTCAAGCATCGTGCAGATGGCTTTCCGCATGAAGGCGGAGTCATCCACAACCAGAACTTTAATCACACATATCTCCTTGATTATTCCAACGGCCGCCATTCGGAGGCCGAATTCATTCAGCAGGGGGGGGGAAATCCCGTGCAACAAAGCCAGAACAAACACGTCGATGAAAATATTTTGTTCTGCAATTTCCGACTTTAGGCACCTTTGTACACTTTGTCCACAACCTTGATGCCAAGCTCATTTTTGCCTTGCCTTTTTATCCGGCGTGGGCTAAATCCCCCTTCACGCCATCGGGATGTGGCTCAGTCTGGTAGAGCGCCGCGTTCGGGACGCGGAGATCGGAGGTTCAAATCCTCTCATCCCGACCAGAGATTACAGGCACTTACATGATATTCATGTAAGTGCCTTTTCTTTTTATCCTACAGATTTATCCGACAAATCCTGAAGCAAACAACAAAAGGACTGACATTCAAAGGAAATATCAGAATAGATCACTGCGTCCCGAACGCAGTTACCTATTATCTCGTTTGCCTATCAACGATTAGGCGTGATACGGAGTCAAACAAGACAATATCGATCCGCCAATAAAACAACTCTCTCGATACGCGTGAACTATGGGGTAAATCATGTACGAGCACACACAGCCAGAAAACTATTGGTACACGGCAGTTTATGACGAGCTAATCTGGGCTGTTGTATACCCCCTGAAAGATAACTCCAGCTTAATCCTCTTCCTTGATAAAAACGGATGTATTTTTGAATCGTTGGGTTATCCTTCCTGGGATAAAACAATCGAAGCGATGTTTATAAACGGATTCACGAAATATGCGGATGACGAAGCCAAGCAACGACTGACTCCTCCCGCCCCTCCTTTCAAAGAGATGAATACGCTTAATGAGTTGATGACCTTTTTCAAAGAGAGCTGGATAGAACCGACCATAGAAGACGGGACATCACCAAAAACCGATTGGGACAGTCGCTATACAAACAAAAGCCTTCCAACCCTCCTGAAAAAATACTCTGCTGCCCTCAAATACATTCTCTGGACAATGGCCCTGATGCTGGGAATCAGCGGATATGCATACTTCACTGAGCCTGACGGGATCGTTGTCAATACAGAAGGAAAAATCGCAGGAAATTTCAATAAAATAAGAGAAGTTGTTCAAGGGGCAAAATTCTGGGAAGTACAGCTTCTGGCGGTCAACAAATCAATAGCTACAAATCAAGAAGCTATCTCTACGGGGAACTATAAAAACGACTTTGATACCCTGGTCACTATAGAAGATGATGACGAATCGTTTTCACTAGATGAGTTGGAAAAAAGCATGGAAAAAGTCATTTTTGGTGAACATTACAAGACGATCTTAAATGACCCAGCAATTCATTCATTAAGATCTGAAGCAAAACAACTTCATGCAAAAGCAAGCGCACTTGAATACGAGGCAAGGCAAATTGCTATGAGAAAATTCAACGAATTATCAACAACAAAACTCATCTCAAATTTACAAAAAATAAAGACACACTGCGCCTCCCCCCATCCTTTGGACCACATATCTGCCCTTTTAAGGTGGAGTCCG
>JACCQI010000086.1 GCA_015709315.1 Desulfovibrionaceae bacterium
CCCCCGAACCCCCATCCCCTCTCCTTTCCAAAACTTTTTGTATCCGCTGCGCGGGGGTTCCGCGGGTCTCGGGATATTAATTTTCTATCTGAACACTGTCTCAAACGCCATCACGGCGGATATTCTCTCCCACCTTCGCCTTCCCGCGCCCGCACGGACCTCGCCGCAGGCGACCCAGAAAGTTTAGGAAGGGGGTCCGGGGGGCAACCCTTTTCAAAGGGTTCCCCCCGGCCGCCGGAGGCATCCTCCTAAAATCCTTGCTCGAGCGGAGGCCAGACCAGGGCGCGGGTTTCCTGTTCCACGTCGGCCAGGGGTTGTTCGGCCAGGGGTTTGCCCGCCGGTTTCAGGCGCACGAACCGGCCGTCCAGCTCCAGCCGGTCTTCGGCCAGCCATTGCAGTGCCTGGGGGAAGACGCGGTGTTCGAGCTTGAGGATGCGCGGGCCGAGCGCGTCGCCGCCCTCGCCGGGCAGGGCGGGCACGGCGGCCTGGATGATGATCGGGCCGTGGTCGGTTTTTTCGTCCACAAAATGCACGGTGCAGCCGGAAATCTTGACCCCGTATCCGGCGGCGTCGGGCTGGCCGTGCGCGCCGGGGAAGCTCGGCAGCAGGGCCGGGTGGATGTTGACGACCCGATTCTTGAACGCGTTCAGGAACACCGGGGTGACGATGCGCATGAACCCGGCCAGGACCACCGCGCCGGCCTGGTCCACGCCCGCGTCGTTGATGGCCTTGACCATGTCCGCGTCGAACGCCTCGCGGCCGGAGTAGTCCGAGTGCAGCAGCACCTTGTGCGGAATGTTGTGTTTCTTGGCCCGTTCAAGGCCGTAGGCGTCGGCCTTGTTGGACACGACCAGCCTGATATCGACGTCGAGAACGCCCTCTTCCACGCGGTCGATGATGGACTGGAGGTTGGACCCGCCCCCTGAAACGAGGACGGCTATGGGCAACGGCATGGGTGCTCCTTGTAAAAGAATGGATTCGGGCTTTGGCCCGCCCCTGAATTTGGCCCAAACCGGGCGGTTTTTCAAGGGCGGAGTCACGCGACCTCCCCGGACCGGCACCGCCATGCCCCACGCCCAGTTCGGCACTTTCCGGAAAGCGTTCGATAGCAAACTAAAAGCAATAAAAACAAAAGATGTGAAATATTCAGGACGAGCTGCGGGACGAGAGCGTGGCGGGAGCCGTCATCCTCCATCGCACGCCTTGCCCCGACGGACGTAAAAAAAAGGGCCCCGGCCGACCGGCCGGGGTCCTTTGCGTTTGTATGGGGCGTTGCCTACCCGGCGTCCCCGAGCAGCTCGGCCACCAGGCCGGGGATGGTGTAGTCCTCCGGCTCCAGGGCCGGGGCAAAGCCGAACCGCCTGACGGTGTCGCTGGTGATCGGGCCGATGGACGCGATCCTCACGTCCGGGTATTTTTTGAACACCTCGGGGTCCACCAGTTGGAAGAAGTTCTCCACTGTGGAGGACGAGGTGAAGGTCACGTAGTCGATGTCGCCGTTGTCCAGGGAGGCCACGATTTCGTCGCCGGACGCCTGGACCAGCTTGGTCTCGTAGACCGGCAGGACCGTGACGTCGCAGCCCGCGTCCTTGAGTTCGCGGGGCAGGACCTCGCGGGCCTTCTTGGCGCGGGGAATGAGCACGTCCGCGCCCTTGATGCCGCGTTCCAGCAGGCCCTTGACCACATGCTCGGCCACATATTTTTTGGGGATGAAATCCGGCTCGATGCCGCGCTCGCGCAGGGCGTCCGCCGTGGCCGGGCCGATGGCCGCCACCTGCATGCCGCCGAAGATGCGCGAATCCAGGCCGATCTCCTTGAGCTGCTCCCAGAAGAACTTCACGCCGTTGACCGAGGTGAAGATGGTCCACTGGTACCGGGCGAGTTGCAGGATGGCGGTCTCCACGTCCACGTAGTCGTCCAGGCGCTCCACCCGGATGGTCGGGAACTCGTGGACGCACGCGCCCAGGCCGCGCAGGGTGTCCACCAGGCCGGACGCCTGTTCCCTGGCCCGGGTCACGACCACGCCCTTGCCGAGCAGGGGCTTCTTCTCGAACCAGTTGAGCTTGTCGTGGAGCGAGCACACGCCTCCCACGATGATGATGGACGGGGCCTTCCACCGGAGCCTTTCGGCCTCTTCGGCCACGTTTTCAAGCGTGGACACGAACGAGGTCTGGTTGCAGCGGGTGCCCCAGCGCACCAGGGCCACCGGGGTATCGGCGGCGCGGCCGTTGGCCATGAGATTCTTGGCGATCATGGGCAGGTTGCCCACGCCCATGTAGAAGACCAGCGTGGAGTTGGACTGCCCGTACACGGACCAGTTGTGGCCCGACTCTTCCTTGGTCGGGTCCTCGTGGCCGGTGATGAAGCACACGGACGTGGTGTGGTCCCGGTGGGTGACCGGGATGCCCGCATAGGCCGCGGCGGCCACGCCCGCGGTGATGCCGGGCACCACCTCGAAGTCGATGCCCGCCTCCACAAGCTGCTCGCCCTCTTCGCCGCCGCGCCCGAACACGTACGGGTCGCCGCCCTTGAGGCGGCAGATGCGCTGCCCGGACCGCGCCTTTTCCACGATCAGGTCGTTGATCTTGTCCTGCGGCAGGGTATGGTCCCCGCCCTTCTTGCCCACGTACAGGATCTCGCAATCCGGCTTGCACCACTTCAGGAAGTCGGCATTGGCCAGATAATCGTAGATCATGACGTCGCAGGTCTCGATGATCTCCTTGGCCCGAAGGGTGAGCATGCCCGGATCGCCCGGACCGGCTCCGACGAGGAATACGTTTGCCATATTGGTTTGCCTCCGGCGGCCGGGGGAAGGGGAGAGGGAAACCCTTTGAAGAGGGTTTCCCTC
>JACCQI010000030.1 GCA_015709315.1 Desulfovibrionaceae bacterium
CCTCCTTTTCCTAAACTTTTTGTATCCGCTTCGCGGGGGAGGATTGGTGGGGGCCGGTCCTTGTTCTCAATCGCCCCCCATTCAGGCCCGGATTGTCTTCATCTTGAAAATGTGGCCCGGAATTTTCTGAAACCGGCAAGATGCGATAACCATTAACAACAAAACAATGCTGTGATGACCTCTCTTTTCGTTTCCCTTTATATAAAGCTTTTCTTCCTTTTGACGCCGTTTTTCGTGCTCTCGGTGTTCCTGTCCATGACCGAGGACATGGACGTGGCCGGGCAGCACAAGCTGGCCGTCCGCACGGCAACGGCCGTGCTGGTCATCTCCCAGGTGCTCTATTTCGCGGGCAACCCGATCTTCTCCACGCTGGGCATCACCCTGGACGGGTTCCGGGTGGGCTCGGGCAGCCTGCTGTTCCTGTCCGCCGTGTCGCTGGTGTCCGGCAAACGGCAGCGGCCCGAGACCGGGGACGACGCGGACGTGGCCGTGGTGCCGCTGGCCATCCCCATCACCGTGGGGCCGGCCTCCATCGGTACCCTGCTCATTCTGGGCGCGGAGCTGGGCAGCACCACCCAGCGCATGGTCGGCGCGGGATCGCTGTTGGCGGCCTGCCTGACCGTGGGTGTCCTGCTCTTCTCGGCCTCGGCCGTGAAGCGGGTCATCGGCCCCATGGGGCTGTCCGTGCTGACCAAGATCACCGGCCTGGTCCTGTCGGCCATGGCCGCCCAGATCGTATTCACCGGAGTGAAGGGCTTTTTGGCCTGATCCCGGCCGCCTTTACACGGTCGGCGAACTCTCGTACATGATCGCCATGACGAAAGATTCCGCCCTGGTCTTCGAACACGCCTACTATGTCCGCTCCTACGAGCCGCGCACCGACGGGCGCGTGTCCATCGCCTCGGTCTGCAACCACCTGCAGGACATCGCCTCGCGCCATGCCGATTCCCTGGGGTTCGGCCTCAAGGGGCTGCGGCAGAGCGGCCACTACTGGGTCCTGGCCCGGCTGCATCTGATGATGGACCGACTGCCCGGCTACGGCGGGCAAACCCGCGTCCTGACCTGGCCCTCGGGCAACGAGCGGCTGACGGCCATGCGCGATTTCCAGATCTTCGACCACGAGGGCCTGGCGGGCCGCGCCACCACCTCCTGGGTAACGGTGAACGCCGAGACCCACCGCCCGGACCCGCCGGACGTGGTCCTCGACCGGCGGTACATCCCCGACCGCGAGCACGCCCTGGCCTTCCCCTCCAAGTCCGTGACCCGGCTCAGGGAGGGCGACCACGCCGCGGCCATCACCGCCCGCCGGGCCGACACCGACATCAACGGGCACGTGAACAACGTGAAATACGTGGAATTCTGCCTGGAGGCCGTGCCGCCGGAATGGGTCGGGGCCAACCGCTGCCTGGGCCTGGACATCCAGTTCCGGGCCGAGTCCTTTGCCGGGGACGCCTATGAGGCCGCCTGTTCGCGGTCCGAGCCGTCCGACGGCATGGACACCTTGCTGCACCGGCTGACCCGGAGCGGGGACGACAAGGAAATCGTCCGCATGCGGACCTGGTGGAAACGGTCGTGAGCCGGTCAGTGGAACCGACATTCCACACGCGCGGCGTGGACCGGGACGAGGCCGCCGCCGTGTTCGAACGCGCACGGCTCGGGTTCCGGCCCATGCTGACCGCCATGATGGCGGCCGAAGACCCGAAAAAATCCGCCCGCGACGGCTACATCAGGCCCTGATCTTACTCCACCACGCTCGGGCCGGTACGCAACTCGCCGCCTTGGATCACGAGCACGGCCAGCATCTTGGTCAGCGCAGGCTCGTACTTGTTGGCGTCCTTGGCCAGGGCCAGCACGGCCTTGGTGATGTCCTTGGGTTCGCGGAACGGGCGCTCGCAGACCATGGCGCAAAAGGAGTCGGCCACCGCGCAGATCTTCCCCATGAGCGAAAGATCCTTCTTGAACCGCCGGTTGGGGTAGCCCGAGCCGTCCAGCCGCTCATGGTGCTGGCGCATGCAGTCCAGGATGATCGGGGACTGGACGCGCAGCCGGACCATCATGGCTTCGCCCGCGTCGATATGGTTCTCGATGGACGCCCGGTCGCGGGGCACCAGGTAGCCCTCCCGGTCCAGGACGAACCGGGGCACCTGGGTCATGCCCAGGTCGTGCAGGAGCATCCCCATGGCCACGTCCACCAGGTCGGCCTGCTTGAACCGCCCCTTGGTCACCTGGGTGAACAGGGCCAGTCCCACGAACAGGGTGTTCACCGAATGGATGGACAGGCTGTATTCCTTGTGGATGGTGGCGGTCAGATGCTCCACCCGGCCCGGATCGGCCCACACGTATTCGGCCAGGACGGACATGTCCCTGGCCAGGGCCTTGTACGGTCCCTCGGTGGGATTGCCGAAAAATTCCTCCACCCTGTCCTTGAAGGCGATGAAGAAAATCTCGGCCACTTCCTGGGGCGTGAAATCGTCTTCGGTCAGGATGAGGCCGAGTTTTTTGCTCAAATGCTTCGCGTAGATGCGATAATCCTCGCGCAGCAGGAACAGCAGCCCCCCGGCCGCGAACCCGGCCACCTCCTCCTGCCGGTCCTTGGCCAGCCGCTCCTCGGCCTTGTGATAGCGCTTGGTCTGAGCGATGTCCGTATCGAAGACGTACAGATCCACGGGCGGGCGAAACTTGGGAAAACTTTCCAAAATATTCGGACTGATCTGCAAATAGGTTTCCGACAGGGAATCGCCGTTCATATATGCACCTCTAGATGATTCAATGATGCCGGCATACTAGCCACAATCGTCTTTTTTTTTCAAGAGGAGCGTCACTGTTGCGGGCCATAAAAAAGCGGAGTCCGCCGAAACGGACCCCGCAGATAACGGCGATGCGCCTGTTGCGATTACTTGCCGCCGCCCTTTCCGTTGCCTCCGCCGGAGTTGCCCTTGCCGCCGGAATTACCCTTGCCGGAGTTGCCCTTGCCGGACTTCCCCTTGCCGGAATTGCTCTTGCCGGACTTGGACTCCTTGGAGCCGGACTTGGCGCTCTTGGACACCTTGTCCAGGCCGAGCCCCTTGCCCTTGCCCGCCGAAGCGCCGGGGGTCGCCGACACGCCGGTCTTGAGGCTGCGGCCGGTCACCTTGCCCGAGGCCGAGGCCACGGAGGCTTTCTCCTTGCCCAGGCCGTGGCCGGCGACGGCGGCCCGCTCGCGGTTTTGATTCCTGTGCCCCAAGCCCACGGTGCTCGGATGCACGCCCAATTCCTTGGCGATCTCGCCCCAGCCCATGCCGTCAGCGCGCATGGACGCGACATCGGCCACGCTCACGGACGCAGCCCCGGCAGCGGCCCGGGCGGCCGCGTCTTCCGCGGCCTCAAGGTTCGCCTGCGCGCCTTCGAGCGCCTGTCGGGCCGCATCCTCTTCTTCCGGGGTGGCGGCGTTGTCCAAGGCTTCCCGGGCGGAATCCACGGCGGCCTGGGCCGACTCGACAGCGGCCTCGGCGGACTCGACCGCCCCGGCTGCGGCCGCAGCGGACGCCTCGGCCAGGGCCTCGGCCTTGGCGGCCTGGGCCGGGTTGCTGAATTCAGGCGCCGGTTCGCCCGCGTCGCCGGTATCGCCGGTGTCGCCGGTGTCGCCGGTGGTCACCCCCGGATCAGGGTCTTCCTGGGCAAGGGCCGCCGGTGCGGCGAGCAAGGCCGCCAGGGCCGCGATGAGCAGACAATATGTTATTTTCTTCAACAAAGCATTCATGTCGGTCTCCTAAAGAATTAGCGGACCTCGGTTATGAAGTTCACTGATTCGGCAAGCGGGAACGTCTTGTTCCCGGCCTCCACTTTTTCGGCGGTCCCGAACCAACTCAGAGGCAGCCTATCGGTGCCGATGTCCGGATGGCCCGCCAGCATGTAGTCGCGCACGGCCTGCGCGCGCTCTCTGGCCCGCCGGGCGTCGCCCTCGACATAGGAAACCACATGCACGACCAAATCCTTGTTCGTTTCGAGCAGGGCGCTGAGCACGTGCAGGGTCTCCTTGCTTCGGGCGTCCGGGGCATTCGATCCCGGCTTGAACGTCATGCTTTTCAGCGTAATGTTCCGTTTTCCGATTATATAGTTGCGGTAGGAAAAGTCTCCGTGCAGATTGAGTCGCGCCGTGGCCTGCATGCCAAGGCTCCCTGCGGGATAGTACTCCAGAAGCTTCTTCCAGGCCGCAATCTCCTCTGTCGTCTTCCCCAGTCCGTTCAGGGCCACGCCCCGGTAAAAGAGGGCCTCGGGGTTGTATTTATCCAATTTGATGACCGTGTCGTACCGCTTGAGCGCCTTGGCCCACTCCCCCTGGTCCACGTAGCCGTGGCCGAGATAGAGATTGGCCGAGACATGGCCGGGGTCCAGACTGAGCGCCTTTCTGTAAGCCGCCCGCTCCCGCTCGAAATCCAGCATGGCCCAGTGGGCCACCCCGGTCCAGAACACGTAATCCGCGTTTTCCGGGGCCAATGCCACGGCCTTCTCCAGATAGGGCAAGCCGTCCTTGGGCTTGTTCAGGGCCAGGTAGTAGCGCCCGACGTAGTAGGCCGAGGACGCATCCCGGGGATTTTCCCTGAGCTGGTCTCCCAAGACCTGAATTCCTTCCTTGTACTTCTCCTGGTTGAGATAGTACGGACCCACGACCTTGGCGCACCCGGCCAGGGCCAGCGCGACCAACAGCAGGGCCGCAACAACAAGATTTTTCACTTAAGGACTCCTCATATGACATGTCGAGATTCAGCATTGTCCTATGCAGGGATATACTCCCGGCAAGGACGCATGGTCACAAAAACGGGGCGGAATGTTAATTAGAATCGACACGGCCCGACAGGCTGCGGGACGTGAAGCCGAGCCGGGAGGAGACATCGTTCAGGGTTCCGCCCGTTTCCAGCACGCGGCGGGCGGCCGCGGCCATGTCGGCGTCGGCCAGGCCGCGCTGCCTGCCCACCAGCACGATGCGGATGAAATAGCGCCACTGCGGCAGCGGCCCGCCCTCGGCAAAGGCCGCTTCAAGCATATCGCGGGTCAGCGCGTAGTCGAAGGAGGACTGGCCGAGCAGACAGACCATGTGCGCGCCGGTCAGAAAGGGTTCCGGGGATTCGGAGGAAAATTCGGCGACATAGCGCTTCAGGTCGTCGCGCGGCGTGCCCTGGGACACGCCCTCGGCCATGGTCACCAGAAGCTCGGGGTCCACATCCCGGAACCGAGGGGCCAGCAAATCACGGACAAAGCGATAGGCGGCGAGCCTGTCTTCCAGCACCTTGATGATGCGAGGGGCGGGCACGTGCTTGGCCAGCCCTTCCGCCAGCTTGTCCTCGAACGGGGCCAGCGGGAACCGGTTCGCGCAGGCTTCGATCAACGGCATGAGCAGGGCCGCGCCCTCGTCGCGGGCAAGCCCGCCCTCCTCCACGCCGGAGGCGACGAGGCCGAGCGTCTCGGACAGAACCCCGCATTCGCGGGCGCGGGCGGCCGCTTCCGCATACGGGATATCCGCCGCCGAAGCGGCCGGAACCGCCAGCAGGCAGAGGAGTCCCGCGAGGACCCAGCCGGATATCCTACAACGCCTGTTCATTGTCGCCGTTCACAAACATGATGGAGTTCTTGTTGCCGAAGCCGTCGTCGCGCGTCATGGGCGCGCCGGGGTCGGGGACCAGTTCCCTGCCGTTGACCAGGAAGAGATACTCGTGGTCGCCCGGAGGCAGCTTGGCCTCCAGCACCCATGCGCCTTCCTTCCGGTTGTACCACATGACCGACCGCTCCGCCCGCCAATTGTTGAAGGACCCGATCACGGCCACCTGCCGGGCATGCATGTCGGCGTCCCGCAGGACGAACCGGACCGTGGCCAGGCGCACTCCCGGATCCTCGCCGGGGGTGTCCGTCTTGATGACGGCCAGGGCCAGCAGGGCCACGGCCAGGGTCACGGCCGGGATGACGGTCAGGGGCCTGAAGGTCATGACCCGGGGTCTGACGAGCCACAGCCTGAGCCGCCGCCACGGCGAGGGACGGCGTGGTTCCAGCCCGGCCATCACGCGTTCGGCAAAGCCGTCGGGAACGTCCTTGTCGGGCGCCGTCCGTATGGCCAGCATGATCTCGCCTTCCGTATATATCCTCTTTCGTTCCTCGGTCATAGGATCCCCCCGTCGAACTTCCGCCGAACCATGTCCAACCCCCGGCTGATACGCATCTTCGCGCCGCTCAGCGAGGTTCCGAGCGTTTCGGCTATTTCCGCCATGGTGAAATCGTAGCGATACCTGAGCACAAGCGCCTCCCGGTACTTCGCATCCAGCCGCATGACGATGTCAAAGGCTTTCGCCCCGTCCATGCGGTCATGCAGCGCGTCCCGATCGTCGGCCCTGTCTTCTTCCCTGACCAGTACTGCCGCGTCCTCGACGAACACGTGCCGGTCACGCCCGTTGGCGCGCAGCCAGTCCCGGGCGATGTTCAATGAAACGGAATACAGCCAGGGGAAAAACCGCCTCCCCGGCTTGAAGGAATCGAGCCTTTCATAGGCCCTGGTAAACGCATCCTGGGCGAGATCGGCCGCTTTTTCCTTGTCGCCCACCATGCGAAACATAAGGTTGTACACCGGCGACTGGTACTCGCGCACCAGGGCGCCGAATGCCTGGACGTCGCCCAGCAGCACCCTGCGTACAATTTCCGCTTCACGTTTTTCCTTCATTCCGCTCCAAGGCACCCCGTAGGCGTGCGACTCTCTCTGCACCACCATATACGCCGGATCGCACAACAAGGTCACATGGGGTTGCCCGCCCTGAACTCCTGATATACATATCATACGCGCATCAAAAAGGAGAAAACAACCATGCATGTTGACGACAACCCGGTTTTCCGGGCCATATTCGACCGGCGGTCCATCCGCGAATTCACGGACGAGCCGGTCTCCCGCGACGATCTCCTGGCCGTCCTCGAAGCGGGCCGGTGGGCGCCCAGCGGCCTGAACAACCAGCCGTGGCGCTTCCTAACCGTCACCCGGGGCGACACCCGGCACGAGGCCCTGGCCGAATGCACCAAATACGCGCGCATCGTCCGCTCCTCGGCGGCCTGCATCGCCGTGCTGCTCGACAAAAAGGCCATGTACAGCGAGATGAAGGACCACCAGGGGGCCGGGGCGTGCATTCAGAACATGCTGCTGGCCGTCCATGCCCTCGGCCTGGGCGCGGTCTGGCTCGGCCAGATCGTCAACGACCAGGCCGCCTCGCTCAAGGCCCTCGGCCTTGCCGAAGACACCTACGAACTGCAGGCGGTCATCGCCCTGGGCCACCCGGCCCGGCAGGGCTCCTCCGACCGCAAGCCGCTTTCCGAACTCATGCTGGAGGAACTCTGATGGACATAAAGACCTTTCCCCTCGGCCCGCTCCAGACCAACTGCTACCTGCTGGCCGGAGAGACCGAGGCCGTGGTCATCGATCCGGGCGGAGACCCGGCGGTGCTGGTGAGCCACCTCGAAGACAACGGCCTCACCCTGACCCACATTCTGAACACGCACATGCACTTCGACCACACGGCGGGCAACCGCGCCCTTTCCGAAGCCACGGGCGCGCCGGTGCTTGCCGGCGAGAAGGACGCCTACCTGCTCGACACCTGGCTCGGCCGGGGCGGGGACATGGGGTTGCCGCTCATCGAACCCTTCGACTGGCTGGACCTGGAGCCGGGCGTCCGGGCGTTCGCCGGGATGGAATGTCGGATACTGCCCACGCCGGGCCACTCCGAGGGCAGCCTGACCTTCCACTTCCCGGAGATGAAAACGGCCTTCGTGGGCGACCTTATCTTCTATCGGTCCATCGGCCGCACCGACTTTCCCGGCGGCGACCTGGAGGTGCTCAAGAAGTCCGTCAGGGAGCATATCTTCACCATGCCCGACGACACCCTGCTGCTGTCCGGCCACGGGCCGGAGACCACGGTGGGCGACGAGAAAAACCACAACCCCTTCTTCGGAGCGTTCTGATGCCGGAACCGATCATCGTCGATATACGGGACAAATGCTGAGGCGTGGGACTGGAGGTAGGTTGGTACCTCCGTTTCGCCAAGACGGACCGCATCGAGGCCCTGGTTTCGGCCAAGGGCGCGGAACAGGTGCGCCATGAGGGACACATCTTCACGGACTGGTCGTTCGCCTTTGAGGAGGTCGGCGACCACGTGCGGGCGGTGATGACCCGCAACAAACCGCTGTTCGACAAGGATTGAACGTGGACGAAGCCGTTATTTTCGCATGCAGCCACCGCCGGGGCGGCAACACGGACCGGGCGGCCGAGCTGCTGGCCGAGGGCGTGCGCGCGGCGGGCGGCCGGGCGGATATCCTCTACGTCCGCAATTTCAAGGTCATGCCCTGCATGGCCTGCGGGTACTGCGACGAGGCCGTTAACCGCCAAGGGCGCGAACGGTGCGTGCTCGGCCCCGAGGACGACGCCCACCTCCTGTTCGAGCGGCTGTTCACGGCCCGGACCGCCCTGTTCGCCTCGCCCATATACTTCTATCACCTGCCCTCCCAGTTCAAGACGTGGATCGACCGGAGCCAGCAGTTCTGGACGGCCCGGCAAACGGGCGAGCAGTGGGTGGCCGGGCTGCCGCAACGCACGGCCCGCGCGGTCCTGGCGGCCGGACGGCCCGAGGGGGCCAGGCTCTTCGACGGTGCGCTCCTGACGCTCAAGTATTTCCTGCACAACTTCAATATGCGCCTTGACGACCCGCTCACCCTGCGGGGCGTGGACGGCCGCGCCGACCTGGCCGGACGGGCCGACCTGGAAGAACGGATCGTTGATCTCGGCCGATCCGCCTGGGAATCGTCGCGGCAATGATCCCAACCCTTCGAAAACTCGCCCGGCGGCTCGGCCTGGCGGACCGGCGCTGCCCGGTCTGCGGCGCGGTGGTCCACGATCCCGACGCCGCGTTCTGCCCCGGCTGCGCCCGCGACCTGGCCCCGCGCACGGGCGGCTACTGTCCGGGCTGCGGCCGCATGTCCGGCCGGGAGCAGGACCCGCCCACCCTGTGCCCGAAATGCCGCCGAAAGCCCCCGCCATGGTCCCGGCTCCACTTCCACGGCAGGTACGACGGCCCCCTGCGCGACCTGATACTGAGCTACAAGTTCAACGGGTTCTTCGGCCACGCCCGGCTGCTGGCGGACCTGGCGGACCGGGCCTTCGGCAAGAACGGAGGACCTGTCCCGGACGTCATCGTGCCGGTGCCCCTGCATCGCCTACGGCTCGTCCGGCGCGGCTTCAACCAGTCCGCCGAGCTGTCCCGCATGCTCGCGAAGACCCTGCACAGGCCCGTGCTGAAAAACGGCCTTTCCAGAATCCGGTACACCGTGCCCCAGACCCGGCTCGACCGGCACGAGCGCCGGGCCAACATCAAGAACGCCTTCGCCGCCGACCCGGCGCAGGTGCGGGACAAGCGCGTGCTCCTGGTGGACGACGTGTACACCACCGGGTCCACCCTGCGCGAATGCGCCCGCACCCTGCAAAGGGCCGGGGCCGACGAGGTGGAGGCGCTGGTCCTGGCCAGGGCCCAGCGGAAACAGGATTGACGGTTGTTTGCATGCAATGGCGGCCCCTTGGCCGAGGGCAAAAAAAACGTAAAAAAGTGCGCTCCGGGACTTGACTTATCCAGCTGGTTGCGGCTAAGTTGCCTCCTCTTACGAATTGGAGGTTGACACTATGTTTGCTATCATCGAGACCGGCGGGAAACAGTACCGCGTGGAAGAAGGTCTTGAATTCAATGTAGATCTTATGAAGGCCGATGCGGGCAACAGCCTGAGCATCGATGCCGTTCTCCTGGTTGACTCGGACGGCGACACCAAGATCGGCGATCCCTACGTCAAAGGCGCCAAGGTCGATTGCGAAGTCCTGGGCCATACCCGCGGCAAGAAGGTCGTGGTCTTCCACAAGCTGTCCAAGAAGGACGCCCGCAAGACCCAGGGCCACCGCCAGGATTATACGCAACTGAAAGTCAAGTCCATCACGGCCTAACGGCCAGGAAGGGAGGATAACATGGCTCATAAGAAAGCTGGTGGTAGTTCCAGGAACGGACGCGACAGCGCCGGTCAGCGGCGGGGCGTAAAGCGCTTCGGCGGCCAGGAAGTGGCTGCCGGCAACATCCTCGTCCGTCAGCTCGGCACCAAATTCCATCCCGGCGAAGGCGTGGGCATGGGCAGGGACTACACCCTGTTCGCCCTGGTTGACGGCGTCGTCAAGTACGAGAAGTACACCCGCAAAAAGGTCGTCAAGACCCGCGTTCACGTACTTCCCGCCGAGGCTTAGCCCTCGCGCCACACGCATTTTAGCCGGGCAGGGGGTAGACGCCGATCTACCCCCTGCCCGTTTTTTGCGTTCAGGCCGCAAAGGGCGGGCATCGCGCTCCCCATTGCCGACGCTTGCGGGCAAACCAGGTTTAAGGAAACGATATGAAGTTCGTGGACGAAGCGACCATCACGGTCATCTCCGGCAAGGGCGGCGACGGCTGCGCCAGCCTGCGGCGCGCGGCCAACCAGCCCAAGGGCGGGCCTGACGGCGGCGACGGCGGCAAGGGCGGCGACGTCGTGTTCCGCGCATCGTCGCGGCTTATGACCCTCTACGACTTCCGCCTCAAGCGCAAGTACGCGGCCAGGAACGGCCAGTCCGGCATGGGCCGGGACCGATACGGCCGGGCCGCCGACGACCTGTACGTGGACCTGCCAGTGGGCACCCTGGTCTTCGAGACGACGGAGCGCGAGGACGGCACGATTTCCGAGACCCTGATCGCCGACCTGACCGAGGACGGCAAGGAAGTCGTCATCTGCACCGGCGGCCGGGGCGGCCGGGGCAACCTGCATTTCAAGTCGTCCACCAACCGCACCCCCCGCTATGCCGAACCCGGCTTTCCCGGCGAGGAGAAATCCATCCGCCTGGAACTGAAGATCCTGGCCGACGTGGGGCTGCTCGGCCTGCCGTCGGCGGGCAAGTCCACCTTCATCGCGCAGGTGTCCGCAGCCCGGCCCAAGATCGCGGCCTACCCGTTCACCACCCTGGTGCCCAACCTGGGCGTCATCGAGGACGACCGCTTCAGCCGCATGATCATCGCCGACATCCCCGGCCTCATCGAGGGGGCGCACGAGGGGCGCGGCCTGGGCATCCAGTTCCTCAAGCACGTGGAACGCACCCGATTCCTGGTCCACATCCTGGCCGTGGAGGACGTCAACCGCGACAATCCCCTGGACGGGTACGGCATGCTCAACCAGGAACTGGCCGAGTACAACGCCGAGATGGCCACCAAGCCCCAGATCAAGGTCATCAACAAGATCGACACCCTGTCCGAAGAGGAACTGGCCGACCTGCGGGCCAAGGCCGACGCCTCGGGCGAAACCGTGTTCTTCATCTCCGCCCTCAACGGCGACGGCGTGGACGAACTGCTGGCCGCCATGTGGGACCAGTTGGCGGCCATGAACGCGGCCCTGGACGAAGAAAACCAATAGCTCCAACTTCTTGCCCGCCCTCCGTAGATGGAGTAGGGTGCGCTGCATGACGAATTTCGCGATCAACAGGAACAGCGTGCTCGCCTCGCTCAAGCGCGTGGTGGTCAAGGTCGGTTCCGCCGTCATCACCACCGGCGACGGGCTGAACGCGGACGCCCTGAACCGTCTGGCGGACCAGCTCTGTGCCCTGCGCGAGCGTTCCGTGGACGTGATCCTGGTCTCGTCCGGGGCCGTGGCCGCCGGACGCCAGCGCATCTTCGAACGCACCTGCCGCCGCCGAAAGGGCCAAAAGGACATGGCCTCGCGCCAGGCCGCGTCCGCCGTGGGCCAGGGCCGCCTGATGCACGACTATGACGAGGCGTTCGCCCGCCACGGCGTGGTCACCGCCCAGGTCCTGCTCACCCGCAGCGGCCTCAAGGACCGCGAGCGCTTCCTCAACGCGCGCAACACCATGGAGCGGCTGCTCGAATGGGGCGTCATCCCCATCGTCAACGAAAACGACACCGTGTCCACCCATGAGCTGGAGTTCGGCGACAACGACACTCTCGGGGCCATGTGCGTGGGGTTGACCGGGGCGGACCTGTTCATCAGCCTGACCTCGGCCGACGGCGTGTACGACGGGAACCCGGACACCAACCCGGACGCCCGCCCCATGCCGACCATCGACAACATCTGCGACCTGGACATCGAGTCCATGTGCGACGGCAAGACCTCGGTGGGCACCGGCGGCATGTACTCCAAGCTCCGGGCCGCGCGCCGCGCCTCCCAGCTCGGCGTGCCGACCTTCATCGTGTCCGGCAAGGGCGAATTCGACATTCTGGACGCCCTGGGGAGCGAGGACCGGGGTACCCTGGTCCTGCCCCGCAAGGACACGGTCTCCAGCAAGAAATTCTGGCTCGCCTACCACGACGATCCCGCCGGTTCCATCCAGGTGGACAACGGCGCTGCGGGCGCCCTGCTCCGCAAGGGCAAGTCGCTCCTGCCCATCGGCATCCGGGGGGTGACCGGCTGCTTCGAGCGCGGGGCCCTGGTCTTCATCACCACCCTGGAAGGCGAGGAACTGGGCGTGGGCATCTCCAATTTCTCGGCGGACGAGCTTGACCGCATCAAGGGCATGCACACCGACGAACTGGCCGGGGTCCTCGGTCCCCTGCCCTTCGGCGAGGCGGTACACCGCGACAACATGCTCCTGGACGCGGCCATCTAGATGCGGAAGCTGTATCGCGACAAAAATCTCCAACTCGTCTTCGGCGTGACGCTGATGGCGGTACTCGGCGTGTCCTCCATCATCCCGGCCCTGCCGGACATCATGGAAGGGCTTTCCTTCACCCCGGCCACCATCGGGCTGACCATCGCGGTCTTCACCCTGCCCGGCGTGCTCTTCGCGCCCGTAATGGGCGTGCTGGCCGACAGGCTGGGCCGCAAGGTGGTCCTGGTCCCGTCCCTGTTCATATTCGGCGGATTCGGGTTCGCCTGCTTCTTTGCCCAGTCCATCCCCCAACTGCTCGCGCTCCGCTTCTGCCAGGGCGTGGGCGCGGCCCCGCTGGGCGTGCTCTACGGCACCATCATCGGCGACATCTACGAAGGCCGCGAACGCGGCCAGGCCATGGGCTACAACGCCTCGGTCCTGGCCCTGGGCACGGCGGGCTACCCGGCCATCGGCGGCTTCCTGGCCCTGCTCGGCTGGAACTGGCCGTTCATCCTGCCCCTGGTAGCCATCCCGCTCGGGCTGGTCATCTCGACGACCATGGATACCCCGGAACCGCGCATCACCGGCAGCCTCCGGCAATATCTGTCCTCGGCCCTGGCCCAGATGAAGTCCCGGCAGGCGCTCTGCCTGTTCGCCACCACGCTGCTGACCTTCGTCATCCTGTACGGCCCCATCATCACCTACCTGCCGATCCTGCTCGACGTCCGGTTCCAGGCATCGCCCGCCGCCATCGGCATGATCTTCCTGGTGGCCTCGGGCTTCACCGGGGTGGCCTCGTTCCAGCTCGGCAGGCTGGCGGAAAGACTCGGCCAGAAGACCCTGCTCGCAGCGGCCGCCGTCTTCTACGCCCTGTGCATGCTGCTCACGCCCAACGCTCCGGGCCTGTGGCAGGTGATCCCGCCCGTGATCTGCTTCGGCCTGGCCCAGGGGCTGAACATCCCCACCGTGATGACCATGCTGACCACCATCGCGCCCATGGAACAGCGCGGCGCATTCATGGCCGCCAACGGGTTTCTCCTGCGCCTGGCCCAGACCGTGGCCCCCCTGCTCATGGGCGCGCTCTACGCCCTGTTCGGCATGGAGGCCGTCTACCTCGGCGGCCTGGTCTGCTCCATCGTCATCCTTTACCTGGCACTGTTTTGCATACGGAACATCAAATCATGAAAACCAGCTCTAATACTCGCCCCCCGGCAGTCGATAAGACGGGCATGAACGGAATCAAGCAACGGCTCCAGCACCGCCTCAACCCGCTGCACCTCTATTGCAGGCTGCGTTCGCTGGGCATGCCCCACACCGCCGCCGCCCGGCTGTCCCGCTGTTATGAGCGGGCGCTCTACCGGCTCGTTCTGGCCTGATCCTCCCTGTGCCGATTTGATGGCAAATTCCCTCCCCTTGTGTACCGGACGCGGTTGTGGAATCGTGCCTAACGGCATAGGGAGGGAACATATGCGGGTATACTTGGGATTCGACGACACCGACGACCGCGACGCGGTCATGGGAACCGGACGGCTGGTCCGTGAATTCGGCGGCAAGCTGCCCGGGGCGTCCACCCTGGTCGGCATCGTCAGGCACCAGTTGCCCCGCCTGGAATCCATTCCCTACACTTCCAACAACAGCTCGGCCTGCGCCATCATCGACCTGGACCCGGAATGCACGCTGGAAACGCTGCGCGACCGGGCCGTGGCGCACCTCGACGCCCTGTGCGCGCCCGGCAGCGATCCGGGCCTGTGCCTGGCCCCGGAAACCGCGGTGACCGGCGACATGGTCGCATTCGGCCGGCAGGCCACGGGCGTGCGCCTGACCCAGCAACAGGCCATGGACACGGCCCGGTCCGTGGAACTGTATGGCTTGGGGGGCACCAATGACGGCATCATCGGCGCGCTGGCCGCAGTGGGCCTGACAAAGCACGGCTGGTGCGGACGCTTCATCGAATACGGACGGCTGCGCGACCTGCCGCCCGCCTTGTCCGTGCGCGAGCTGAACGACGCGGGCATCGCCGTGGTCTCGGTGGACCGGGACCCGCTGGTCCCCCTGCCGGACGACGCGATCACGGACGCGGCCTGGCTCCGTCCCTCGCTGTGGGACGGCAGGCCCGTGCTCCAGGTGAAGCGCCTGGCGGACGGCGTCTGGACCCCGGCCCACGGCAAGCGCGGCAGGCACAATGCTCCGGGGGCGCACCCGGAAAAGCCGTCGGCTACCCTTTCCTGTAGCGCGCGATAAAGGCGTCGAGCCTGTCCCGCTGCTGCTCCATGTGCTCGATCCACATCCCCAGCACCTCCTCGCCCTCCGGGGTGATGGAGTAGACCCGCTTGGCCGGGCCGTCGCCCTCGGCGTCCCACGTCGAGGTGACCAGCCCCTCCTCGTCCATCTGGCGCAGATGGCGGTAGACCATGCCCGGAGGCGCGTCGCCGCTCAAAAATCCGTATTCGCCGATGGCGCTTATCAACGGATAGCCGTAGTTCGGCCCCTCCCTCAGGGCCATCAACAGGGAAGGCTGCATGTAGCGTTGTTTTTTCTCGCCGCCGACTTTTCTTGACATGACCTGTATTCCTTTCTTGACTATATGTGCTTAGTGGATATATAAACAATATACACCAATGTCCTTCAAGGCACAAGCAAAGGAGACCGATATGAAGATATTCGTCAGGGAACGCAGGCGTTCCGACAGAGGCAACCAGCGGCCGCGCTATCGCGTGGTCGGCGTGCAGGGCGGCGATCTCAAGATCTACGTCAAGCGCATCCGCAAGTGCGAGCTGGAAGAGATTGCCGAGAACACCGGGGCCGAGGTCGTGTATCTCCCCCGCGACGGCGAAGGCAAGGGCGGCGGCAAGACCGAATGACCGCATCCGTCCGTCCACAGACAAAAGGCCGGGAGCACACTGCTCCCGGCCTTTTGCGTTGCCGCCTTTCCTATCCCTTCTAATCCTTGTAGATGATGGTTCCCACGTGCTCGCCTTCCAGGGCCGCGCGGATGTGCTCCGGGTGGCGGAGCGCATCGATGATCTGGAAGGACTTGAGGGTCTTGGCATTCTTGAGGAACGTCAGGACCGGCCGTTCCACGATGAGGTCGTCCAGGTCCATCTCCAGGAGTTCATCGACGTGGAGCTTGTCGTAGAACTTCATGGTGTTTCGGTCGCCCTTCTTGGGATCACCCTCGTACATGCCCTTCTCGTCCTTGAGGTAGATCAGGGACTTTGCGCCGATGTTCTCGGCCAACAGGCATGCGCCCGAATCCGTGCGGTGGGGCGGGATGGAACCCAGTTCCGCGGGATGCTCGAAAAAGCCGTAGGGCGGAATGCCGGTGGTGATGGGCAGATAGCCGAGCTGACAGTACATCGTGAGCTGTTCCAGGTGGTCGCCGTGGCCGATCTTCACCCCGCCGTGCTTGGCCAGGAGCACGGACAGCATCTCGGCGTTCTGCCAGGAAACCTTGTCCCCGAGCTTGGACAGGACGCCGGTGGGCATGCCCAGGTCAACGCCGATGTTGTACACATGCCGGGCGCGGGTGCCGCCGCCGCACATGAGCAGAATCTTGTGCTTCTCCTTGGCCTCGATCAGCTCGTCGAGGATGGGGAACAGCGCCTTGGCTCCCCGGTCCATGATGGACTGGCCGCCGATCTTGAGCACGTTGACGTCCGGCTGCATGCGGAAATACTCGGTGGCCTCGGTCTTCCTCAAAAGCTGCTTGTCCACCAGGGATTCGCCCAGCAGGCGCGTTTCGATATGCAGACGTCCCTTGTCGCCCTCTTCCTTTATGAGCTTGCCCATAACTGTTCCTCCGGGTTCGGTTTCTTTGAATTACGTTGGATTGTACCTGCCGGGAAGGAAAACACAAGGGGGTTATTTTCTGGAGCATTCTGCCCGTTGCGGCTAGATGGTGATCCGCCCCCGCTCAAGGAGATGGCTCAGTACGATGCCCACACCGAAGGCCCAGGCCAGATTGGCGGCCAGGGTGATGCCGAGCATGACCACGACCACGAACAGGTGGGAGCGCGACTCCACGTCCTGGATGGTCAGGGCCAGCTGCGCCCCGGAAAAGAACAGAAGCACGCCCAGCACGCCCATGGGCAGCAGGTGCAGGACCGTGACGGACCCCGGCCCCAGGAGCACGGCCAGAAGCACGAAGAACACGCCTATGACCAGATTGGACCCGGCAGTCCGCGCCCCGAAGGCATAGTGCGCGGCCAGCCCGCCCGCGCCGTGGCAGACCGGCATGCCGCCAACCAAAAACGAAAACACGTTGGCCAGTCCCATGGACACGCACAGGGCGCGATCCGTCACCCGTCGGCTCTCCACCCCGAAATATTCGAAGCTCAGGTCCCGGCTGGCGATGACCGCGTTGCCCATGGTCATGGGAATCTGGGGCAGGACCAGGGCGAGCAGCCCGTAGGTCAGGTCCATGCCCGTGGGCAGACCGAAAGGCAGGAACTCCGGCGGGTAAAGCCCCAGCGGGGCCGAGGTCAGCTCCCGCCACGCGCCCAGGGCCGCTCCGGCGGCCGCCCCGCACACGACCACCACCAGCCCGGCCGGATAACGGCGGTTCGGCAACAGAAAAATGGTGATGACGCCGAACAGGACGCCCAGGAAAATAGACATGGGCACCGGCCCGACGGCCTGCATGGACAGATACGGCTCCACGCCGCCGCGCATGGCCTGGAAGGGGCTTGTGCCCACGATGAGCGAGGCGCCCTTGGAAAGCAGCAGCACGCCCGTGGCCAACTGCACGCCCCGAATGACCTGCCGGGGCACGATTCTGGCGACCGCGTTCACCAGCCCGGTGGCTCCCAACAGGAGCAGCAGGGCCGCCAAAAGAATGCCCGACCCCGTGATCACGCCGGGCGTGAGCGCCATGGCGATGGCGTAGGCCGAAACAACCTTCATGGGCTGCACCGCGATGG
This sequence comes from Desulfovibrionaceae bacterium, assembly GCA_015709315.1. GTDB lineage: Bacteria > Desulfobacterota > Desulfovibrionia > Desulfovibrionales > Desulfovibrionaceae > Pseudodesulfovibrio. The sequence continues at coordinate 17,578 of JACCQI010000030.1, forward strand.
GCACGCGGAAATACATCCCGGCCACCACGTACATGAGGCCCACGGTCAGGAACAGCCCGGTGGCCGACAGCCCGTTTATCATGATCATGCCGAAGGCGAGCGGCAAAAGGGTGCCCAGATCGCCCACCGATCCGGCCCATTCCATTCTGTTGAAACTGATCTTCATGTTCCCTCCCGCCCTGCCGGGCCTTTGAAGTCAATGAACAAATAGCAGGTCGGAAACGAAAAACGCAACCTTTCCGGCCAAAAAACATACCCTTATAGCCTGAAAATTCGAGGCGGGACATCCGGGCCGAATGCCTGACGGGACGACGGCCGGGACTTTCCGGATGGGCAATTGACTTACACCCGCCTTTGAAGGACAATCCCCGCCATTATCGGGCCGGGATCCGAAACCAGGAGCGCACATGAAACACGAATCCATCAGCAAACGGGACATGAAGCGGTACCAGCTGCAGGCCAAGTCCATCATCGAGACGTTGCCGTTCATCACCCAGTTCTACGGCCAGACGGTGGTCATCAAGTACGGCGGCAACGCCATGATCGACGAGGCCCTGAAGCGCGCCTTCGCCCTGAACATCATCCTGCTCAAGTACATCGGCATCAACGTGGTGGTGGTGCATGGCGGCGGCCCGCAGATCGGCAAGATGCTCACGGCGCTCAACATCGAATCCCACTTCCGCGAGGGCTACCGCGTCACCGACGACGCCACCATGGACGTGGTGGAAATGGTCCTGGTGGGCAAAGTCAACAAGGAGATCGTCAACCTCATCAACCTGCACGGCGGCCAGGCCGTGGGGCTGTCCGGCAAGGATGGGAGACTGATCACCGCCGAGCCCAAGGAACTGGCCATCGAAAAGGACAACGCACCGCCCGAGATCATCGACCTGGGCAAGGTGGGCGAGGTCACCTCGGTCAACACCAAGCTCCTCGAATCGCTCATGAACGAGGGATTCATCCCGGTCATCGCGCCCGTGGGCGTGGACCAGGAAGGCGTCACCTACAACATCAACGCCGACTCCGTGGCCGGCGCCGTGGCCACCGCGCTTGAGGCCAAGCGGCTCTACCTGCTGACCGACGTGCCGGGCCTGCTGGACGACAAGGGCGAACTGGTGACGTCGCTGACCGCCAAGGAGGCGTTCGAGGCCATCCGGTCCGGCATGGTCACGGGAGGCATGATCCCCAAGATCAAATGCTGCCTGGAGGCCGTGGCCGGAGTGGAGAAGTCCGCCATCATCGACGGCCGGGTGGAGAACTGCATCCTGCTCGAACTGTTCACCAAGTCCGGCATCGGAACGGAAATAATCTACTAGGGGGAGCATGGGCCATCCGGTCCGGGCCGCCGGACCGCGCCGCCGCCCCACGGCACAGGAGCCGACATCAGCATGAACCACGGTTTTTTCACCATCATCAGCCGCGAGGAATTCGTCCGCAAACTCAAGGGCTTCGTGCCGCTCGACGCCGAGACAGCCGATCTTTCCCTGGCCCTGAACCGGGTCCTGGCCGACGACCTGATCGCGCCCCATGACTGGCCCCTGCTCGACCGCTCCTGCATGGACGGCTACGCGGTCAACGCCCGCGACGTGTTCGGTGCCGGCGAGTCCAACCCCGGCTACCTGGAATGCGTGGCCGCCCTGCCCATAGACCGGCTGCCGGACATCTCGCTCAAGCCCGGCGAATGCGCGCGCATCGCCACCGGCGGCATCCTGCCGGACGGCGCGGACGGCGTGGTCATGGTGGAGCACACCCATGCCATGGAGGATGACGATACGGGCGGAACCATAGAGATCCGCAGGAGCGCGGCCCCCGGCGAAAACGTCATGCAGCGCGGCGAGGACGCCCGGGAAGGCAAGGTCGCCCTGGCCAAGGGGACCGTCATGCGGCCCCAGGAGATCGGGCTGGCCGCGGCCCTGGGCTTCGAAACCATGAAGCTGGCGCGCAGGCCGCGCGTGGGCATCCTGTCCACCGGCGACGAGCTGATCCCGACGCACCAAACCCCGGTCCCCGGCCAGGTGCGCGACGTCAATACCCACTCCCTGGCGGCCCTGGTCGAACAGGCGGGCGGGGTCCCGGTCCCCTACGGCATCGTCAAGGACGACCTCGAACACCTGTCCGACGCGCTGGGCACGGCCATCCGCGACAACGACCTGGTGCTTCTTTCCGGCGGCAGCTCCATCGGCGTGCGCGACCTCACGGTCCAGACCATCGAGGCCATGAACGGGGCCGAAATACTGGCCCACGGCGTGGCCATAAGCCCCGGCAAGCCGACCATCCTCGGCCGCGTGGGGACCAAGCCGGTCCTCGGCCTGCCCGGCCAGGTGACGTCCGCCCTGGTGGTCATGCACGTGCTCATACTGCCGCTGATCCGCCATCTCCAGGGCGACGGTCTGGCCTTCGACCGGACCGTGCGGACCCTCCGCAAGGCGGAGCTGGCCCGCAACCTGCCGTCCAAGCCCGGCCGCGAGGACTATGTCCGCATCCGGCTGGAGGAACGGGAGGGGCAGCCGCCCCTGGCCCACCCCGTGCTGGGCAAGTCCGGACTGTTGCGAACCATTGTCCAGGCCCACGGACTGGCCTGCATCCCGGCCGAATCCGAGGGCTTCTACGGAAATGACCTGATTGATGTGTGGATTATCTAATAGATTGAAATAAAACGATTTTGATTAAATCATTCCTGGTCGTCCAGCTCCAGGATGCGCCATCCGTCCACGCCCTTCATAAGCACAAATACGGAGTCGTCCTCCAGGTCCTTGTCCAGGTCCGCGACCTGGACGTGGTAGGAGCCGAACACCCGAACCTCGGCCAGGTCCTTGTTCAGGTAGACCAGGTCGAAGCGCAGGCCGGACGGGTCCACCTTGGCCGAGCGCAGTTTCCTGAACGTCCCGCGCTGGCGGAATATCTCCTTGAAATATTCGAACTGGAAATCGAACTTGTCGCGCACATGCGGCGCGAACAGCAGGTAGTAGTCGTCGTCCAGCGAGGTCTGGCGGACGTAGAAGGTCCGCAACAGGTCCTTGATCTCCTCGGGCACCTTGCCGCCCAGGTCCGCCGGGGGCAGGCCGGGGATGCTCGCGTTGTGGGCGTCGATGGCCGCCCCGCTCGTCTGACGGTTCATAAGCGTGAGGTAGAACTTGACCTCGGACACGGCCAGCTTCATGCGGGCCAGCGGCACCCCGCGCGGAAAGACCTCGTCCACCACGATCTTGATTGATTTCACCGGCTTGATGGGGCAGGAAATGATCTGTTCGCCCGGCTCGTCACGGAGCCAGAAGCGCGTTTCCGTGCCGTCGGGATAGAGGATGCGGCCGGACCGGATGCGGCGGAATTTCTCGAACATCCCCTCGCCCTGGTGGCCGTTGTAGATGCCGAGCTGAACCACCCGCACGGGCAGGGCAAAGGAAAACTCCATCCACTCTCCCGGACCGGCCGACGCCTTGCCCACGGCCCAGGCCGTGGACGGGTCGCCGTCCAGGAGGGCCTCCGGCCCGTATTCCAGGCCGAAATCCACCTTCTGGCTGGACACCTTGACGTCAACCTCAAGGGCCAGGGCCGTGCCGGGCATGAGCCACGCCAGACAGGCGAACAAAAGCAAAGCGTACCGCATGGCCGACTTCATAGCACAACTTTTTCCGGATCGCCTCCACCAAATGAAGACTCGCGCCGGACGCCCAAGGACGGGCTTTTCAGGGGAAACGGGAGGGACGCTACCGGTCGCGCACATCGCGGATCAGCCATGCGCCGTTCTCGTGGACCATGGTGATCTCCGTGTCCACCGGGAACTCGAAGCCCCGGTCCCCCACATAGTAGCGGCAGGGGCCGTGTACGTGGATGGACACGCCCTGCCCGGACTCCACGGGCTTGTCGAAGTTCAGGCCGATGAGTTCCGGCATGGCCATGTGGTGGTCGCCGAACGCATTTTCCCGGCGGACCTTGTCCTGCAGGGCGATAAACGCCTTGCGCTCCCGCTCGCGCACGTCGGCGGCGAACACGTCGGGGTAGCTGTCGGAAAGCGTGGTCAGATGGGAGAAGTAGCGCTTGATCCCGGCCACCAGCTCCAGGTCGAGCCAGGGGCTGATCGCGCCCATCGCGAGGGGCTTGTCCGCCGGGATCTCCACGGCGGGACGAAGACGGGTCGCGCCCCCGGCCGTGGTCTGGGCGGGCCGGGCCGCGCGCTTGTCCGCCTTGGGAACGGACGCGGGCTTTCCGGCAGACTTTGCCTTGGCCGCAGGCTTCGGCTTGGCCGCTGGCTTCGGCTTCCTGGCGGATTCCGGTTTCGCGGCGGGCGCGGGGTTTTCCCCGGCTTCCGCTTTCCCGCCCGTTTCAGCGGGTTCGGCCTTCTTTTCGGACGCGGCTTTCATTTCAGCCGGTTTGGGCTTTTCAGCGGGCGCGGCGGCCGTGTCCAGGGCCTCCCCGGCCTCGGACGGGTCCACGGGCTCGCCGAGCACGGTCATCTCGGAGACCGCGACCTTGGCGTCGCCCATGGCCTTGTCCCCGGCAACAGGAGCCACGCCGGTGATGATGACCTTGAACGTGGCCGCGACCTTGGATTTCAGGGGAATGGTCTGCACGCCCGGCACTGGCTTGAGAGCGAACTTCTGGCGGACGCCGTCGGGATAGAGGATGACCCCCCGGACCAGCCGCCTGAACGCCTTGAAGCGCCCCTTGCCCTGGTGGCCGTTGGCGACCTTGAGGGCGGACAGCCGCACCGGGCCGGGAAAGGTGAACTCGATCCACTTGCCCGGCCCCACGCCCGTGCCGCCGCCGACCCAGGCCGTGGCCGGGTCGCCGTCGATGAGGTTCGCGCCCACGAAGCCGCCCTCATGGTTGCGGACCTCCACCGCCACGCCCTGCACGGGCGCGACGGCCGCAGCACCGGCCGGAACGCACAGAAAGAGCGCCAGCAGCAGCGCCGCCGGGCAGAGCAGCCATATTTTCGCATTCGTCGCGGGCATCGGTTGTTCCGTAGCAAAAAAGGGAGCCTTTTGGCTCCCTTTTTGATCGGACAAATCCGTTTTTTTCTTAATGGCCCGCAGGCGGATCAATAGCGGTAGTGGTCCGGCTTGAACGGGCCTTCCACGTCCACGCCGATGTACTCGGCCTGTTTCGGGGTCAGCGTTTCCAGCTTCACGCCCAGGCGGGCGAGGTGCAGGCGGGCCACTTCCTCGTCCAGCTTCTTGGGCAGGATCATGACCTTGGGATCATAGTCGTTCCTGGCCAGGTCCATCTGTGCCAGGACCTGGTTGGTGAAGGAGTTGGACATGACGAAGCTCGGATGGCCGGTGGCGCAGCCGAGGTTCACCAGGCGGCCTTCGGCCAGGACGATGATGGAACGGCCGGACTCCAGCGTCCACTTGTCCACCTGGGGCTTGACCTCCTGCCGGACGCACTTGGGGTTCTTCTCCAGGTAGATCATCTCGATCTCGGAGTCGAAGTGGCCGATGTTGCACAGAATGGCCTCGTCCTTCATCCGCTCCATGTGCTCGCCGGTGACGACGTGGTAGTTGCCGGTGCAGGTGACGAAGATGTCGCCGCGTGAGGCGGCGTCGTCCATGGTGGTCACCTCGAAGCCCTCCATGGCGGCCTGAAGCGCGCAGATGGGATCGACCTCGGTGACCAGCACGCGCGCGCCGAAGCCGCGCATGGACTGGGCGCAGCCCTTGCCCACGTCGCCGTAGCCGACCACGACCACGACCTTGCCCGCCACCATGATGTCCGTGGCGCGCTTGATGCCGTCGGCCAGGGACTCGCGGCAGCCGTACAGGTTGTCGAACTTGGACTTGGTCACGGAGTCGTTGACGTTGATGGCCGGGAAGAGCAGCTCGCCGGTGCGCTGCATCTCGTAGAGGCGATGCACGCCGGTGGTGGTTTCCTCGGACACGCCGCGGATGTCCTTGGCGATGTTGGTCCACTTGGAGGGATTGGCCGCAACCGACGCCTCGAGGCGGTCCATGATGACCTGGAACTCGTGGACGTCGTACTGCTTGTCGCACAGGGAGGGATCCTTTTCGACCTTGACGCCCTGGTGGACGAGCAGGGTGGCGTCGCCGCCGTCATCCACGATCATGTTCGGGCCGGAGCCGTCGGGCCAGGTCAGGGCCTGTTCGGTGCACCACCAGTACTCTTCCAGGGTCTCGCCCTTCCAGGCGAACACCTTGGCCATGCCGGACTCGGCGATGGCGGCCGCGGCGTGGTCCTGGGTGGAGAAGATGTTGCAGGACGCCCAGCGGATGTCCGCTCCCAGCGCGTGCAGGGTCTTGATGAGCATGGCCGTCTGGATGGTCATGTGCAGGGAACCCATGATCTTCAGGCCCTTGAGCGGTTTTTCCTCGCCGTATTTCTCGATGATGGACATAAGCCCCGGCATCTCGCGCTCGGACAGCTGCATCTCCCTCCGGCCCCATTCGGCCAGGGACGGGTCGGCGACCTTGCTGTTCAGTTCGGGATCCACGGGCAGGATATTCTTGGACATATGTTCCTCCGATTAAAGGTGCTGTTCGTTATTTCTTCTCGGCCTCGTACAAAACGACCACGAGGCCCATGTTGACGGAAAATTCCGTGACGGACCGGACGTCGAACCGGGCCTGCTCCAGCCAGGAGCGCATCTTTACGCGCGGAATGCCGAGCCTGCGGTCGCCGTACTCGGTCCGCATGCGCTCGTTCTCGTGCTGGTCGAACTCGGCGATGAGCAGCCGCCCGCCGACCTTGAGCACGCGCCCCGTCTCGACGAGCGCGTCCAGCGGCCGGGGCAGGTGGTGCAGCACCAGCGAGATGACCGTGCAGTCCGCCTCCCCGTCGCGCAGGGGCAGATGCGTCAGGTCGCCGATTCTAAGCGACATGCGGGCGTCGCCCGAGAACCGCTCCTCGGCCAATTCCAGCATTCTCGGCGAGTTGTCCACGCCGATGACGGACTCGGCGGTACCGGCCAGTATCTCCAGCATGTCGCCGGTGCCGCAGCCGATGTCCGCCGCGCAGGCGCACGGGGACAGCCGCTTGCCGATCTCCCGGCCCAGGTCCAGGTCGCCCAGGACCTCGGCTGTCATGCGGTCCCACTCCGAGGCGATGTCGTCGAAGAACCGGCGGGTGGCGGCGGTTCGCTCGCGGATGACCTTCTCCGCCCTGTTGCGGTCGCGCCGGAACTCGTCCTCCTCGGACAGCAGCGCGGACACGCCGTCCAAAAACGTGCGGCCCGGCCCCTCGTCGCTGGCCCGGTAAAAGGCCCACAACCCCTCGCGGCGCACCTCCACCAGCCCGGACTCGGACAGGATCTTGAGATGGCGCGAGATGCGGGACTGGCCCATGGCCATGACCTGCACGATCTCGCCCACGTTCAATTCGTGTTCAAGGAGGACGTTGACCAGCCGCGCCCTGGTTTCATCGGCCAATGCCTTGCAATATTTTATTATTTCCATCGCTTCAGCTCTATATCAGTATATCTTGATATAAGGAATGAACCATTCCTACATGAAGAACAGCCACGCGGTCAAGCCGCGAGTGAAGGCGGAGCCTTTCCTTTATTATACTTGCCCAGGGCGTCGGAAATTGCGATAGTGGCCTAAGAGAAATCGCCAGCCGGTGGCGATGCGTCCACAATATCGACCGGCCAAGACGGAGGAATTACACATGTTCAAGAAGATTCTCCTTGCAGTGACGCCGCAGATCGACGTGCAGACCGCCCCCAAGGCGGCATTCAACCTGGCACGCAGAAACAATGCCGAGCTGATCCTTTTCCACGCCCTGCCCATCGGCAGGGACGCGTGGTGTTCCTTTGACGAAACCGTGCCCCGAGAGGCGCTCATGGCGTCGGCCCGGGAAAAGATCGCCGGGTACTACGCCGACGAACTCAAGGACATCCCCAACCACTCCATCCGGGTGGCCGCCGGACCGGCCCACGAGGACATGCTCCGCATCGTCCATTCCGAATGCGTCGACCTGGTGATCATGGGCCACCACACCCAGATCATAAACCGGCCGGACCGCATGTGGGGCATGGTGGACACCACCATCCGCAAGGTCTGCGCCAACGTCTTCTGCCCGGTCCTGGTAGCCTCCAACGAAATGGACGCCGAGGCGAACATCAAGCGCATCCTGATGGCCACGGACTTTTCCACGCCCTCGGATTCCGCCCTGTGCTACGCCATCCAGCTCGCCCGGACCAACAAGGCCCACCTGGACGTCTTCCATGTCCTGGACGTGGGCCAGACCACGCCCAATCCCCAGTACTACATGCAGAAGATGGATATCTTCATCGACAAGGCCCTCAGGCGCATGCAGGAGCGTTACGGCAAGGCGATTGCGGACGTGAGCCACGACTTCCACTGCTGGGAGGGCATCCCCTACGTGGAGATTCTCAAGCAGGCCCGCTGGAAGGACTCCGACGTGGTGGTCATGGCCCAGTACTCCTCCAGCGAGCAGTTGGCCAAGCCATCCGTCGGGTCCACCCCCATCCAGGTGGCCCTGTCGCCCGGCTGCCCGGCCCTGATCGTCAACTACCGTCCCCGCAACTGCATGTAGGAGGGACCCGTGACCCGATCCGCCCCCGCCCTGCTGCTGGCCACGCTCCTGGTCGCGCCGGCCGCCTGCGGCGTGCCCAAGCAGTCCGTTCCGGTGTCCACCGACCCCATCGGCGCGACCGTCTACGCCGACGGCAAAAAGATGTGCGTCAGCCCGTGCGCCGTGAAGCTGGACAAGCAGAGCGACCACCTGCTGACCATCGTCAAGGAAGGCTTTGAGCAGGAGGAAATCGTGCTCAAGCGACGGTTCAAGCCGGACAAGGCCCTCCGCGACGGCGTCATCTCCGGCATCATCAAGGGCGGGGACCCCAAGGGAGTGGCCGCCGAAACGGCCCGGGAAGTGGACGAGCAGGAGCGGTCCGGCGAAGCCTACGAACTGGCCCCGGCCATCGTCACCATCAAACTCGCCCCCAAGGGAGACCGCATATAGCCATGCCCCGCTACCGTCGGACAAACGGCGCTTCGGGCCGCTCCACCCGGACCCGGCGAACCAAACGGCTGGGCAGCGTCCTGCCGGGCTACCTGGACAAGCTCGACACCACGGGCGGCAAGTCCCTGGTCAGGCTCTGGCGCGGCTGGGACGACCTCATGGGCGAGATGGCGCACATGGCCCGCCCCCTGGGCCACCGCGGGTCAAAGATCATCCTGGCCGCGGGCGACCCCATCGTCATGCAGGAGGCCCAGTACCTCGCCCCCCTGCTGCTCGAAACGATCAACAATTTCCTTGGCGAAGAAGTCTTTGACAAAGTGGTATTCGAACTGCTAAACGGCAGAATTCCTTTGGACGGAGCGATCCGGCCGGAGGCTGCGGAGCCTCCGAGGAAACTTAAAAAGCCCAAGAAGCTGGGCGAATTAAATGAGGAATTGGACCCCGACTCGCCGGTCGGCAGGTGTTACCGGGCCTACCAGCGAATGTTTGACGACACGTAGGGCGTCCCGCCTCGATCCACTTTAAGGAGTACACCATGAGTGAAGAAGTCAAGGAAATCGCCTTTGACGAGCTTGGCCTGACCAAGCCGCTGGAGAAAATGACCACCAAGGAGCTGCGCGCCCTGTGCATCGAGAAGCTCCCCATGATCGTCGGCGCTTCCGGCAAGGACAAAACCGAACTGGTCCAGGCCATCAAGGACGTCTTCGGCATCGTTGAAGAGCAGCAGGTCTCTCCCTACAAGAAGCAGATCGCCGAGATCAAGAAGCAGATCCGTGCCCTGCGCGCCGAAAAGGACGAGATCACGGACCGCGCCAAGCGCGACCGCATGCGCCGCAAGATCAACAAGTTGAAAAAGCGCACCCGCCAGTTGGCCAAGGCTTTTTAAATCAAACAGAAAAAACAAGTTGACATTCGGGTGACCAGCCCTTAAATCAACTTCTCGCTGCTGGGCTGTCGTTCAATTGGCAGGACGACGGGTTCTGGCTCCGTTAATCAAGGTTCGAGTCCTTGCAGCCCAGCCAATCTGCGTCCCCATCGTCTAGCCTGGTCCAGGACGGCGGCCTTTCACGCCGTTAACAGGGGTTCAAATCCCCTTGGGGACGCCAAGGAAATACAAGGCCTTACGCACACCGCGTAAGGCCTTTTCCTTTCCACGTGTCACCCGCAAGTGTCATTTTTCCGGACTCGGCCTCCGACCGCATCGACCAATGCTGCATCCAGGGCATCCACGGCACCGGTGGTCTTCTTCGTCCGGAGGATGTAGCGCTGGGTCGTGGCGATGGACTTGTGCCGAAGCAGATGCTTCACTTCCATGATGGTCGCACCGTTGTCGATAGCCACTCGGGCCGCCAGGTGACGGATGCCATGAAAGCCGAACGGCTTCACCCCGGCTTCGGCGCACAACCGCTTCAGCCACCGATTGTTCGGGTCCAGAAGACCGTTGAACCGATTGCCGAAGACCAGATCCTCGGCGCCGGACACCAGCTTCCATTCGGCCAGCTTGGCTCGAAGCCCTGCGGACATGGGGAGCTCATCGAATTCCGCGTTTCCGCTTCGCCGCTTCCTTGTCCAGTAGCCGACAAGCCCTGATCCGAAGTCGACCTCGCTCCACTTGAGTTTCCAAAGCTCGCTCCTGCGCGGCGCGGTATGGAAGGCCAGCAACAGCAGTTGCCTACGACGAGGTCCCGCCAGGTGCACCACCTTGCGGAAATCGTCCAGCGGCGGGACGTAGCGCGGGTGGCGATCCTCGGGGAACCTGTCCACATGCTGGAAGGGATTGTCCCTGTCCAGATTGAGGTACTTGATTCCCCACACCCAGGCAGCGGCGAGATTCTTGCGATCCTTGTTCGCCGAATTCCCGGTTACCGTCCTGGAGACCATGGCCAGATGCTCCAGAGCCACGTGAAGACTGATTCGCCCAACCAGCGACCGGTCGTCCCTGAGGAAAGCCCCCAGCCGCTGGAAAGCCAACCGTTTTTCGTTGTAGGTCTTCCGGCACATCGTGGCCTCGACGTGATCGAGGTAACGATTCGCCCATTCCGTCACGGTCAGAGCCCGGCCAATCACATCGGCCTTGGCAGGGTTTCTCTGGTCGGCCACCTTCAATGCCTTGACGGTTTCGCCTTCCCAATCCCCTGCCTGTCTCTTGGTTTCAAAGAACTTCGTGCGCCTGATGATCGGACCATGTGTCGGGGTGAAACGCACCACACCCCTCCACCGTTTTCCTTCCTTGTAGGGCATATTTTCTCCTGCAGGAAAGGTCGCTTACCATCATTGAAGTTACCAAATGCCATGACGATCCGTCAAATCGGACCGGCTTCCGCCTTCGTCCGAGATTGGCGCCTTTTCTGCATGGCCGAGCTGTCCCCTGGCGATGTACGCCTTGAGCAGCTCATGGTGAAATCGGATGCCCCGTTTACCGATCCGAAAAGCCCCCAGCGCGGCAAGCATGGCCGGAGTCCTGACCAGGCTTTCCGAACAATTCAGAATTCGGGCGACATCCTTGACCTTCAATGCGTTCGACATGCGACCTAAACCAAAGGGTTAAACACCTGTCCCGCTGCGGGACTCCCAGCCAACCCTTAAGTCTGATCACACCGGCACCTTTGACCTCAAGGAATCGAGATAGGGTATTTTCACTTTTTTCGATGAGTCGCTCATGAGGGGCGAAAGTCCTCCCCGCCCATCGGCCACAAGCCGACGGGCGGGGAGGACGGTTACCTGAAGATGAATCGCTCAGGCGATTCATCTTCAGGTAACCTCACGCCCAAAAAGGGAAGCCCCACCGAAAAGGGCGGGGCTTCTTCTAACGGGAACTGCCAAGGTAGGCATCGGATACGTCACGGCGGCCAGGGGAATGGCCTGCAGTGACTTCGATGTCGTCACGGGCTTCGGCGTCGAGCCGGGGCCATTCGTCCCCAGCCGTGTCCCGCGCGGTCTTTTGGAAGGCTTCCACGGATTCGTGCTGGTTGGGCGGCTGGAAACCCGTGTGCTCGACGTACATGCGATGAAACCGCTCATGACGGTTGCTGTGCAGCGTCCACCCGCTTTCCTTCTTGGTGAAGCCGCAAAGCCTAGCCGCGTAGGACAGCTTTTCCTGCCATTTGTCGCCCATCCCGCTCGGCATGAGATTATGAATCCCCGGCCTGTCGGATTGACTGACGTATGGCAGAGCTCTCTCAAGAGCATCCTGCTGCCGATCGGAGAGATTGTGCAGCGTCCTAGGGCGCCCACCCTTCGAGCCATACTGGATGTGAAGAGTGCGGGCTTCCTTGTCCCAATCGTTGATCAGATCGACTTTCGCCGATTCTTCTCGTCGGAGCCCCAGTTCGTACTGAAGTCGGATCTGAGCGGCACACCGGGGACCGTGCTCATATGAGGATTCAGCTTCCAGTTTGGCGATTGCCCCCAAGACAAATTCAGGGGCAACCGCCTTGCTGTTGGCGTTGGCAATGGTCCCGCGTTTCACGCCGAACACGTCGTTGGTCGGGCTGATGCGGGTGTTGCCGTAAGTTTCGCACAGGTGACGGGCTGCCGAAAAAATTTCAGCTATGCGCCCGTCACCCACGCCCTGTTCTTTCATCTTGGCGGCCACGGCCGCAAAATGCTTGTTGGAAATGTTGGTCCATTTGCGGACTCCAAACCCGGCTTCACGCAACCGGCCTGCGAAGGCTTTGGCATTCTGCCGGATTCTGTGCTGTTTCGAGCGCGGGCCGGACAGGGTTGCCCTGTTCGCGCCCAGTACCAGACTGATGGATTTCATATGGATCTCCTTCCTGAAGTTCGGGGCAGCGCCCCGGGACAAAGCAGATCGGACCTTCCCCGCTTGCCGGGAAATGACCTGCCTATGGCGCGAATGCGCCACACAACAACCGACACGGGACAAATCAATGTCCGTTTCCCACAGAAGGAAAAATCCTGAGAATCCATTCAATAAGGGGTGCCACCACGCAAGCTCATTTGTCCTGCGCATAAGCGATGGCCGTGGGGGAATTACGACAACGGCAGATTTCTAGATACCTGTCGTTTGTCCGGCGGGGTGCTGTGTTTCAGCCTGGCGTTAGGATGTGAAAGTGTGCCGTTTGGAAATGAACGGCAGCGAAGTGTTAGATGTTACGGCGTGTTAGTGCCTACTTAAGCGTTCATCAGTTTAGACTTCGTCAAAACTTATGAACGCGCCTTAGGTGCGTCATACCTCCTTTTGGTGACCAATTTATCCGGTGGATATGCCCTACCATATGACGCCACGAAACCTTCGCGCAAGCTCCGGCGGCACGATTTCTTTCCCTCCCGCCGATTTTCCACGAGCGTGACGCAAGCAGCCGCCGGAGCAAGGCCAGGCCCTTCGGGCACCCGGCGAGCCGGGCGGCCTTGCCCCGACGGCTTTGCTTGCGTCGTGATTACCGTAGGCGACGGCGAGAGGGATGGCGGGTTCGACTCTGGCTCAAGGGATATCCTCAGGTCCCTGCTCACGCATCCACCCCAAAAAAGCAACAAATCCCTTGCTACTGATTATCAACTTATTTATTAACAGTGTTAAACAACTAGTTGCTTAACACTGTTAACAAGGTGGTTGATTAACCATGGCCGAAGATGACGACGTTGACCTCACCCCTGTGAAGACCCCGGAACAATTGTTGAAAGAAGAAGTCGGGCTTTATCTGAAGATTGTCCGGGAGAATCGGCACAAGCCCCTCAGATGGGTCGCCCAGAAATTGGGGTGCTCCAGCTCGTTCATATCCCAGATCGAAAAGGGGGACGCTTCGATTCCACTGGATCGGGTACTCGACTTCTCCCTTGCCTATGACCTTCCTGTTCCGGAGTTCGTTCGAATCGTTCTCGTCACCATGCACAACGACACGTATAGAGCGCTGATGAGCATACTGGAGAATGACCCGGAAATGGCTAATGCCGCCAACAGTTGCCACACGATTGCAAATCCCAAAGAACGAGCCAAGCGGCGCAAAGCTCTCAACCCTGGGCTGAGTTCAAAATCGCTTCAACGAATGCGGGAATTCATCTTGGAAAACCAAAAGCCGACGTATGGAAAGCCGGTGGCAGGTGATTCGTGATTGATTTACGGAAACAAGACCATCTGGGGGTAACCTCGTCGTCCGAAGACGGCGACATCCACAACGATGATGCGTTCCTTTTTTTGGAGAATTGTCCTTCCCACCGGTACGAGGCCATAATCACCGACCCGCCTTTCGAGATCGGTATCGCCGGCAAGGATTGGGATTGCAAAAAGCTTCGGATCGACGTTCTAGCCTACCAATTCCATCGCGTTCTGAAACCTGGCGGCAATGTCTTTGTGTTCTGCTCGGATTTCCAATTCGGCGATTGGTATCGAGAGCTTTCCCGCTATTTTACCAAGTTGCGCAAATATGCCTGGTGCAAACCGGATTCACGAGGCACCAACAAGGGGATGTTTCAGGAGAGCTTCGAACTCGGGCTGCATGTGTGCTCAGAAAATTCATATTTCGACAAGGAAGGCCGCTATAAAAATTATGTGGTCGCTGGAAAAACATCAGGGAACGAACGGATGATGCCTGACCCCGATGAGGAATGGTCAACCAAGAAGGGCGAAAAGACCCTTCACCCAACGCAAAAAAATTGTCGGTAATTGAGACTCTGGTTACCGCATTGAGCAAAGAAGGCGACACCATTCTTGATCCCTTTGCCGGCACCGGGACGCTTGGGGTCGCAGCCAAGAATTTGGGCAGAAAATTCGAGATGGTCGAGTACGGCTTCCGAAACCACATTGCGGCATGGGACAGGATTCTAGGGGAAGAGTGAGTCCCTTTTGTCTTTACCCGCAAATGCCAATTCAACGTGCGGCGCAACGTCTCTTAAGAGTCCAGTTTATTTTAAGCAGACTTCAAGGGGTGGCTCCCAGAAAAGCCCTTGTAGTCTTGTATAATACAAATCGAGGAAACCATCGGCAGGAGGTCATCAGTCAACGTGAAGCACCACGGCGGAACAATTAAACAATGCCCATGCACAGTCTCCAACATTTAATTCAAACCTAACCTGAGCGATTTTCCAGCCTGACACAACATCAAAGTTGGCATATCGCCTTGTTTTTGTTTACAATCACATCCAGTCACTAGGTCATGAACGTTTCACCCATTTGGTGGAGGGCTGGATGTCCAACTCAAAGAGAACCAAAGCAAAATTCATCGACGATGTCCAGGTCACGAACGACTGTCTGACAAGCCGGGCCGGGCTCAACCTCTTTGCTCGCTACCTTCGTGGGATTGGCCTTTTCCCCCACATCAACCGCCTTTTCGGCTCCATGCGCAAGACCCCCAAGGGCACGCCTATCGATGAGCTTTGCAAGCAGGTGCTCTGCTTTCTCTTCGACGGCACCAGTCGACACCTGGCCCACTTCGATGTCCTGGCCAAAGACCCCGGCTACGCAGCCGCTATCGAAACAGACATCAATGGCATGGCCTCTTCGCATACCGTCAAGCGGTTCTACCAAGCCTTTTC
>JACCQI010000031.1 GCA_015709315.1 Desulfovibrionaceae bacterium
ACTTGGTGCTGAAAAAAGCACGAATAGGAAAAGGATATTACAGATTGCCTTGACCCGAGGCCACATAGGAAAAAGTTTAGGAAAGGAGAGGGGATGGGGGGCCGGAGGCACAAAAAAAACGCCCCGTCCGGGGAAGCCGGGCGGGGCGTTGATTTTCTGCTTTACGCTAGCATGCGGAACCGGAGCACTGGTGCATCTTGACGTACCACTTGACGAAGCGTTCCGCTTCCTCCTCGCTGGTGACGTCGTCGGCGATCTGGGACTTGAGCAGTTCGTCGCGGATCTGGCCGACGATGGGGCCGGGATTGAGGCCGGTGATGGTCATGATCTGGTTGCCGTCCAGAAGCGGCTCGATCTCGTCTTCCGGGATGTCGGCGCGCTCGGCCATCTTGAGGTTGTGATTGAACTCGCGCCAGGAACTGCCCCGGGCCTTGATGTCCGCTTTGACCATCTCCATGACGCGCGGATACTCGTCCAGGGAGCGCAGCCGCCGGATGCCCTTGTCGGTGAGCATGAAATGCGGCCGCATGTGATTCTGGACCAGATCGGCGATCAGATCGATGTCCTGCTCCTCGAAACGCAGCCGCTTCAATATCTTGCGGGTCACCTTGGCGCCCACGCGGTGGTGCTGGAGAAAATGCCACTGATCGCCGTAGAACTCGGCGGTGTAGAGCTTGCCCACGTCGTGGAACAGGCAGGCCACGGTGCCGAACCAGTCGTACGGCAATTCCTCGGGGTAGACCCGCATGACGTCCAGGGTGTGGGCGAGCACGGTCTCCTCGCTCTCGTCCTCCGGGTTCTTGATCTGGGTGACGCGGGACAGGGCCGCGATCTCCGGGATCAGCCCGTGCAGGAGCATGGAATCGAACAGCAGGCCGAAGAATTTGTACATGGACTCGGCCTCGACCTTGCGCCACTCGTCCAGGAAGTCGGCCATGGGCACGTAGTCGAGCACGCGGCGGGAGTTGCGGACGATGGAGGCCCATGAGTTGGCCTCGATCTCCTTGTCGAAATTGGCCGCGAACCGTAACGCGCGGTAGGCCAGGGAATAATCCTTTTTGAGCGCCTGGTCCGGCAGCCCCTTGAAGCGGATCTGGCCCTCGGCGAAGTCCGCGAAATCCGCGTACATGTCCTTGGCCTTGGGGATGAAGGGGCAAACCGAGGACAGGGGGATGTCGCCGCGCTGCTCCAGCTTCTTGAGCAGGCGCGGGGTCATCACGGACACGGCCTCGTCCGTGTACGCGGCCTCGTCCGTGGAGGCGGGGTAGAAGAAATACTTCACGCCCCCTTCCACCAGGAAGCCGATGGTTCCCTTGTCCTGGGACTTCTCCATGTTGGGAAAATACTTCTGAAGCTCGTCCAGACCGGCTTCGGTGCAGATGTCGAGTTCCTGCTCCTTGCCGGTCTCGTCCAGGGTCAGGGCCTGAAGCCGGGCGTTGATCACGTAGGCGTCATAGCCGTTACGCATGATGGTCTTGCAAAAGCCGACAGCGTCTTTGAAAGGCTGGCTCATATATTCCTCTGTGTAGTCGTCTCGTGGCGGAAAACGCCGTTTCCAAGACTTTCTCTATACTATTTTTTTACCCGCAATGAAATGGGTTTTTACCCGCCCTTTCCGAACGGTCCCCATGAGCGGCGTATTCTTGCCCTTGGAGTGCAGCGCCTCGGGCGTGACGATCCACTCCTGGTCCTCGTCGAACAGGAAGAAGTCGGCCGGGTCGCCGGGCACGAAGGTGTTCACCGGCAGGTTGAAGATGGCGCACGGGGCCGTGGTCCAGGCCCGGATGAAGGTTTCGCGGGTGAGCACACCCTCGCGCACCAGTTCCCAGGTCACGGACAGGGCCGTGTCCAGGCCGGTGATGCCGCACGGGGCGACGTCGAACTCCACTTCCTTCTCGTAGACAGCGTGGGGCGCGTGGTCCGTGGCCAGGCAATCGAGGGTGCCGTCGTTCAGCGCCTCGATCACGGCCTGCCGGTCCGCCTCGGTCCTCAGCGGCGGGTTGACCTTGGCGTTGGTGTCGTACTCCGTTTCCTCGGCTTCCAGGAAATCCTCGGTCATGGTCAGGTAATGAGGCGTGGTCTCGGCCGTGATCTTCACCCCGCGCGCCTTGGCGAAGCGGATGAGGTCCACGGACTTCTTGCAGGAGATGTGCGCCAGATGGATGGGGATGTCCAGGTACTCGGACAGGAGGATGTCGCGGGACACCTGCATGGCCTCGGCCACGTCCGGCTGGGCGGGCAGGCCCAGGCGGCTCGACACCTCGCCCTCGTTGACGCCCGCGGCCACGTCCAGATAGGGGTCCTCGCAGTGGTCGATGACCACCCGGTCCCAGTCCGAGGCGTACTCCACGGCGTTGCGGAAAATCTTGGAGGACTCGATGGGCACCCCGTCGTTGGAGAAGGCCGCGCATCCGGCCCGGGCCAGTTCGGCCATGGGGGCCAGTTCCTTGCCCTTCAGCCCCTTGGTCAGCGCGCCGATGGGGAACAGGCGCGGCCCCTTGGGCCAGTATCGGCGGGCCTTTTCCAGCATCAATTCGGTCACCGGGGCGCAGTCGTTGACCGGCTTGGTGTTGGCCATGCACATGATGTTGGAGAACCCGCCCCAGGCCGCCGCGCGCAGGCCGGACTCGATGTCTTCCTTGTATTCGAAGCCCGGCTCGCGCAGATGCACATGCACGTCGGTCAGCGAGGGCAGGACGGTCAGCCCGAACGCCTCTTCCACCTTGGCGTCGCCCGGGTCCAGGGTCTTCACGGACTTCCTGACCGCCTCGATCTTGCCCCTGGACACGAAAATGTCCACGTCCCTGCCGTCGAGCCTGGCTCTGCGAACAATCAAATCTATCTTGGCCATCGTGATATCTCCGGCTTATTCTTCGCCCTTTCGGGTCATGTACAGGAAAAGCAGGGCCATGCGCACGACCACGCCGCTGGACACCTGGTCCAGGATCAGGGAGTCGGCGCAGTCGGCCAGTTCCGAGCTTATCTCCACGCCCCGGTTGAGCGGGCCGGGATGCAGGATGCGCACGTCCTGGTTGGCCAGGTCCACGTGACGCCGGGCCAGACCGAAAGTCCGGGCGTACTCGCGCAGGTCGGGCAGAAGACCCTGCTTCTGGCGCTCCAGTTGAAGGCGCAGGCACATGACCGCGTCCACGCCCTTCACCGCCTCGTCCAGGTTGGAGAAGATCTTCGCATTCCATGTCCTGACGGCGGGCGGCAGCAGGGTGCGCGGGCCGCAGATGCGGACCCTGGCCCCGAGCTTGTTCAGGAGGATGACGTTGGACCGGGCCACCCGGCTGTGGGCGATGTCGCCCAGGATGAGGACGGTCTTGCCCGCCAGGTCGCCCCACTCCTGATGCAGGGTGAAGGCGTCGAGCAACGCCTGGGTCGGGTGGGCGTGCCGCCCGTCGCCCGCGTTGATCACCGAGCACTCCAGCCTGTCGGCCAGGAACCGGGCCGCGCCCGAGCACCAGTGGCGGATGACGATGGCGTCCGGGGCCATGGCCTGGAGCGTCAGGGCCGTGTCCTTGAGCGACTCGCCCTTGGTCAGGCTCGACGAGCTCTTGGCCAGGGAAAAGGTGTCGGCGGACAGCCGTTTCCCGGCCACGTCGAAGCTGGTCTTGGTGCGGGTGGACGGTTCCGCGAAGAACAGGATCACGGACCGTCCCTTGAGGGTCGGCACCTTCTTGACCGGCCTCTCCTGCAATTCCTGGAACCGCCCGGCGGTCTCGAAGATCGCCATGACCTCGGATCGGGACAGCTGGGATACGTCCAACAGGTCCTTATGCAGCCATTTCATATTCGTTTGCCTCCGGCGGCCGGGGGGAAACCCTTTGAAAAGGGTTCTCCCCCCGGCCCCCCCCCTTCCTAAACTTTATCTCGCAGGCCGCTGCCGCGGCCTGAGGGCCTTCTTCTATTTATACGGCAACAATGCCGCTTCTTACAATGGTCTCAGCCCGACACCGCCGCGAGGCGGCATCCTCCTCTTCCCTAAAACAACGCCATGACCCTGTCCGGCACGCGGGCAAAGGCCGCCACCTTGCCGGGTTCCAGGGTTCCCAATATGTGGCCCGCGCCCATAATCCCCGCCGGAACGCGGGTCATCATGGCGAGCAGGCCGTCCAGCGGCAGCTCGCCGTTGAAATGCTCCTTGAAGTAGGCCGCCTCGTTCCACAGGTCCAGGTCGGTATTGGACGCCAGCGAATCCGTGCCCAGGCAGACCGGCGCGCCGGAGGCCACCCACTTTTCCCAGGGGGCGCGGCCCACGCCGATGTACTCGTTGGAGCGCGGGCAGAGGCAGACCGTGGCCCCGGAGGCGCGCACGGTCCCGATGTCCGCGTCCGTGACCTTGACGCAATGCACGCACAGGGTGGCCTCGTCCAGCAGGCCGAGGGCGGCGGCCTGTTCCACCGGGCGCTTTTTCGGCGGCGTGAAGTCGAGCAGCCGGCCCCGCGCCTGGAGCAGGTCCAGGAACGCGCTCGGCTCGCCCGCCATGATGGCGGTCTCGTCGTCGTGCTCGGCCAGGTGCAGGGAAAACGGCAGCCCCTTGGCGCGCGTTTCGGCCTTGGCCGCGCGCAGCACGTCCACGTGGGTGGTGTAAAGCGAGTGCCCGGCCACGGAGATGACGCCCGCCTCGAACTCGCCGGACGGAATAAAGGTCTTTTTGGGGATCGTTTCGCCGATGGCCTCGCAGAAGACCACGAAAAAAAGGCCGGAAGCCTCAAGCGCTCCGGCCATTTCCTTGGCAAATCGGGTGGCGATGTCCCCGACCAGGCAGGTCCCGGTCCGTTTCAACTCCTGGGCCGCGTCCTCGAACGCCGCAGGGTCGAGGTTGAAGATGGGCTGCCGGAGCAGGTCTTCCACCCAGGTGACGAACCCCTGCCCCGACGGGCACAGCCCGCGCAGGTGGGCCAGTTCAAGATGGGAGTGGGCATTGACCAGGCCGGGGGCGATAAAGGCGTCGCCGAGATCGATGACCTGCCCGGAATGGGCCGGGGCCAGGTCGCCGTAGGTCCCGACTTCCCTGATGATTCCTCCCTCGACCAGGATGGCCGCGTCCTCGATGACGGGCCGGCCCGGGGTCATGGTCGCGGCTCTGGCCGCACGAACAAGCTCAATCATTCGATTGCTTTGGCTCCCCTTCGGGTGGTTGTATGGCTCGGTGAAGTGCCCGCGCACGGGCTGAGAATAATACGTAGTATGTTTTGGGTGCGGGGTAAAGGGAAAACCCCCGGATCAGCGCAAAACGAATTCGTCCCCGTCCACGTAACGAAACGCGCCCCGGTGAAGGCCCAGGGCCGCGTACTCCCCGGCCAGCTCGCCTCCGTGCCCCAGCAGCTCGCCCTGGTAGCGGCGCGGCACGTCCAGGCGGGTCGGCGCAAGGCCGGACTCCGCCACCTTGTCCCGGACCATGCCGAGCAGGGCCAGCCCGCGCGCGGATTGGCCCAGGGCCGGGTGCCACGGCCCGGCCAGGACATGGCCCTCCAGGGTATTCTCCGGCGGCAGGCCCAGGCGGATGACCCGCACGCCCGCGCCCCACAGCACGGGCAGGGCCTCGGCCAGCTCGCGCCGGGTGCGCGGGAGAGACCACGGCTCATAGGCGCCGTGCCGCCAGAGGGCCTCGAGGGGCGTGCCCCGGATAGCGAGGCAGGGATAAAGCCGGGCGGTCTCGGGCCGCAGCGCGGCGGCCCGGCGCACATCGTCCGCGAACACGCCCGGCCGGTCGCCGGGCAGGCCGGGCAAGAGCTGGATGCCCAGGCCCAGGCCGGACTCGCGGACCACGGCGCAGGCCGAGGCCGCAACGTCGCCCGTGTAGCCGCGCCCGGACCGTTTCAGCGCCCGGTCGTCAAAGGACTGGATGCCCAGTTCCACCAGATCCAGGCCGCGCCCGCGCAGGTCGGCCAGCAGGCCGGGGTCCACGCAGTCGGGCCGGGTGGAACAGCGCACGCGGGTCAGCAGGCCGCGCTCCCGGTACCGGGCGGCCACGTCCAGGAACGCGGCGGGCCACGGCTCGGGCAGGGCCGTGAACGTGCCCCCGTAAAAGGCTATCTCGTACGGCCCGCGCCCCCGTGCAAGGGCTTGTTCCAGGTCGGCTTCCAGGCCGTGCAGGATGGCGTCCAGGTCCGCCGCGTCCCGGCCGGTCTGCTTGTCCTGGGCGCAGTAGATGCACCGATACGGACACCCGGCAAAAGGCAGGAACACGGGCCAGACGGTCGTGGGCGAGGGAGGCGGCTCGGGGTGGGTGAAGCGCATGCGCAGAGCGTACGCTCTTTCAAGAACCATTGCACGATTTCTTCACGCCCCTCGCGCAGTTGGAGGACAAGCCCCATGCCCACCGTGCCGACGCCCCGGCCACCAGAACCTCCATATCTTTTTCAAAACCGCTGTCCCCTTCTCGTTGAACCGCCTCCGGCAGACCGGAAGGCGTCACTCTTTCGTCTTGACGGCCGGTTGCCGGCAAAAGTCCCGCCGGAATAAAATAGGCATACACATCCATTGTTCATTCGGTTAATAAACAACAAGTTCAAGCCGCGCCATGCATCGCTTCCCGGCGGCGTGCGCGCCGGGCGGGACCGAACCGGCCTTTCTGGCATCTCTTTTGCTTCAAGCCAAGTCGTATCCCTGCCTCAGGAGGCAATATGCACACACAGCAAACCCGCCGCCCCAAAGCTCCCGACACGGTCCGCAATCCGCGCGTAGCCGTTGTGGGCTCAGGGTATTGGGGGAAAAACCTCATTCAAAACCTCCACAATCCGGGCGCGCTCGAAATCCTCTGGGGCAAAAGCGAATGCGTCCTGAACGGCTTCAAACGTCAATACCCTGACGTCGAATGCTGTCTGGCGCTCAGCGATACCCTGCAATCCGAGGACGAGCCGCTCAAGACGGAATGCGCCCTGGTCATGGGCAATCCCGCCCGCAGGCAGGGGGTGGCTGTGCGCCTGCGGCACACGGCTCGGCCAGAATCTGCGTTGCCCGGCCTGCGGTGCGCTACACCGAGGAGGCCGACGGGCTGAGGCCCGCCTGACGCTAAAATAAAACCGTTTTCGCCGACCGATCATACAGCCGGTGAACAATCGCCAATCGCTTCATGGAAAAAACAGGTTCGCACATGGACATCCAAGAAAGACGTCAAGGAAATCCGCATATGCGGCAACTTCACCAGGGGATGCGTGGAGAGCCCGACGCGACTCGCACAAGGCCGAGTCGGTCAAAGGGCAACCAGCGGCAACTCATTGAATACCTTGCCGATCAAAAGCTAAAGCGGATGGACATTTCAACCGATATGAGAAATAGTTTGACTGTTGATGTTCCGACGGCGTTCCGAATCAAGGGAAAAACCACTCATAAACTGAATAAACTAAATTCAACCGCTATCGAGCCATGAAAAAAGTCAGCATCGTCATCCCCTGTTACAACCAGGCGCAATATCTCCCCGCCTGTGTCGATCATTGCTGGTTCCAGACATATGAAAACCTGGAACTCGTCATTGTTGACGGAGGCTCCACGGACGGCACCAAGGCTTACCTCAAGGATCTTCCGGGAATGCTTGAAACGGCCAGGGAGACCGCCGTGCTCCGCTACGACGAGCAGGAGGGCGTCATCCGAAAGGATTACCGCGTGTACCACGAAGACTCGCACGCCGCCCATCCCGGCCGCGAGCTGAAAATCCTTGTCTTCGACGAAGACCTCGGCCGCACCGGCACCTACAATGCGGGGTTCAGGGCGGCGACCGGAGACTATGCAACGTACGTCGTGGGCGACGACATGCCTCATCCCCACATGATCGAAAAACTGGTGACGGCGCTGGAATCAACCGGAGCGGACCTGGCCTATTCCGACTTCCGCGTGGTGGACGACACAGGCCGGATCGTGCGGCAGGTCCGCAAACCGGACTATGATTTCGACAAATGCTTCGCCCAATGGTTCCACCTCGGCGTGTCCACCCTGCATCGAAGGGAGATGCACAACAGGGTCGGCATCATGGACGAGGGGTGGCAGCAGGCCAACGACTACGAATGGTACCTGCGCATGGCCGGGGCTGGAGCACGATTCACTCACGTTCCCGAAGTGCTGTATTCCGTCCGTTTCCACGGGCACGGCCCGGCGTTGGACGAGGAATCCGTCAAGCTCGCCAGAAAGGCGCGCGCCATGCTCAATAAGGCTTGAACCATGTACACGATACACATAGACAATAGAGAGATCGGCCCCGGCCACCCGGTTTATATGATCGCCGAGATCGGCGTGAACCACAACGGTTCGGTCGAACTCGCCAAAAAAATGATCATTGCGGCCAAAAAGTCGGGGGCCGAAGCGGTCAAATTTCAAACCTTCAAAGCCCATCGGGTCGTTTCACGAAGCGCGCCAAAGGCCGCCTACCAACTGGAAACCACCGACCCGGTCGAATCCCAGTTCGACATGCTGGCCAAGCTCGAGCTTGAAGACCGGGACTGGGCCGAGATCGTCGCCTTCTGTAAAAAACAGGAGATATCCTTCTTCTCCACTCCCTACGGATTCGAAGACGCCGACCTCCTCGAATCCCTCGGCGTGGGCGCATACAAAATCGCCTCCGGCCAGGCCGTGGAAATCGACTTCCTCAAGCATGTGGGCGCCAAGGCCAAGCCGGTCCTGCTCTCCACGGGCATGTGCGACATGGCCGAGGCCGCCCGGGCCGTCGAGGCCATACGCTCCACGGGAAACGAACAACTCATGGTGCTGCAATGCACCACCAACTATCCGTCCCAAGCGGCCGACGCCAACCTGCGGGCCATGGTAGGCATGGGGGCCGGGCTGGATGTGATGTACGGCTATTCGGACCACACCGAAACCTTGAACACCGCCATTGCGGCGGCGGCCCTCGGCGCAAACGCCGTTGAACGCCATTTCACCCTGGACAAGACCATGGACGGCCCGGATCACAGTTGTTCCTCCTCTCCGGACGAATTTGCGGACCTCGTGCGCTGCGTCAGGGAAGTGGAGGCCTGCCTCGGCTCGCCCCGAAAACAGCCCTCCGAAGCGGAAAAACGCAATGCAGAGGGAATGCGCCGCAGCCTGTTCGCCGGCCGCGACATCGCGAAAGATGAATTGTTCGACTGGACCAACATGATTTTCAAGCGTCCGGGCACCGGCATCGCCGGCCTGGAGGCGTCAACCATCCCGGGGCGCAAAGCCGCGACGGACATCCGCCGGGGAACAATGCTCGACCTGAGCATGATCGGGAAAAACCAATGAGCCGCGTCTTCGCCGTATATGGAGCAGGCGGCCACGCCAGGGTGGCCGTCGCCTTGCTCCACAGCAACGGTCTTTCCGTTTACGGAGCCTACGACCACAACTTTCGTCCGGACGAAACCATCCTGGGAGTGCCGGTCCGCGGAACCCCGGCAACCATGTTCAAACAGCAAGACCGGTTCGACGCGGTCGCCCTGGCCATAGGGGACAACCAACAGCGCCGCGAGGCGTTCGCCATGCTTGCGGAGCGCCAGTTCGAACTGCCCGCCCTTCAACACGCCAAGGCCCTCATCGACGGGGAGGCCACCTGCGGCAAGGCATCCATGGTCTGCATCGGCGGCATCCTCGGCGCCAAGGCATCCATCGGGAAAGGTGCGATAATCAACAGCGGGGCCATCGTGGACCATGAATCAACCGTGGGCGACTTCTCCCACCTCGCTCCGGGCGTCCGAGTGGGTGGCAGGGCCCGCATCGGCAGGAACGTCTTCATAGGCATGGGCGCGGTCATCGCCCACAGCGTGAGCATCGGGGACAACGCCGTTATCGGCGCGAACTCCGTGATCCTGGCCGACGTGGCCCGAGAAGCGCGAATCTACGGCATACACCACTAATCCCGGACCCCGAGGAAGCCAATGCTGTATCTTTCGAGTTCAAGCTGGAACAATGGCGATTTTCATGCGTTCATGCGCGCCGCCGACCGCGCCGGGATCCATCACATCGAACTGAGCGGGGGATTCGATACCGCCCCGAATTCACCGGAACGTCTCAAGCAATACGTGGACAACGGTTTTGTCTTCAAAGTCCACAACTACTATCCGCCGCCGGCCGACGGCCACTTCATCCTCAACATCGCCTCGGCCGACGAACCGCTGCGGCAAAAAAGCGTGGCTTTCGCCAGGCGGGCCATGGACCTGGCAAGGGGGCTCGGCAGCGACATATACTCCATCCACAGCGGCTATGCCGCGGCGCTTGACCTGCACGAAGGCGGCGAGCACTTCGCCCTGGCCGGAAACGGCGTCTCGGATTGGAACGCGGGCCTGGAGGCGCTTGCCCGCTCCACGCACGAGCTTTGCGAGTATGGCGCAAGACACGGTATGCGCCTCGCGCTGGAGAACCAATTCCCCCCGGAAACCGGCAACAATTACTCCTACATGTGCTCCCCCACGGACATCGGGCAGGCGATGTCGAATTTTCAGCGACACGACAATTTCGGCTTCCTCCTCGATATCGGCCACGCCAACATCAGCGCCACTCTGCTCGGTTTCGACCTCGAGGACTTCGTCGCCGCCGCCCTCCGGACCAACCGCGTGATGGACCTGCACATTTCCGGCAACCAAGGGCGTTTCGACGACCACGACCTGCCGCCGCTCGACTCCCCGTTGGTGCAGCTTTTGCAATTATCCTACGGCAGCGTCAAATCGGCGAGCCTGGAAACCCGCAACCATGCCTTCGCGGATGTCGCGGCATATTACCAAGAACTCAAAACCCTGCTTGGGCAAGAGCCAATATGATAACAGATACGGACATTCTCATCGGCCCGGAGAGCACCATTCTGGATGGCTTGAAACAGTTGACCGAGACCAAGAAGAAGCACCTCATCGTGGTCGATGGCGACAACGTGTTCCAGGGCATCGTCACGGATGGGGACATCAGGCGTTCCCTGGTGGCCGTGGGCGACCTGCAGCTTCCCATACGCGACGTCATGAACCGCGAACCCGTGGTGGTCAACGAACAGGCCAGGGAGCACGATATCCGCCGAGTTCTCACGGCTCGCATGAGCATCGTCCCGGTGGTGGACAAAAACTCACGATACCGCGGTTATTATTCCTTTCACCGCGAGCGGTTCATGGACCCCGCCCGCAACCGCTCCGTCACGATCATCGGCATGGGCTACGTGGGATTGACCCTGGGCGTGGTCCTGGCGGACAGCGGCTTCCGCGTCCACGGATACGACGTCAACGACCGCCTGGTCGACCAACTCAGGGAAACGAAATGCCCGTTCTATGAAAAGGGGCTTCAAAAATACCTTTCCCAGCACGCCAACAAAAACCTCAAATTCACCAGCGAGTTGGGCAAGGCCCTTTCCGATGTCTACATAATCACCGTGGGCACCCCGCTGGTCAAAGACACTTCCGAACCCAACATATCGTACCTGGAATCCGCGCTGACGGATATCGGCAAATCCTTGCAGGTCGGCAACCTGATCATCCTCAGGTCCACGGTTCCCATCCACACGTCCCGCCAGATAGCCATCCCCCTCCTCGAAAGGGAATCCGGCCTGAAATGCGGCAGGGACTTTATGCTGAGCTTCGCCCCCGAAAGGACGGCGGAAGGCCAGGCGCTCAAAGAGCTGCTCTACAACCCGCAAATCATCGGGGCGTACGATCCAAGCTCCTATGCCGTGACCGCGGGCCTTTTCAATACGTTCACCAGCACCATCATCGACGTCGGCTCCCTGGAGGCGGCGGAATTGTGCAAGCTCATCGACAACACCTTCCGCGACCACCTTTTCGCCTACACCAACAACCTCGTTCCCCTGGCCGACAAACTCGGCCTCGACCTGACCGACATCATTGACGCGATCAATTTGGGGTACCACCGCAACGCCGTACCCAAGCCCTCGCCCGGAGTTGGCGGACCCTGCCTGACCAAAGATCCGCACATTCTGGGCAAAGCGTTTACCGAGTTCGGCCTCGGCAGCGAATTGCTCCTCAATGTCCGTCGCGTCAACGAAGTCGGCCCGGAATTCCTCTTCAACAAGCTCAACGCGCTGCTCGAATCAGCGGGCAAGCAACTCGACACCTGCAAAAAGATCGTACTTGTGGGACTTGCCTTCAAGGGATGCCCCGAAACCTCGGACATGCGGGAGTCCACCTCCCTTTGGTTCCTGGACAAATTCCCGAAGCGGGACAACATCCACGCCTACGACCCCGTGGTCGAAAACGAGGACATCGCCTCCCTCGGCATCACGCCCATCGGACAGGACGAGATATTTTCCAATGCCGATGCCGTGGTCATTCTCAACAACCACAAACAATACGAAACCTGGGATCTCTCGGAAAAACTCGGACAGATGAATACCCCCGCCGTAGTCCTGGACGGTTGGAATATCTTCCCGTCACATTATTTCAAACGCCACCCAGGGATTTTTTACGGAGGAATGGGACATGGGTAAGGTCTGTGTGACCGGAGGGTCGGGCTTCATCGGCTCCGCCTTGGTGCGGGAGCTTTCGGCACGGGGACGAAAGGTAAAAGTCTTTGACAACAACTCCCGCGGCGCCATGAAAAACCTCGAATCCGTCAGGGGAGACATCCAGTTCATTGAAGGCGACATCCGCAACCTCGATGACGTCCGCAATGCGGTCGAAGGCTGCTCCGAAGTCTATCACCTGGCCTTCATCAATGGTACGGAATACTTTTACAACAAGCCGGACCTGGTGCTGGACGTCGGTATCCGGGGGCACCTGGCCGTCATGGACGCATGCGCCGAATTGGGCGCGGAAACCCTGATCTACGCGAGCAGCTCCGAGGTCTACCAGACTCCGCCCGTCATCCCCACCCCGGAGGACGTGCCCGCCTCCATCCCGGACGTCCTGAATCCCCGGTACTCCTACGGCGGCGCCAAACTGGCGGGCGAGCTGCTCACTCTCCACTACCGGATGCAAAGCCCCCTGAAACGCATTATCTTCCGGCCGCACAACATCTACGGTCCGGCCATGGGGTTCGAGCACGTCATCCCCCAGATCGTGAAGAAAATCCATACGGCCAACAAGAAAAACCCCGGTCGGCCCGTGTCCATCGAAATCCAGGGCGACGGCAGCCAGACGCGCGCCTTCTGCAATGTCTTGGACGCGGTACGGGGCATCATTCTCCTCGGCGAACAGGGCAATGACCGTGAAATTTACAATGTGGGCGTGAACGAGGAGACCTCCATCCGCGACCTCATCCTGGCCATCTGCGAACACCTGGGCATCGAAGCGACCCTGGTGCCCGGCGAACTGCCCAAGGGCGGCACCCTTAGACGGTGCCCGGACATATCCAAGTTGCAGGGCCTCGGATACTCTCCCGAGTTCAATCTGCACGAAGGCCTGCGCGAAACCGTACAATGGTACTGGAGCCACTACGAGGACGCCGCGTGACCGTCTTTGCACGCGCTTCCGGCCGTTGAATTGTTTACTCAGCAAGTGAAGGAACACCCATGAGTTCGATCTGCATCATACCCGCCCGCGGAGGTTCCAAGCGACTTCCGGGCAAGAACCTGCACCCCCTGGGCGGCAAGCCGCTTCTCTCCCATACCATCGACGCGGCCGCGGATTCCGGCTGCTTCGATGAAATCGTGGTCTCCTCGGACGACAAGGACATCCTGGCCCTTGCCCAAACGCACGGGGTGGGCATCGACGTTCGCAGCCCCGAGATGGCGGCCGACACCATTCGCGCCGTGGAGGTCGTATACGAATTTCTGGAACGAAAACTGCCGGGCAACAACTGGGACACCGTGGCCATGTGCCTGCCCACTTGCCCCTTCCGCATCAAAGAGGACGTGAAAGCGGCCATGGACATCTTTCATGGGAACAAGGACCGCTGTCCCCGCCTGGTGGGCGTAAAGCATGCGGGCAGTCCGCAGTTGGCCCTGCGCGCACTGGAGAACCACGTGGCGGAAATGCGCGAGCCCGAGGCCTACCGGAAAACCACCCGAAGCCAGGACATGGACACCTATTACGTACCCAACGGCTCCATCTACGTCTCCACGGTCGAAAACTACATGGAGGCAAGAACTTTCTTCGGGAATCCGTTGCTGTACCACGTCATGCCGGACGAGCGGTCGTTTGACATCGACTACGAATACCAAATGGTTATCGCCGAATCCATGATGGGCTACCTGAAGGCGAAAGCCAACGGTTGACAAACGGACATATGATGAAAAGCCGATCGCAAGCACTCATCACCGGCGTTTACCGAACCGGGACGGAATACATCACGCACTGCGTGAACAGCCATCCCGCGCTCAGCGCCACCATGTACAAGGTGAACGTGTTTCGATTTGCGCTTCATCGCTTCGATCCCGTCCACGAGCCGAAAAACTATACGGCCGCTGTCAAGGAAATCGCGGCGAGAATGCGGACCCGGTACAATGACGACATCCCCGTCAAGGCCATCCTGCAAGCCCTCGGTCACGCTCCGAAAGTTAACTACTGCGTCCTCTACGACGCCGTCATGTCGGCGCTCTACGTGAACGAATCCACCCCCCATTGGGCGGAGAAGAACCAACTCCAATGGCGCGAGATACCGCTTTTCCTTGAAGGCATGCCCAACGGCAGGGCGATCATGGTCGTCCGTGACCCACGGGCGGTGACGGCCTCCTTCCGGCGATTCACCTACGCGCAGCCCCCGGCTTATCTCGGCTCGGTCTTCAACTGCCTGGACGCCATGCAGCATGCCCGCGACTACGCCGAGCGATATCCGAAATCCTTCATGACCATCCGATACGAGGACTTCATGCAGGCCCCGAAAGGCGTCACGCGGGCCGTATGGCGGTTTCTGGGATTGTCCGACGACCATCCCCTCACCCCGCAAAAGGAATGGCGGGACCCCTACGGCGACCGCTGGGGCGGGAATTCGGCCTTCCAAAAGGCGAACAGCCCGTTCGACGCGGCGGCGGCCCTGAATCGTCATTCCACGTTGAGCCGGGCCGAACTCGACCTGACCGAAGCGGTCTGCGGCGAACTGATGGCCCATTTCAACTACGAAGTCGAATCCCGCAAGCCGGATTGGGACGCCGTCCACGCACTCATCGGCGGCAATCCGGAGATAACGGCCCTTCTCGAAACCTGGCAACGCCGGGGGACAGGCATTCAGGCCTTCCCTTCCGATCCCCGCGACCCGCAAAACTGGCGAAAACGCGGCAAGGAGGTCATGCATGACCCGCAATGACGCCTCCTGTGTCCATGTGGTCCACTGCGTCGATACCGAAGGGCCGCTCCATGAATCCCTGGAAGCGACCTTCGAACGATTGCGTGACGCGTTTGGCGTGACCCTCGCGCCGAGCCGGGCCACCCTCAAACAAATCCAACGGCGGGAACTCGATCCGAACGGATGGGAAGAGGCGGCGGCCCGCATGGTCGCCCCGGCCCAGCTCGCCTATCTCGACACATGGGAAAAAATCGACCGGTCCCTGGACATGGTCTTCTCGCCGCAGTTCAGGGACCCGCTCCGCGACTCCTTCGGCAACCCATACGTCTGCAACTGGTTCTGCATGGACCATGTGGGGTTCGAGGCCAATCCCCGGCGGCGCGCCTTCGGCTACCACGTCGTCTTCGAACACTATCGGACCCGCCTGAACAGCGCACCCCACACCGGCGACGACATCTATTTCCACTACCATCCGGTTCCCATATCCCGGCAGGCCAACCATCGCGCCACCGCCTGTTTCGCCAATTCGGACACCCTGTACCAAATACTCGCCCGGCGCGTTATCGACCACGGCTGGTTTCCCTGCGCCAACCGCCCCGGCTTCAATGCCACCCGCCCCGACAGCCATTGGTTCCTGGAGCAGCACATACCATTCGATTTCGCCAACCAGGCCATGCACGCCGCCGACCGCTCCCAGGCGGACAGGGCCACCGGCCGCTTCGTGGACTGGCGGCGGGCCCCTGTCGGTTGGACACCGTATCATCCGGACAAGGACGACTACCAGAAACCCGGAGAATGCCGCCGCTGGATCGCCCGATGCCTGGACCAGGCCGAGATCGACAGGGCCTTTTCCCAGGCGGCCCGAGGGGAACCCGTCATCCTGGCCTACGCCGACCACGACCACCGGACCATCCCGCCGGACATGGAACACGCCCACGCCATGTTGCTCGACGCCGCCGCACGGCATCCCGGCGTGCCTTTCCAATACTGCACGGCCCGCGATGCCTTCCGCCGCGCCATGAACCTCTCCGAGGAGGACGGCGTCACTTTCGGTTGCCGATGGCAGGGGCCGGTCCTGCATGTGAAAGCGGACGCCCCCACCTTCGGGCCGCAGCCTTTCCTGGCCCTCAAACGGACCGACGGTGCGTATTTCACCGACAACATGGACTGCGACACGCCCCACCGGGAATGGAGCTACACCTTTGACGCGGAGACCATCCCGCTCAAGGACGTCAGCCGCGTCGGACTCGCCGCATGCAGTCCGGGCGGTTCCGTCACCGTGACCGTCATCAACCCGGCGGACGGCTCCGTGGAACAAAACCGCATTTAACAACATCAAGGCTGAAAATATGATGACAGACAAGAAACAACGATGCCTCTCGAAGGTCAAAGGCCCGGTCTTCCCCATCCCCACCCCGTTCACCGAGACCGGGGCCGTGGACTACGCGTCCCTGGCCTCCTACGTGGACTGGCTCGTGCGGCAGGGGGCGCGGACGATCATGGTCACCGTCGGCACCAGCCGCTTTTCCCTCCTCAGCCGGGACGAGATGCGCAAAGTAAACGAAACCGTGACCGAAGCGGTGGGCGGCCGGGCCTACACCATCGTTACCGGGCCGCATACCGGGTCCCTCGATGACGCCGTCGAATTCGCCCGGCACGCCGCCTCCATCAAGGCGGACGCGATACTCGGCGTCTATCCGGAACGATTCTATTCCGAACACGCGGTGTACGATTTCTTCAAGGACTTCTCCGAGGCGGCCGATATCGGCGTGATGATCCATCTCGCCCCCATGAAGGCGGGTACGGTCACCACCCCCAACCCCTGCCAATACCCGCTCGAACTCGTCCGGCGCATCGCCGCCCTGCCGAACATGGTGGGGATGAAGGAGGAAAGCAATGCCCCGCAGCTGATATACGCCTACAACCGCGCGCTGAAGGACCGGTTCTGCGTCATCGGCGGCGCCGGCTGCATGCGCACCTACCTGACCGCGTCCACCTGGGAGCAGCCCGCCTATCTCGTGGGCATCGGCAATTTCACTCCCCGAACGGAGCTTGATTTTTACACGGCCGTGCAGGCCGGAGACATGGACAAGGCGCGCCGCATCGTGGACGAGAAGGAAAAACCGTTCTTCGACGAGGCCATCAGGATGGGCTGGCACCTGGCCCTGAAGGAAGCCATGGCCGCCTGCGGCCTGATGCCCGCATGGGAGCGCAAGCCCCTCGCCCGGCTCGGCGAAACGGACCAGACAAAAATACAAAAAATCATCGGAGAATGGTTATGACGCCCACTGTTGAGATACGCGGCAGACTGATGGGCGACGGCCGCCCTGTCTACATCCTGGCGGAAATGGCGTGCGCCCACGACGGCAGCCCGGAAAAGGCCAAACGCCTCATCGACGCGGCCAAGGCGGCCAAAGCGGACGGCGTCCAGCTCCAATTCTTCTGCACCGACGAGTTGGTGACGCCGAACAACAAAATTCATTCCCTGCTCAAGCGCATCGAACTCGACCGCGAGCAATGGCGGGACATTCACGCCCATGCCAGGCAGAGCGGCCTCGACGTCTGGGCATGCACCTTCGACCTGCCCAGCGTGGCCCTGGCCGGAGAATTGGGAGTTGACGGCATCAAGCTCAATTCCTCGGACCTGGCCAGCCCGGACATGATCCGGGCGGTGAGCGCGCTCGGTATTCCCTTCACGCTGGGGACCGGGGCCTCGACCCTGGAGGAAATCGCCCAAGCCCTGGATGTGGCGCGGGAGGCCGGAGGCGAGGACATCGTCCTCATGCATGGCGTGCAGAATTTCCCCACGGCACTGAAAGACGCCAACCTCAAGCGCATCAAGCTGCTGCGTTCGCTCTTTCCCAACTGTGTGGGATACGCGGATCACACCGACGCCTCACTGCCGGAGGCCAAGGTCATCGACCTCACGGCGCTGGGCATGGGGGCGTGTCTCTTGGAGAAACACATCACCCTGGACCGCTCGGAAAAGGGCGTGGATTACCAGGCCGCTTTGGAGCCGCAGGAGCTGAAGGAGTACGTCGCCGCGGTGCGCGGGGTGGAGACCGGGCTGGGAAGCGATGCATTGCGCCCCTTGACCGAGTCGGACAAACAATACCGCAAATTCCAGAAAAAAAGCATCGTCGCGGCCCGCGACCTCACCGCCGGCCAGGCCATAACCGGGGACACCGTCCGCTTTCTGCGGACCGGGGGGACGCCGGCCATCCCGCCCTCCAGATTCTCCGAACTGGACGGCCGCATCCTCAAGGAGGGCGTATCGGCCATGACGCCGATCAAAATGGAACATCTGGCGGAATCATGACGCACAAGGAAGCCGTTGAGACCATTGCCTCCATCGAACGGGAGTTCGATGTGACGGGCCTCTCCTTCCAGGGGGACCGGGTCTGGCCGCTCGTGCGGCAACGGCTCTGGGGCCGCCTTATCAACCCCCATCTGCACGAAACGCAACTCAATCCCGATTTCCGCCGCGACGTGGCCTTTCCCTTGAGCGACGCCGGCAAGCGGGACCTGGAAGCGGCGGGAAACCGCGACGTACTCTTTTACGCCCACCCTTCGGACACCCGGGAAACCATTCACGACAGGCGGTGCAACCCGCACCTCGACCCGCTCATCGACCTCCTGCCCAAGGACCTGACGCATTGCAAAATCGAACCGGAGGAGGGGCAGTCCTTCGACCGGCTTCTGCATCCCGCCCTGCCGATCAAAACCAGGATGCAGGTACGCGGCCCCTTTCCCGGTGAACCCATCGCCCATTTCGACGAACTGAATCGGCTCATCGCGGCGCGGTGCCCGTTTTCACTCGATCACGACCTCGTTGCCAAAGACGCCCTCGTTGTCCGGGCCTACCGGGAGCTGTTCGAAACCGTGCTGGACATGATAAATCCCCAGGCATTGTTCGAGACATGCTACTACCACCCGCCCATGAATGGATTGGCCCAGGCGTGCCGCAGCCGGAGCATCCCCTGCGTGGACGTGCAGCACGGCAAACAGGGACGGTTTCACGGCGCCTACACACACTGGACCTTCTTTCCGAAAGACGGATGGGACATGCTCCCCTCCCACAACTGGTGCTGGGGGGAACCGACCCAATGCCACATCGAGCAAAGCCGATCCGGCGCGGTCAATGCCGATGCGGCCCCAAAAGCAGTCGTCGGAGGATTCCCCTGGCTGGGGCTGTGGCTGAACGGGAAAGGGCCGAACTCCATCCCGGACGTACGGCGCGCCAGAGGGCTTGCGCAAGGTAGGACCGCCATCCTGGCTACCCTCCAACCCGCCTGGGAACTGGGTCCCGACACGGTCATCAGAGCCATCCGGAACTCCCCCCGGGAGTGGATATGGTTCATTCGGGCTCACCCAAAACAAAAAGACCGAATGGCTGCGTTTAAAGCGCAACTGGAGGCGGCTGTTCCCGGCCGGTACGAATTGGAACAGGCGACCAGGCTGCCGCTCTACGCCATGCTGCGGGCGAGCCGGTGCCACGTCACGGCGTACTCCACATGTTGTTACGAGGCGTTGTATTTCAACGTCCCCACCGTGCTGTGGGGCGAAAGAGGCCTGGCCATCTACGGGGAGGCCATCAAAAACAACACCTTCAAACACGCTTCGACGGCCGAAGAAATACCGCAACTGATCACCGGGCTCCTGGGCACGCCGGTGGCGAACGCAGAGACGACGCATTTCATTCAAACGAAAAGCTCGGTCACGTCCAGGGCGTTGGCCGAAATCCTGCGCGGCCCCTTTCCGAAAACCACCAATGACGAGGACCTCCCATGGGCGAACCAATCATAATTCCCAACGGAATACGGACCATGATCCCGGCCGTGCGCATCAGCAACCTGACCCGGCTTTGCGCGACGGTGCCGGACGGATGCTTCGTGGAATGCGGCGTATGGCGCGGCGGCTGCCTGGCGGTCCTGGCCTCCATTGCCCAGGCCGAAGGACGCGGCAGGCTGATCTACGGCTTCGATTCCTTCGAGGGACTCCCGGAGCAGACCGCCGCGGACAACGACCACGGCAAGGAATTCGTGGGGAGTTGCGCCGCCACCCGCCAAGACGTCATCGAGACCTTTGAAACATGGGGCATTCCCCTGGACGACACCCGGCTGGTGAAAGGATGGTTCGAGGAAACCGTCCCGGCCATATGCGAAGAGATGCCGCCCATCGCGGCCCTGCGGCTGGATGGAGATTGGTATGAATCCACCCGGATCTGCCTGGAATACCTTTATCCCAAACTCGTGCCGGGCGGCGTGGTCATTCTGGACGACTACCTCACCTGGACGGGATGCAAAGCCGCCACGGATGAATACCGTACCCGGCACGACATCAACAGCGAACTCGTGATTACGGATCCCCTGGGCGAGGCCTGGTGGCGCAAGGAATAATCGGAACACGATCATGAAAGTGGCCCACATCACCCACAGCCTTTCGGGCGGAGTCGGCAATGCCGCGCTCTCCCTGCACACCGCCCTGAACCGGGCGGGGGTGAAGAGCGTGCTCATAACCGCCGCCGACCTGGGAAACGGCGAGGACTTCAACCGGGCCGTCAACGAATGGAAATCCCTGGTCGCCGAATATCCCGACCGCGTAAAAAACTACGAAATGTTCTCCTCGCCCAACACCGCGTTCCCCCACTTGCGGCAGGCCCTCCCCGGGGACGTGGACATCCTCCACTTCCATTGGGTCTGCGGGATCGTGCCTTTCGACATCCCCTGGCCATGGCTCAAGGATTATCCCATCGCCTGGACCCTGCACGACATGAATCCCTTCACCGGGGGCTGCCACTTTTCCGCAGGATGCGACCGATACCGGCACGGCTGCGGCGACTGCCCGCAATTGAACAGCGGACGAAAGGACGACCACAGCCGGCAAATCCATCGGCAAAAGCAGGAGGCGTATCGCTCCCTGAACATCACCTGCGTCTCCCCCAGCCGATGGATGCGCGACAACGCGCTGAAAAGCTCCCTGCTTTCCGACAAAAGACAGGTAATCATCCGCAACGGCATCGACCTGACCGTATTTTCCCCGCAGCAAAAACCCCGCGAGGCGGACGGCCGCATCGGCGAAAACGACTTTGTCCTCCTCTTCGGATCCGACCAGAACAGCCGTCGCAAGGGCGCTCAGCTTCTCCGCGAGGCGCTGCGGATTTTCGTAGCCCGATATTCGCCGAAGCATTTCAAGCTGGCCACATTCGGCTCCCAGGATGCCCGGGTCGCCAGCGATCCGGGGATACCCGTCATCCCATTCGGCTACATCGACAAGCCGGGAGAGCTGGCACACATCTACTCGATGGCCGACGCCTTTGCACTGCCATCCCTTGAAGACAACCTTCCAAACGTGGTCAGCGAAGCACAGGCCTGCGGCACCCCGGTTGTGGCTTTCAAAGTGGGCGGCGTGCCGGAGCAGGTCGAACACGGCGTGACGGGATATCTGGCAAAGCCCGGCGATCCGGCCGATCTGGCCGACGGCTTTGCCTGGGCCATGGACCGGACCGGCAACAGGAAAAAAACGGCGGCCGC
The DNA here is from genome assembly GCA_015709315.1 of Desulfovibrionaceae bacterium. Taxonomy (GTDB): domain Bacteria; phylum Desulfobacterota; class Desulfovibrionia; order Desulfovibrionales; family Desulfovibrionaceae; genus Pseudodesulfovibrio. The sequence continues at coordinate 21,666 of JACCQI010000031.1, forward strand.
GTGCAGGGAGCGCGCCCTGCGCTTTTGCAACATCGAGGAGCGGGCGCACGACATGGCTTTGCTCTATGAAAACATCTGCGCTTCACGGCAGACACATAACAAAGGTGGTCTGACATGCTGAAGGAACTGACGGTCCGGGACCTGGACGGCGGCCTTAATCTCGTGGACATCGGTTGCAGCGGCGATCTTGATGCCAAGTGGGATCCCGTGCTGCATCTCATCAATTACGTGGGGTTCGATCCCAACAAGGAAGAATGCGAACGCCTGAACGCGGAGCCGTCCACGTTTCACTCCAAGCAATACCTGCCCTTTGCCGTATATGACGGCAAGGACCACACCCTGTACAAGACGGCGTCAATTTACTGCTACTCGCTCCGGCCTCCCAACCGGCCGTGGCTTGATCGCTTCGCCTATCGCGACCTCTTCGAAGTGGTCGGCACCGAAACCGTCTCCACCAGACGCCTTGATTCCATCAAGGAGCTGGCGGGCATGGATGTGGACGCCATCAAGGTGGACTCCCAGGGATTGGACCGCTCCATACTGGAGAGCGGCGAGGACCTCCTCAAAGCGGCCATGTATGTGGAAGCCGAGCCTGGTTTTCTTGAGAATTACAGCGGGGAGGAGACTTTCTCGGAAGTGGATATCTACCTGCGGGAAAAGGGATTTCTTCTTTTCGACCTGGAGCTGTTCCGCCAACCCCGCACAGGGGAACTCGGCAAGGCCAGTCCCGTGCAGCAACTGCTGTGGTGCCAGGGCTTGTGGCTGCACGACTTCATCGCCCATCCGCCCGCCGAACGGCTTACACGCGGCAAAGCCCTCAAGACACTGCTCCTGTGCGCGGTAACGTCCTGCTGGGATTTCGGTCTGGAACTTGCCGAAGGCTACCGACGGGCGGACCTCATCACGGACGACGAACTCAAAAAACTGACAAAAAACTCGGCATGGGACTTGCTATGATTCAGTAAGTGAACGATACGCGGACATCCGTTCCCCTCCGGGGCGCGGAGACTGGAAAATCAATTTTCGCAAGCCAAGGCAATACAATGAAACTCAGCGCACTCATTCCCGCACGGGGAGGCTCCCAGCGGGTCCGGGGCAAGAACATCCGCAACCTGCACGGCAAGCCCCTGATCTTCTGGACCTTGGACCGCCTGCTGGAAGCGGACTCCTTCGACGAAATCTGCATCTCCACCGAAAGCGAACCCATCGCGGATCTGGTCCGCCGGCATTATGCCGCGCAGGATGTACGCATTATAAAACGCCCCGACGAACTGGCCACAAACACCTCCTCGATGCAGTCCGTCATCGACCACTACCTTACGGCCTCGCCGGGCATTGATTATTACGGTGTCTTTCTGCCCACCTATCCCTTCCGCAGGGTCGAAACCATCAGGCGCGTCTGCATGGAGCTGCACACCGGATTCCCCATCCGTGCGAGCGCGGTCACAGAGAGCCTGATCAGTTCCCGCGACATGTATTACCCGACTTCCAGCGGCGTGAAGCCTTTTTTCCGGCCGCCGTCCGTCTATGCCGGGTACATGTCCGCCTGTTACACCTTCAGCCACCGCGATTGGCCCGATCCCGACTGGCGACGCCACGGCTACACGGTAAACGAACGCCACCTCCGCCTGCCCGTGGGACTTGAGGAAAACATCGACATCGACACCGAACACGATTTTCAAATGGCCTGCGAGATCGCCGCCGGGAAACGATTCGTCGCTCGAAAAAGCGTACTGCACCGGACGCCGTCCGCCGATCTGCTGCTGCCCGAAGGCGTCGATCCCGAGGCCTTTCTCGATTATCTCGGCGACCGCGTCCCCACGACAAAGTCCCCGATCCTGTGCCTGAAGAAGTCCGAAAAGCCGAGCTTCATGTTCAACATCGGCACTGCCGATCCCAGGGCCTACTTTTGCTCGGAGGAAGCGCGCAACGCCTACGTGGCGTGCCCGGCCGTCAGGGCCACGTCCTGCAATTCCGACCAGCAGCCCCACCTGGTGCACAGCCGGCATTACCGGGTCCTGCCCAAAGAAAATCCCTTTACGGTCGACGATCTGCCCAAGCCCCGATGGCATGCCCGAAACGATAAAAAATACACCCTGAATGAACTCATTGCGTGGGACAACGTCATAATGATGGACGATCTGCGGCAGCAGGATTTCTACTTGGAGCCGACCACACTTCAACACCTTTCAAAGGATAGCCATGATGCCACCGCATATTCAGTTCGCCATGGACTGGATACAGGAACAGCCGATTTTGAACGCGTTTCGGAACGCCAGGGAACTCCTCGTTGCCGGTCGGCGTCCTGAGGCGCTTAACCGGCTTGAACCCCTCGGCAAAACGTGCGGAGCGCCGGAAATCTCCGAAATCCTGGCGCACACGCTTTTTGCCGAGGGATTCGAAGACGAGGCGTTCTCGGCATGCCGCCGTGCCCTCAGGACGGACCCGGCTCATCCGGGGCTCAACACCTTGCTCGGCCAGTTCCTGTTGCACCAAGGCGAAACCGTCCAGGCCCTCGACGCCTTTCGATCTGCGGCGGGCGGCGGAACCGCGCCGAATGAGGCCCTTCTCAATATGCACGGCCTGAATGCCGCGCGGGAAAGCGACGGCCAACGGAGCCCTGACGCACCCGGCGTGCTGATCACCAGCATTCCACCAGGTGATCATGAATGCCACGGCCGATGCGTGGCGAGTTGGCGCAGCCAGGGCTTTCGGGTGCTTTCCCTCAACTCGGCGACCGAGCTGGATGTCCTCACTCCCGCCTTTCCCGATGTGGAATTCATCGAAGCCTTTGCCGATGCGCGTGAGGAAACGGGAAAGCCGCATGTCTACGTTGACGACCTTCTCCAAGTTTTGGCCGAACAGCCGGAACGCGTATGCGGCATCGTCAATGCGGACATTCTCTTTCGTGCGGAACAAGGCTTCGGCCCCTGGCTACGGCACCACGCCGCAAAGGGCCTGGTCTTCGGCTCGCGGGCGGACATGGACTCCCTCTCCGATACCGCGGGAAGAATGTATAGCGTGGGATTCGACTACTTTCTCTTCCCCGCGGACAGCATCCCGCGCCTCAGCGCACAAGGCATTCCCATGGGCACCCCCTGGTGGGATTACATGCTTCCCCTCTCCGCCATGGACCATTCCCTTCCCGTGTCCCGCGTCATAAGCCCCATGGCCCTCCACAAACGCCATGACCTGAATTGGTCACAGGGGCTGTTCTGGCAGAACGGACTCCGGGTGCTCAAAACGCTTATGGACGATCGCGTCGGCCTCCTCGCCGAAGCCGACACGCTTGTCCGGCACAACGAGGGGTACGCCACCTTGCTGGCCGGAGTGGCCCGGATGCTCGCCGAGAGGCTCAACGCCAAACCCGACCGGCTGCTTTTCAACGGGAAACTCCGGTTCCAGGCCCCGTTCGATGAACACAAATACCGTTTCCCGTTCCCGACGATGCACTATACCCGGATCGCCGCCCCATAGAGCTTGCGGCCTTTCAAACCGGCGCTTTCCGGAAATGGCGAAATGACAACCTTGCAAGGAGTGAACATACAATGAATAATTTCATACCAATAGCAAAGCCGTACATAGGAAAGGAAGAAGCCAGGGCGGTTCATGACCAGGTGGAGAGCGGCTGGATCAGCATGGGCCGACGGGTGGAGGAATTCGAACAGGCCGCGGCGGACTATCTCGGCGTCAACCATGTGATCGCCATGTCCAACGGCACGGCCACCCTGCATGCCGCGCTGCTCGCCCTGGGAGTGGGGCCCGGCGATGACGTGCTGGTGCCGGTCCTGTCCTATATCTCATCGGCCAACGCCGTACTCTACTGCGGCGCACGTCCCGTGTTCGTGGAAGAGGACAAACGCACTTTCAACATTGAACCGGCCGCCGTGGAAGCGGCCATCACCCCCCGGACAAAAGCGGTCATGGGCGTCGATCTCAAGGGAATGTCCATAGATTACGACGAGATGATTGCGGTCTGCCGACGCCATGGCGTAGCCCTTCTCGCGGACTCGGCGGAGAGCTTCGGGGCCACGTACAAAGGGGCCAAAGTCGGCTCACAGGCTTTGCTCCACTCCTTTTCCATGTTCGCCAACAAAAGCATCACCACGGGCGAGGGCGGGCTGATCTCCACCAATGACCCGGAACTGGCTGAAACATGCCGGGTGGTCCGCAACCAGGGACAGTCGGAGCGGTACGTTCACGTCATGCTCGGCCACAACTACCGCATGACGGACATTACCGCGGCCTTCGGCCTGGAACAACTCAAGCGGGTGGAATGGTTTCTTTCCCAAAAGGCATCCATAGCGGCCCGCTATGACGCGGCGTTTGCCGACAATCCGCTGATTGCAACCCCATACGTCCCGGCCTACGCGACGCGGCATACGTGGTACATGTACTGCATCTCCGTTGCCGAGAACGTCGATCGGGACAAACTGCTGGCCTTCATGCGCGAACGGGGCGTCGACCACCGGCTGTCGTTCCCCCCGATCCCCTTGCAGCCGTATTACAAGAATGAATTCGGATACCGGGAGGGAGACTTCCCCCGCTCCGAGGCCCTTTTCAACCGTTTCCTGGACATCCCCTGCTGGGTTGGCATGAACGACGATGAAATCGACCGCGTCGTTTCCGCCATCAAGGACGGCGTCGAGGCCTGTTCATCCTAAGACGCAAGGGCAAACAGCAACACCATGCAGCAGACAGCCGAACACCCTTGCCCCTTGTGCGGATCGCACGATTCCACAGTAAAGGAACGCATTCCCTCACGGGATATTGCGGCCTTGTATGAACGAACGTTTTCAATCGATGTTGCAAGCGAGTTCGAGGGCGTCCCTGACGTCGATTACCTCCGGTGCAACGATTGCGGCCTTCATTTCTTCACCCCGGCCGTGGCCGGAGGGAATGCCTTTTACACGGCCCTGCAACAGTTCGACTGGTACTACTCCCACGATAAATACGAATTCTCGTATTGCGCGCGGCTCATTCGGCCGGGCAGCCGCGTCCTCGACATCGGATGCGGCAGCGGGAATTTCAGCAGCCTACTCAACGATGTCGAATATGTCGGCCTGGAGCCCAATCTCAGCCCGAAGGAAAACAGCGGAATCGCGCCGACCATCCACCGCATGGAGGTGGACACATTCCTCGCCGCCGCCCCGGAGCCCTTCGACGCAGTGTGCGCGTTCCAGGTTCTCGAACATCTTGCGCGTCCCGGCGATTTCATCCGGTCGCTCCTGTCCTGCCTCAAACCCGGCGGCATGCTCTACCTGTCCACGCCCAGCCTCGATTCCTTTTTGCGCCATGTAACCAACAGCCCCCTTGCGCTGCCCCCCCACCACATGACGCATTGGCCGGACAGCGCATTCAGGTGCATGGCCTCACTCGGACTCGAATTGACCGCCCTGCACCATGAACCGCTGCAAGACATTCACGTGCCGTGGTTTTGTGAAAAGCTGTACCAATATCAACAACAATTGGCCCGTCCAAACAAATACAAAAAAGGGCAGGTGGATCTGAGTCCGGCGTTCCGTGAACTGGAAGCAAGGTCCATGGAAAAGGGGCCGGAATTGGCCGCCGTGTTCCAAAATCCCGAATGGCGTCCGGCAGGCCATACGGTTATCGCAATCTTCACAAAAACCGACCGTGACGAATCCAGCCAAGGGCACAGAACATGCGTTTATTCCGTTTGAGCACGAACAATCCAGGGTATCTCGATACATTCCACGGGCAGCGGCCGGAACTCGCCGGCCAGCCCTACGCGGTGCAGTACCGGACCCTGATGGAGGATTGTTTCGGGTGGGCCGATTTCTGGACCCACGGACTGGCCGATCTCGGATATTCGACATGGGAGCCTGTGTCCAATGCCCAACCGCAGCAAGAGAGCTGGGCGAAGGAACACGGCATACGCTATGACGAAAAGACCTGGCTTTTCGACATCAGCCTGGCCCAAATCAAGGCGTTCGCACCCGATGTCCTGCTCATCAACGACCATCACACCTTCGGCAAGGACTACCTTGACGCCATACGCGGCCAGTGCCCGTCAATCCGGCTCGTCATCGGCTGGTGCGGCGCCCCGTATTTCACCGACGAGGTGTTTCGGGCCTACGACCTGACCCTGACCAATGTGACCGGGATACTTAACGATCTTCAACGCAAGGGATTCAATGTCCGGCTGTTTGCACATGGCTTTTCGCCCAAGGTCCTCGATCGCCTGGAGGCCCGATCAACATTGACCAACGGGTTCACCTTCGCGGGATCGGTCATCCCCGGCCAGCGGTACCACACCGAACGATTCGCTCTCATCGATCACCTGAAACGCCACACCGATCTCGAGATATGGACGCCCAACCGCGAGGCCCTCGTCCGAAAATTGGGCCCGGAAGCCGCAGGGTCCATACACCACGGCCTGTTCGGGCTGGACATGTATCGGGTGCTGGCCCACAGCCGCGTCTCCCTGAACTCCCACATCGACATTTCTCTGGACCATGCGAGCAACATGAGGCTGTTCGAGGCCACGGGCGTGGGCGCGTGCCTGTTGACGGACTGGACGCCCAACCTGGCCGACCTGTTCGAGGCGGACGCCGAAGTGGTCGCCTACCGCTCGCCGGAAGAAGCGGCGGAAAAGGCCAAGTACCTCCTGGACAACCCCCGGGAGCGGGACGCCATCGCCAATGCCGGGCAGGTCCGCACGCTGCGGGATCACTCATTCACGCAACGGGCGCAGGAACTGGACCGCATAATTCGCAGAAAACTCGCCTGAACGGTGAAAAGGCGGCGAACGCATGAAGCCCATATGCGGATTTTTGGAGGAGAGGGTTCTCCCGCCGGACGGCAAAATCAGCACGTGCTGCATGGACCCGCTGGGTGAAAAGGCCTGCTCCTCAATCCATGACAGCGATTTTGCCTCCGGGAAACAGCGTTGCCTCGCCATCTATCGGCAAATCTCCGAGACCCCGGACGCCATGGCGCGATGCGCCCGATGTTTCGCCCAATTGCAAAAACCCGAAAAACGGCGCGGGAAGCGTTACGTTCTGTTCACCGACAGGGGGACTGCGCAAAAGGCATTGCAGAAAAGTCGGACGTTCCCCAAACGGGCCGTCATCGGACTCACCCCGATCCGCAATCCCAACTACCGGGAATGGATGCAATATCGGGCCAACATCCCCGGTACCCGCGACAAGGCCCCTATGGACATCGACCCCCTTGAAAAACGGATCGAACCCGGCATGTCCTCGCTGGAAAAAGTCCGCCCGCCGTTCTGGAATGATTCCGGCCAGGAACGGGCCAGGGCCGTGGAGTTGGCGCGGGAGGTCGGCGTGGACAAAGTACAATTCACCCCGCCGGGATATCCTTCTCCTTCCAAACGGTTCACCGGCTCGCCGAACATGCATATCAAGATTCCGGATTTTTCACCCCCCTCCCTGAAAGACTCGGATCTTGAATTCCGGAAACACCTCCAGGAGTTGCCATGGATTCCTTGAACGCCCTGTATCTGAGGTGGGCCAACCACTTAGAATCCCGCTTCAAGACTCTTCTGGAATTGAACGCCCCGGTTCGCCAGGAAGAGGCGAAAAATCTACTGGATATATATTTCGCCCACATACCATTCCTTGATGCCAACGCCCGCAAGGTCTTCCTGAGAAATGCCCTTTACGCCTCGGCAACCGCCGTCACTTCGCCCGAGGCCCGCCGATCCCTTCATGACCAAATTGCGAACTACGAGCTTGCCTTGGGCTTTTCACACAAAGTCGCAAGCCTGGATTGTTCGGAACACCTCAAGGAAATGGCCTCCGGCAGACGGGCGCTTCACTGGAATCGCTACGGCGGAGAAACCAAGGGCGTATTGAATTCGCGCGGGGACACCCTGGTGTTTTATTTTTCCAATCACTTGGAACTGGTAAAAAACAAGCGGATACTTCACCTGGGACCCGAAATTGAACTCAAGGCCTATCTCACTGGAACCAAAAAACTGGGCGTCAACTATTGCGATGCCGATCCTTTTTTGTCCAACGTACGCACCTTCCTGGACGGGGCCCACATGCATTTCCCGGACAACAGCTTCGATCTCATCATATGCCACCGCGTCCTTGAACATGTGTACGACGACAGCGCAGCCTTGCGAGAGGCTTTCCGCGTCCTCTCCCCCGGCGGACTCCTCAACGTTTCAGTCCCCATGGCCTTCGACATGGACCATACCGTGGAGTGGTTCTTCCCGGACCCCTTGCGCCACGGCCATCTGAGAATGTACGGCCGTGACTTCGGCGAGCGGCTCGCGGACGCCGGGTTCACCGTTTCCGAAGAACGATGGCTCTTCCGCCGCGAACACCAGGAACTGGCCGACAACAATTCCTACAACATGCTCCTGTTCAACGCCCATAAACCGGTTCAATGAAACGCGGTTACGTCAGATTGAAAAACGCGTCGTCCGAATAGCGACTTGACGCCGCATCCCGGCTGATGCGGCCCCCGGCTCGGGGTGAATGAAGACCATGGGATCGGACATGAGCCGCAGTACACACCACAAGGAGTCCGCATTCCACCGGCAATTCCTCTGCGGTGCCCGGCGGAAACGGTTGCCCCTCAATGCCCTTTGGAGTAATTGATTGCGCATGAAAATCGGTGTGCTGCAAATCAATCCCGTGGTCGGCGACCTGACAGGCAATTCGGCCCGCATCGTCCGGGCCGCACGGGAGGCCGCGAGCGCGGGCGCGGACCTGTGCGTGACCCCGGAAATGGCCCTGACCGGATATCCCCCGCGAGATCTCCTGCTCTACTCCGGGTTCGTCGCCCGCACCTGGGAGGCGGCCCAAAGGCTGGCCGAGCAGCTGGCCGACGGCCCGCCGCTGCTGCTGGGCGCGGTGCAGGCCAACGAATCGGGCCAGGGCAAGCCGATCTTCAACTGCGCCCTGTGGTGCGAATCCGGCGAAATCCGCCAAGTTTTCCGCAAGACCCTGCTGCCCACCTACGACGTGTTCGACGAGGCCCGCTATTTCGAGCCCGCGCCCACGGGCGACCCGGAGGCCAACATCCTGCGCTGGCAGGGCCGGACACTGGCCGTGACCATCTGCGAGGACGCCTGGAACGACAAGGACTACTGGGACACCCGGTCCTATGCCCGCGATCCCCTTGAGGACGCGGCCTCGTTCGACCCGGACTGCATCGTCAACCTGTCCGCCTCGCCGCTCTTCCTGGGCAAGCAGCAGATCAGGGAGGACATGCTCGGGGCCGTGGCCGCCAAGTACCGCGCCCCGCTGGTCTACGCCAACCAGACCGGCGGCAACGACGATCTCGTCTTTGACGGCCGGTCCTGCGTCTTTTCCCCGGACGGCAGGCTGGCCGCCCGGGCCCCGGGCTTCGCCGAGGCGGTCATGGTGGTGGACGTGGACGACCCGTCGGCCGGGCGCATCGCGGGCGACGACTTCTCCCGCGAGGCCGAGACCTGGCGCGCCCTGGTGCTGGGCACCCGCGACTACGTGCGGAAATCCGGCTTCACCACCGCCCTGGTGGGGCTGTCCGGCGGCATCGACTCGGCCGTGACCGCGGCCGTGGCCGCCGAGGCCCTGGGGCCGGAAAACGTGACCTGCGTGCTCATGCCCTCGCCCTATTCGAGCCGGGGGTCCATCGACGACTCCCTTGAGCTGGCGCAAAACCTCGGCATCAAGACCCACACCCTGCCCATCGCCCCGATCATGGACCGGTTCGAGGCGGCCCTGGCCGAACCCTTTGCCGGTCGGGAGCCGGACACCACCGAGGAAAACATCCAGTCGCGCATCCGGGGCAACCTGCTCATGGCCCTGTCCAACAAGTTCGGCGCCCTGCTCCTGACCACGGGCAACAAGTCCGAACTGGCCGTGGGCTACTGCACCATCTACGGCGACATGTCCGGCGGGTTCGCGGTCATCTCGGACGTGGACAAGACCGGGGTCTTCGCCCTGGCCCGGTGGTACAACGCCAACACCCGCAAGGGGCTGCCCGGCATCCCGGAGGCGATCATCGACAAGCCGCCGTCCGCCGAACTCAAGCCCGACCAGAAGGACCAGGACTCCCTGCCGGACTACGCCGTCCTGGACGGCATCCTGGAACTGCACGTGGAGCGCCACAAGTCGAGAAACGAAATCGTGGATGCGGGATTCGACAGGGAAACGGTGGAGCGGGTGCTCAACCTGGTCCGGTTCGCGGAGTTCAAGCGCCGCCAGGCCGCGCCCGGCATCAAGCTCACCCCGCGTTCCTTCGGCACGGGCTGGCGCATGCCTCTGGCCTGCAAGCGGGATATCTAGAGCATTTCACGATTGAAATAACTCATACCCACAATTCTTAAACCATC
>JACCQI010000032.1 GCA_015709315.1 Desulfovibrionaceae bacterium
CGTGATCTTGTTGCTCAACTCGCTATTTAATTGTCAAAGACCATTCGTCGTTCTCAATGAACAACCTGCGCTCAGGCAGGAAGGGGAAGCTAAACTCTCGGCCAGTTCCCGTCAACACCTTTTTTCAACTTTTTTTCGTCGTTTCCGGCGTTGTTCCCGTTCGTGGGCAGGAGAGGCAAACTATGCGTTTCGCTTTCCCTCGTCAACACCTTTTTGCAACTTTTTCTTCGTCGCTTTGTCGGTGCCAACTGTTCGATATATTTGAGAAAGAACAAGCCGCCGGGTCACTCCCTTGGGGCGTTCCCCCGCGGCGAAGAGGAGTTCTAGGGTAAACCCCCAGACAGGTCAAGCGGTTTTTTCAAGAAAATTGACTCCAAAATTCAACATGCTGAAATCACTATGCTTTTTTTGAAGGCTTTTTTACGCACGCTTGGGGACACGGCGAGCGGGTCCCGCCATCGCCCTATATATATGTACAGATGGCCCTCACCGGCGGGCGCGGACTAGGAGTAGATTCGCGGCAGAACCCAGCTCAGCCAGCCGGTCATCAGAAGCGCGCCCAGGATGTTGAGCACGAGGCCGAGGGTGATCATGACGCGCAGGGACGCGCCCTTCATCTCGCCGAAGGCCAGGGCGTTGGCCGGGGTGGCCACGGGCGTCATGAAGGCGCAGGTGGAGGCCACGCCCACGCCCATCATCAGGGGGAGCGGGTCCATGCCGTGGCCCAGGGCCGCGTAATAGGCTATGGTGAAGAAGGCGGCGACCACGGCGGTGTTGGACAGCACCTCGGTCAGGAAGATCACGGCCAGGATGGTCAGGAGGAAAAGCAGGAGCGGATGCATCTGGCCCTGGAGCAACTGCCCGGCCAGGGCCACTACGCGCTCGTCCAGCCCGGTCCAATGGACCGCCGCAAACAGCGCGGCCAGCACCAGCACGAAGACGAGCCCCCTGCGCGGCACGGACTTGATCAGGTCGCCGGGCGCAAGCAGCGGACCGGCCGCCTCGTCCGAAGCGGGCGCGTCGCGCAGAAACAAAAGCGCGAGGAACACGGCCGCGAACCCCAGGCTGACCACGGGGGATGCGGACGCAAAGGCGGGCACGTTCTTCGAAAGCACGGCCTCAAGCACCCAGTACCCCATGTAGAACCAAAACAGCCGCACGCCGTAGCGCTGCCTGGGACCGCCTCCCCGTTTCCCGGCCAGGCCCCGGATGTCCAGGGTCACGCCGCGCGCCGAACGGGGCAGGCCCAGCCCGGCGACCACGAACCAGGCCGCCAGCACAAAGGCGATCACCAGGGGCAGAGACCACGCGAACCAGTTGAAGAAGGTGACCCGGTCCCGGCCCGCCACCTGGAACAGGTCGAGCGCCGCGAAGAGCACGGCGTTGGCGGGCGAGCCGATCATGGACCCCATGCCGCCGATGGCCGCGCCGTAGACGGCCGCGCACATGAGCACCGTGGTCATGCCGTCCACGCCCTTGTGGCGAAACTCGCGGTCCAGCCGCTTGAGCAGCGGGAGCAGCGTCAGCACGGTGATGGCGTTGGGGATGAAGGCGGACAGCGCGGCCGAGACGACGATGACGTGCAACAGGAGCAGCGCCGGCCGCCCCCGGCTCATGCGCAGGGTCCGGTTGACGCAGACGGCGGTGACGCCCGCCGCGGCAAAGAGCTGGTACACGAAATACCCGCACACGAACAGCAGGATAAGCGGCAGGCGGTGCCACAGGTAGGCGGTGATGTCGGTCAGTGGGTCCACGGGGTCTCCTGGCAGGAGAGTCTGCCACAACGGACTTTGCGGGGCAATGCCGCCGCTAGCCGGGGTACGGCATCTCCAGACAGAATGTGTAGCGATCCCCGAGGTGGTCGTAGAACGGCTTGGTGATCAGACAGGCGGTCTGCCCGCCGTAGGCCGAGACGAATGGCTTGGTCACGAACTTCTGATACCCCATTTCCAGGTACAGAACGTAATCCTGGGCCGAATGGTCGGTCCCCTTCCAGGTGCCCAGCAGGGTGTCGGACCGAGGCGACCGGGCATTGGTATGGATGCGGCCCGTCACCTGCACGCCGTCCGCATTGAGGATGAACACGGACAGGACTTCCGGCCGCCTCGCAAGAAGCGCCTTGCACCCGGCCTCGAACTCGTCCTCGCACAGGTTTTCCAACTTGGAGCAGGCGGAATTGACGCTCCTGAAGGTTTCGACGAAGCCCTCCTTCTTGCGCCGGACGAACTCCTTCTTCACGCCCTTGTACTTGCGGTTGACGCGGTCGATCTTCTCCATCAGCCTGGCGGCCTGCTCGCCGGAGACCGCGTTCTCGTCCTTGGTGTAGTAGTAGCCCTGTTGCAAATGCACCCCGGCGGAAAGCAGGCGGATGGATTCCTCCTCGCTCTCGACGCCCTGGCCGATGACCTTGCCTCCGGCGCGGTCCACGACCGCAAGAAGCGTTTCCAGGCACCGGGATGAGTGGTCCTGACGCTCGCCCTCGCCGAAAAACGTCCGGTCCACCTTGGCGAACTCCGGCCCCACCCGGTTGACCGCGTTGGTGTAGGCGTCGGTGGCGGAGCACCCGTCCAGCCCGATCCGAACCCCCAGATCCCTGTACAGGGCGACGAATTGCAGAACCCGGTCCGCATACGGCAGCCGGGGCGGGAACTCGATGACCACCCGCTCGGGGGTAATGCCCGCCTCCTCGAGCTGGCGGGGCAAGGCCGACCGGGCCACTTCCAGGTGCCTGAACACCTCGGGATTGACCTTGAGAAACAGCAGCAGGCCGTCGTGATCGTCATGGAACGGCTTGAACCGCTTGAGCGCCATGCCCCGGCACAGCATGTCCATCTTTATCATGAGGTCCGGCTCAAGGTCCTCATGGAACAAGGCCCGCGGGTCCAGGGAACAGCTCTCGCCGGCGGGCCGGGAAAAGGTCTCGAACCCGATCACGGACTTGGCCGGAATGGAGACCACGGGCTGGAAAAAGGTGCTCACCTGCTTTTGCGCCAGAATGGCCCGAACCGCAGCCTCATCAACGAATTCGCACGATTTCATGGACTGTTTCACTCGCCCGCCTCACAGTGGTTGAGGAGTATAGATGAATAGTTGAATAGGTACACCGGAGGCTTCCCAGGGTCAATTAATCCTTGCTTTTTTTCGCTCCAAGGACCGCGCGGGAATCTCCTCTGGAAGTCCCCCCCACTCTCTGCTATCATCTGCTTCTTACAGGGAGGATAATTTAAGTGGCTGAATTTGTTCATCTTCACGTCCACACAGAATACAGCCTGCTGGACGGGGCCATCCGCATCAAGGATCTGCTTTCCCGGGCCAAGGACCTGGGCATGCCCGCAGTGGCCATCACGGACCACGGCTCCATGTTCGGGGCCGTGATCTTCTACATGGCGGCCATGGAAATGGGCATCAAGCCGATCATCGGCTGCGAGGTGTACGTGGCCCCAGGCGGCGTGGACGAGGAAAACGCCCACCACAGGAAGGACCACGGCGGCGGCTACCATCTCGTGCTCCTGGCCAAGAACCAGCGCGGCTACAAGAACCTGATCAAGATCGTTTCCGAGGGCTACCTGAACGGCTTCTACTACAAGCCGCGCGTGTGCAAGCACCTGCTGAACAAGTATTCCGAGGGGATCATCGCCCTGTCCGCCTGCCTGGCGGGCGAGGTGCCGCGCAAGCTCATGAACGAGGGGCTGGACGCGGGCTGCGAGATGGCCCGGACGTACGAATCCATTTTTCCCGGCCGATTCTATCTGGAGTTGCAGGACAACGGCATAGCCAAGCAGACGCGGCTCAACGAGCTGCTCATCCAGTGCGCGGAAAAGACCGGCCTGCCCCTGGTGGCCACCAACGACTGCCACTATCTGACCGCCGAGGACTACGAGGCCCACGACACCCTTCTGTGCATCCAGACCCAGACCACGGTGGACGCGGAAAAGCGGTTCCGCATGGAAACCAGGGAGCTGTACTTCAAGACGCCCGAGGAGATGGAACAGGCGTTCGCCCACGTGCCCGAGGCCATCGCCAACACCCAGAAGATCGCCGAGCAATGCAACCTCCAGATTGAGTTGGGCAACTATTATTTCCCCGAATACAAGCTGTCCGAGGGCGTGGCCGACCTGGACGAGGAATTCGAGCGGTTGTGCCGGGCCGGGCTGAAGAAGCGGCTCGGGACCATCACCTACGAGGTGGACGAAAAGAAGTACTGGGACCGGCTGGACTACGAGCTGGGCGTCATCAAGGAGATGGGCTTCCCGGCCTACTTCCTCATCGTCCAGGACTTCATCAACTGGGCCAAGGACAACCGCATCCCGGTGGGGCCGGGGCGCGGCTCGGCGGCAGGGTCCATCGTGGCCTGGTCGCTCAAGATCACCAACCTCGATCCCCTGCCCTACGACCTGCTGTTCGAACGCTTCCTGAACGTGGAGCGCGTGTCCATGCCGGATATCGATGTGGACTTCTGCGAGCGGCGGCGGCTGGAGGTGGTCAAGTACTGCGCGGAAAAGTACGGCGCGGACCGGGTGGCCCAGATCACCACCTTCGGCACCATGAAGACCAAGGCGGTCATCAAGGACGTGGGCCGGGCGCTGGGCATGACCTTCGGCGAGACCGACCGCATCGCCAAGCTCATACCGGACGATCCGGGCGTCATGGCCAAGCTTTTGGGCGTGGACAAGGCCAAGATCACGGTGCCCAACGCGGTCAAGGGCGTGACCGAGCTTGCCGACCTGGTGGCCACCGACCCCAAGGTGGAAAAGCTGATCGACATCTCCACCCGGCTGGAGGGGCTGTGCCGCCACGCCTCGACCCATGCGGCGGGCGTGGTCATCTCGGACAAGCCCATGACCGAATACCTTCCTCTCTATAAAGGGAAGAAGGGCGAAATCGTGACCCAGTTCGACATGAAGAAGGTCGAGAAGGTCGGCCTGATCAAGTTCGACTTCCTGGGCCTGCGCACCATGACGGTCATCGAGGACTGCCTGGACATCATCCGCGAGCAGGGCAAGAACGCCCCGGACCTGGACACCCTGCACCTGGACGACCCGGACACCTTCGCCATCTTCGCCAGGGGCGACACGGACGGCATCTTCCAGGTGGAAAGCTCGGGCATGCGCAAATACCTGCGGATGCTGCGGCCGGACCGCTTCGAGGACCTCGTGGCCATGCTCGCCCTGTACCGGCCCGGCCCCCTCGGCATGATCGGCTCGCACGGGGTGTCCATGGTGGACGAGTTCATCATGCGCAAGCACGGGGACATCGAGGTCACCTACCCGCACCCGTCGCTGGAGGAAACCCTCAAGCCCACCTACGGTGTCATGGTCTACCAGGAGCAGGTCATGGCCACGGCCATGGTCATCGCCAACTACTCGCTGGGCGAGGGCGACCTGCTGCGCCGCGCCATGGGCAAGAAGATCGCCGAGGAGATGGCCAAGCAGCGCTCCCGGTTCCTGGAAGGCTCGCGCGAAAACAAGATACCGGACGGCGTGGCCAACGAAATCTTCGACACCATGGAGAAATTCGCGGCCTACGGCTTCAACAAGTCCCACTCCGCCGCCTATGCGTTGATCTCCTACCATACCGCCTACCTCAAGGCGCATTTCCCGGTGGAATTCATGGCCGCGCTCATGAGCTCGGAAATGAACAACACCGACAAGATCATCATGTACATCAACGCCTGCCGCGACATGGAGATCAAGGTCCGCCAGCCGGACATCAACGCGGGCCATGCGCGCTTCTCGGTCAAGGACGGGGAAATCCTGTTCGCCATGGCGGCCATCAAGAACGTGGGCGAGGAGGCGATCAACGAGATCGTCCATGAGCGGACCGAAAACGGCCCGTTCTCCAACATCTTCGATTTCTGCGAGCGCGTGAACCTCCGGCGCGTGACCAAGCGGGTGCTCGAATCGCTCATCAAGGCGGGTGCCCTGGACTGCTTCTCCTGCTCGCGCGCGGCCCTGCTGGATGACCTGGAAAAGGCCGTGGCGCTCGGCCAGAAAAAGGCCAAGGAAAAGGAATCCGGCATGCTCAACATGCTGGACATGCTCGGCGGGGGCGGCAAGCCCGACGCCTCGACCCAGCCCACCTGCTCCCTGTGCGAGGAGTTCGAGGACCGCGAAAAGCTGGCCCTGGAAAAGGAGGTCCTCGGCTTTTTCCTGTCCGGCCACCCCCTGCTCGCCTACCGCCACGACACCCGGCGGCTTCGCACCCACACCCTGGAGGACTGCAAGTCCATGCCCAACGGGTGCGAGGTGCGCGTGGCCGTCATCATCCCGGACTACAAGCAGTTCATCACCCGCAAGGGCGACCCCATGGCGTTCTGCACGGCCGAGGACCTGACCACCTCGGGCGAGATCACCATGCTGCCCAACGTCTATGCCGAAGCACGCGAGATGCTGGACGCGGACCGCCCGCTCCTGGTCCAGGGCAAGATCGACCAGCGCGACGAGCACCCCGGCCCCGAGGACGCGCCCAAGTCGGCCAAGATCCTGGCGGACAAGGTGGTGTTCCTGGCCGACGCGGTCCAGGGCTCGGACCAGCCCGTGTGCCTGTGGGTGGGCGAGAAAAAGGCCGAGGACGCGCACCTCAACGCGCTCAAGGCGATCCTGTCGCGCTACCCCGGCAACACCCAGGTCAACCTCGGCGTCATCACCCGCGACTCGGTGATCAATCTCAAGCTCGGCAACCATTGGAAGGTCGTCACCGGCCACGACTTCTGGAAGGACATCGAAAAGTGGCAAAACGGCGACGCCCTCCGCTACCAGGCGGAAAACGAATAGCGGGCCTCCGCCCCGCCGCGACAATCCGCAGGAACGGAACATGGACTCACTCAAGGAACTCAACGAGCGCCATCGGCAATTCGTCATCGACCGCAACTGGCAGAAGCACCAGACGCCCAAGAACCTGGTCATGGCCCTGACCGCCGAGGTGGGCGAGCTGAACGAGCTGTTCATGTGGCTGACCCCGGAGGAAAGCCGGCAGGTGGCGGGCGACAGGAAGCAGGCCGTGGCCGAAGAGCTGGCCGACGTGCTCATCTACCTGACGCGCATCGCGGACGAGATGGGCATCGATCTTGTTGCAGCCGCGCACGAAAAATGCGAGGTGAATGAACGCAAGTACCCGGTGGAGGCGTTCCGCGAACGGGACATGCGGCCCCACGAATACAAGGAGTCCAAGTAATGCCCGGCAAATGGAGACTGACCATCACCCAGGACTTTTCGTCCTCGCACCAGTTGCGGAACTACGGCGGCAAGTGCGAGAACATGCACGGCCACAACTTCGGCGTGGAAGTGGCCGTGGAGGGCGACAGGCTCGACGAAAGGGTCGAGTACCTGGTGGACTTCAAGGAAATAAAGCGGCGTACCAAGGACGTGCTCGACCGGCTCGACCACAAGCATCTCAACGACGTGCCCCCCTTCACCGAGATCAATCCCTCCTCCGAAAACCTGGCCCGGTTCATCTACCGCGAGCTGGCGGGCAACATGCCCGAAAACGTGCGCCTGGCCGAGGTGTCCGTGTCCGAGAAGGACTCGTCCAAGGCCACCTACTGGGAAGAATAGATGCCGGGCAAGGAAGAAAAACGCGGCGAGATCCGGGGCATGTCCTACGGCAAGATCATGACCAGCCTGCTCATCCCCAAGGACTCGCGCACCAATCCCAAGCGCATCCTGGGCGGCATCGCCTTCCTGGCCTTTGTCTGCCTGTTCCTGTTCTCGGCCCTGTCGCGCGGCTGCCTGCAGGACGCGGCCCGCACCGACGCGCCCCCGGCCGTCACCGACACCGGGAGGGAATAGCCGTGCGCGTGGTCATCCAACGGGTTTCGGACGCCAGGGTCGCCGTGAGCGGCAAGACCGTGGGCGAGATCGGCACGGGCCTGCTCGTGCTGGTCGGCTTCGGCAAGACGGACGATGCGGATTTCGCAAACGCTCCCAAGTGGCGCAAGATGCTCGACAAGATTCTCAACCTGCGCGTGTTCCCGGACGACCTCGGCAAGCTCAACATGTCCCTTGCGGACATCCGGGGCGACCTCATGCTCGTCTCCCAGTTCACGCTGTACGCGGACTGCAAGAAGGGCCGCCGCCCCTCGTTCACCGACGCCTGCCACCCCTACGTGGCCGAGTCCCTGTTCGACCGCTTCACGGCCGATGCCGAAAAGCTCGCCCCGGGCGGATTCGCCACCGGCCGGTTCGGGGCCGAGATGGACCTCGACTTCACCAACTGGGGGCCGGTGACCATCATTCTGGACTCCGACGATTTATAAGGGGGTTGAGCCGCATCGCCCGTTGACCTAAAAACGTGGCATGAGCCTCAAAACCAAACTCATCCTGGCCATCTCCATACTTCTGACCAGTACCTTCCTGGCCACGAGTCTCATCAACTATGCCGTCACCCGCAAAACCCTTCGCGAGGAACTGCTCCGCTCGTCCCTGCCGCTGACCGGCAAGAACATCTACTCCGAAATCCAGGGAAGCATGATGCGCCCCATCCTGGTGTCCACGTCCATGGCCACCGACACATTCCTCAAGGACTGGGTGCGCGGCGGGGAACGGGACCTGAGCAAGATCCGGAACTATTTGTCCGAGATAAAAAAACGATACGGCTTCCTGACCACCTTCTTCGTGTCCGTGGCCTCCGGGAAATACTACAACGAGGACGGCGTGTTCAAGACCGTGGGAGCCAGGGACCCGCGCGACGTCTGGTTCTTCGCCTTCGGCCGCACGGGCAAGGAGTACGACCTGAACGTGGACCTGAGCGAGGATGACGACGACACGCTCTCCATATTCGTCAACTGCCGCGTGGAGGACGCGCAAGGCAGGCTGCTCGGCGTAACCGGGGCGGGGGTGAACCTCGGCCTCGTCGCCAGCCGCCTGAAAGAGGCCCGCAAACGCTATGCGCGCGAAATCTACCTGATGGACCAGGACGGCGTAATCCAGGTACACAGGGACCCGGACCGCATCGGATGCCAAACCATCACCCGGACCGGGGGAATCTGCGACGTGGCCGGGGCCATCCTGGACCAGAAAAGCGTGGACTCGGTCCACGAATACGACTGGCAGGGCAGCCACCACCTTCTGTCCGTACACTACATCCCGGAGCTGGAATGGTACCTGATCGTGGACCAGGACGAGGCCGGGGTCATGAAGTCCGCCAGAAACAGCCTGATTCACACCCTGGTCGCCGGCGGCTGCGTGTCCGCCCTGGTCATCCTCCTGTGCGTGGTCACGATCAACTATTTCCAGAACCGCCTGGAGGACCTGGCCCAGATCGACCCGCTGACCAACGCGGCCAACCGGCACGCCCTGGAAAAGCGCTACGCCCGGTCCGCGTACAGGGCCGAACGCTACGGCAGAGCCTTCTCGGTCATCATCATCGATCTCAACAAGTTCAAGGAGATCAACGACACCTACGGCCACATCGCGGGCGACGCAGTGCTCAAGCGGGTGGCCGAAACCATCGCCGCCTCCATCCGGCCCTCGGACCTGCTGGCGCGCTGGGGCGGCGACGAATTCATCATTCTCATGGACGGCGGGGAACAGGACGCCCGAAACATGGCGAAACGCATCCTGGCCGCCGTGTCCGACGCCTCCGCGGACCCGCCCGTCACGTTTTCCTACGGGCTGGCCGAGTACCGCTCCGGCGACGACCTGAACTCCCTGACCATGCGGGCGGACAAGCTGCTCTACAAGGCCAAGGACGAGGACTGACGCCCGGCCCTGTAGACAAATCCCATCCCTGCCGATAGGTTGGGGGCAATGCACGACTCCCAGGACAGACCCACCCTTCGGGGCGCGACCCCGCGCATCCTGCTGCTGACCAGCCAGTATTTCCTCATCGGCGAACTGGAGGCCGCCTGCGGGCGGATGGGCGTGGACCACCGGGTGGTCAACCTGGACGCCAGGGAAATGAACCTGGACGACTTCGTCAACCTGATGACCGAGGCCCTGTCCGGCTTCCGGCCCGACTTCGTGCTCACGGTCAACCACCTGGGCGTGGACCACGAGGGCGTGCTCGCCTCCCTGCTCAACCGATTCGAGACCCCGCTCGCCTCCTGGTTCGTGGACAACCCGCACCTCATCCTGGGCGCGCACCAAAACCTGTTCGACGCCCCCACCGCCCTGTTCACCTGGGACGCGGACACCGTGGAATCGCTCAAGGGGTTGGGCTTCGCCAATGTCTTCCACCTGCCGCTGGGGGCCGACCCCACCCGGTTCACCCCCCGCCGGGCCGAACCCGTGGAGGCGTGGCGCGCGCCCATATCCTTTGTGGGCAACTCCATGCTGGCCAAGACCATCAAGCGCATCGAGGCCGCCAACCCGTCGCCGCGCCTGCTCCAAGCGGGCATGCTGGTGGCCCGCGCCTTCGGCGAGTCCGGCGAACCCCTGGCCGGGAGCTTCCTGCGCCGGGAATTCCCGGAACTGACGGAGGAATACGAGGCCCTGCGGCCGCGCTCCAGGCAGCTCGCCTTCGACACCTTCATCACCTGGCAGGCCACCATGCTCTACCGGCTGGACTGCGTGCGGCGCATCCTGGATTTCAACCCGCTCATCGTGGGCGATCCCGGCTGGAAGGAACTGCTCAAGGACGTGGACGGCTGGCGCTACCACGCGGAACTCTCCTATTACAGCGACCTGCCGGACTTCTATCCCCTGTCGGACATCAACTTCAACTGCACCAGCCAACAGATGAAGGGCGCGGTCAACCAGCGGGTGTTCGACGTGCCGTGCGCGGGCGCGTTCCTGCTCACCGACCACCGCCGCCAGGTGGAGGACCTGTTCGAGCCGGGCGCGGAGATCGTCTGCTACGCCCACCCGGACGAGATCCTCGGCCTGGTGGACCTGTACCTGAACGACCCGGCGGCCCGAAAACGCATTGCACAGGCCGCCCGCAAGCGCGTCCTGGCCGAGCACACCTACGACCACCGCATGGCCTCGCTCATCGAGTCCATGCGCGCGACCTTCGGATAAGCCATGGGCAAGCGGCCGATCCTCATACTCCAAATGCAGCGGATGGGGGACCTGATCCTGACCTACCCGCTCATGCTCTGGCTCAGGCGGCAATACCCCGGCCATCCGCTGTTCGTGGCCGCCGAAAAAGGCTTTTACCTGCCGCTGATGCGACTTTCGCCGGAGGCGACCTATTTCCCCTACGACGGCGCGCGCCGGCTCAGGCAGCACCGCTACGAGATGGTAATCAACCTGTCCATCCGGGAGCAGGCGGCCCGGCTGGCGGGCGAGGTCGAGACCGAACGCAGGCTCGGCCCGGCCCTGGACGCGGACAACATCCGGCGCGTGCAGGGCGACTGGCAGCTCTACCGGACCTCGCTGGTGGGCAACAATTTGTACAACCGCTTCCACTGGGCCGAACTCAACGCCTTGGACTGCGTGGGCTTCAACGACATCAAGGGGACCGTGTTCGCCCCGCCGCGCACCCTGCCGGATTCGGGCAAGGTGGGATTGTTCCTCGGGGCCAGCGACGAATCCAAGCGCCCCTCGGCCCGGTTCTGGGCCGACCTGGCGGACGAGCTGCTGGGCCGCAACCTGCGCCCGGTGCTCTTCGGCGGCCCGGCGGAAAAGGAACTCGGCCGCGAGGTCGCCCGGCTGGCCAGGGGACCGGCGCTCAACCTCTGCGGCACGCTCGGGCTGGACGAATTCGGGGCCGTGGGCCAGACCCTGGGCCTGTTCATCACGCCCGACACCGGCCCTATGCACCTGGCCGCCTGGACCGGGCTGAAATGCCTCAACCTGTCCATGGGCAACGTCAATCCGTGGGAGACCGGCCCGCTCAATCCCGGCCACTACGTGCTCCGGGCGGACATGGACTGCGCCAGGGGGTGCTGGACCTGCACCCGCGACCGGCTGTACTGCCACGACCCGTTCAAGCCGGGACGCATCGCCGCCCTGGCCGGACGCATGGCCAAAGGCGACGGCCCGGACAAGCTGGCCAAACTCGACCTGCCCGGCCTGGCCCTGTTCGGGACCGGCAAGTCCGGCCTCGGCCTCTACCGGCTCAGGCGGCTCGACGACACGCCGCCGGACGCGGAGCGGCTCGCCTCCCGGTTCTGGCAGGCGTACTTCGGCCGCCTGTTCGGCCTGTGGGGCGAGGACCGGCCCAAGGCGGCCTGGTCCGGCCTGGCCGACAACGCGGGCGAAACCGCCGAAGCCCTGCTCGCCCACATCCCCGAGATGGGCCGCCAGTTCCGGCACGGCCTCAAGTCCGGCTCCCTCCTCGACCAATCCTTCTGGGCGGACAGCCCGGCCATTGCCCGGCCCCTGACCGGCTATGCCCAGATGTATCTCGAAAACAACGACTTCTCCCGCCCGGCCTGGGCCTACGTCCTCGGCCTCATGGAACGGCTGGCGGCTGCCGGGCAGTAGCCCGGACACGGCCGCCGTCCCCGCGCCCGCCCCGGGCCTCCTCTCCACGGGCATCGCCTATTTATATAAGAAATGGACGGGCCGCGATCCGGGCCGATCCAAGGGCCGGGCGCTTCTCCCAACGGCCATTTCTGCCTACCCTTGGCCCGTGTTGCCGACTGTTTTTACACTCTTTTTTCTTTGGCACGCCTTTTGATTGAAACCGTGCCGAAGGAGAAAACCATGCAAAATATTCCCGGCATCCCGCTTGAGAAGGAAGAACAGATCGCGGTGCTGAAGATTTCAGCCGTGAAGAAAAGCGATCAGCAGGGGCTGTTCGCCGACCTGTTCAACCAGCACGCCGACATGGTCGAGAGCGAACTCGCGCTCGCTCCTGTTTCCACCAAGGACAAGATGGTCGAAGCGGCCCCCGTGGCCGCCGCCGGGACCGCCGCCGCAACGTCCTCCCCCGCCACCGCGGGCAAGTCCGCCGCTTCCTCCTCCAGCGGCAAGACCGCCGCCGGAGAGGAAAAGGCCGTTCCCGCCCGCGACAGCGAGGCGCGCATCTCCGAAGAGGAATTCGAGGACGTCAAGGAAGACCTCAAGGCGTACGGCATGACCGACGAGGAGATCGGCAAGCTCGAGGAGCAGGTCAAGTCCGACGAGGGCATGACCTGGGGCCAGTTGGTCGCCGCCATCGCCGAAAAGATGACCGCCATGCGTTCGACCCGGATCACGGATGACCAGAAGGTGGAACTCAAGTCCTTCTTCTCCAAGTTCGGCTTCACCGACAAGGAGAGCGACAAGCTCGTCACCCAGCTCGAAAAGGGCAACTTCGACAAGGTCCTGAAGGAACTCAAGGCCAAGGTCGACGCCATGCCCCAGGACAAGCAACTGCTGTTCGACAAGAAGGAGATCGAGGCGTTCTCCGCCGCGCTGGGCTTTTCCAAGGAATTTACCGACAAGGTCAAGGAACTGCTGGGCAGCAACGCCCTGCCCAAGGAAGTCAAGCAGGCGTTCACCCTGATCCGCCAGGAACTGGCGGACATGGACACAAAGAACCGGGAACTGGTCAAGGCCGTGGGCAAGGCGTTCGCCAAGGCCATGGGCGACGAGTCCAAGGCCACCACCGCGGCCCGGCAGATCGCCGAGGCCGTGGACCTCAAGCCCCGCGTGGCCGAGGAAAAGGTCCGGGCCGAAGTCAAGGAGGACCTGGCCCAGGCGGTCAAGGTCCGCAAGGACTCCCTGCCCGAGAACACGGCCCGCAAGGCCGACCGGGAATCCCTGGCCGCCAACACCGGGATCAAGGCCGAGACCGGCCCTGAAACGACGGCGGACAAGCCCGACAACGAGGCCGAGTCCGAAGGCAACTGGAACCACATGTTCAACAACCTGCGCGACGACGGCGCGCAGGGCGGGAACGCCGAGGCCCGGACCGAACGCGCCGCGGCCGCCGCCCTGTCCAAGGCGGGCGTGACCGAGCTGGCCTCCCAGGCCAAGACCAAGTCCGCATGGGAAAAAGTTTCCGCGCCCAAGGTGATGAAGCAGGTGAACAACGCCGTGCTCAAGACCCTGAGCAGCGGCGCCAAGCAGCTCACCCTGCAGCTCACCCCCGAAAACCTGGGCAAGCTCTCCATCGTGCTCCAGGTCAACGGCAAGGAAGTGGGCGCCACCATCCGCGCCGAGAACGCCGACGCCGCCAAAATCATCACGGAAAATCTCGACATCATTAAGCATTCCTTGGAGTCCCAAGGATTGAAGGTGGAGAAGCTGGACGTCCAGGCCGGCCTGGCCGGAAACCAGGACTACCGCGACTGGTACGGCGAAAGCGAGCACAACCTGGCCCGCGAGCGGGAAGTCATGATCGCCATGCGGAACCACATGAAACAGATGCGCGACGAGAACAACGACATCCTGGCCCAGGACGTGCAACATGCCCGCGAACAGGCAATACATGCCGACCAGGGTTTGCACATCATTGCTTAAGCGAGGTCTATCATGGGTTACACGGACACCACAGGCGTTCTTCTCGGGCAGCAGGAAGCCCGGCTCGCCGCCTCCAACACGCCGACGGAGCACAAGACGTCGCTGGACCAGGACGCGTTTTTGACCATCCTGGTGGCGCAGCTCACCAACCAGGACCCCCTCAACCCGATGGAAGACACGGAGATGACCTCCCAGTTGGCCGAGTTCTCGAGCCTTGAGCAATTGACCAACATCAATGCGGGCATCTCGGGCCTGGCCGACTCCATGGCGCAGACCGACATGCTGTCCGCCGTCAGCTTCATCGGCAAGGAGGTCAAGGCCGAGGGCTACAAGATATCCCTTTCCGAAGGCAACGCCTCCACCATCTACTACGGCTTCGGCGAAACCGTCTCCGGCATCATGATGAACATCTACGATGCCGAGGGGGCCATCGTCCGCACCGTCGAGCTGGGCAGCAAGGAAGCGGGTTCCTACCAGTACGAATGGGACGGCCGCGACGACGCGGGCAACCTGCTCCCCGACGGCCAGTACGGCATCGGCATACTGGGCGAGGACATGGAGGGCGGCCACGTCATGGTCCAGACCGAGATATCCGGCGTGGTGGACGCGGTGGTCAATGACGGCGGCACCCAATACCTGCGGCTCAAGGACGGCCGCTACCTGAGCTTCCTCAACGTCAAGGAGATCGTGGACCCCGGCAGCGCCGCAGTAGTGGACGCCGAGGAGACCACGGAAGAAGAATAAATTTCCCGCGGTCCGCCGCGGTCTTGGAGAAGAGTCTAGGAGGTTACAATGAGTTTAGGAGCATCGCTGTTTTCAGGCATCTCGGGTCTGTCTGTCCACTCCGAAAGGATGACGGTCATCGGCAACAACCTTGCCAACGTCAACACCACCGGATTCAAAGGCGCCCGAATGCATTTCGAGGACCTGATGAGCGCCGATTTCGCCACGGTCAACGGCGTCGGCCAGGTGGGGCGCGGCGTGCGCGTGTCCACCATCTTTTCCGACTTCGGGCAGGGGGCCTTCGAGACCTCCACCGAGGCCACGGACATGGCCATTTCCGGCGACGGTTTCTTCGTGGTCTCGCCCAAGGGCGAGGACAACAAATACTATTCCAGGGCGGGCAACTTCCGGTTCGATTCCGACGGATTCCTGGTCGACCCGCACGGCTACATCCTCCAGGGATGGGAGATCGAGCGGACCGGCACGTCGGTGACCACCACCAGTTCCGAGACCTCGGACCAGACCAACCTGGCGCGCATCATCGGCGTTCCCACGGACATCCGCATGGAGAATTTCCAGTCCGAGCCGAATCCGACCACCAATGTGACCATCGTCACCAACCTGGACCCGTCGGCACCGGACAGCTCCACCAGCGACGCCAACCCGTACTTCGCCATGTTCCAGAACTGGGACGGCTCCGCCGACACGCCGCTGGCCTCGACCCTGTACGGGTACTCGACCACGCTGAAGGTCTATGACGACATCGGCACCGCCCACAACCTGACCGTCTATTTCGACCAGGTCACGCTGTCCAACGCAGGCGGCGACACGGTCTTCGAGTTCATCGTCACCTGCGAGCCCAACGCGGACCGCCGCATCCTTTCCGGCGCAGACGGCAACATGACCCGCATCGGCGAAGGCCGCACCTCGGCCGCGGGCCTGCTCATGATGGGCACCCTGACCTTCACCACCGGCCAGTTGTCCGGCATGTCCGCCTACACGCTTAAAAGCAACGGCGGTACCGACATCAAGAACCTGGCCAACTGGGACCTGGCGGACTACTCCACCGGCGGCTACCCGGTATGCACCGCCAACTTCCTGGGCAAGTCCAACGCCAGCACGGCCGAGGCGGACAACGCCACGCCCATCCAGATCGACTTCGGCATCCGCAACAGGGATTTGTCGAGCAACGGCGGCGGCGCAGTGACCATCGGCTGGGGCGGCGGCCTGGGCACGGTTCCCACCAACGCCGCCATGGTCGGCAATTCCATCAACAACACCGGCTATCTGGCCAACTTCAAGGACCCGGCGATCTCCGCCCTGGCCACCCAGAGTTTCGACACCGGCGGCTCCTCCACCCTGTACCAATCCCAGAACGGCTACACCGCGGGCATCCTGCAGAACGTCTCGGTCTCCCGCGAGGGCGTGTTGAGCGGCCACTATTCCAACGGCCAGGTGCTGGAGCTGTACGCCGTCACCCTGGCGACCTTCACCAACCAGCACGGGCTGCGGCGCGAAGGCGGCAACCTCTTCTCCGAAACCCTCGAATCCGGCCCGGCCCTGACCGGCCAGGCGGGTTCCTCGGGCAAGGGCACCATCGACGGCAACTCGCTGGAGATGTCCAATGTGGACATGGCCACGGAATTCGTGCGGATGATCACCACCCAGCGCGGTTTCCAGGCCAACACCAAGGTCATCACAACCACGGACTCGATGCTCGGCGAAGTCATCGCCATGAAGCGTTAGTCATATAAAAGAGGTCTTAAGTAACCATACTGATAGACTCCTTCTCCAACCGCCCCCCTGCCCGACCCACAGGGGGGCAATGAGACCTCGCAGCCCTGCTGTCCTTTGGACCGCAGGGCTGCTTCGGTTGTGGAGCAGGCTCGAAACGGAAAGACAGGGGTGCCGCTCCTCGGCGGGTTTGGGCGAACGCCGCTTCTCGGCGTGGTAGGCAACGCCGGTGATGATGATTATCGGCAACTTGCCGACAGGCTTGGCGGAGGTTACGGGGTGACGCCCCTTCGTGCTTGAATTTTATGATTTTATTGCGGCTTACGGATGGTGGACAGGCCGCGCTCCGCGTTGGATGCCCCCTGTCATCGATACGTCGTTTTCCGCCCTTACGACGGCCCTATTTTTGGCTAGCGCCCCAAAAATAGGGGAAAAAACGCGCTTGCGTGCTGCCGCGTGCTGCCGGGCCTTAGAGCCTGTAGGCGACTTCCGCTCGCCCGATGGAAAGCCCGCTGAAGCGGGCGCAATCGGGCTGCGCTTCGTCGCCTGCTACAGGCTCTAAGGCCCGGCATCAATTACCGCTCTTTGTATGGCAGTGATGGAATGCCGCGAGAGGACGAGGTGGGAAAGGCAAGTGCGGACGCTGTATTTGGTGCGCGGCGCCTTGATGGAGTTTGAATGAAGTGGGCGGCAACAAACTGGCCGCGCTCCGCGTTATACTACCCCTGTCATCGACACGTCGTTTTCCGCCCTTACGGCGGCCCTATTTTTGGCTAGCGCCCCAAAAATAGGGGAAAAAGGGCGCTTGCGTTGCTGCCGCGTGCTGCCGGGCCTAAGAGCCTGTAGGCGACTCCCGCTCGCCCGATGGAAAGCCCGCTGAAGCTGGCGCAATCGAGCTACGCTTCGTCGCCTGCTACAGGCTCTAAGGCCCGGCATCAACTACCGCTCTTCGAATGGGAGTGTTGTGAGTGCCGCGAGAGGGCAGGGTGGGAAAGGCAAGTGCAAACTCTCACGGCACCTCCTGAAAAAACATCCGGTTTTCACCCATTGTCCTCCAAAGGCAATTGCGAACTCCATGCCCGCCATCTTGCCAAAGCCCCGACCAACGGCCCCAATCATTGGAGCGATTCGGGTGCTTCAGCACCCGACAGCGGCTCTCGCGTCCGCACCCCGCCCCGCGTCCAGGACCTCTTCACAACTCGCAAAGCCGCCGCCCTCCGAACAACCAATCGGCAGGGCGCTCCCCCGCAGCCATCCGTCCGCAACACCTCGAACGGGAAATCGAGAGTGCTCAACCGCCCTTGACCGGCGGTTAGAAGCTGACCACGAGGGGCGGCGACTCTTGTACGGAAACACAGGCGAGTAGCCTTGGACCACGGATTGCCGAAAAGGCAGGGCACCCCGCCCCCCAAGAGCCGGGAGCCGCCCCGAGCGGATCAGCTTCTTCCGCCGGTCTTGGGGGCGGCCGCGCTACTCCCAAGCGCCCTTTTTCCCCTATTTTTGGGGCGCCAGCCAAAAACAGGGCCGCCGTAAGGGCGGAAAACGACGTGTCGATGACAGGGGGCGTCCAACGCGAAGCGCGGACAATCCTCTTCAACCGCCGTTCCGCGACCAGAAACACTCCCTGGAGGGGGGCACCCCCCCTCCATCGCGCCCTCCCTACGATGATGCGGGCGGCGGCATTTTCCGCCCAATCAAGACAAACCCTTGACGGGCAAGGGTTTCCATCCCTTTCACAGACAGGAAAAAAAGTCCTTTCTAGAGATTTTTTAGATACTCATCTCATTAATATATCTTAACAATCTTAAGTTGGCATGCATGATGCTGTACAACAGCAAAATGGAATTGAGAATCGAACAAGGAGGGTTCTGATGTCTTTAGTCATTAACCACAACCTCATGGCGATGAACGCCCAGAGAAACCTGACCGAGCACTATGACCGCCTCGGCGTTTCCACCCGGCGTTTGTCTTCCGGCCTGCGCGTCGGCACTGCCGCCGATGACGCGGCGGGATTGGCGATTCGCGAACTCATGCGCTCGGAAATCAGCTCCCTGCACCAGGGCATCCGCAACGCATCCGACGCGATCTCGCTGATCCAGACGGCGGACGGCGCCCTGCAGGTGGTCGATGAAAAGCTCATTCGCCTGAAAGAGCTGGCCATGCAGGCTTCCACGGGTACCTACAACTCCGACCAGCGCCTGATCATCGACTCCGAATACCAGGCCATGTGCTCGGAAATCACCCGTATCGCCAACGCCACGGACTTCAACGGAATTTATCTCCTGAACGGCAACCTGTCCGGCGACCCGGTCAACGACCACAACGGCACCGGACTACAGTCCACCGGCCCGCTGAAGATTCACTTCGGCACCAGCAACGACTCGGCCGAGGACTACTACTACGTTGCCATTCAGGGCGCGAGCGCGTCCGCCCTCGGCCTCGGCCATGCCGCGGCCGTCCGGGCCAACGGCGAAACCTGGGAACTCCAGCACGCCGGACAGACGGTCTCCACCCAGGGCCTGGCACAGGCGGCCATGGACGCCATCAACCAGGCGATCATCTCCAAGGACAAGATCCGCGCCAACCTCGGTTCCATGCAGAACCGGCTGGAAAACACCATCACCAACCTGGAAATCCAGGCCGAGAACCTGCAGGCAGCCGAATCCCGCATCTCCGACGTCGATGTGGCGCAGGAAATGACGGAGTTCGTCCGCAACCAGATTCTCACCCAGTCCGCTGTCGCCATGCTGGCGCAGGCCAACTCCCTGCCGAGGATGGCCATGCAGCTCATCGGCGGCTAGCAGTCGCAAGACCGCTCACACGACTGAAGACACTCGGAAACCGGCCCGAGGGGTTCTCCCCCCGGGCCGGAATTCCGGTGGTTTCCGGCATCGTTGGCCGACGCGATTATTTGGAAAGGTAATCAAGGGCGGTCCGCGCCGCCGTCTGCTCCGCGCGCTTCACGCTGGTGCTGGTGCCGCGAAACACCTCGCCCTCGGGCAGGGTCACGTCCACGCTGAATATCTTTTCGTGCTCCGGCCCGCTGGTCCCTGCCAGCACGTAGACGGGCCGGTCCCTGAACCGCTCCTGGGCCACTTCCTGCAACCGGCTCTTGTAGTCCTTGGCCTCGGGAACCATGGCCTCCTCGGGCCACAGGTCCTCGAATATGACCAGGATCGACGCCTTGGCCGCCTCGAAGCCGCCGTCCAGGAACACCGCTCCCATGACCGCCTCGAAGGCGTCCGCCAGCAGCGCATCCCTTTCCCGTCCGCCCTGAAGCTCCTCGCCGCGCCCCAGCCGGATGTAGCGATCCAGCTTGAGCGACCGGGCGATGGCCGCCAGGGACCGCTCCTTGACCAACTGCGAACGGATGCGCGTGAGCTGCCCCTCTGCGACAGAAGGAAACCGGCGGAATCCCTCTTCCGAGATGCACAACTCAAGCACGGCGTCCCCGAGGAATTCGAGCCGCTCGTTGTCGTCGAATCCATCCTGCTCGTTGGCGTACGAGGAATGGGTCAACGCGGTCTCCAGGAACTTGACTTGGGCAAACCTATGGTGGATACAAACCTGAAGTTCAGCGGTATCCATTTAACCCCCTTATTTTATGCTGTCAGACGTAAACCTGCGCGCCCTATTCAACCCGGACACCATTGCCGTCGTCGGCGCGTCCCGCAAGACCCACAAACTGGGCCACGTCATTCTCGCAAATTTGATTTCGGCAGGGTACAAGGGGAAATTAATGCCCGTCAATCCCGCCGAAGGAGAAATTCTCGGCCTGGCCGCCAGCCCGTCCGTCAAGGACCTGCCGCATCCGCCGGACCTCGGCATCATCGTCCTGCCGCGCGAGCAGGTGCTCGCCGCCATGGAAGAGCTGGCCGACGCCGGCGTCAGCGCCGTCAGCGTCATCACCGCGGGCTTCCGCGAGACCGGGCGCGACGGATTCGAGCTGGAAATGGAAATGGCCGACCTGGCCCGGCGCAGGGACATCGCCCTGCTCGGCCCCAACTCCCTGGGGCTGGTCAACACCGCCAACTGCCTGAACGCCACCATTGCCCAGGCCATGCCCGCCAAGGGCTCCATCGCATTTTTCTCGCAAAGCGGCGCGCTCTGCTCCGCCATCCTGGACTGGGCCGACGGCGAGGGCATCGGCTTTTCCAAATTCGTCAGCCTGGGCAACAAGGCGGGCGTGTCCGAGGCGGACATCCTGGAATTCCTGGGCGACGACCCGAACACCTCGGTCATCATCGGCTACCTGGAATCCGTGGACGACGGGCGCAAGTTCATGACCAAGGCCCGCGCCGTGACCGAAAAAAAGCCGGTCATCATGATCAAGGCGGGCACCACCCAGGCGGGCGCGCGGGCCACGTCCAGCCACACCGGCTCCCTGGCGGGCAACGTGGTGGCCTCCACCGCCGCCTTCAGGCAGGCGGGCATCATCCAGGTGGACGACCTGGAATCCCTGTTCAACCTGGCACGGGCCTTTGCCTCGCAGCCCCTGCCCCAAGGGCACAACCTGACCGTGGTCACCAACTCCGGCGGCCCCGGCATCTTGGCCGCCGACGCCTGCGAAGGCGCGAATCTCAACCTTCCCCGGCCGTCCAGGGAGACCCTGAAACAGTTGGGCGAGATCCTGCCGCCGTTCGCGGCCGTATACAACCCCATCGACATCATCGGCGACGCCCCGGCGGAACGCTACCGGGCAACGCTCGAGGCCATGGCCAAGGACTCCATCACCAACGCCATATTGGTGCTGCTCACGCCCACGGCCTCGGCCCAGATCAGGGAAACGGCCCAGGCGATCATCGACGTGGCGGCCCACTGCGACAAACCGGTGTTCGCCAGCTTCATGGGCGACGC
This sequence comes from Desulfovibrionaceae bacterium, assembly GCA_015709315.1. GTDB lineage: Bacteria > Desulfobacterota > Desulfovibrionia > Desulfovibrionales > Desulfovibrionaceae > Pseudodesulfovibrio. The sequence goes on from JACCQI010000032.1 coordinate 21,648, forward strand.
GCGCATTGGCCCCGGCCGCGACATGCTGCTCAAGGCGGGCATTCCCTGCTACTCCTACCCCGAACCCGCCATCCGGGCCATCTCGGCCATGCATGCCCACTACAGATGGAAAAACCGCCCCTGGCCGGTGGAGGTCTGCTTCCGCCGCGACAAGGGCAAGGCCGCGCGGACCATCGAGAACGCCCGGAAGCTCGGGCTGTCCGAGCTGCCGTTCGCCGACGCCATGGAGATCGCCGCAGCCTACGAGCTGCCCGTGCCGGAGACCCGGCTGGTCCGCACCAGCGACCAGGCCGTGCGCGCGGCCAAAAAGCTCGGCTACCCGGTGGCGCTCAAGCTGGTTTCACCCCATATTCCCAGCCGCTTCGACGTGGACGGCGTGGCCCTGAACCTGGCCACCCCGCGCGACGTGCGCGACGCCTGGCTCGACATCACCAACCGCGCCCAGCGCAAGCGGCCCGACGCCTACATCGCGGGCTGCCTGGTCCAGACCATGGGGCCGGTCAAGGCGCGCGACGTGGCGGTCCGGTTCACCCAGGACCCGCAGTTCGGCCCCCTGGTCTCGTTCTGCCTGGCGGGTCCGTCGGCCGAGGTGCTGGAGGACATCAGCTACCGTCTGGCCCCGCTCACCCTGCAGGACGTGCAGGACATCGTGCGCGAAATTAAGAGCTTTCCGCTGCTGCGCGGGGTGCGCGGCGGCGAGCCGGTCAACCTGGCCGCCATCGAGGATATACTGCTGTCCATGTCGCAGATGGCCACGGACTTCCCGGAAATCCGGGAGGCGGAGCTGAACCCGGTGCTGGTGGACGCCGAGGGCGCAATGGTCACGGACGTCCGGGTGACGATCAGATAGAATTTCGCGCTTGGACATTTCAAGCGGTCTATTATAGTAAAGAAGGATGGGGTGCGCCCCGTTCAGACTCAGGAGGAATTACCACATGGCTGGTCTCTACATCGGATCGACAACGGGATACTCGGGCAAGAACATGATCGTCATGGGCCTGGGCCTGCGCCTGCAGAAAGAAGGGTTGAACGTCGGCTACATGAAGCCGGTCGGCGCCCTGCCCATGGAGATCGACGGAAAGCTGGGCGACGAGGACGCGGCCTTTGTGCAGGACGTTCTCGGCGTGGACGCGGACCCGGAAATGGTCACGCCCGTGGTGGTCACCCAGGACTTCAAGGTCAAGGCGTTCACCGGCAAGATGACCGGCCTGCTGGACAAGATCGCCGAGGGCTACGCCGCCGTGTCCGAGGGAAAGGACATCACGCTGGTGGCCGGTTCCGGCTCCATGTATTCCGGCAAATACTGCAACACGGACGCCCTTTCGGTGGTCAAGAAGCTCGGCATCAAGACGGTCATCATCGACCGCTTCCAGAAGGAGCTGAAGTACGACTACCTGATGGTCATGAAGGAAGCCTTGGGCGACCTGATGGCCGGGGTCATCCTGAACGACGTGCCGCCCAACTTCATGGACGAGATATCCCAGCTCCTGGGTCCGGCGCTGGAGGCCAAGGGCGTCAAGGTCCTGGGCGTGATCCCGCGCGACCCGCTCATGGGCGCCATCAAGGTGGGCGACCTGGCCGACCGGCTGGGCGGCAAGATCATCTCCGCCCACGGCAAGGCGGAGCGCGTGGTCGAGTCCTTCCTCATCGGCACCATGCAGGTGGAGAACTTCATGACCCACTTCCGCAAAAAGAAGAACTCCGCCATCATCGTGGGCGGCGACCGGTCCGACGTGCAGTTGGTGGCGCTGGAAGGCGACTGCCCCTGTCTGATCCTGACCGGCAACCTCTACCCCAACGACATCATCCTGACCCGGTCCGAGGTCCTGGAAACGCCCATCATCATGGTCCGCGAGGACACCTTCACCGTGGCCAAGAAGATGGACGACATCCTGTCCCGCCACAAACTGCGCGACGCCATCAAGATCAAGCAGGGCGCGGAACTGGTGGCCGACCACATCGATTTCGAATACCTCAAGAAAGAACTCGGGCTGAAGTAGCGGCCCGCCGACCGAACCGAACCAACGGGGTCCCCTTGCCGGGACCCCGTTTTTTTGGGCGGCCGACGCGCCTTTCCCAAACAGGGCGGGAAACAGGGCCACAAGAGGCTCGGCTTGGGTCGGCTTTTCTGCTACCTTGTGCGAATGACGGACAAAACCGACCTGACCACGCGCCCCATTCCAGAAGTCATCCGCCAGGTGGCGGTCCCGGCCTCCACCGGATTCCTGTTCCACACCATGTTCAACGTGGTGGACACCCTGTGGGCGGCGCGCATCCATACCGAAGCGGCGGCGGCCCTGGCCCTGTCCCTGCCGGTCTATTTCATCATCACGGCCATGGCCGCGGGCATCGGCACCGGCTCCACCGCGCTCATGGGCGCGGCCCTGGGAGCCAGGGACCGGGGCGCGGCATCGCTCATCGCCGTGCAGATGCTCGGCTTCGGCATCCTGATCTCCCTGGCCCTGGCCGGGTTCGGCCTGGGCTTTTCCCCGGCCATCTTCGGCTGGCTCGGCGCGGAAGGAACCTACCTGGACACCTGCCTGAGCTACATGAATCCCATCTTCGCCTGCAACGCGGCCACGGTGGCCATCTACCTGTTCAACGCCATTCTCCAGTCCCAGGGCGACACCAAGAGCCTGCGCAACGTGCTCGGCGCGACGGCCCTGCTCAACGTGGCGCTGGACCCGTGGTTCATCCACGGCGGGTTCGGCCTGCCTCCCATGGGGCTTGCGGGCGTGGCCTGGTCCACGGTTCTCCTCCAGACGTGCGGCGCGCTCTACCTCATGGTCCGGGCGCGGAACACGGGCCTGGTCAAGACCGACGCCGGACGCAACCTGATCCCCCGCCTCCGGATCTATGCGGACATCGCCCGCCAGGGCTTCCCGGCGGCGCTGAACTCCATGACCGTGGCCCTCGGGTTCTTCGTCATCTTCCGCTTCGTGTCCCAATTCGGCCCGGAGGCGTCGGCCGCCTACGGCATCGCCACCCGCATCGACCAGATCGTGCTCCTGCCGACCATCGGCCTGGGCACGGCCGCCCTGACCATATCGGCCCAGAACTACGGCGCGAACAAAATCCCCCGCATCCGCGAAGCCCTGAAAAAGAACCTGCTGTACGGCGCGATGCTGCTCTTGCCCCTGTCCGTGCCCATCTTTCTCTTTGCCGAGCCGCTCATGCGCCTGTTCACCCCGGACCCGGCGGTCATCGCCGTGGGCGCGGAATACCTGCGCATCGACGCCTTCACCCTCTACGGATACGTGCTGATCTTCGTCCCCACGTCCACGCTCCAGGGCATGAAGCGCCCCCAGTTCGCCATCTGGCTCGGCCTCTCCCGCCAGGTGGCGGCCCCCTATCTCCTGTTCACCCTGTTCACCCGCCATCTCGGCTTCGGCACCCTCTCCCTCTGGCTCTCCATCTTCGCCATAGTCTGGACCTCGGCCGGAGTGGCCTGCTGGTTCACGAGAAGGACGATCAACAAGCTCCACCCCTGACCGCCCTCCTCCCCATTGGAGCGATTCGGGTGCCAAAGGCATCCGACAGCGGCTCTCCTCCCCCGCGGCCGCACGGAGCGAGGCGTTCGAGAGTGGGTCAGCCGTGCATTTTCTCGGGCGCAGCCGTACCGCAGCCGTATCCCAATACGGCGAGGACAGCGGCAAGGCCGAAAAATGTGCGGATGGCCCGCTATCGGACGCCGCCCGCATGGCCCGCCGTGGAGTTGACACAATAGCCGCGCGCGGCTATTGTACCCAACTCCACGGCGGGCCAGTAGCTCAGTTGGCAGAGCCACCGGCTCATAACCGGTCGGTCCCAGGTTCGAATCCTGGCTGGCCCACCAACACTCCCCGGACCGGGAGGACGTATTTGAATCGGATTGACACTGGACAACAGTTCGACGCACATATCCTGAAATTTCCCATCAAGGCCAAAGGCCGGGTTATAGAAGAGGAACGAGATGCTCCCGAGGGGGAAACCCTACGGGAGCATCCTCTTTATGGTAAAGGATGATAAACATATGAAAATACAGGATATTTTATCGATTTTCCGAAGGCTGGCCCCGGAGGGCAACCAGAGCTCCTGGGACAACTCCGGCGTCCAGGTGGCGGGTCTTGCCGAGGACGCGGACACCCTGGCCGTGACCCTGGAACCCACCCCCGAGGCGGTGGCCAGGTGCCTGGACGCGGGCGCGCAGGTGATCCTCACCCACCACCCGCTGTACATGCAGCCCAAGGCACCCAATGCGGAGTCCATGTACCTGGACGTGCTGCGGCAGGTCCTGGGCGCGGGCGCGTGGCTGTACAGCGCGCACACGTCGCTGGACACGCGGCCCGGCGGCCCGGCCTTCTGGCTGGGCAGGGAGCTGGGGCTCGTGGACGGCAGGCTGCTTGAGGTCGAGTCCGGGAGCACGCCCGTTGAGGCTTCCTTCTACGTGGAGGAGGCCGTCACCCGCGAGGCCGCCGACATCTGGGCCAACCACGACGGCGTGCATTCCGTGTCCCAGAGCCGCACCGGCGAGGTCCGTGTGGTCTGCGACCAAGAGGACTGGAACGCGGTGGCGGAAAGGATCGAATTTTCCCTGGGCAAGCGGCCCCTGTTCTACCTGCGCTCGCTGACCGCGCCCCGCCGGGACGTGGGATTCGGCGAGGTGGGCGACCTGCCCGAACCCATGGCGTTCGACGAGTTCCTGCACACGGTTCGCGGCCTGGCCGGGCGGGACGCCCTGCTGGTGGCCGGGCCGAGGCCGGAAACGGTTTCCCGCGTGGCCTACTGCGGCGGCTCCGGGTCGTCGCTCACAGGCCGGGCGGCCGAGGCCGGAGCGGACGTGCTCGTCACCGGGGACATGAAATACCATCCGGCCGTGGAAACCCCGGTCTGCGTCATCGACGCGGGGCATTTCTCGCTGGAAGAAGAAATGATGCGCCGTTTCAGCGACGAACTGGACCGGGAGCTGGACGGCGTTGCGGTCCGGTTCATTCGGGGAGTGGACCCGTTCACGGTCTATTCCGGCTAATGGAAGAAGACGCTTCCAAGCGTAATTTTTCAAATAGACAAAGAGGTTATGCAATGTACCAAAAACAGATTGAACAGCTGATCGTGCTCCAGGAAGTGGACGACGAAATCCTCGACCTTCAGCAAGAGGTGGAGCAGGCTCCCCTGGAACTGGCCGGGCTGGAAGCCCAGATGGACGACTTCCGCGAGCGCCGCGCCCGCATCGACGAAAAGATGGATATCCTCAAGGAACAGCAGAAAAAGCTGACCAACGAGATCGAAGAGGACGCCGGCAAGATCAAGAAGTCCAAAAACAAGCTGATGCTGGTGGGCAACACCAAGGAATACCACGCCATGATGCGCGAGATGGATTCTCTGGAAAAGCTGAACCGCATGCGCGACGACGAGCAGGAAGCGGTCAGGGAGGAGCTGGTTCGCCAGACCGAGGCCACCGAGGTCCTGGCCGAGGACATGAGCGGCGTGCAGGAGCAGTACGACGCGCTCAAGACCACTCTGGACGAACGGCTGGAAAAAGCCGCCAAGAAACTGGAGTCCCTGGGCCGCAAGCGCAAGAAGGCGTGCAAGGCCGTGCCGCCGCCGATCCTGGGCCGCTACGAATTCATCCGCGAACGCATGGAGCACCCGGTCATCGTGCCGGTGTCGAACGGCGTGTGCTCGGGCTGCAACATCATGATCCCGCCGCAGTCCTACAACGACCTGCAGCGGGGCCACCAGATCCTCAGCTGCCCCAACTGCCAGCGCCTCATCTACTGGCAGGCTCACGTGGAGCCCGCGGCAGCCGAGTAGCAAGTGAAAAAGTACGGAGTCGGACAGGTCATCGCCGCGGCGTTTGCCGGGGAGGAAAGTCCGGGCTTCACAGGGCAGGACGCTGGGTAACTCCCAGGGGGAGCGATCCCCGTCAAGTGCAACAGAAAGCAGACCGCCTCCGGGTTTTCCCGGCGGTAAGGGTGAAACGGTGGGGTAAGAGCCCACCGGCTGTCGTGGCGACGCGGCAGGCCAGGTGAACTCCGTCCGAAGCAAGACCGAATAGGACAGCGTTTGAGACCGGCCCGGTCGAAGCTGTCGGGTAGGTTGCTCGAGCCGGTCGGCAACGGCCGGCCTAGATGAATGATGACCGCCCCGCAAGGGGAACAGGACCCGGCTTATGCCCGGCTCCGACTTTGATATACCGTCCGGGGGAGGTTCCCCCCTCCTCCGGACGGCCAGTTTTCATACAGGGTTTTCCATGGACAGACCGATTGAGAATATCTGGGGAATCATCCTCGCCGCCGGGTCCGGCTCCCGGCTGGCCGACGCCGCGGGCGGCACGCGCAAGCAATACATCGAATACAAATCCACGCCCCTGTTCTGGCACTCCGCCCGGACGTTCTCGCGCGTGGCCCGGGTCAAGGGGCTGGTCTTCGTGTTCCCGCCCGATGACGCGGCGGTCATGGAAAAACGCCTCAAGCAGTATTTCAAATCCGAAAACCTGGGCCTGAAATGGCTGGTCGCCCCCGGCGGCGAGCGGCGGCAGGACTCGGTGCGCAACGGGCTGGACGCCCTGCCCGCCGACTGCGACGCGGTGCTGGTCCACGACGCGGCCCGGCCCTTTGCCTCCGCCCGCATCTTCGCCGACCTCATCGACGAACTGGACCGGGGCGCGCGCGGCGTGATCCCGGCCGTGCCGGTGACCGACACGGTCAAGCGCGTGGACGGGACCGCCGTGAAGGAAACCCTGGACCGCAACGAACTCATTGCGGTGCAGACGCCGCAGGCGTTCGAAACCGCGCTGCTCCGGCAGGCGCACGAGCGCGCCGAGGCCGAGGGCTGGGAGGTCACGGACGACGCCTCCATGGTGGAGCGGCTGGCCGAGGTGACCACCGTGCCCGGCGAGGCGGCCAACAGCAAGATCACCGTGCCCGAGGACCTGGAAAGGCTCGAACGGGCCAGAACCACCGTCCCGTGCATGGGCTGGGGCTACGACGTCCACCGCTTCGGCGGGGAAAACGACCGCCCCCTGGTGCTCGGCGGGGTGCCCGTGCCCGGCGGACCCGCCATCGTCGCCCACTCGGACGGGGACGTGCTGCTGCACGCCCTGGCCGACGCGGTGCTCGGCACCTTCGGCGGCGGCGACATCGGCCGCCATTTCCCGGACTCCGACCCCAAATTCAAAAACGCGGACAGCGCCATCCTGCTGCGCGAGACGCTGGCCATGGCCGAACAGGCCGGGGTCCGCATCGTGCATGCCGACCTGACGGTCATCGCCCAGGTCCCCCGGCTCGCCCCCCACGCCGACCAGATCGCCCGAAACGTCCGGCGGCTGCTCGGCCTGGAACCCCATCAGGTGAATTTCAAGGCCACCACCGAGGAAAAACTCGGCTTCACCGGCGAAAAGAAAGGCATCAAGGCCGTGGCCGCCGTCACCGGCCTGCGGGAGATGTGAGCCATGCGCCCGATCTTCAAATTTCTGATATCCTTCGCTATTTTTGTCGCCGTGTGCGCCGCCGGCCTCGGCTGGTACATCGAGTACGAGGTGGAGGAAGGACTCGAGCGGGCCGTGGCCGAAACCGAGGGGTTGCGGCTCAGGTACGCGGATTGCTCGGTGGACATTTTCGACCGCACCGTGGTCCTGACCGGCGTGGAGGCCACCCTGCCCTCGGGGCACCATTTCACGGCCGACGAGATCCGCATCCAATCCTTTGACCAGCTCAATCCGCTGCCCTACTATACCAACGCAACGAGCTCGGGTCTGACGATTCCGGTCACCTCAGCCAACTTCGGCGCATGGGCGCCGCCCATGCTCAAGATGGGCATCGCCGAGGTCAGGGGCAAGGCGGCCGTGGACTACGCCTATTCCCCGGACACGGCCACCCTGACCGTGCGGGAGCTGTCCCTGGACGACGCGAACCTGGGCCGGGCCAGCCTGAGCGGCCAGGTGGACCAATTCGACCTGATCAATCCGCGCCTGGAACAGCTCATCGGCATGCGGATCAAGGAGGCCACGCTGCATTTCGTCAATGCCGGACTCATGGACCGGCTGGTGCATGACTGGGCGGCCAGGATGAAGGCCTCGGAAGAGGAAACCGTCAACCGGATCGCCACGGAGCTGAGCGGCCTGGCGCAATTCGCCGACTCCCAGGAGAACGGCCCGGCCAAAAACGTCATGCTCGGCCTGCAACGGTTCGTGGTCAAACCGGAGACCATGACCGTCACGGCCGCGCCCGTGGACCCCGTGCCCGTGCTCTATTTCTTCATGGGCCGCGACCTGATGGAGAATCTCCAGTTGCTGGACATGCGGATCAACGCCAATCAGGATAATTGATATTCAATCAAAGTCCAAGTATTCAAGCTGAGTAAATACGGAGTAATCTAATGAGACTGTACAATACCCTTAAACGGCGGAAGGAAGAATTCGTCCCGGCGAACGGCAACGACGTAAACATGTACGTCTGCGGCATCACGGCCTACGACCTCTGCCACATCGGCCACGCCCGCTCCAGCGTGGTCTTCGACGTGCTCTACCGCTACCTCAAGCACAAGGGATACGACGTCAACTTCATCCGCAACTTCACGGACATCGACGACAAGATCATCAAGCGCGCGGGCGAGGTGGGCAAGGACGCGGCCGAAATCGCCGAGAAATTCATCGGCGAGTTCTACGTGGACATGGACAAGCTCGCCGTGGAGCGGCCCTCCGTGGAACCCAAATGCACCGAGCACATCCCGGAGATGATCGCCCTGATCGAACGGCTCATCGAAAAGGGCCACGCCTACGCCACCCTGAACGGGGACGTGTATTTCAAGGTCCGTTCCTTCGAGGGCTACGGCAAGCTGTCCGGCCGCAACATCGACGAGCTGGAGTCCGGCGCGCGCATCAAGCCCGGCGAGGACAAGCTCGACCCGCTCGACTTCGCCCTGTGGAAGGCGGCCAAGCCGGGCGAACCCTTCTGGGAGTCCCCGTGGGGACGCGGCCGTCCCGGTTGGCACCTGGAATGCTCGGCCATGAGCGAGAAATACGCCTCCCTGCCGCTCGACATCCACGGCGGCGGCCAGGACCTGGCCTTCCCCCACCACGAGAACGAAGTGGCCCAGTCCGAGGCGGCGACCGGCAAGCCCTTTGCCAACTTCTGGATCCACAACGGATTCGTGCAGATCAACTCGGAAAAGATGTCCAAGTCGCTCGGCAACTTCTTCACCATCCGCGACATCTTGGACAAGTTCCTGCCCGAAACCCTGCGCTATTTCCTGCTGACCATGCACTACAGAAGCCCGCTCGACTTCTCCTTCGACGCCCTGGAAGAGGCCGAAAAGGGCATCCGGCGCATCTACTCCGCGCTCGCCCAGGCGGATGCGGAGCTGGCCAAGACCAAATGGAAGAAATCCCCGTTCCCCGAGGAACTGACCGCCGAACTCGACGAGATCGAAAAGACCTTTGCCGAGGCCATGGAAGACGACCTGAACACCGCCGGAGCGCTGGGGCACGTGTTCTCCGCCGTGCGTCTCGTCGGGCGCGTGGCCGAAGACAAGAATCTCCGCAAGTCCGAAGGCGGCCGCGATCTCTTCGCCCGCGTCAAGAAGGATATGGCCGAATGGAGCGCGATCCTCGGCATCTTCGAACGCGAACCCGCCGAGTTCCTCACCGAGCTGCGCGACAACCGCGCCGCCCGCGCAGGCATCGACCCGGCCAAGGTTCAGGAACTCCTCGACGCCCGGAAACTCGCGCGCAAGGACAAGGACTTCGAAAAGTCCGACGCCATCCGCGACGAACTGACCGCCATGAACGTGGAAGTCAAGGATACCCCCGAAGGAGCCACCTGGGACGTGCTGTAAAGTGCGTCGGGGGATGCCTCCGGCGGCCCCTTCGGGGAGAGCAGGGCGCTGCCCTGCACCCGCCAGGGAGCAATGCCCCCTGGACCCCCATCGCGCCTTCGGCGTGGGACGTGCGGACGCCGCACGCCGTGCCGGTGTGCGATTCGGGCAAGAAAAAACGCAAAACGCCGTGCCATGATCGAATCATGGTGCGGCGTTTTTTCTTGCCCGAATCGCGGGTTGGGGTTGTTTAATTTTGATTGGACGGGAACAGCCCGGCCTCTTCCTCCGACAATGTCCTAAACGCCACCACACCGGCAGTTTCGATGACCGCCCAGCCGGACCGTGTGGCGTGGGCAACCGTCCCGAAGGGTTCGCGCGGGGCAGCTCGCTTACGCTGTCGGAGATGTCCCGCGCGAACACTTCGGGACATTCTTCTCTCCCTCCCCTCTTCCCCGCCCTCGCCACCCCACGCCCACACGCCCCTCGCCGCAGGCGACCCAAGAAGTTTAGGAGGGGGGTCCGGGGGGAACCCTT
>JACCQI010000002.1 GCA_015709315.1 Desulfovibrionaceae bacterium
GTTGGACGCCATGTCCTTTCATTTTGTCAAAAGTACGCTCGAACCGGATGAACCGAAAATAGTAGTCCGGGCTGCCCTTGGGTGCCTCGGCCGACACGTCGTCGGGCAATTCACGCAGGTCGCAGACCAGGCTGGTGAAGCGGTTCACGGTCCGCCCTTCCTGAGCGGCCACGTTGCGCACCATGGCCAGGGCCTTGAGGTAGACTTCCGGGGCCATGATGGCGGACCCGAAATTCATGACCACTCCGTTCTCGATGTTGGCGAGCGCCGAAGTATAGTACAGAAAATCGGTGTACGAGGCCGCGCCCCAGGCCGCGCCGTCGCAGTTGGGGTGCTCATGCACGATGTCCGAGCCGATGCCCACGTGGACGGTGAACGGAATGGACAGCCGGTGGGCCGCCGCGAACAGGCTGGCGTCACTGTAGGGAAAATCGCCCTCGGCGATAGCCCGGCCCACGGCCTCGCCCACGCCCAGGCCCCGGCTCGCGCCGCCCCTGACGATGTCGTTGATCCGCCCGGTCTCGGCCCACAGGCCGAACTGCCCCTCCCGGATGTACCGGGCCACGCTCTCGGTGGTCCGGCCGATGAGGGCGAACTCGAAATCATGGATGACGCACGCGCCGTTCCCGGCCAGGCAGGAGATATGGCCCCGCTCCATCATGTCTATGATGAACCGCTGCACGCCCGCGCGGATGACATGGGCGCCCATCATCAGGATGACGGACGCGCCCGTCTCCCTGGCGGCGCGTATGCGGTCGGCCACGGCGGCCAGGTGGGGATGGACGCGGTCCTCGAATTCCAGGGGCCTGACCACGGAAATGTCCAGGTCGTGCCGCCGCTCGGAAAGGGGCAGTACCCGCAGCCTGGAGGTGTCGAATTTGGTGAATGCCATGCTACTTCAACAGGGAGGTCGCGTTTTTCATGATCGCCTGCCGGGTCACGGACTTCTCGTTGCCCACGATGCCCACGGCGATGCCGCCCGCAATGTTGCCGAAAAAGGCCACCAGCTCCGGAGACACGTCGCCGAGCGAGGCCACCAGCGCGGCCACGGAAAAGAAGGCGTCCCCGGACCCGATCTTGTCCACCACCTTGTGCGTGAAGGCGGGCACCAATATGCCGTTGCCGTGTCCGTCCAGTACGTAGGAACCGCGCTTGCCCAAAGTGACGGCCACCATGGACGCGCCCAGCAGGTCTCGAATGTCCGAGGCCAGGGGCGTGACCCCGGTGACCTTGTCCCGGGCGTCGAGCCTGAGTTCCGCCTCGGTCAGGCTGATGAAGTCGCACCGCCCGTACCCGGAAATGGTGTGGAACCCCCGGTTGCCCGCGTTGGCCTGGGTGTTGACGGCCAGATAACCACCCTTCGACAGGGCCTCGCGAGTCTTGACGCTGATGGCTCCGTGGCCGAAGTCTGCGGCCACCACCAGGTCGCTGTCCTTGATGGCGGCCCTGAGCGCCGACCGGAACGCCGCGTCGCGCTCGACGTTCAGGCCGGAATCGTCCATGTGGTAGATTTCGAACAGCTTGGTCATGGAGTAGCCTTCGATATACCGGCGCTTCCGCAAGGTCGGGACATTCTCCTGGTAGGCGAAATGCGACGAGACGTTGTCCTTGAGGCTCTCGCGGATGAAATCCTCCCCTGTGTCGGCCTCGCCCAGCACGGTGAACATCCTGACCTCGCCCACGAAATTGGCGATGTGGTTGGCTATGGCCAAAACGCCGCCTGCGAACAGGTCGCTCCCGGTATGGCTGAAGGCCATGACCGGCTCCTTGGAGGAGGCCCCGAGCGGCGAGCAGTACTGGTAGTCGTCCAGGATGGCGTCGCCCACCACGGTCACCTTGAGATTGGACACCCGATGCAGGATGTCCTCCAGGTCGTTGAGGGTGTACCGCGACCGGAACATCTCCAGGTATTCCTGCACCTCGTCGGAAAACGAGGACATGAACCTGTTGATGAGATTGGTGGAGGAAAACACGATGTCGCTGGTCAGCTTCAGCTCCGCGCCGACCTCTTCGCAGACGTCGGCCTCGAGCCTGAGCTTGCCCGTGGGGTCCGCGTCCACGGACTTGAAGTCCGCGCCCTTGACGTAGACGTCCGGCCGGATGGCCCGGAGCAATTCCACGGCCGTGGGCCATTCGTTGATGGCGACGTAATCGACCACGTCTTGGGAGGCCACGCCCTCGGCGCGCAACACTTCGTCGAACGCGGGGCGGTGCGGCCCCTTGTCCACGAAGCGGTCCGGGGAAACCGTGACGATGAGCACGTCGCCGAATGTGGCGGCCTGGCGGAAATAACGTATATGGCCTATGTGCAGAAGATCAAAAACGCCGTGGCAGTGAACGACTTTTCTGCCTTCTGCCTTGAGCTTGGAGACGATATCGGCAAGTTCCGCAACGGACTTGATCTTCTGTTTGATTGACATGTTACACCATTATAGGTTCTCGGATATACTGTCAATACTGGGGGGAGGAGGTTCCCCGACAACTCACCGGAACGGCGTTGACGCCCAAGGCCGACCAAGGGGTTGCCCTTGTGCCCCCCGGAATTTGCGTGTACTTGTTCCGCCGCATGCGGCATGAATTCATTTTTCCGCCGCCGACTACAACATCGAGTTCACATGACGGATATACAGAATATACGGCCCCGGAAAATCCTGGTCTGCCAACTCAGGCAGATCGGCGACGTGCTCCTGGCCACGCCCTCCATCATGCTCCTGAAGCAGCACTTCCCCGAGGCGGAGATCGACGTGCTCACGGAAAAAAAATGCACGCCGGTGCTGGAAAACAACCCGCACGTGAACCACGTGTGGGCCATCGACAAAAACAAGCTGAAAAACCCGTTCGCGGCCTTCAAGTGGTACGCCCGCGTCGGCCGGTCGGGCTACGACCTGATCGTCGACTTCCAACAATTGCCCCGGGCGCGCTATTGCATCATGTTCTCCAAGGCCCCGGTCAAGCTGACCTACACCCCGCCCTGGTACAACAAGCCGTTCTACACCCATTGGGCCGATCCCATCCACGGGTACGCCGCCAAGCAGAAAGCGAGCACCCTGCGCATGCTGGGCATCCACTGGAACGGCGAGCTGCCCGAGCTGTTTTTGACCGTCGGGGAAAAGGAATGGGCTACGCGCTTCCTGACCGACCACAATCTTGAGGCCAACCGCTTCCTGACCGTCGACCCCAGCCACCGCCGCATCACCCGCAAGTGGCCGGAACGCCATTTCGCCGGACTCATCCGGTTGCTGCGCGAGCGGCACCCCTTCCTCAAGGCCCTGATCCTCTACGGGCCGGGCGAAGAGGGAGTGGCCCGCAAGGTGGCCGAACTGGCCGGGGAAGGCGCGGTCGTCTCCGAGCGGATGCTCACCCTGCGCCAGATGGCGGCGGTCCAGGCCGAAGCGGCCCTGCACGTGGGCAACTGCTCGGCTCCCCGGCACTTCGCCGTGGCCGTGGACACCCCATCCCTGGCCATCCACGGGGCCACCGGATTCGGCTGGTGCCCAAAAACGGAACGCCACTCCAGCGTTGACAAGGGGCTGCCCTGCCGCTCCTGCAACAAAAACAGCTGCACCACCCGCGAATGCCTGGAAACCTTCCACCCGGAGGAATGCCTGGACGAAGCGCTCAGACTGCTGAAATTCAAGCTGGCCGGTCCGTCCGGGGAGGACGGCCCTGCTTGACATGGCTCCCTCATGGACTATTAATATCCACAACTTTTTGATCGACACAGCCCCGGCCCGCCGGGGTCGGTGAACCGCCCCTGTCGGCGACATATCCGAACGTCAAACCAGGACAACACATGCTCAACGGAAAAACGATTCTCATCACCGGCGGTACCGGCTCCTTCGGCAAGAAATTCGTCGAAATCGTGCTGGAACGATACACTCCGAAGAAACTCATCATCTTCAGCCGCGACGAACTCAAGCAATTTGAAATGGCCCAGGTCTTCCCCAAGCAGAAATATCCCTGCATCCGCTACTTCATCGGCGACGTCCGGGACAAGGAAAGGCTGTACCGAGCCTGCCGCGATGTCGAAATCGTGGTCCACGCCGCGGCCATGAAGCACGTGCCCGCCTCCGAGTACAACCCCACCGAGGCCATCAAGACCAACATCTACGGCGCGCAGAACCTGATCAACGTGGCCGCCGACCTCGGCGTGGAGCGCATCGTGGCCCTGTCCACGGACAAGGCCGTTTCCCCGGTCAACCTCTACGGCGCGACCAAGCTGGCCTCGGACAAGCTCTTCATCGCCGCCAACGGATTCGCCGTGGGCCCCCATTATTCCGTGGTCCGCTACGGCAACGTCCTGGGCAGCCGGGGCAGCGTGGTCCCCTTCTTCATGAAGAAGCGGAAGGAAGGCGTACTGCCCATCACCGATTTCCGCATGACCCGGTTCTGGATCCTGCTCGAAGACGCCGTGCAAATGGTGCTGGACGCCATTGAAAACGCGGCGGGCGGCGAAATTTTCGTTCCCCGGATTCCCAGCATGAAGATCACGGACATGGCCAGGGCCATCGCCCCGGACTGCGAACTCAGGGAGATCGGCATCCGGCCCGGCGAGAAGCTGCACGAGTGCATGATTCCCGGCGAGGAATCCCGCAACGTGGTAAAGACCGACACGGGCTACATCATCCTGCCGGAGCACACGGTGGTCAACTACAAGGGCGACCTGAGCAAGGCCACGCCGGTGCCCGAGGGATTCCACTACAGCTCCGACCTGAACGAGGACTGGATATCCATTGAGCAACTGCATGAAATCCTGATTCAACAGGGCTACGAGTTATAAACCATGCGGACAATCCCCTACGGCAGACAGCACATCGACGACGACGACGTCCAGGCCGTGGCCGAGGCGCTCAAGTCCGACTACCTGACCACCGGCCCGCGCGTCGGCGAATTCGAGCGCGCGGTGGCGGATTTTTCCCGCGCCGGGCACGGCGTGGCCGTATCCAACGGCACAGCCGCCCTGCACGCGGCCATGTTCGCCTTAGGCATCGGTCCCGGCGACGAGGTCATCGTGCCGCCCATGACCTTTGCGGCCACGGCCAACTGCGTCCTGTACATGGGTGCCCGGCCGATATTCGCCGACGTGACCCCGGACACCCTGCTCCTCGACCCGGCCAAGGCGGAGGCGAAAATCACCGACAGGACCCGCGCCATCATAGGCGTGGACTACGCGGGCCAGCCCTGCGACTGGACCGCGCTCAAGGCGATTGCAGACAGGCACGGCCTGGCCACCGTGGCCGACGGCTGCCACGCCCTGGGGGCGGAGCATGACGGGAAACGGGTCGGCACCCTGGCCGACATAACCGTCTACTCCTTCCATCCGGTCAAGCATGTGGCCACGGGCGAAGGCGGCATGGTCCTGACCGACGACCCGGCCCTTGAGGAAAGACTCCGCAATTTCCGCAACCACGGCATCACCACGGACGCCCGCACCCGCGAGCGCTCGGGCATGTGGTTCTACGAAATGCGCGATCTGGGCTACAACTACCGCATGACCGACATCCAGGCCGCGCTGGGCACAAGCCAGATGAAGAAGCTGCCCGCGTTTCTCAAGCGCCGGCGGGCCATCGCCGCCCGCTATGACCAGGCGTTCGCCGGAACCCGCGTCCGCCCGCTGGCCGTGCGCGAGAACGCCCTGCACGCCTATCACCTCTATGTGGTGCGCGTTCCCAACCGCGACGAGGTGTACAAAAAACTGCGCGAAAACGGCATTTTCGCCCAGGTCCACTACATCCCGGTCCATTTTCATCCCTACTACCGGGAACGGCTCGGCACCGGCGAGGAGCTATGCCCGGCAGCCGAGGCCGCCTACGATGAAATCCTGTCCCTGCCCATGTTCCCCGACCTGACGGACGACGAGCAGGGCTACGTCGTCGACAAGGTGCTGGAGGCGGTATGAACATAGCGGTCATCCCGGCGCGCGGGGGCAGCAAGCGCATCCCCCGCAAAAATATCCGGCCCTTCCTGGGCAAGCCCATCATCGCCTATTCCATTGAAACGGCCATGCGAACCGGACTGTTCGACGAGATCATCGTATCCACGGACGACGAGGAAATCGCCGAGACCGCCCGCAGCTACGGGGCCACAACCCCGTTCATGCGCCCGGCCGAACTGTCCGACGACATGAGCGGGACCACGCCCGTCATTCGCCACGCCCTCAAATGGTGCCTGGACAACGGCAAGGACGTGGACGCGGTATGCGGCCTGTACGCCACCGCCCCCTTCACCACCACGGAAGACCTCAGGCGCGGCCATGAGGCCCTGGCGCGGGCCGGGGCGGCCTTGTCCGTCACCACTTTTCCCTACCCGATCTACCGGGGCCTGCGCCTGGATGAAACCGGACGCATCGGCATGATCTGGCCCGAGCACATGGACGCCCGCTCCCAGGACCTCCCGGAAGCCTATCACGACTGCGGCCAATTCTACTGGGGCACAAGGAAGTTCTACCTGTCCGGCCGCGAATTCATGGAAGGGGACGCCGAGGGAATCCTTATTCCCCGACACCGCGTTCAGGACATCGACACCGAGGAGGACTGGATACGGGCCGAGGCCCTGTACAAGGTGCTCCGGGAAACAGGGGAACTGTGAGCCGCACCCTGACCATACGGGCCGATTGCTCCCCGACCATGGGCACCGGCCACGTCATGCGCATGATCGCCCTGGGCCAGGCTTGGCTGGCGCTCGGCGGCGACGTTCGCTTCATAGGGCAAACCGATCCCCTGACCGGCCGCTTGAAGGCCGAGGGCTTCGGGACGATCCGCCTCGACGCGGCCTGCCCGGACCCGGTTGATGCGCGCGCCCTGCTGGACGCCACCCGGCCCGGCGGCTGGATCGCCATCGACGGCTATCATTTCGACGCCGCCTACCAAAGGGCGCTGCGGGATGCGGGACGCCGGACCCTGGTGGTGGACGACTTCTTCGACCGTGAAGCCTACACGGCCGACATCCTGCTCAACCAGAACCCGGACGGCCCGGACTATCCCTACGACCTGCCCGGAGCCATTCTGCTGCTCGGCACCCGGTACGCCCTGCTTCGCAAGGAGTTCAAACGCACCGAAACGCCCCAGGCCGTGCCGGGAAAGGCCACCAACGTCATGGTCACGCTGGGCGGCGCGGACCCCGGCAACGTCACGGGCAGGGTCGTGGACGCCCTCCGGGCCACGGGCCGGACCGACCTCTCCGTCACGGTGGTGGCCGGAGCGGCCAACCCGCACCTCGCCGATCTTGAGAAGCGCATCGCAAACCTCTCCTGCGCCTGCGAATTGCTGACCAACGTAAAAGACATGCCCGACCTCATGGCCCGAGCCGACCTGGCCGTGGCCGCAGGCGGCACCACAAGTTGGGAACTCTGCTTTTTCGGCGTCCCCTTCATCGCCATCGAAATCGCCGACAACCAGCAAGGCGTCATCCGCGAGCTGACCCGCCACAATGCCGCTCGCTGCCTTGACAGTGCGGCGGCCGTGGGAGACATTGCCTCGGAACTGGAAAGGCTGATCGACGACGGCCGGACCCGGCAGGCCATGCGCGAAGCGGGCATGCGGCTGGTAGACGGCAAGGGGGCATTGCGCGTGGCAAAAACCATGTACAACGCGGACATCCGTCTCAGGCCGGTTACGGCCGAAGACTGCGACCTGCTGCTCAAGTGGCGCAACGACCCGGCAACCCGCGCCAACTCGTTCTCCACCGAGGAGATACCCTCGGCCGCGCACCGCGCCTGGTTCCAACAAAAACTTCAAGACCGCGACTGCCTCTTTCTCATTGCGGAAGACTGCGGCGAACCCGCGGGCCAGATCCGGTTCGACCGTAGCGGCGGGGAGGCGGTGGTCAGCGTAAGCGTGGCCCCGGCCATGATGCACCGGGGCGTGGGCACAACCATGACCAGGCTCGGCTGCCGGGCCATGCGCGAGAAATGGCCCGACGCCACGGCCGTGGCCCTTGTAAAGAGGGGCAACCCGGCTTCGGCCGCCATGTTCGCCAAGGCGGGGTTCGGCCCGGACGGCGAAACGGACCGAAACCTCAGGTTCACCTGGACGGGACAATGACCGACACCACACTTTTCTCACCGGATTCGCCGGTCTTCATCATCGCCGAGATGAGCGCCAACCACGGCCGGGACTTCGACCGCGCCGTGGCCATCATCGAAGCGGCCAAAGCGGCCGGGGCCGACGCCATCAAGCTCCAGACCTACACCCCGGACACCATCACCATCGACTGCGCCTCCGACCTGTTCACCATCCAGGGGACCATCTGGGAGGGCCGCACCCTGTACGACCTGTATGGCGAGGCGTACACCCCCTGGGAATGGCACGCGCCCCTGAAAAAAATCGCCGACGATCTCGGCCTGCTTTTCTTCTCCACGCCCTTCGACTTCACGGCCGTCGATTTCCTGGAGGAGCTCGACGTGCCCTGTCACAAGATCGCCTCCTTCGAAATGGTGGACCTCCCGCTGATACGAAAGGTGGCGGCCACGGGAAAGCCGGTGATCATGTCCACGGGCATGGCCTCGGAAGCCGAGATAGAGGAGGCGGTCGCCGCCTTTCGCAACGCGGGCGGCACCGAGCTGGCCCTGCTCAAATGCACCTCGGCCTACCCGGCCCCGCCCGAAGAGATGAACCTTCGGACCATCCCATACCTGGCCGAACGGTTCGGCGTAACCGCCGGACTGTCGGACCACACGCTGGGCATCGAGATTCCCATTGCCGCCGTGGCCGTCGGGGCGCGGATCATCGAAAAGCATTTCTGCCTGGAGCGCGACGCTGACGGCCCGGACACCAGCTTTTCCCTGGAGCCCGCCGAATTCATGGCCATGGTGAACGGCGTCCGCAATGCGAAAAAGGCCCTAGGCGGAATCGTTTTTTCCGCCGACGGCAAGCAGAAGGACTCCACCCGGTTCCGCCGGTCGCTCTTCGTGGTTGCGGACATGGCGGCAGGCGAGGTTTTCACGCCGGAAAACATCCGTTCCATCCGGCCCGGCCACGGCATGCATACCCGCCACTACGAGGAAGTACTCGGGAAACGGGCCTCCCGCGTCCTGACCAAGGGCGAGCCGCTGGACTGGGACATGATTGAAAGGTAAAAGCATTCACACTCATGAACGATCAAAGGAAAAGATCATGCCCGACAAGATAAAATACTGCACCAAATGCGTCATGCCCGAAACCAAGCCGGACCTGTGGTTCAACGAGGAAGGCGTATGCGCGGCCTGTCAATTCTTCGAGCAGCGCGACGAGATAGACTGGGACGCCCGCCAAAAGGAATTGGAGGCCGTGGTCGAAAAATACCGCTCCAAGGACCAGTCCAACTATGACTGCATCATCCCGTGCAGCGGCGGCAAGGATTCCACCTACCAGACGCTGACCATGCTCGACATGGGACTCAACCCGCTGTGCGTCACGGCATCCACGGATCGGCTCTCCCCCATCGGACGACGCAACATCGAAAACATCAAGAAGCTCGGCGTGGACTACGTCGAAGTCTCCACCAACCCGGTGGTCCGCCGGAGGATCAACAAACTCTGCCTGGAACAAGTGGGCGACATCTCCTGGCCCGAACACCTGACCATCTTCACCATCCCCATCCGGGTGGCAGTGCAGCACAACGTGCCGCTCATCGTCTGGGGCGAAAACTCGCAGAACGAGAACGGCGGCCCAGCCTCCGACGCGGAGAACCCAAACCTGACCCGGCGCTGGCTGGAGGAATTCGGCGGCCTGCTCGGCCTGCGCGTGACCGACCTCCTCGGCCAGGCTGGCATCGAAAAAAAGCACCTCATTCCCTACACCTACCCCACTGATGAAGAATTGGCCCGAGTGGGCGTGACCGGCATCTTCCTGGGCTATTACAAGCCATGGGACGGACTCTCCAACATGCTGGTGGCTGCCGCGCATGGTTTCGAGTCCTACCCGACCATCGTTGAGGGCTCCATCGTCAACTACGAGAACCTCGACAACGAGCAGATGCGCATCCACGACTATTTCAAATTTCTGAAATACGGCTACAGCCGCCCCACGGACTGGGCATGCTGGCACATCCGGCGCGGCCGTCTCTCCCGCGAGCAGGGGCTCAAGCTGGTCAAAAAACACGAGGGCAAGTTCCCCCGGTCCTACCTCGGCACCCCTCTCGAGACCGTCCTGGACGAAATAGACATGTCGCTGGAGGAATTCCAGGCCGTGTGCGACAGGTTCACCAACAAGCGGATATTCAAGACCGACCGGCGCGGCAACCTGTTGCGCGACCGCAACGGCGATCTGGTCCGCATCAACGACGACAACGTCTAGGCGGGAGTACGGATGCTGACTGTGGGCGTCGTGGATTACGGGGTGGGCAACATCGGTTCCCTGTCCCGTGCCCTTTCCGTGTGCGGGGCCAAGCCGCTGGTCACGGACAGGGAGGTGGACTTCAAGATCGTGGACGCCTGCGTCCTTCCCGGCGTCGGGGCGTTCAAGGACGCCATGGACCTGCTCAGGGCCAGGAACCTGGACAAAATTCTTGAAGACCAGATCCTGGCCCACGACATTCCCATTCTCGGCGTCTGTCTCGGCATGCAGCTTCTGGCCTCCAAGGGAATGGAGCACGGCGAGCACGACGGTCTGAATTGGGTGCCCGGGTCGGTCGTCCCCTTAGTGCCCAAAAACCGGGAACGCATTCCGCACGTGGGCTGGAACAACGTGGAATACGACGCCCCCAACCCGCTGTTGGCGGACATCCCGCCCGGCGAGGACTTCTATTTCGTTCACAGCTACCACTTCGTGGCCGAAAACCCGAACCATGTGGCGGCCACCACGCCCTACTGCGGCGACTTCACGTCCGTGATCAACAACGGCAGCATCTACGGCACCCAGTTCCACCCGGAAAAGAGCCAGGCCATCGGGCTCAAGCTGCTCAAAAACTTCATCCGCATCGCCGGGGAGTTCTAGCCGTGCTCAAGACCCGCATCATCCCCACCCTGCTCTACCGCGACTACGGCCTGGTCAAGGGCGTGGGCTTCGACAGCTGGCGGCACGTGGGATCGCTGATGCAGTCCATCAAGGTCTACAACATGCGCAACGTGGACGAATTGATCATTGTGGACATCAAGGCGACAGGCGACGGCCGAACGCCGGACTGCGGCTGGGTGAACGATTTCGCCGACGACTGCTTCATGCCGCTCACCGTGGGCGGCGGCGTGATCTCGCCCGACCATGTGGGCAAACTCCTGGACGTGGGCGCGGACAAGGTGGCCATGAACACGGCCGCCTACGAGGACCCCGGCCTCGTCCGCAAGGTGGCGGCCAAGTACGGTTCCCAATGCGCCGTGGTGTCCATCGACTTCAGGCGAAACGCCGACGGGAGCCTGGAGGTGGTCACCCACTCCGGCCGGAACCCGCGCGGCACGGATCTGGCGGAATTCGCCCGCATTGCCGAAGACAGCGGCGCGGGCGAGATCCTGCTCACTTCCGTGGACCTGGACGGCACCATGAAAGGCTACGACCTGGAAGCAATCAAGGTCGTCAGCGACGCGGTCTCCATCCCGGTCATCGCCTCGGGCGGCGCGGGCTGCTACGATCATATGCTTGATGCCATCCGCCAGGGCGGAGCCACGGCGGTGGCGGCGGCCTCCATCTTCCATTTCACCGAGCAGACCCCGGCCGAAGCCAGGGCGCATCTGCGAAAAGCGGGTATTCCGGTACGGCGGGACTGATACGATCTTGACAAGCACGACCGCCGTGCACGACACTGCGGCAGATCCTAAATCAATTCAACCCGCCATCGAAATACGAACAACAGCATGATAGGGATAATAGACTACGGCATGGGCAACCTCGCATCCGTGAGCAATGCCCTCAACTCCATCAACACGGAAAACCGCATCATCTCGACCCCTGCGGAATTGGCAGGGGTCGACAAGGCCATCCTGCCCGGCGTGGGCGCATTCGGAGACGCCATGGCCTCCCTGAACGACCGGCGGCTCTCCGACGCCATACGCACTTTCGTCTTGACGGATGAAAAGCCCTTCATGGGCATCTGCCTCGGCATGCAGCTCATGTACGACGAAAGCAGCGAATTCGGCTGTCACCAGGGCCTCGGGCTGATTCCCGGAAAGGTTCTTCCCCTGGGCGATTTCACCTCCACGCTGTCCGTGCCGAACATCGGCTGGTGCCAAACCGAACGCGGCACGCCGTCCCGCCTCATCCACAGGCTGGACGACCAGGCCCTGTGCTTCTATTTCGTCCACTCCTTCTTCTGCCGGGCCGAGGACCGCTCCATCGTGACCTGCACCCTGGACTACGGCATCGAGTGCGATGCCGTCATCGAGAAGGACTCCATATTCGCCTGCCAGTTCCACCCGGAAAAAAGCCAGGCATCCGGTATTGAAATATTAAAGAACTTTGCGGGGATATAGCCATGCAATACAGAAGGCTCATTCCCGTCCTGTTCATCATGAACGGCCTGATAGTCCGCAGCGAGGACTTCTCGACCCACCAAATCATCGGCAACATCATCAACGAAGCCGCTCGATACAACCAGTGGAACGTCGATGAATTGATCTACATTGACATCAGCCGGGACAAGACCTACGACTCCCGCCGCGACGACCACAAAATCAAGGCCGTGGACTCCATTGAATCCATCATTACGGAAATTTCCAAGGTGTGTTTCATGCCCATGACCTTCGGCGGCGGGATCAAGAGCATATCCGACGTGGATCTGCGCATTCGCACCGGGGCCGACAAGGTGGTCATCAACTCGGCGGCCTACCACTCCCCCGCACTGGTCCCGGAGATCGCCCGAAAATACGGCAGTCAATGCTGCGTCATTTCCGCGGACTACAGAGTGGTGGACAACAAGCCTGTCCTGTTTACCGATTTCGGCACGAACAATACCGGCGTTCCCATCATCGACTGGGTAAAGGAATGCCAGGAAATGGGAGCGGGTGAAATATTCCTGCACGCCATCGACCGGGACGGCAAGGCATGCGGCTATGACTTCGACACCATTTCCGACGTCACGGCGGCCACGCATCTTCCGGTCATCGCATGCGGCGGGGCGGCCGATGTTGACGATTTCATCGATGTGTACGAAGAAACGAATGTTGCCGCAGTAGCGGCGGGCAACATGTTCCATTTCACGGAACGCGCCTATCCTAGAGCTAA
This sequence comes from Desulfovibrionaceae bacterium, assembly GCA_015709315.1. Taxonomy (GTDB): domain Bacteria; phylum Desulfobacterota; class Desulfovibrionia; order Desulfovibrionales; family Desulfovibrionaceae; genus Pseudodesulfovibrio. Next base: position 13,131 of record JACCQI010000002.1, read on the forward strand.
AAAAGACCTCCTGAGGGAAAAAATACATGTCAGACCATAAAAAAAAGTATTTCGTTCACCCTGAACGGCCGCCCAAAATGCGGTATTGCTCTCGGTGCGTCAGCCCAATGTCATCGGCCGCACCCATCACGTTTGATGACAACGGCGTTTGCTCCACCTGCAAGGTGGCCAACCAGCGGGATTCTGTGGACTGGGACGCCCGCATGAAAAAATTCGAGCGTCTTTGCGACCGATACAGGAGCAAGGACGGCATGCATTACGACTGCATCATTCCAGTTTCCGGGGGCAAGGATTCCTATTTCCAGGTCCACATCATGAAAAACGTCCTGGGCATGAATCCGCTCCTGGTCACCTACCACGGCAACAACTACCTGCCCACCGGCATGGAAAACCTCCGGAACATGCGCGAAGTCTTCGGCTGCGACCATATCTTCTTCACGCCGTCCATCCGGGTGCTCAAGGCCATGAACCGACTGTGCATGCACATCATGGGCGACATGAACTGGCACGCGCATTGCGGCATCAACACCTACCCGATCCGCGTAGCCGTGGAAACCAATACCCCGCTCATGATCTGGGGAGAACACGGTTTCATGGACATCGGCGGAATGCATTCCTACAACGATTTCGTGGAGTTCACCTACCGCAACCGGCATGAGCACGACCTGCGCGGCTACGAATGGTACGACATCCTCGCCGAGGCGGAAAAATACGGCGAAGAGCTTGAGACCAAAGACATGATCCCGTTCATGCACCCCTCCGACGAAGACATGGAACGGGTCGGGGTGCGCGGCATCCACCTGAACAACTACGTCCGCTGGGATGCCAACACGCATGGCCCCTTGATGGAGAAATTGTACGGATTCAAGGAGTCGCCCGAGGAATTCGAGCGCACATACCGCCGCATGTCCAACCTCGACGACATGCATGAAAACGGCATCCACGATTACCTCAAGTACATCAAGTTCGGCTATGGCCGGGCCACGGACCATGCCTGCAAGGACATCCGCGCCGGACTCATGACCCGTGAGCAGGCCGTGGAAGAGGTACGCAAGCGCGATCACATCAAGTCCAAGGACATCTGGCGCTGGCTCGACTACGTGGGCTGGACCGAGCAGTATTTCGATGAAGTATGCGACCGCTTTCGCGATCCCCGCGTCTGGTGGAAAGGTCCCGACGGCGAATGGATGAAGGACAATCTCTGGGACGAGGACTAGCTCCCGTCACAAGCGCCCGCCATGAAGCACGACGTAAAGATCACCGTACTGAAAAAGCTCTTCAACGAAGACCTGGTGCGACAATTCGCCGACGACCCGTCAAGCTGGGGACCGTGCGACAAATTCAACGAGGGCGACACGTTCACTCTTCCGGCGGGAGCCCCATGGAACAAGCCCGAGGGCTTTTGCGGCTGGGCCTGGGCCGACATGCAAAAGATGGCCTGGGGCATGGCCAGAGGTGGGCCGAAGCGGTTCGTCACCTGTTGCACCGACGGATACCGCCCGGTCTTCTTCCTTCTCGAACAGTTGTAACAACTCGAAAAAAAGGGAACATGGAATTCCATGCTCCCTTTCTCCATTCTCTGAAGCCGCCCTACAGAACCAGGATGGAATGAATTTCCGACAGCTTGGACGGAAGGCTGAGACTCCGCGACACCTTGGTCAGGGCGTCGAACACTATGATCGAGGTATCGATGGAGATGTTCAGGGACAGGCCGAGGTACTTGCTGTAGTTCCTGTTCCGGCTCTGCCCCACATAATGAAAGACCCCGTCAAAGGCCAATCCCCTACTGAAGCCGGGAAACCGGCCGATGGGCTGGGCGTTGTGGGTCTTCAATTCACCGCGCAGGGAATCCAGCACGCTCAGGCTGCCGTTGATGGCACAAACGTTGTGCGGCATCCACAGATCCTGGATGACCGGGCGAAGCACCTCTCTGGTGTCGAGATCGATTTCCAGGACCACGCCGTCGAAAATGTCCTTCTTCCAGTTGCCCGTCAGTGAAAACATGGACACGTACAGGCTCTCGCCGTAGGCGTGCACGTCGTTGATGTGATGCTGCGGTTCGCCGGTTTTCTGGTACTTGCCGGAAATGAATATGGTATCGACGTGCTTGAAATCGCGGTCGAAAACCAAAATGGCATCCATGTAGGACGAGGCCATGTAGAAACAGTTCGTGTGCTCGGAATAGGTCACACCATGAGGCCGGGAATTGGCCGGAACAGGAGCGCTACGGACGATCTCGTAATCGCGGGACAACTGAACGATCCCCAATTCCGAATGGGACGCCACGATATCTCCCTCGAAATGGATCATGCCGTGGCTCGGCCCGGACAACACCTTGCGATAGGTCCAGGTGCCGTCCAACTCCAACTCGTAGATGCCGCCACCCGCCTCGGGGTCATCCATTCCAGGCAGACCGCTGGAAAAAAGCAGCCTTGTCTTTAAGGATTCGATCTCGGAGATGATGCGCAAATCGTTGAGAATGGGGCTGACCAGGAAATCGTCATTGACCGCATACCCCATTTCCGCCAGTTGCTCGGCCACTTCGGAAAAGGAGGTCGTGCAGATGAGGACATAGTACGCATCCCTTTTCCCCCTGAGGACCTCCGGGTTGCGGATGAACACGCCGATTTCTTCCATGTCCCAATGGTTGACGTTGTTGTCCACGATCATTTCCAAGGGGCAATCCAGGCGCAACTTTGTTTTCTTCGCAATATTTCCGGCACCGAAAAGGACAATCTTCCTTCCGGCCAAATTCTTGTAAACGTCGCCAAAGGTACTGAACAATATATCCATACATCACTCCATATTTCTCGAAAAACCGATAACATCAAACCTGCCCTGCCGCCAGCGGCCAGGGCAGGAGAGACGACTCGTCACAAAAAATTACCTGCCCTTGGGCATCCGCAACCTGAAACAGTCCAGGTAGGCGGACGTGATCTCGAGGTCGTCAATGCGCGGGTCGTAAAACGTAAACCGCCTGACGTACCTCTTGAATTCATCAAGCGTCAGTCGCCGCCACTTGGGATGTGGTTTCCGCTTGTTTCCATTCAACCAAATTTTCAAATATCGGTTCCTGCTTCTCACCTTGCCGTCGATCCACCGCCAGACCCGGTACAATCCGTCCGGCCTGCGCTTGATCCGGGCGACCTTCTTGAGCTGATCGATGGTGGCGTCGACGGCAAGGGGGCCGTCCACGGAAGCGACATACTTTTTGGCTGCCTCGACCCACTGCGGCCGCATGGCCTCCATATCCTCGTCCCGCTCACCGGCAATGCAGTCGCACACATCTTCGGCATTGCGCGCCCTATAGGCGATGTTGTCGGCAAGTCCGTGCTTTATCCGCTCATCTTCCACAGGTAGGTACGACACGCAGGGGACATCCAGGAAAAAAGTTTCGGCGGCCGTGGAACAACCGTGCTGGACGATGACCATTTCCGAGGCGAGTATCCATTCATGGACATTGCCTTGGCGAACCAAATGCGCATTGGGCAAGTCCCTCAAAACCTTTTCCCAGGACCGCATGTCCTCGGTGGGGTGCGGCCTGACGATAAAATTTCGATCCGGGAACCGCTTACAAACGATGGAAACCATTTCCTGGAAATCCCTGAACACCTCCGTGTCCCAGGCGACATAGCGCTTCAACAATTCTGCGGGGCCGGATTCGCCGGACCGGGCAAGGCGGTCGATACGCGCCTGACCGTCCACATGATTGACAACCGAAGCACGAGAATTGATCAGGACGAACCTCCCCCATTGCCTTCTCAATTCGTCGGCTTGGGCCTGGAGAAGGGGTCGCAGTCCCTTGGACAGCAGGTCAAGCCTGACGTTGCCGACAGGCATTGACTTGGCTGCGAACTCGGGAAGCCATTTCTCGATAACGCTCTGCTGATACCCGCCCCAGGTCAAATGCAGGTCGACCGCGTCGCATGCTTGCGGAGTCAGGCTGTGGTTGCGATAGGATTCCTCATTGAAGATGAACCCTTCGTCGTCGTTCACCACAATTCTGTACCCGAGGCGGCGCAATGACCGATGCAACGCGGGATACTGCGTATGCACGCTCTTGTCGTAATAAATGCCGGGACAAGCCATGACGGCCAGCCGCCTGATCATGTCCTCCTCGCCGATGACCACATCAAACCCCTCCAATGCGGCCAGGCAGGCGAGAAGCGTTTTCGCGTCGAATTCCCGCGAAGTAATTTCAACAACTATGTAAAGATTCATTGTCTGATGCAATATCCGTTATATTCCGAATCCAGCTCCGCAACCGCGGGCCTATCCGATGATTTCAGGCAGCGACAAGCCCTGCCCGATCAATCTTGAGAATTCTTCCGGCCGTCCTGCCGGTTCTTGAAGGTGATGGAGGCGAGGCAGCCGGCAAGGCCGCCGAGAACCACGGCCTTGGAGGCGGGCATCAGGCCGGTCAGGCTGAACAGGTAGCCCACGGCCACGCCCGCGATGATGCCCTTGGCAAGGGCGTCGATCCACTTCATGAAATCCTTGGCATCCTGATCCATATCCGTCGCTCCGTTCCGGCTTGTGGACGATATGTTGCACCCGGCGAAGGGCGCTGTTCGTCCAATTCTCGCGGCAGAGGCATCTAAAGCACAAAACCCGACGCAAGACAAGTGATGCCGGACCTTTCAAACCGCATGCCCGGGTGCGAAAAAAGTCACCCCATTGCTTGACATTGATTCTCAACATCACTATCACAAGCCCAGTCGGCCCGAATACCGGGCCAATCACTTTGAGGGAAACATCATGCTTGACAACATCATCGTTGCCGTGATTGTCGTCATTGCCGTCTACTTTGTGGCGAGACGTCTTTTCAGGCAGCTCACGTCCAAGGAAACCGCCTGCAACTGCAGCGGCTGCGGACAGGCGGGGTCCTGCCCCGCGAAGAAAAACGGGCCTGACGGATCGGACGGACCGGACGAACCGGACCGCTGCGAACTCCGGTGATTTTTTTGCACAACCGCTGATAACGATTTTCAACCAGTCTCACAAGGATCTCAAATGACACAGGACATGTGCTTGCGCAAGGCCAAGGTCAACCAGAAACTCAAAATCAAAAGCATTGCCGCCGAGGGCGAACTCGGCCGCCGCATCCGCGACCTGGGGCTCATCCCCGGCACCGAGGTGCATGTCATCGGCAAGGCCCCCCTGCGCGATCCCGTGGCGCTCCGCCTGAAGGATTTCACCCTCACCCTGCGCAACAGCGAAGCGGACCACATAACCGTCATCCCGCTGGAGGACTAGCATGGCCCGATACATCATCGGCATCGCAGGCAACCCGAACTGCGGCAAGACGACCATGTTCAACGAGCTGACCGGCGCGCGCCAGCACGTTGCCAACTGGCCCGGCGTGACCGTGGAGAAAAAGGTCGGACACATCTACTCCGGCCCGGACGCCGTCGAGCTGGTGGACCTGCCAGGCACCTATTCCCTGACCGCCTACACCCAGGAAGAGCTGGTCGCCCGCAACTTTTTGGTGGACGAACGGCCCGAGGCCGTCATCGACATCATGAACGCCGACGCCCTGGAGCGCAATCTCTACCTGGCGGTCCAGATCATGGAGCTGGGCGTGCCCCTGATCTTCGGCCTGAACATGATGGACGAGGTCCGCAGCTCCGGCAAGCGGATCGACTCCGCCCTGCTGGCCAAGCTCTCCGGCTGCGCCGTGGTGGAGACCGTGGCCCGCCACGGCGAAGGCGCCCAGGAACTGCTCAAGGCCACCCTGGAGGTCGCCGAATCCAAGCGGGGCCATTGGGAACCCTTGACCATCTCCTACGGCCCGGACCTCGACCCGGTCCTCAAGGAAATGCAGGCCCTGATCGAGAAAGAGGAATTCCTGACCGACAGGGTGCCCGCCCGCTGGACCGGCATCAAATATCTCGAACGGGACGAGGACGTGGTCATCAAGGGCCGCATGACCAACACCGCCGTGTCCGACAGGCTCGAAGCCATGGCCCGCGAAGTGGCCGAACACACGGAAAAAACCCTCAAGGCCCGGCCGGACGCCATCATCGCCGACTACAGGTACGGCTACATCGCGAGCCTGATCAAGGACGTGGTCTCCTACCCCGTGCTCGACGCCGACCGCATCAGCCGCTCCGACAAGATGGACAAGGTGCTCACCCATCAATTCCTCGGACCGATCATCATGCTGGCCATCGTGTATCTCATCTACAAAATCACCTTTTCCGTGGGCGAAATCCCCATGGGCTGGCTGGAATCTCTCTTCGGCTGGATGGGGGACGCGGCCAATGCCGTACTGCCCGACGGGCTGCTGCGCTCCCTGATCGTGTCCGGCATCATCGACGGCGTGGGCGGCGTGCTCGGCTTCGTGCCGCTGATCATGTTCATGTTCCTGATGATCTCCGCCCTGGAGGACTCCGGCTACATCGCCCGCATGGCCTACATGCTCGACCGCATATTCAAGGTCTTCGGCCTGCACGGCACCTCGGTGCTGCCCTTCATCGTGTCCGGCGGCATCGCGGGCGGATGCGCCGTGCCCGGCGTCATGGCCACCCGCACCCTGCGTTCGCCCAAGGAAAAGCTGGCCACTCTGTTCGTGGCCCCGTACATGACCTGCGGGGCCAAGGTGCCGGTCTTCCTCATGCTGGCCGCCGCCTTTTTCCCGAAAAACGAGGCGGCCGTGATGCTGACCATCACCCTGGGCGCCTGGGCCATGGCCCTGATCGTGGCCCGCGTGCTGCGCTCCACGGTCATCCGGGGCGCGTCCACCCCGTTCGTCATGGAACTGCCGCCCTACCGCATGCCCACCCTGCGCGGCGTGCTCATCCACACCTGGGAACGGACCTGGGAATACGCCAAAAAGGCGGGCACCGTGATCCTCGGCATCTCCATCCTGCTCTGGGCCATGATGACCTTCCCGCAACTGCCTGCGGACCGCGTGGCCCATTATGAGGCGCAGCGCGCCGCCGCTGGCTCCGAGGAGCAAGTGTCCGAAATCGGCAACATCGAGGCGGAAGAGGCCATCCGGCACACCCTGGCCGGACGCATCGGCACCGCCCTGGAACCCCTGTCCGAGCTGGCCGGATTCAACTGGCGGGTGAACATCGCCCTGACCGGCGGCTTCGCGGCCAAGGAGGTCATCGTTTCCACCCTCGGCACCGCCTATTCCCTGGGCGAAATCGACGCCGAGGAAGCACAGCCTCTGTCCGAAAGGCTGGTCAAGGACCCCGGGTTCAGCCGGGCCTCGGCCATCGCGCTCATCGTCTTCACCATGCTCTATGCCCCCTGCTTCGTGACCGTGGTCACCATGGCCAGGGAATCGAGCTGGAAATGGGCCGCGTTCAGCGTGGTCGGTTCCACGGGCCTGGCCTTCGTCATGGCGGTCATCGCCTTCAACGCGGCCGAGGCGTTCCTGTAGCCGCCGCTCCGCCCGAACCTTCTACGGGAGTCCTCCGGGACTCCCTTTTCTTTTGTCTTTTAACGATATTTGCCCTATTCTCCCTCGACTCGCGAGAAACGTATGAACAAACTTTTCATCACCATCAAACAATTGGCCGGGGACGCGGTTTCGGCCAGCCTCGAACTGTTCAAGGTCATGGTTCCCATCCTGGTGGCGGTCAAGATCCTCCAGGAAATGGGACTCATACAATACGTGGCCCTGCCCCTTGAACCGATCATGGAGCTGGTGGGCCTGCCTGCGGAAATGGGTCTGGTCTGGGCGTCGGCCCTGATAAACAACATCTACACCGGCATGATCGTGCTGGCATCGCTCACGGGCGACGCCCCCCTGACCTCGGCCCAGGCCACCGTCATCGGCGTGCTCATGCTGGTGGGCCACGGACTACCCGTGGAGTGCGCCATCGCCCGCAAATCCGGGGCGCGCTTCCTGTTCCAGGTCCTTTCCCGACTGGTCGGAGCCTTTATCCTGGCCTGGCTGCTGCATGTCATCTACTCCGCCACCGGCACCCTTCAGGGACCGGCGACCATGCTCTTCACGCCCGAGGCGGGCGGCGACCAGACCCTCCTGGCCTGGACCCTTTCCCAGCTCAAGAACCTGGTCTCCATCGTATTCGTCATTTTTTCCCTGCTGGCCATGATGCGCGTGCTGCACGCCATCAAAGTCATCGACCTCCTGAACCGCATCCTGCGGCCCGTGCTGAGCCTCATCGGCATCGGCCCCAAGGCCTCGGCCATCACGGTCATCGGCCTGACGATGGGGCTGTCCTACGGGGGCGGGCTGATCATCAACGAGGCCAGGAACGGCAACGTGGGCAAGGAGGACATCTTCTACTCGCTCACCTTCATGGGCCTGTGCCACTCGCTCATCGAGGACAGCCTTCTGATCACGCTCATCGGCGGGCACATCAGCGGCGTGATGTGGGGACGCCTCGTCTTTTCCCTGATCGCGGTGGCGGGCATCGTCCAGGTGGTGCGAAGGCTCCCCGCCCGTACCCAGTCCGCCTATCTCTGGGTGGAAAACTGATCATCAACCAACAAGGAGACACCATATGTCCGACATCAAGCTCATCCACACCGACAAGGCCCCTGCCGCCGTGGGCCCCTATTCCCAGGCGACCGCGGCCGGCAACATGCTGTTCGTATCCGGGCAGCTCGGCATCGTCCCGTCCGAGGGCAAGCTGGCCGAGGGCTTCAAGGCCCAGACCCGGCAGGCGCTTGAAAACATGAAGGCCATCCTGGAAGAGGCAGGTTCCTCCCTGGACAAGGTCCTGGCCGTGGACGTCTTCATCCTGGACATGGGCCGGTTCGCGGACCTGAACGGCATCTATGCGGAATACTTCTCGGATCACAAACCCGCGCGCGCGGCCATCCAGGTGGGCGGATTGCCGCTGGGCGGCCTGGTGGAACTCAAGTGCATGGCAGTGGTCGGTTAGGGACCGTCTTGCGATTCCCGGCCCATCGCCAAAACTTGACTTGACAACCGAAAGAGGCTTCGGCTAACCGGAAAGACATGCACAACCACACCGCCCGTTTCTTTTTCTTTTTCGGCTTTTTTAACAGGAACGCCTGCGGTCTTGGTGTGCGCTAGTATCCGACTATAGGAACGGAATGAACCAAGAGGCCGCGGGCAGAGTCCGCGGCCTCTTTCTTTGTGGGCCGCGCCCCGGTCAAAAACAAGGAGAAGAGTTATGCATCTCGGAAAAGCCATTCGAATGGAACGCATCATGAACCGCAACAACGGCCGGACCATCGTGGTCCCGCTGGACCACGGCGTCACGGTCGGCCCCATCTACGGCATCGTGGACCTCAGGGAAACCGTCAACCAGGTGGCCGAGGGCGGGGCCAACGCCATGCTCATGCACAAGGGCATTCCCCGCTGCTCCCACCGGGCCGGCGGCAAGGACATCGGACTGATCATCCACCTGTCCGCGTCCACCTCGCTGTCCCCGTTCCCCAATGCCAAGACCCTGGTGGGCAGCGTCACCGACGCCCTCAAGCTCGGCGCGGACGCCGTGTCGGTCCACGTCAACCTGGGCGACGAGACCGAACCGCAGATGCTGGCCGACCTGGGCGCGCTCTGCTCCGAGGCCAATGAATGGGGCATGCCGGTTCTGGCCATGATGTACGCGCGCGGCCCCAAGATCAAGGACGAGTACGACCCCGGCATCGTGGCCCACTGCGCCCGCGTGGGCGTGGAGCTGGGCGCGGACATCGTCAAGGTCAACTACACCGGCGATCCCGAATCCTTCTCCAGGGTGGTGGACGGCTGCTGCGTGCCGGTGGTCATCGCCGGAGGTCCCAAGCTGGACAGCGAACGCGACCTGGTGCAGATGGTCTACGACTCCATCCAGGCGGGCGGCGCGGGCCTGTCCGTGGGGCGCAACATCTTCCAGCACCCCCACCCGGCCAAGATCGTGGCCGCGCTGAACAAGGTCGTGCATGAAGACTGGGAAGTGGACGCGGCCATGGGCCTGCTCTGATCGGGCATGCCGTTTGCCGGGGCCTCGCCCCTTATTGCGGAGGATGGGACGGCGGACTGACGTCCGCCGGGCTTACTCGATGAATTTGATCTGGACGTTTTCGAGGTAGTGGCGCATACGGTCCACATGACTATTGACCGCTTCCAGGTCCCTGCCGAGCGCGGCCTGCTCTATGGCTCCGCCGATATCGCCCATGCCGTGGAAGCCGTATCCATGCCCAGTGCCCTTGGCCGTATGGCCCAGCCGGACAAGGGTCTCGAAATCGCCGTTGTCCACAGCGGCCTGCATCTGATCGAGATCAATGCGGGAAAGTTCGAAAAATCGGTCCAAAAGCTCTTCCAGACCGGAATCGATATGTTCGACGATGACAGGCAGTTCGGGCATGAGGGTCTCCTGTGCATTTTTCTGCACCAGGTTGAATTATCGGCAGGGATTTTTTAAATTAGAGGCCCTCAGAAACCGAGGAATTATTCCCCTGTCAAAAAAACCAATCTGCCTCACGATATGACACGAACCGTCCTTCTCCTCCTCTGCCTCTGCCTTTGCCTGGCCATGGCGGGCTGCTCCCGGTACGACGCGGCGCGCATCGCCCGCGCGGCGGCCTCCGGCAATCCGGCCGCCGCCGCCGAATCCCTGGCCCGGAGCAAGGCTCTCGGCTACGCCGCCAACCCGGCCGCCCTGGGCAGCGACCTCAAGCGCTTCGAATCCGTGGTCAAGGACTTCATCCAGGCCGTGAGCGGCGTATGGGGCAAGAAGGACGCGCGCATTCCCCAGCCCAAGGAATACGTCAAATACACCCAGAACTACCTGTCGCGGGCCAGCGTGGATTTTGACGCGGGCCTCATCACCGTGGAGACCGTGGATACGGAAAATCCGCTCGAAAGCCTGAAGAGCGCCATCGTCACCACCCTGCTCACGCCGAGCGACCCGCGCGCCGTGGACCTCTATTCGGCCACGCCGGTCAAGCTCGGCGAAACCCCGTTTCTGCTCGGCGAGGTCAAGGACGACCAGGGCAAAAACGTGCGCTGGGAATGGCGGGCCGGACGGTTCGCCGACCACCTGGTCAAGAACGACCTGCAAACGCGGAGGGCAGGCGACAGGACCGCCCGCTATGTGACCATCCCCATGGTCAAGGACCACCTGACGGTCCGGGCGGCCAAGTACCGCGATCTGGTGGAACGGTCGGCCGGCCGGTTCGGGGTGAGCAAAAACCTCATCTACGCCATCATGAAGGTGGAATCGGACTTCAACCCGTTCGCGGTCAGCTCGGCCATGGCCGTGGGACTCATGCAGGTGGTGCCGTCCACGGCGGGCAGCGACGTCTACCAACTGCTCAACGGTCGCAAGGGGCAGCCCACCACGCAGGACCTGTTCCAGCCGCCCTTCAACGTCACCTACGGCACGGCCTACCTGCACCTGCTCGACGCCCGCTACCTTGCGGCCGTTCAAAACCCGGTGTCCCGCGAGTACTGCGTCATCGCCGGATACAACGGCGGCGCGGGGTCCGTGCTGAAGACCTTCGACAAGAACAAGGACCGGGCCGCCGACCGGATCAACGCCCTTCCGCCCGACACGGTCTATGCCACCCTGCGCGAAAAGGCCCCGTACGAAGAGACGCGGCGCTATCTTGGCAAGGTTCTTGAAGCCAAGAAGCAATTCGTCAATTTCTAGCCGAAACCAGCATGAGCCAAACGAACTTCCTCGACACCGCGTCCCGGCAGGCCGCGCAATGGCTGCAGCCCTTGTTCCCGGACCTGTCGCCGCAAACCGTCCTGCACGCCGGAGCCACCCTGCTCGGCCTGCTGGCCTTGGTCCTCTTCTTGGCCGCCATCCGGCTGATCCGAAGGCCCCATCCCCGGAACACGTCCTCCACCCGGACGGACATCCCGCGCACCCTGCAGCGCAAGGGCATGACCGTGGATATCCTGGCCGGTCCCGGCGGGAACAAGGTCGCGGCCCGGTTCGTGGTCACCGGCGTCAGGGCGAACCGCATCCGGTGCGAGATCATCGAGCGGCTGGACGTCATCAGGACGGGCAAGGACCGGAAGGCGGTCTGCGTGTTCGCGCCGCTCAAGACACGGGAAGGCAAGGTCAACACCTTCACCGCCGCATTGATCAAATCCGACCGCGACGGCCGGAACCCGGACAGGATCATCCTGTCCACACCCGCCGAATACGGCTTCGCCACCCGCCGCAGACACGTCCGCAAGCGAGTGGCGGACCAGCAGTTCATGCGGGTCAAACTATGGCTGGCGTCCCCAATGTCCACGGACGTGGCCTTCCAGGACGCCATGCCGCACATCGGGGTCAACGCCTTCACCTTCGAGGGGCCGGACCAGGCCTCCAACGGGGTGGTCAACATCTCGGACGGCGGCCTCGGGCTGTCCGTGCTCAACCGGCTCCTGCCGGAAACCTGCGCCCCCGGCGAGTCGGTGGTCATCAACCTGTTCATGTTCAATTTCGGGGAAAAGACCTTCAAGCCCTACTGGTACGCGGGCACGGTCCGGTCCATGGAGGGAGGCCGTCCCGGCTTCACCCGGGTGGGCATCGAGTTCACGGACGTGGGCCGGGCGGACCCGGCCACCGGGCGATTGAGCTGGGCGGAACTGTAGGGAATCGAAAGAAAAATCAGCTCAGAATTTCCGAGCCGACCCAGGCCTCGAAATCGTCCACGCGGTCGGTCAGGCTGAATCCGATGCGGCAGGCGTCGAGGCTCAACGCCTTGAGTTCGTCCACCTGCGCTGCACCCATGGCGGCCAAAGCGGCCAGGACCTCGCGGAACTCGCCCGCCCCCGCTTTCCTGGGCATGAGATACCCGGCCAGGGAATCGGGCCAGATTTCCTTCACCCCGCCCACATCGCGGGCCACGGGGACAAGCCCGGCGGCCATGGCTTCCAGCAGGGAGTTGGGCATGCCCTCGCTCATGGACGGCAGCAGAAACACGTCCGCCCCGGCCAGGTGCGCGGCCACGTCCGTGGAAAAGCCGTGCCAGACCAAATCACCGCGCTCCTCCAGGGCGCGATATTGCTCGCGCAGCCCGTCGAGCGCCCGGCCCGTGCCCACTACATGATATTGGAAGACTCCCGGCTCGAAATCCGTGAGCGCCTCAAGCACGAACCGATGCCCCTTGTCCTCGTTGACCTGGCTGGTGGACACCAGCATGAGCGGCTTCGGCCCGGTCGGGCGGATGGCGTCCACGGGCCGCTTGGCGTTTCGAATGACCTTGACCCGCTCGCGGGGCACGTAGGGCAGGTTGCGGAACACGCCCTCGGCCACTTCACGGCTCGGGCAAAGCATCCACGGGCGCACGGCCTTGAGCAGGAAGGCCAGCCTGGGATGGTCGAGCATGTCGCCCGCCAGGCCCACGCGCTGGATGACCGGGATGCGGAGCAGCCTGGCGGCCACGCCCGCGGTGTTCATGTCTTTGGTGATGTTGCAGACCACGAGATCAATGCCGTGGCGGCGAAACGCCAGCGCGAACCGGCCGATGGCCAGCGGGTTGTAGTCGAAGCCGAAGTCGGCCCGCTCGGCCGGGATGCCCAGCCCCTTGAGCTTGTCGACGAACTCCCGCTGTCGGCCGTACACATGAACCCCGTGGCCGCGCGCGGCCAGCTCGGCCGAGTAGTCCACGGTCCAGGTCTTGACCCCGCCCCACTTGCGGGTGGAATTGACGAATGCGATGTTCATGGCGCGTGCTCCGGTCTGGTCGGGAAACGACTGCGTATGCATCCCCCGAAACGGCCGGGGAGTCAACCGATGAGAACAAAAACAAAAAACCCCGGACTTGCCGGGGCTTGTGTCTGCATACCTTTTCGAGGATCAACTCTTCTTGTTGATGAAGCGGCGGGTGGCGAGCCGGGGCATGTTGCCGGAACCGAAACTGTACCCGGAGATACGCCTGGTCTGCCGCTTGAGATTGGTCAAGTCCCGTTTCAGGGTCGCGTGCAGCTCCCTGGCCTTGCCGGATATCTCGTCCTGCAACCCCTTCATCTCCACCAGCTTGTCGGCCAGCGCGCGAAGATTGCCGGTGGACAGGCCGTCCAGGGCATCGTCCAGGATGCGCTCGCGCTCGCTGGAGAGCTTCTGCGCCCCAAACACGTCGCCCTCGGACAGGCAGGTCAATTCGCGCCTGCCGATGTCCATGGCCTCGTCCAGCATCCGACTGCGGGAAGCCATATCTAGTTCTTGCTGCCGCGAATGTCGTCGCGCAGGCATTTGATGACCTTCTTCCACTTTTCCACGGCGGGAAGGAACTCGTATTCGATCAGATCGGCCAGGAGAATCCAGTCCTCGTTCTCGAGCACGCTGTTCATTTCCGTGAACATGGTATTCATCTCCTCGGCGCTGCTGGTGTACTCCTGGTAGTTCTTGAGGGAGTATTCGTCGCGCAGCACGCCGACCATGCTCAGGAAGCTGCGGATGACGTCGATGAGATCCTGGTAGGTTTCCAGAGCCTCGGCGTCGTCGGCCTGGCGGAAAAGCTCGGCCACGCGCTTGCCGCCCGCGCTCATGAGGTTGACCACCTTATACAGTTCCAGGGTGATTTCCACGGCCATGTCGGAAGTGGCCATGGTCATGATCTCCAGGGAATCGACATCGGACATGGCGATGTCCTCGGACTGGTGGGGATAAATCTCGGTGAACGGCTCGTCGTTGATCTTGACGTCGGTGACGATGCGGTCTTCCAGATGGCCGTCGGCCACCACCTTGGAGAAAACCTGCTCCAGGTTCTCGAAATTCTTCGCCCCGATGTCGTATTGCTTGCCGTCGATGATGATCATGTTGATCTCCTCCTCGAAAAGGTATGATAAAAATTGCCGCCCGCAGGCCGGCACACGGTAATTATTCAAGATTCATGCCGACCATCCGAGATCGTCGCACAGCGCGGCGAACAGGTCCCGATAACGCTGCGCCAGCGACAGGAGGGACGCCAGGTCGTCGCCATGGCGTTGGCTCTCGAACACCCACAATAAGCCCAGTATATCAAGGTGTTGGTCGGATTGGAGGATGGACTGCAACCGCTGCCACGAGGCCAGGAACTTGGTCTTGGCGGCGGGCTTGGGGTTTTTCGTCAGCAAAACGCCCTGCTGGATGAGCAGGAACAGCATGTCGGCGGCGCTCGTCAAAGTTTTGGATATGGCCGCGCGCAAACCGCTTTCCATGGATTGCCCCAGGCCGGTGGCCGCTCCCGGCGGCTCCCCGTCGAGAAAACGCCGAAAATGGACCCGCTGCATGGTGATCCAGGCGGCCCTGTCCGTCGCCTCGTGACCGGACAGCGAAGCCAGGATCATGAATCCGTCCTCCCCGGCCAGGGTGCGCCATGCCCGGGCCCCGGAAACAGGGGCCGGGTCCCCGCCCGCGAGCAACGCGTCCACGCAGGCGCAGACCGCCTCGGGCGTCACGGCCCTCCGGCACGCCTCGCCATTTGGGCACGGCTTGCCGAACTCGCAGGGATGGCAGTCCAGGTCCGGTTCCAGGCAGATATTGCCCGCCCGGTACGGCCCGGTGTCCCAAGGCTGGGCCGTGGCCAGAAAAATCGCGCAGACCGGCACGCCCAGCCCGGCGGCCAGGTGCATGGTCCCGGTATCGTTGGTGATGAGCGCCCGGCAGCGGACGAGCACGCCCGCCAGCTCGGTCAGCGAGGTCCGCCCGATGCAATCGACAAAAGGAAAATCAGCCGCCGCCGCGAACCGTTCGCCCAGCCCGGCCTCGCCCTTGGCCCCGACAAGGACCGGGACCAGCCCCCGGCGCTCCCACAGGGTGCGGGCCATGGAAATGAAATAGTCCACCGGCCAGCGCCGCCGGTCCTCGCTGGCCCCCATCTGAACGGCCAGACAGTCCTCGGACGGAACCGGCGCAAGCAGCGCGGCGGCGGCCCGGAGCGCCGCCTCGTCCGGCTCGGCCAGCTCAAGAGAGTTGCCCTCCCGGCCGAGTCCGGCGGTGCGGCGGAATATGTCGCAGACGTTGAACGGGCTGGCCCCCCGGTTGGCCCCGGCCATTTGCAGGAACGCGGCCCAGGCCGAGGTGTCGGCGTTGAAGCCCAGCTCGTCCACGGAAAAACCCACGGTCGCGCCGCCCGGCGGGGTCAGGTCAAAGGCGAGCAGACGGCAGGCCACGGACGGCGTCAGGTTGACGGTCACGTCCGGGGGAAACGTCTCCAGGACCGACGCCCTGAATCCCGCGGCGTCGCGCACGGCCAGCCGCCAGTCCCTGTCCAGGCCGGACAGGAGCTTCGCTCCGGGAAAGGAAAAAACCTGGTCCACCCCGTCGAGCAAAGCGGCGGCGGAAGCGAAATTCTCCAGGCACACCAGGCCCACCCGGTCCCCCCGGCCGCTGAAGCCGGAAATAACGGGCTGGGTCTGGATCAGGTCGCCGAACCGGGTCAGGTTGATGATCAGCACATTCACAAACAATATCCTTGATGCAATGAGAGGGCCCGTCGGAAAACCGCCGGACGGAGAACGGATTGCAAGATTGAAGCCGGATCAGAGGCCGATGCCCGCCTGGACCAGCCGGACGAGCCTTTCCACGGCCTGGATGGACGACTTGAGGCGCTTGCGCTCCTCCTGGTCGAGGAGAGCGGGGTTGACGTAGTTGTGCGGAGGCGAGCCTTCCCGGTCGCACTCCAGGCCGATCTCCAGCCGCTTGCGCTGGAGATGCTCCCAGGCTTCGAGCAACCGCCCCCCCTGGCGGGGCGACACGTGCCCGGCCTCGGTCAGGGCGCGGATGCGGTCGCAGGTGTTGGACTCGCGCAGGTTGTATTTGAGCGCCAGGATGCGCACGCTGTTGGTCAGGTGGGCCAGCACGCTGTTCTTGATGTTCAGGAAGCCCTGCCAGGCCCCCTCCCTCTCGGTGATGAACGCGCCGAAAAACGACAGGGGCAGGCGATAGTCGGTCAGCTCCCGGATGAGCAGGGACACGGCGATGGGCTTGGTGCGGACGTATTCCCACAGCCGGTCGCGCAACTGACGGACCGGCTCGCCGTTCCCGAACACGGCCTTGAAGTCGAGGATCAGGCCGGACTGCCACGGCCCCTTTTCCGCCGGATTGGACAGCCAGTTGGTCAACCGGGCCAGCCAGGCGTCGAAATCGCCGCGCCACTCCTCGTTGCTGACCATGACCCCGCCGTCGCACAGGGCGATGCCCGCGCCGTCCAGGGCGATGACGATGGATTGGGTGCAGTCGTCCAGCTCCGACTCGTCGGGAGAAACTTCCATGAGCAGCCCGTTGTCCTGGTCCGAGCCGACGACCTGCTCGTCCCGCCCGCCCGAGCCGAACTCCAGGAAGGTACACCGGGCGAGCCACGGATACTCCTCGGCATGGGCCTGAAGCACGGCCACGATCACGTCGCGGTTGAAGCGGGACAGCCTGCGGCACGTCTCTTCGGCCGTCAGCCCCTGGTCGAGCCAGTCCTGGACCAGGTCCAGGCGGGTCCGGCGGATGCCCGCCAGCTTGCCCTCGCGGGCCATGGTCAGCAGTTCGTCGCCCAGGCCGTACGGGATGCCATATTCGCCGTTCACCGGCGGATCGTCGCCATGACTGGGGTTCACCGCTCTCTCCAAGATTCGCAATTGCTGCCGTTGACCGGGGAAAACCGCCCGTTTGCCGCGTGTTTCAAACAAGCCCTTCCCGCGACCGCCCGAGTTTGACCGTTAACCGGAAATCCGGTGCGGGCTTAGGTTTCACTACTGTAAAAGAACTGCAACGGCAAACCTTCAACCATGCAGGGGGAAGAATCATGGATCGAATCGAAACAATCAGAAAACGACAACTGGCCTTTGCCCTGGGCGTGGGCATCCCGTATTTCGCCTTCGTCATCGGCATTTTCCTGGTCGTCTATCTGGCCGGCGAAGCCATCTCCTCCGTCTCGGCCATGGGATTCCCGCTCCACTACTGGCTGGTGGCCATCGCCATCTATCCCATCACCTGGGGACTGTTCATCTGGTACGTGGGCAAGGCCAACGCCATAGAAGAGGAAATAGCCGAAACGGCGGGAGGTGAATGACCATGGAAGCCGGTTACCAAATCCCGTTTACGGCCCTGTTCCTGATCGGCTGCATGCTCGTCTTCACGGTGGTCACCACGTTCATGTTCCGCCGACAGAAGACGTCCGCCGACTATTACTTGGCGGGCCGCAAGGTCAATTCCTTCATCAACGCCTCGGCCATATCCGCGGACTATCTCTCCGCCGCATCCTTCCTGGGCGTGGCGGGCGTGGCCTTCCTGTTCGGGTTCGACGGCATCATCTACGCCCTGGGCTTCTTTGCGGGCTACATCGCGCTGCTGCTCTTCCTGGCCAGTCCGTTGCGAAAATTCGGCCGCTACACCGTCCCCGACTTCGTCTCGGAACGGTTCCACTCGAAAAAGGCGCGCGTGCTCGGCGCGATCGGCGTGCTCTTCGTCTCGCTGTTCTACATGGCCCCGCAAATGCTCGGCGCGGGCAAGGTCATGGGGCTGCTCCTGAACATGGAATACGGCACGTCCATCATCATCATCGCCTGCATCATCACCTTCTACGTCACCGTGGGCGGCATGAAGGCCACCACCGTCAACCAGCTGGTTCAGTTCTGGGTCCTGTTCGGCGCCATGTTCCTGCTGGCCTTCATCCCCTTCATGCTCAAAGGGTACACCTACACCGACGTGGTCAAGTTCATCGGCGAGTTCAAGGGGGCCCAGCCCGTCACGGGCAAGGCGTTCGACGGCGCGGCCTACACCTCGCCCGCCTACTGGCTGACCAACCTGAAGGACACCCTCTCCCTGTTGCTGGCCCTGATGTTCGGCACAGCGGGCCTGCCCCACATCCTGGTGCGGTTCTACACCGCCCCGGACGGCAAGGCTGCCCGCCGGACCGTCATCTACGTGCTCTTCCTGATCGGCATGTTCTACATCATGAGCCCGTACGTGGGCCACGTGGTCCGCTACGTCTTCCTGCAGGGCGAGGCCCTGGGCGTGTCCCCGCACCTGATGCAGTGGCTGGCCGACAACGGCAAAAACCTGGCCGTCCCGGTGGCGGGCTCCTACTTCGGCGGGCAGATCCTGCTCGGCATCGTCGTGGCCGGGGCGTTCGCCGCCATCCTGTCCACGGTGGCCGGGCTGATCATCGCCTGCGCCGGAGCCATCGGCCACGACCTGGTGGTCAACGTCTTCAACCCGGACATGCCCGAGCGCTCCCGCGTCAAGGTGGCCCGCATCGCTTCCATCCTCATCGGGCTGCTCGGCATTCCGCTCGGCTTCTGGGCCGAATCCATGCAGATCGCCATCCTGGTGGGCCTAGCCTTCGCCACCGCCGCCTCCACCTTCTTCCCCGTGCTGGTCATGGGCGTGTGGTGGCCCAAAATGACCAAGAACGGGGCCTGCGCCGGGCTGCTCGTCGGCATCGTCGGATCGTTCTTCATGATCCTGGCCAAGGACATGCTGCCCCATTTCCTGCAGTATCAGAACCCCGGCGGACTGGTCATGGTCCTGTCCTTCGCGGCCATCTACACGGTCTCGAAGCTGGAATACGCGGCCAGGGGCGAAGACGCCCTGCCCGAGGACACGGCCGAAGTCATGGCCGTCCTGCACGGGCCGGAAAAGGCATAACAACGCACAAACCTTCCTCTCCTCATCCGGGGGCGGGGCGTCCCATGCGCCCCGCCCCCCTTGCGGGACAACACGGAGGACACGACCGAACGGCACACCACCTTCCCGAAGAAAGCGGCACCAAGCCCCGCACGAACGACATTTCCGCGGACAAGCGGCCGCCGTGGGACACGGTGGGCGTTTTGCCGCGCCCGACGTCCGGCACCCATGAACACGCACACTGAGACTGAAAAGGAGAACGGCATGACGAACGACAAGGTGATGAACCGCTGGCTGGTGGTACTGGGGGCGATCCTCATCCAGCTCTGTCTGGGCGCGATCTACGCATGGAGCGTGTTCACCCCGGCGCTCAAGGACGCGGGATGGACCAAGATGGACACGCAGGTCGTGTTCGCCGTGGGCCTGGCCGTGTTCGCCGTGGTCATGGTCTGGGCCGGGAAAAAACTGGCCGCCTGGGGGCCGCGCCGGCTGACCCTGATCAGCGGCCTGGTCCTGGGCGCGGGATACGCCCTGGCCGGAATCGCGGGCGGCACGGACTTCTGGAGCCTGCTCCTGTTCATCGGCGTGATCGGCGGCGCGGGCATCGGCATCGGGTACGTGGTGCCCATCGCCGTGGGCATGCGCTGGTTCCCGGACAAGAAGGGCATGATCACCGGCCTGGCCGTGGCCGGATTCGGCTTCGGGGCCATGGGCTGGGTCAAGCTGGCCGGTTCCTGGGGCCACCTCATCGCCGACCTCGGGCTGTCGGCCACCTTCATCATCTACGGCGCGGCCTTCGCCGCCCTGATCCTCACGGGCGGCCTGTTCATGGTCATGCCGCCCGAAGGCTGGCTGCCCAAAGGATACACCCCGCCCGAAAACGCTTCCGGGGGCGCGGCCGATTCCGGCGGACTCGCGGGCGCGGCTCTGCTCGGGACCTACCAGTTCAAGCTGATCTTCCTGACCTTCGTGTTCAGCGCGGGCGCGGGACTCATGTCCATCGGCCTGATGAAGCTCTACCCCATGGAGGCCCTCCAGGCGGCCGGATACTCCGCTGCCGAGGCCAGCGCCATCTCCGGCACGGCCATGGCCGTGTTCTTCAGCCTGGCCAACGGCGTGGGCCGCATCGCCTGGGGCATGATGTCCGACCTCATGGGGCGCAAGGCGTCCATCATCATCATGACCGCCACCCAGGGGTTCTGCGTCATCGCCTTCCCGACCATGGCCCAGAACGAACTGGTCCTCTACGTGGGCGCGGCCTTCATCGGCTTCAACTTCGGCGGCAACTTCGCCCTGTTCCCGACCATGACCGCCGACATCTTCGGCGCGCAAAACGTGGGCCGCAACTACCCGTACGTCTTCCTGGCCTACGGCGCGGGCGGCATCGGCGGCCCCATCCTGGGCGGCTTTCTCGGCGACATGGGCAATTTCCCGCTGGCCTTCACCACCTGCGGCGTCCTCTGCCTGGTGGGCGCGGTACTGACCTGGCACTGCAACGATCTGAATGCGCGCGAGCACGAACTCACGGGCTTCAAGCCCCTGGCACGGAAGCTGGCGGCCGTGCGGGGCAGGGACAAGGACTGAACGCGGCGGTCCTCCCCGAAAGGACGGCAAACCTCTTTCCGCTTCCTGAAATACCGCCGCACGACTTGACAGCCGGGCCACCGAACCCTACTTAGTGAGCCACCACAACACCAAGGAGAGACTCATGAGTTACGATATCCGGCTGGCAAAGCTGGTCAGCGGCGAAATGATCGTCGGCAAATACGACGGCGTGGGCCGCAAGTTCGACGACCCCGCCACCATCCAGGCCATGCCCACCCAGCAGGGCACCCAGATGGTCCTTTTGCCCTACGGCTACCCCTTCGACCAGGAAATGCACGGCCAGATCTCCCTGGACCACGTCATTTTCGAATACAAGAACTGCCCGGAAGAGCTGAAGACCAAATACATCGAGGCACTGACCAACATCTCCATGTCTTCCGGCGGCCTCGACCTGTCCGGCCAGGGCGGCATGGGCGGCGGAGGCCTTGATCTCGGCTAGTCGCCAACCGTGAAAACTGCTATGCAAACGGGGCTGGTTCAACGGAGCCATCCCCGTTTTTTATTGAGACGCAGCGCATGAAAGAGCTTCTCCCGATCCTCCCCCGTCCTTCCCGCTACCTGGGCAGCGAATGGGGCGTCACCGTCAAGGACCCGGCAACGGTTTCCGTTCGGTGCGCCCTGGCCTTTCCGGACATGTACGAGGTGGGCATGTCCTACCTGGGGCAGAAAATCCTCTACAGGGCGGTCAACGCGCATCCCCGATTCTGGGCCGAGCGCGTGTTCACCCCCTGCGAGGAGACCGCCGCCATCCTCCGCGAACGCGGCACGACCCTGGCCACCCTTGAGTCGGACACCCCGCTCTCGGCCATGGACGCCGTGGCCTTCAGCCTGACCCACGAGCTGTGCTACACCAACGTGCTGTACATGCTCGACCTGGCGGGCATCCCCTTCCGGTCAAGCGACCGGGACGAAAGCCACCCCCTGGTCATCGCGGGCGGCGGCGTGACCTTCAACGCCGAGCCGGTGGCCCCGTTCTTCGACGCCATGGTCCTGGGCGACGGCGAGGAAACCCTGCCCGCCATTCTCGACGCCATCGGCATCGCCCGCACGGACGGCCTGTCCCGCGCCGAGCTGCTCGACCGGCTGACCGCCATCCCCGGCATGTACGTGCCCTCCCTGTTCGAGGACCAGGGCCCGGGCCGGGCGCTCAAGCCGCTCAAGCAAGGCTACGAGACCGTGGAAAAGGCCGTGGTGGACGACCTGAACAGGACATGCTTCCCCACGGACCAGCCCATCCCCTTCAATGCGGTCCACGACCGGTTGACGCTGGAAATAGCCCGCGGCTGCACGCGCGGCTGCCGCTTCTGCCAGGCGGGCATGATCTACCGCCCAGTGCGCGAACGCTCCCTGGACGAGCTGGACCGCCTCCTGTCCGAGGGGCTGAAGGAGACCGGCTACGAGGAAACCTCCATGCTCTCCCTGTCCACGGGCGACTTTTCCGGCCTGGACACCCTGTTCACCCGCAGCTTCGACAAATGCGCGGCCGAGCAGATCGCCATTTCCCTGCCCTCGCTCAGGGTGGGTTCCCTGTCCGCGCCCATCATGGAGCGCATCTCGTCCATCCGGCGCACCGGCGCGACCCTGGCCCCGGAGGCGGGCAGCCAGCGCCTGCGCGACGTGATCAACAAGGGCATCACCGAGGAAGGGCTGATGGAACACGTCCGGCTCCTGTTCGACAACGGCTGGCAGGGCGTGAAGCTCTATTTCATGATCGGCCTGCCCACCGAAACGGACGAGGACCTGGACGCCATCCTGAACCTCTGCCTCAAGGTCCGCGACGCGGCCGGTCCGCACATAAAGCGGCTCCAGGTCTCGGCCGCGGTGTCGCCCTTCGTGCCCAAGCCCCAGACCCCGTTCCAGTGGGAGCCGCAGATCCCCTATGAGGAAATCATCCGGCGGGTGCGTTACCTGCGCGACATCTTCCGGCCCCACAAGCGGGTCAGCATCAAATACCACGAGCCGGAAATGACCTCGCTGGAAGGCGTGTTCTCGCGCGGCGACCGGCGGCTGGCCCCGGTGGTGGAACGCGCCTACGCCAAGGGCGCGCTCTTTTCCTCGTGGAAGGACCACCTCCGGCTCGATCCCTACCGGGAAGCCATGGAGGAACTGGGGCTTTCCTGGGACGAATACACCGGCCCGCGCGACCCGGAAGCCCCCCTGCCCTGGGACCATCTTTCCTGCGGCCTGACCAAGCGCTTTCTCCGCACCGAACGCGACCGCGCCCTGGGCGGCAAGATCACGGGCGACTGCCGGTACGGCGCCTGCCGCAACTGCGGGGTGTGCGAATTCAACGGCCACGTCTCGACCCTCAAGACGCAAAAAGACGCCAAGGACATCCGGCCCAAGCTGGTTTTTCCGCAGCGAGACCAGGAAGGCGAACAGCCGCCCTATTCCGTGGACAAGCCTGACCTGACCGTCAAGGGTTCCCACTTCCGCCTCTGGTTCGAGAAGGACGGCCCGGCCGCCTTCCTGAGCCAGCTTGAGCTTCAGGCCGTGTTCGAGCGCGCCTTCCGCCGGGCCGAACTGCCCCTGGCCTTTTCTGCCGGGTTCCACCCCATGCCGAGGCTCTCCTTCGGCAAGGCCCTGCCCGTGGGCGTGGAAAGCCGGGCAGAATGGATCAACGTCTTTTTCCGCGAGGACTTCGATCCCGAGGACGTGGTTGCGCGGCTGGCCCCGGTCATGCCCCTGGGCCTCAGGCCCTTCAGGGCGGACCGCCTGTCCATGGGCAAGAAACAGCCCCAGTCCGTGGAGGAAATCTTCGAACTTTCCTTTGCCTCGGACCATGAAAAACGGCTCGGCCAGTGGCGGGCGTTCATGGACAGCGGGCAATGGGTCATCGAAAAAAAGACCAAGAAGGGCAAGCCCAAACAGGTGGACATCCGGCCCGTGGTCCGCGAGATGCGCGAGGACGGCGAAAAGCTGACCCTGGTCCTGGATTGGCGGGAGCAGTACATGAGTCCGCTCGTCCTGTGCCGGAAAGCGATGGAGGGCGCGGACCTGCTCGACTTCAAGCTGGTCAAGACCGCCCAGGTATTCGAATAGGCGGGGCTACTTGGCGTTGAGGATGGCCCCCTGCTCGACGCCGGCGCGTTGGTTGACCATCTCGGCCACGTGCTGGAAGCGGTCGTTGACCTTGGCGAACAGGCGCACGTCCGCCCCGAAGCCCGGCCCCAAGGCCCGCACCCGGCGGTCGAACTCCGCCGTGGCCATTTCGTACAGCCGTGCGTCCAGCCGGTTGTGCTCCACGATCACGTCCACCTCGGCCTGCGTCACCATCCGGTCAACGTTCACGGCCCGCACGTTCCGCCGCTCGTAGAATATCTCGCGCAGCCCCACGGTCCGGGCGAGCATGAGCAGGCTCTCGTCGAACCGCTCCAGGATGCAGAAGCAGGCAAACCGTTCCGACAGATGGCGCCAGGCCGCCTCGAGCCGTTCGCCGGGCGTCCGGACGGCGGTGCCGCACAGGGAACTGGTCATGCCGTCGCATCCGCGCCGCCGCATCCGCGCCGCCGCAACACACCAACATCACTGGTTACATAATCCGTGAGCGTGACCTTGTTTTCGTTAAGATATTTATGGAGATGGCTCTTGAGCCACCGCTTCAGGTAGAAATACTCCGAAATGACGCGCAGTACCGGGTCGCGCAGGAAAGTAAACGCCCGCAGGGGTACCGGCCCGTCGAAAATCTCCCCGAAATCCCGGACGAAGATGTGCCCGCGCACCAGCACGTACTCCCGGAGCCGGTCGTAGGTCAGGTCCCGGACCGCGCGGTACTGCTCTTCCGTGTACAGGTCGAGGACGGCGTCCAGCGCGAAATTGGCGTCAAGAACCGCGTTGAGCGTGGTCCCGGCGGTCTTGGGGATGTGCAGGAAAAACAGGGGCGATGCCATGGGTGCTCCGAACATTGTTGCGACAATCACCTCACCCATCGTCACATTTCGCCATTGTGTTTAGGCGGCCGATCAAAAAAGCAGGCCCGACTCCCCGCCCACCACCACATGCACGGTGCGGTAGACGTCCTCCCGGCCTCCGGCGGCGGGCCGCATCTTCACGTTCACGTCGCTCGCGCCGTCGGCCAGGGCGGTGAACAGGTAGCGGATGCGCGGCCCGCCGTCCGCATCGTAGGCCAGGTACCGCTCCATGCGGAACATGGCCGGGTCGAAGGAGGCACCGGAAACCCGGTAGCCGGAGGCCACGGGTTCCGGCACGTCCAGGGCGAAGATTTCTCCCCTTTCCACCACGATTTCAGCCTGATATTCGTCGTCCAGGGAAACAATTTCCGACACGTCCAGCCCGGCGTCTGGAGAATAACCTCCGAAACATCCGGACAAAGTCAGAATAAAAATCGACAAAAGAGCAAAATTATTAATTTTTATGAACATCATTCTCTTCCATGTACATGTTCAATGAAAACATTCCACTATTGTTAAATCAAGATGAAAGGTGTATAACTCGCATGTTTTAGTCCGCCCTTGCTTACGCCCTTAAACGGGATGCATGCAACCCTGCATGAGCACGGTTCGGATTCATCCATCCGTCGCTGCGGATGGAGGAGAGGTTTGGTACGCGCCATCTCTGGTGCAACTGGTCAAATTATATGGAGGAATGAAAATGAAACTGTCGACGTTCAAGTCCGCCGGCAAATTACCCCTGCTATTGCTCATCCTGCTCGTTTCCGCCCTGCTTCTGGTCGGTTGTGGCGGAGAGGAAAAGAAGGAGCCTGCCGAAAAAGCCGCCGCCCCCGAGGCACCCGCCAAGATCACCCTGAAACTCGCCATGGATGCCGACCCGGTCTCCCTGGACCCCCATGTCCAGCTGTCCGGCGGCATGCTGCAGTTCTCCCATATGGTCTTCGACTCCCTGGTCCGCTACGACCAGGATATGAATTTCGTGCCGCGTCTCGCCGAGAAGTGGGAACGCATCGACGACCTGACCATGCGCTTCCACCTGCGCAAGGGCGTCAAGTTCCACTCCGGCAACGACTTCACCGCCGACGACGTCGTCTTCACCGTCGACCGCCTGAAGAAGTCCGAAGACTACAAGGGCCTGTTCGAGCCCTTCGTCGGCGCCAAGGCCGTGGACGCCCACACCGTGGACCTGATCACCAAGAAGCCCTACGGCCTGGTGCTCAACATGGCCACCTACGTCTTCCCCATGGACAGCAAGTTCTACTCCGGCACCGACGACAAGGGCAAGGCCAAGGACACGATCGTCAAGACCGACTACTCCTTTGCCAACGAGAACGAATCCGGCACCGGCCCGTTCATGGTGACCCACCGCGAGCAGGGCGTAAAGACCGTCTTCACCCGCTTCGCCGACTACTGGGACAAGACCGGCAATGTCGAGGAAATCGTCCTCTCGCCCATCAAGAACGACGCCACCCGCGTGGCCGCCCTGCTGTCCGGCGACGTGGACTTCATCATGCCCGTTCCCCCGCAGGACCTGGAACGCATCGATTCCACCGAAGGCCTGAAGCTGGTCACCATGTCCGGCTCCCGCATCATCACCTTCCAGCTCAACCAGAAGCGCAACCCGGCCCTGGCCGACACCAAGGTCCGCCTGGCCATGGCCTACGCCTATGACAACAACGGCGTTGTCGAAAAAATCATGAAGGGCTTCGCCACCGCCGCCGGCCAGATGTCCCCCAAGGGCTACGTCGGCCACAACGAGGCGCTGGCCCCCCGTTACGACCTCGAAAAAGCCAAGGCCCTGATGGCCGAATCCGGCTATCCCGACGGCTTCGAAGCGACCATGATCGCCCCGAACAACCGCTACGTGAACGACGAGAAGATCGCCGAGGCGTTCGTCTCCATGATGTCCAAGATCGGCATCAAGATCTCGCTGAAGACCATGCCCAAGGCCCAGTACTGGGATGAGTTCGACGCCCAGGCCGCCGACATCCAGCTGATCGGCTGGCACTCCGACACCGAGGACTCCGGCAACTTCTACGAGTTCCTGTCCATGTGCCGCAACACCGAGACCGGCTACGGCCAGTACAACTCCGGCAACTACTGCAACGCCAAGGTCGACGAACTGACCCTGGCCGCCCAGACCGAGACCGATCCGGCCAAACGCGCCGCCGACTGTCAGGAAGTCGAGAAGATCCAGTACGACGAAGCCGGCTTCATCCCGCTGCACTGGCAGAACCTGTCTTGGGCTTCCAAGGCCAACATGAACACCGAAGAAGTCGTGAACGTCATGAACTTCCCGTACTTCGGAGACATGGTCGTCAAATAGGGCAATCACCACTTGCCTTGAACGCAAAATACCAATAAAGGGGAATCCCGGCCTTGGCCGGGGTTCCCCTTTCACCTCAACGAGCGGCGAATGACGCTCGAAGACATACTATCTATATACCCAACACGGAACGACGGTTCCGTTCCCAGAGAAACTCAACCGCCATCGAGTCGACATGTTTGCATTTACCGTAAAGCGAATCCTCCAGGCCGTGATCGTCATGCTGATCATCAGCTTCATAGGATTCGCCATCAAGCACAATTTCGGCGACCCGGTCCGCGATCTCGTGGGCCAGCGCGTCACCCCGGCCGAACGGGCGCAGATCAGGGAGCGCCTCGGCCTCAACGACCCTTTCATGGTCCAATATGTCCGATTCCTGGGCAATGCCGTACAGGGTGATCTCGGCCAAAGTTATTTCTTCAAGAAACCGGCCTCCGAGGTCATCATCAAGAAGGCGCCGGCCACTCTGGAGCTGGTCTTCTGCGCGGCCCTGATCATCGTGGTCCTGTCCATCCCGCTCGGCATCTATGCCGCCATCAAACCCAAGAGCCTGTTCTCGCGCTTCGTCATGAGCGGGTCCATCGTCGGCGTGTCAATGCCCGTCTTCCTGACGGCCATTCTCCTCATCTACATCTTTTCGGTGGAACTCCACTGGCTGCCCTCCTACGGACGGGGCGAGACCGTGCGTCTCTTCGGCTGGTGGGATTCGGGACTGCTGACCCTCGACGGCCTGAAGCACCTCATCATGCCCTCCATCGCGCTTTCCTCCATCATGCTCCCGCTCTTCATCCGCCTGATCCGTTCCGAAATGATGGAAGTGCTGGAAAGCGAATACGTCAAGTATGCCTGGGCCAAGGGCATCAAGCCCCGCCGCGTCTGGCTGGTCCACGCGTTCAAGAACACCCTGCTCCCGGTCATCACCGTGGGCGGCGTGCAGCTCGGCATCATGGTGGCCTTCACCATCCTGACCGAAACGGTTTTCCAATGGCAGGGGATGGGGTCCATGTTCATCGAGTCGGTCGAGCGTTCCGACACCTCGCTGATGGTCGCCTACCTCGTGTTCGTGGGCATCATCTTCGTGCTGGTCAACACTGCGGTCGACATCATCTACGGCCTGGTGAACCCCACGGTCCGCGTGGCAGGGAGGCAATAACATGCGATCCCGCTGGCAACGATTCAAAGACTCCTACATGCTGCATAGCTTCCTGAATGACCGCGTGGCCCTGACCTGCTTCATCATCCTGGCCGTACTCATGTTCTCGGCCTTTGCCGCCCCGATCATCGCGCCGCACGACCCCTACAACTCGTCCACCATCGACATCATGGACGCGCAGGCTCCGCCCTCCTGGTCGCACGACGGCGATTCCGAATTCCTGCTGGGCACCGACGCCCAGGGCCGCGACATGCTCTCGACCATGCTCTACGGCATGCGCGTGTCCATCATCATCGGCATCGGCGCTGTCTGCCTCCAGGCGTTTCTCGGCATCGTGGTGGGCCTGCTCTCCGGCTACGTCAAGCGGCTGGACAACGTCTTGATGCGCATCGCCGACGTGCAGCTCTCGTTCTCCACATACATGGTCGCCATCTTCATCGGCGCCATCGTCCAGACCGCGTTCGGCGTGGCCGGATACGAAAAGGTCGCCGTGCCGCTGATCATCGTCATCATCGGCCTGGCCGAGTGGCCGCAGTACGCCCGTACGGTGCGCGCCTCGGTGCTGGCCGAACGCAAGAAGGAATACGTCGAAGCCGCCCGCGTCATCGGCCTTTCCAAGACGCGCATCATGTGGCGCCACATCCTGCCCAACACCCTTTCCCCGGTGCTGGTCATCTCCACGGTCCAGGTTGCCAACGCCATCATGAGCGAAGCCGCCCTCTCCTTCCTGGGACTGGGCATGCCCGTGACCAAGCCGTCGCTCGGCTCGCTCATCACCGCCGGATTCGAGTACATCTTCTCCGGCTCCTGGTGGATCACCATCTTCCCCGGCATCCTGCTCGTCACCCTGATCCTGGTCATCAACCTGCTCGGCGACTGGGTGCGCGACTTCCTCAACCCCAAACTCTACAAGGGGTAATCCGTGGACAAACTCATTGAAATAAAAGACCTCCGCGTGGACTTCGCCCTCAGGGCGGGAACCGTCCAGGCGGTGCGCGACGTCAGCCTGACCATCAACAAAGGCGAACGGCTGGGCATTGTGGGCGAATCCGGCGCGGGCAAATCCGTGCTCGGCTTCTCGCTCATCAACCTCATCTCCAAGCCCGGCAAGATCACCGGCGGCGAGATCATCTTCAACGGCCACGACATCTCCAAGTATACCTACGAGCAGATGCGCGAAATCCGGGGCCACCACATCTCCATGATCTTCCAGGACCCCATGATGACCCTCAATCCGGTGCTGACCATCGGCACCCAGATGAAGGAAACCATCCTGGCGCACATGGACGTCAGCGAAAAGGAGGCCGAGGCGATCTGCCTGGACAAGCTCCATAAGGTCTACATTCCCTCGCCTGAAAAACGCCTCAAGCAATATCCGCACGAATTCTCCGGCGGCATGCGCCAGCGCATCGTCATCGCCATCTCGCTTTTGACCAGCCCCCAGCTGATCATCGCGGACGAGCCGACCACGGCGCTCGACGTGACCATCCAGGCCGAGATCATGGACCTGCTGCTCGAACTCTGCGAGACCGAAAACATGGGCCTGATCCTCATCACCCACGACCTGGCCGTGGTCTCGGAAGTCACCCAGCGCATCGCCGTGCTCTACGCGGGCAAGGTGGTGGAACTCGGCCCGGCACAGGAGATCATTTCCAACCCCAAGCACCCCTACACCAAGGGATTGATCGCGGCCCTGCCGCAGATGGCCGGGGGCAAGAAACGGCTCAACCAGATACCCGGCATGATGCCGTCGCTGCTGGACATGCCCAAAGGCTGTCCCTTTGAGCCGCGCTGCACCGTGAGCCTGGGAAAATGCAAAACCGAAATCCCGGCCCTCGCCTGTCTTGACGGCGGGACCCAGGCCGCCTGTTTCATGTGCGAAGGAGGCAAGTAGCCATGACTGCCATCCTTGAAATCCGCGATGTCGACAAGCACTTCGACATATCCGGTTCCTTCATCGACCAGCTCCGCATCTCGCACGGCAAGCTCAACCGCAAAAAGACGGTGGTCAAGGCCGTGAACAACATCACCCTGGACGTACAGGCGGGCGAGACCCTGGCCGTGGTCGGCGAGTCCGGCTGCGGCAAGTCCACCCTGGCCCGCACGGTCATGCGCCTTTACCGACCCAACAAGGGCGAAATCCTCTACAAGGGCGAGCGCATCGACAACCTCAGTTCCGCCAAGATGCGCCCCTACCGGACCAGAATGCAGATGGTCTTCCAGGACCCGTACGCCTCGCTCAACCCGCGCATGACGGTCCGCCAGATTCTCGAAGAGCCGGTGCGCTTCCACAACCCCGGCCTGTCTCGGGCCGAAGTGCATGACAAGGTGGCCGAGGTCATGACTCAGGTGGGCGTGGACCCGGCCTGGGCCACCAACTACCCGCACGAGTTCTCCGGCGGCCAGCGCCAGCGCATCTCCATTGCCCGCGCCCTGGTGGTGGACCCGGAATTCATCGCCGCGGACGAACCCATTGCGGCCCTCGACGTGTCCATCCAGGCGCAGATCCTGAACCTGCTCATGGACGCCCAGGAAGAGCGCGGCCTGACCTACCTGTTCATCTCACACGACCTCTCCGTGGTGGAGCACATCTCCAACCGCGTGGCGGTCATGTACCTGGGCTGCGTATGCGAGCTGGCCACGGCCAAGGAGTTGTTCAGCAACCCCAAGCACCCGTACACCCAGGCCCTGCTCTCGGCCATCCCCAAGTTGGGCGGCGAAGCGGGCAACCACATCCGCCTGTCCGGCGACGTGCCCACGCCCATCAACCTGCCCACGGGCTGCGTATTCCACGGCCGCTGTCCCCACGCGGACGAGCGGTGCATGCGTGAAATCCCCATGCAGCGCACCCTGGACAACGGCACCATAGTGGCCTGCCACGGCGTGGAGGAAGGCCGAATTTAGGTTCAAATCCGCTCTAGTTGCTATAACTGAATGCGAAAAGACCTTGGTCGACATTATGTCGACCAAGGTCTTTTTCCGTTTCGGATGGACAATTGCTAAATTTGTATTGTTGTTGATCCAGAGTACATCTTAATGAGACAAGGGCAAAAAACAGGTAAAGGGAATATACTATCTAACCCATGCAGGAGAGGCATTGCCAAGCAATCTCACGCACACGCCAACCAGCACAGCCAGAACAAATCCCAAGGAAAACATGACATCATCGGTAAACAGAGATGTATAGACAACAGTGAGCATAAACGTAGCCACCGCCCATCTCCCCGGACGGTAAACAGTGACATGCTCAGCACCACAGGCGGAGCAGACACAAACTCCCGCCGGTAGTGAAGTCCCACAGTACGGACAGTCCTCAACCTGAGTTGTTTTAATGTATCTCATGGCAACTGCTTACCATTTTTAAAGAGTATACTAAAGGCACCTGAGATTAAGTTCAATTTTGACCAGGTCGTCGTGCTAATGTTTGAATATCGACGAACGCGAATGAAAAACTTGTAAACTATCACTTTTCAGATTAAAATTATTATCATATTTTTTGATATATTTTGATAAAATTCATTAAATTTAAAGGGATATGGTTTCAAAAACGATGTCAAAAGTACCTGTCGTTGAGCATCTCACGCACAAATCAGGCAAGTTTATTTTTTCGTGCGAGTACGATCCCGAAGTGATTATGCCTAAAATGATTGCTGCAACGATACTATATTCAGCGGTAAGCGAATTACCGATCCTTCCTCAATACTCCGCTCAGTTAAAAGAGGATTTAATACGCAGATCTATTTTTGGTACTGCGGCTATAGAAGGCAACAAACTGACTGAAGATGAAGTCTCTGAGGTACTTTCAAAAGAAAAAAAAACCAAACTCAAAAATCAAGCTGAATTAGAAATTGACGGTTTGAAAAGAATATACAAACTGCTTGATGGCAAAAAAAGTGAAGACACATGGATTGTACGTGAAAAGTTAATAAAGAACGTCCACCATGTGCTCACAGCACGCTTAGATTATTATCACAATTCGCCTGGCAACTATAGAAACGAACCTGTCTTTGTCGGAAACGCTGAACATGGAGGAGTATACAAGCCACCTAAAACGCTATCAGATATCAAAACATTGATGGGTATATTTACCGAATGGATAAATAGTGAAGAAATGAAGGCCGTTGACCCTATGATACGAGCCTGTGCCGCACACTATCATTTAGCAAAAATACATCCATTCCAAGATGGCAACGGAAGGACATCGCGTTTCATTGAAGCGATGATCTTAGATAGAGCAGGTATCAAGTATTTACCGCAAATGATGTCAAACTACTATTATAAAAATATAGATGACTATTTCATATCCTTTTCTAAAACCCAAAGGGCAAATAACAAACAAGACATAACACCGTTCTTATCCTTTTATTTTGATGGAATTATCTCTTCAATCAAGGACATCAAAGAACAGGTTACTTTTTTTATCCGTAAATTATCGCTTAAAGATTTTTATTATTTTCAAAAAAGAGATAAGAAGATCACTCAACGTCAACTTGAATTACTTTTGTTGGCTTTGGAAACATTGATAGAATTTTCATTTTCAGATTTGTTTTCACATCCTGTTCTTAAGCCGCTTTATCGTGACGTCAGCGAATCCACAGCTAGACGGGATTTGAAAAAACTATGCGATAACGGATACCTACAATTCCATGACGAACAAAAAAAATACCGAACGAACCTTTTGTTATTAGGGTAAAAAACGGGTCATCCCCCCCGACAAAGCGGGGGGGATGACCCGGATGAACCCCAAAAACGCCGCACCATGTCTTGAACATGGCACGGCGTTTAGCGCTTTTTCTTTCCCGAATCGCCAACCGGCACGGCGTGCGGCGTCCGCACGGCACCCGCCGAAGGCGACGATGGGGGTCCAGGGGGCCTTGCTCCCTGGCGGGTGCAGGGCAGCGCCTTGCCCGTCGGAGACGCCTCTGCGGCGAGCAGCCGCCGGAGGCTTCCCTAGACAGTCCTACAGATCAACCCCGTACTTCTTGATGGCGGCCATGCCGCCCTGGATGTTGGTCACGTCGTGGACGCCCTTGGCGTCCAGCATGATCTGGGCCTCGTAGGAACGCGCGCCGGTATTGCAGATGAGCACGAGGGGCTTGTCCGTGGGGATTTCTCCCAGCCGGTCGTAGATCTCGCCCTGGGGCACGTTGTGCCAGTATTCCGGATGGCGATCCATGTACGGCTCGGCGTCGGCGCTCTCGCGGCAGTCCAGAAAGAAACAGGCGTCCAGGTCGCGCTTGTCCCACAGCTCCTTGAAGCCGTCGGGACCCACGCCCCGGTTGATGCCCGCGAGCGCGTTGTCCGCCAGGTTGGCCAGGGTGTTGAGGATGTCCATGGCCGCGGCGAACGGCGGGGAATAGGCCAGCTCCATGTTGGATATGTCGTCGATGGTGGCTCCGTGCTTGAGGGCGGCGGCCACGGCGTTGATACGCCCGACCATGGCGTCCCCGGACGAGCCGAAGCCCTGCACGCCGAGCACCCGGCGGTTGGATTTGTTGACCACCATTTCGAGCGTCATCAGCTCCTTGGTGGGATAGAAATGCGCGCGATCCAACTGGACGAGCATCACGGACATGGCGTCGAAACCGGCCCGCTTGGCGGATTCCAGACTCAGCCCGGTGCCCGCCATGGACGTCTCGAACAGCTTGACCACAAAGGAACCGACCACCCCGTCGAAGACGGCGTTGCCACCGGCAAGGTTGGTGCCGATGACGCGGCCCTGCCGATTGGCCATGGACCCCAGCGGCAGGAAGGCGTCCGCGCCGGTGACCAGGTTCTTGACGATGCAGCAGTCGCCGCCCGCGTAGATGTCCGGGTCATTGGTCCGCATGAACTCGTCCACGTAGATGCCGCCGCGTTCGTAGACGTTCAGCCCGGCTTCCTTGGCGAGGTCGGAGTTGGGCACCACGCCCGCGGAGATGATCACCGCGTCGGCATCCAGGGTGCGTCGGCTGGTGACCACGCGGGTCACATGGCCGTCCTTGCCCTCGATGGTCTTGACGGTCTCTCCGAAATAGAAGTGAATGCCGTTCTCTTCCATGTGCTTCTGGCCCATGGTGGCCAGGGCCGGGCTGACCAGTCGCGGCATGATCTGATCGGTGATCTCGACCACGGAGGTATCCACGCCCCACATGTCGGCGAACGCCTCGGCCATTTCCAGGCCGATGAAGCCCGCGCCGATGATCACGGCGTTGCTCACCTTGCCCTTGGAGATGGCCTCCCGGATGCGGATGGCATCGCCGGGATTGCTGACGTAGCTAACGCCCTCAAGCTCCTCGCCCGGCAGGCCGAGCTTGCGCGGAGAGGCTCCGGTGGCGATGACCAGCTTGTCATAGTCGATGAACGCCTTTTCGCCGGTTTCCGCATTCTCCACCTCGACACGCTTGTTGTCACGGTCGATGCGGGTGGCCCGGGTCAGCACCTGCACGTCCACCCCTTTGACGTCCTTGAAGAACTTGGGGTCACGGGTCATGTGAAAGCTGGTCTGGCAAAGCTGCACCGCGTCGGACACATCGCCCGATACGTAGTACGGAATGCCGCAGCCCCCATATGAAATCATGGAACTCTGGTCTATCAGGGTCACGGTGGAGCCGGGCTCCAGGCGCTTGAAGCGGCAGGCGGCCTTCGGCCCGAGAGCTACGCCTCCGATAACGACAACATGTTGGGACATTTATTTCACCTGGTTACAGTCTGTTCCGCCCCGCCGGGGCCGGATGCGTTACTTGAGAAAGGCCCCGATGGCGCGGCCGAGTCGGCTGATGCCTTCCTCGATGCGCACTTCATCGGAATTGGAGAAATTCAGCCTCAGTGTGTTCTCGCCGGAGCCGTCCACGTAGAACGGGCGTCCGGGCACAAAGGCCACTTTCTCCTTGATGGCCGCGTCGAACAAATCCATGGAGGACACGCCTTCGGGCAGTGTCACCCAGAGAAACATGCCGCCCTCGGGCCGGGTGATGGTCACCCCGTCCGGAAAATACTTGCCGATCATCTCCACCATGCAGGCGCGCTGGCGACCATACCGCTCGCGGATGAGCGCCACGTGCTTCTCAATGTCGTTTTCCTCCAGGTAGCGGCGCATGATGGACTGGGACACGGTGG
This sequence comes from Desulfovibrionaceae bacterium, assembly GCA_015709315.1. Lineage (GTDB taxonomy): Bacteria > Desulfobacterota > Desulfovibrionia > Desulfovibrionales > Desulfovibrionaceae > Pseudodesulfovibrio. The sequence continues at coordinate 48,699 of JACCQI010000002.1, forward strand.
AGGTGTGCAGGTCCGCCGCCTGCTTGGCGATGACCAGCTTGTCGTAGACGACCTTTTCCGGCGCAACCACCCAGCCGATGCGGAAGCCGGGGGCCGCGATCTTGGAGAACGAGCCGCACAACAGCCCGGGCTGCTTGCAGAAAGAGAACACGGTGGGCAGGTGCTCGCCCAGAAAACGCAGTTCGCCATAGGGGTCGTCCTCCACGAACAGGACGTTGTAGCGGTCCGTGAGTTCCGCCACGGCCCGGCGTTTTTCCAGCGAATAGCTGACGCCCGACGGGTTCTGGAAGTTGGGCACCGCGTAAAAACACTTGGCGCCGTCCTTGAAGGCGGCCTCAAGCTCGTCGAGATCCGGGCCGTCGTGATCAAGGGATACGGTCACGAATTCGGGTTCGAAAAGGGAAAACGCCTGGATCGCGCCGAGGTATCCGGGACGCTCGATGACCACCTTGTCGCCCTTGTCCAGGAAGACCTTGGCGGAGATGTCGAGAATCTGCTGGGAACCGCTGGTGATCAGGATGGAATCCGGGTCAACGGTCAGGCCGCGTTTCGCGTACCGTTCGGCGATGATGGCCCGCAGGCCCGCATCGCCCTCGGTGGTGGAATACTGCAGCGCGGATGCACCGATGTCGGCAAAGACCCGGTGGGAAGCCTGATCCATGGAGGCAACGGGGAAAAGTTCGGGATTGGGAAGGCCGCCCGCAAAGGAGATGATCTCCGGGTCGGCCGTGACTTTGAGAATTTCCCGGATGAACGAGCGATGAACGGTGCTCATTCTCCGGGCGAATGTATCGTGCATTGTCTGCTCCTTGACTCGGAAATGAGATACTCTGAAAACTCCGGGCTTGCAAGGGGCTGGCATCATACATATTATATGGCACAACTGCTCAGATTTAATAAAGAAAATGGAGACCGACCAGCGGCCGGTCTCCAAAGGCAAGAAGAGGAGAATGCATGGCAATGCGTTCACGGTTTGCGACAAGGGCCGTCCCGGCGACGGCCTGGCCGAAACCTATGGAATGGTTGCAGCTATAATAACTATTCTCAGCTAAATGTCAACCTCCCCGTTTCCTGACAAATCCACGACGCCGGGTCCGTCCGAAACGACCATAATATGGAATGGCTATTGCATTTTTGCGGCGGTTTCCCTATTCACGACAAAAACCCGACAGGAACCCGAATGCGATTCATTTTCTCCCTGGTACTTTCCCTGTTCGCCGTCTTGGCCTCCACCGCCCATGCCGATGATTTCACGGTCCTGGCCGCGCCCTACCCTCCCTACAGCGAAAGCAAGGGGCTGAAGGTCTGCGGAACGTCCATTTCCGCACTGAACGTCATCATGGAGATGTGCGGCAACCCGCTTTCAGACCGGGCGTTCAAGCTGACGCCCTGGGCTTATGCCTATGAAAACGCGGCCCGCTTTCCCGGCCGTATCGTGGTCAATGCCCGGCGCACGAGCGTGACCGAGCCGCTCTACAAATGGGTCGGTCCGGTGGTGAACTCCAGGATCGTGCTCTATGGACGCAAACAGGACGGCCAAGACATCCGGCTCAAATCCGATCTCAAGCAGTACCGCATCGCCACCGTCCGCTGGAGCAGCGCTGAAGGCATCCTGCTGGACAACGGGTTTTCCAAGGCCGAGCTGCTCAGGGCCGCGACCCATGTCCGCCCCCTGCGGATGCTCGACCAGGGCGAGATCGACCTGTTCGCCACCGACGAGCGCTGTGCGGCCGTCCAGTTCGCCGGGCTGGGCATGAACCCCGGCGACTATGTGATCCGCCACGTCTTCAAGGAGGAGCCGCTCTATTTCGCCTTCAGCCGTGACACCGACGACAGGCTCATCGGCAGGCTGAACAAGGCTCTGTCGGACCTCAAGGCCGCAGGAAGGGACGGGGCCAGCCGGTTCGACAGGATGATGTTCGCCCGCTCGGCCCTCGAAAACCGAAAAACCGGCCGCACCAACTAGTGCGACCGGCCTTTAAAAAAAGTCGTTCGGAAAGAGAAAGGGGCCATCCGGCCCCGAATCGTCAGCTACTCCTTGTCAGGAGACCAATTCGGATCGCGGTATTTGGCCGGGTTGTAAAGCCGCCAGTCGGAACCGTCGTCATACTTCTCGTCAGCGCCCGGATACGGCGTGAACAGCTTTTCGTCTTTTTTGTCGTCATTGGTGAATTCGGTATTTTCGAAATATGCCTTTTCCATGACAAACCTCTGATATTGAAAACTTTTTCCTCCCCTGAACGAAGGAAATCCAGGGGTTGGGCGACCCGCGCCCAACCCCTGCTTGTATCAATTATTCAGCGGTGTCAAGCCTGGGTTTGACGTACAATTCCCCGCCGTGGCAGTCATTGATGACCAAGAGGGGAAAATCCTTCACTTTCATTGCCCGAATGGCCTCCGGCCCCAGTTCGTCGAAGGCGATGACCGTGGACTCCACAATGGAATTGGACAGCAGCGCGCCCGCGCCGCCGGTGGCGCCGAAGTAGACGCCCTTGTGTTCCTTCATGGCGGCCTTGACCTCGTCGTTGCGCTTGCCCTTGCCGATGGACGCCTTCATGCCGAGCGAATGCAGGCGCGGCGCATAGGTGTCCATGCGGTAGCTGGTGGTCGGCCCGGCGGAACCGATGGGACGGCCGGGAGGCGCGGGGGACGGCCCCACGTAGTAGATGGACGACCCTTCCAGGTCGAAGGGCAGTTTTTTGCCCGCGTCCAGCAGCTCGAAGAGCTTCTTGTGGGCCGCGTCGCGCGCGGAGTAGATGGTGCCGGACAGAAAAACCACGTCACCGGCCTTGAGCTGCTCGATGTCCGCGTCCGTCAGGGGGGTGTTCAGCTTGTATTCAGCCATCAGAGTTCAACCTCCTCGTGACGCTGGGAGTGACACTGCACGTTGACGGCCAGCGGCAGGGACGCCAGGTGGCACGGCTCCAGGGTGATCTTGACGCCGAGCACGGTGGTCTTGCCGCCCAGCCCCATGGGGCCGATGCCGAGCGCGTTGAGTGCGTCCTCCAGTTCCTTTTCCATGGCCGCCACCCGGGGATCGGGATGGGTATCGTCCAGCTTGCGGAGCAGGCCGCGCTTGGCGATCTTGGCCGCGTGCTCGAAGGTGCCGCCGATGCCCACGCCGATGACGGTGGGCGGGCACGGATTGGGACCGGCCTCGGCCACGCGGTTGACCACGAACTTCTTGATGCCCTCCCAGCCCTGGGCCGGGGCGAGCATGGTCACGCGGCTCATGTTTTCCGCGCCGCCGCCCTTGGCCATGTAGGCGATCTTGAGCTTGTCGCCGGGCACCAGGTCGAAGTGGATGATGGCCGGAGTGCCGTCGCCGGTGTTGGCGCGGGTGAGCGGATCACAGGCCGATTTGCGGAGATAGCCGTCGCCGTAGCCCTTGCGGGTGCCCTCGTTGATGGCGTCGCGCAGGTTGCCCCCGGCCACCCGGCAGTCGTCGCCCACTTCCACATAATACACGGCCAGGCCGCAATCCTGGCACAGGGGCAGCTTGGTCTCCATGGACAGGTCGGCATTTTCCAGAAGCTGGCGCAGGACCTCCTTGGCCGACGGGGAGTCCTCCTCGGCCATGGCCTGGGTCAGCTTGTTGCGGACGTCGTCGGGAAGCTCGGTGTTCGCCTTCATGCACAAGGCGGCAACGGCTTCCACGACATCCGAGTATCGAATGTCTCGCATGACAACTCCTCACGCCCGGCACGCCGGACAAGGGGTGCGGCATCAGCACCCATTTCATATAAGTTGGTATAAAAACCAGGGATTACGCATGTCCTCCCCGACTCGTCAACATCATTTCCCAAAGAGCCTCTTCAGCGAGGTGATCCCCATCTTGCGGCGCAGGAAACCGAGCTGGTTCTGCAACGGCAGATGCTTGGGACAGACGTCTTCGCAAGCCAGAAGGCCCATGCAGCCGAAGATGCCCATGTCGTTGCCGATGATTTCGTAATAATCCTTCTCGCTGCGCTGGTCGCGCGGGTCGATGAGGAACCGGGCCACACGGTTGAGCGCGGCCGCGCCCAGAAAGTCGTCGCGCATCCGGGCCGTGCCGCAGGCCGCGATGCAGCAGCCGCACTCCACGCACCGCTCCAGCTCGTAGATGGACACCGCGTCCTTGTTGTCCATGCGCTCCTCCAGCGCCTCGGGATCGAACTCCTTTTCGGTATGAATCCAGGACTCGGTCTTGGTGTACATCTCGCGGAACCAGGAGCCGGTATCCACGGACAGGTCGCCCACCAGCTTGAAGACCGGCAGGGGCAGGAGCGTGATCTCTCCGGGCAGGTCCTTGGTCTTGGTGTGGCAGGCCAGGCCGGGACGGCCGTTGATGACCATGCCGCAGGAACCGCAGATGCCCGCGCGGCAACAGAAGTCGAACTGCAGGGACGGGTCCTGCTCCTCGCGGATGCGGTTGAGCGCGATGAACAGGGTCATGGCGTCGGTTTCCTCCAGCACGAACTCCTGCATGTGCGGCTCGGACTGGGCATCCTCGGGATTATACCGGAATATATTGAATTTCAGTAATCTGGACATTTACTTACCCTTCTTTCCCGCATCCTTCGGGGTATCGGCGCTGATGATTTCGGACTTGCCGTAGCCACGGTCTCCCGGAGGAATCTCCACGACCTCGGTGGCCGCCTCGTACTCGAGCGTCGGCAGCGTGTCGCCTTCGTTCTTCCAGTAGGCCAGGGTGCGGTTGAGCCAGTCGCGGTCGTTGCGCGCGGTGTAGTCCTCGCGGTTGTGGGAGCCGCGGGACTCGGTGCGCTGCAAGGCCCCGTAGGCCACCATGAGGGCCATCTTGACCTGGCCTTCGAGCTTGAGCGCCACGGCCAGCTCCGGGTTCACGCCCTTGCCGTCGGACCGCAGCCCGACCTTTCCGGCCCGGACCAGGGCCTCCTGCAATTCGGCCACGCAGGTCTCCAGACCTTCCTGGTTGCGGAAGATGTTGGCCCCCTTGTGCAGGGCGTCCTGCATGACCCGGCGGACCTTGTAGACGTTCTCGGAGCCGTTGGCGCAACTGACCAGCACGTCGATGCGGGCCTGCTGCTTCTTCACCTCGTCGTTGATCAGCGAGGTCTTGAACTCGGTCTCACAGCCCTCAAGGTATTCCGCGATCTTGCGGCCCACGATGCCGCCCGCGACCACGGTTTCGGCCAGGGAGTTGCCGCCCAGCCGGTTGAAGCCGTGCATGTCCCAACAGGCGGCCTCGCCCGCGGCGAACAGCCCCTTGAGGCCATAGGCCGCACCGTCCTTGTTGGTGCGGATGCCGCCCATGGAATAGTGCTGGGTCGGGCGGACCGGGATGAGCTGATGGATGGGGTCCACGCCCAGGAAGGAGGTGCATATCTCGTACACTTCCCTGAGCTTGCCGGTGATGTGCTCCTCGCCCAGATGACGGATGTCGAGCCACAGGTGCTCGCCGTAGGGCGACTTGACGCCGTGGCCTTCGCGCATGTGGTGGGTCATCCAGCGGGAGACCACGTCGCGGGAGGCCAGCTCGGCCTTTTCCGGCTCGTATTCATGCATGAACCGCTTCTCGTTGACGTCGAGCAGGGTTCCGCCGTCGCCCCGGCACCCTTCGGTGACCAGGATGTCCGTGGGCACGATGCCGGTGGGATGGAACTGCACGGCCTCCATGTTGCCCATGGGGACCACGCCGGTATTGACGCACATGGTGTGCGCGCCGCCGTCGCAGATGACGGCGTTGGTGGTGTTCGGATAGATGCGCCCGAAGCCGCCCGCCGCGATCATGGTCGCCTTGGACAGGTAGACGCGCAGCTCGCCGGTCCGCAGACAGCGGGCGACCACGCCGAAGCAGGTCTCGCCGTCCTGGATGAGCGCGACGGCCTCGGTCTTGTCATGGACCTCGACACCCATCTGGGCGCAACGGTTGTCCATGGTGCACATGACCGCGTGGCCGGTGCCGTCCGAGGTGTAGCAGGTGCGCCACTTGGCCGTGCCGCCGAAGGAGCGGGCCATGATCAGCCCTTCCTTTTCCTGGGCCTCGATCTTCTCGAACTGCTTGCCGCCCTTGTAGTAGATGGACTTGCCCGGAACCACGCGGTTCCACGGCACGCCCCAATGGGCCAGGCGGCGCATCTCGATGGGAGCGGTATCGGCGAACAGCCGGGCCACTTCCTGGTCGCAGCCCCAGTCGGAGCCTTTGACCGTATCCTCGAAATGGACGTCGGGACAGTCGCCCTCGCCCATGACGGAATTGCCGAGCGACGCCTGCATGCCGCCCTGCGCGGCCGAGGAATGGGACCGCCGGGCCGGGACCAGGCTCAGGCAAATGACGGAGAAACCGGCATCGGCCGCCTGAACGGCCGCGCGCTCGCCCGCCAGACCCGCGCCGACGACTAGAAAATCGGTGTAGATAGTCTGCATGGCTTTTCTCCGTTAGTTGGTTGCCAGGAACAGGAACCGGATCAGGGTTATCAGCCCGATGCCGATGAACATGAGGGTGACGATGTTCTCGCCGCGCTTGAACCGGGGACGGTCCTTGTCCTTCACGAATCCCCACTTGACCGCGATGCGGTAGAAGCCGATGCCCACGTGCAGTTCGGCCAGGGGCAGGAGGAAAAGATAGAAAACGGCCCAGAAACCGCCCTGGATGCGGGCGGCGGACTTGGCGGCCGTAATGGGCAGGTCGGTCAGGACCACCCACATGTGGATGGAGCCCATGACCAGGATGCACATGGCGGACACGGCCTGGATCACCCACAGCCAGGTGTCGCCGTGATGCATCATCCGGGCGTGCTGCCAAATGGCCTTCTGGCCGTCCATGCGGAAGGGAATCTTCCGGGCGGCGAGCACGAAATGCATCAGAAAAACGACGAAAATAAGCGGACCGCCGACCTGGGCCATGAACGTCGCCTCGAAAAACCAGGCAATGGCGTTCATAAGGTCGGGGCTGATGACGACACTGGAAACCAGAAGCATGTGGCACCACATGAACAAAATCAGGCTGGCGCCGGACAGCATTTGCAGCCAGTCCAAAACGCCATCCCACTTGCCGGATTTGCCAGCCGGTGCGTAGACAATGGTCATTCATTCCCTCCATTTGGTTGAACACGGAAGCTCCCTTGACAATCAAGTTAGGAATCTATGCAAGCCGGCGGAATTTTGTCAATATCACCGCATATCGGCCCAAGGTGCCGAGCACCGTCCATAACCGCCGAAAATCGGCGTAAACCCCATTGATTGCTCGGTCAAACAATCCCCGCGTACGGTTGAAAACTTTTTTCGGAAAACCCGCTTTTTACGGGCGTTGGCCCCGCCCGTACGGGCAAAACAACGTCTGAAACAGATCTTCCCCGCATTCCGGCACACAGGGGTTTCCATTTGCGCGCCCCTCGGGTAGGATTTCCTTCTGCCCTGACTGCAAACCCCGCCGAGCCTTGCCAGCGGGGATTTCAATCTTATCTTGAATCCGACAGGCCCACTGTCAAAAACAAAGAGTGACATCAGCCGAACATGATTGATACATACGGAGATTCCCAATGGTTCGAACTTTATTATCGCTGGTCGCCGCGCTCCTGCTTGCGGCCGGCTGCCAGACCACGCATATGAAACAGCCAAGCGCCGAACAGAAACTGCCCGCCGCCCCCCTTCCCTCCCTGAGCAAGGACGCGGGGGGCGAAACGCACGTGGTCACGCTGCAAAACGGACTGCGCATACTTATCAAGGAAGACGACCGGTTCCCGCTGGCCTCGGTCAAGCTCTGGGTCCATGCGGGCAGCGGCTACGAGACGCCCGACATCGCGGGCATCAGCCACCTGCTTGAACACATGGTCTTCAAGGGAACCGAGAAGCGCGCCATGGGCGAGGTGGCCATGGACATCGAGTCCGTGGGCGGCAACCTCAACGCGGGCACCAGCTTCGACTACACGGTCTTTTATGTGGACGTGCCCGACGACCAGTGGCGGCTGGGGCTGGACACCATCACCGACATGGCCTTCCATCCCCTGATCGACGCGGGCGAGCTGGAAAGCGAGAAAAAGGTCGTCCTGGAAGAGCTGGAACGCGGCGAGGACACGCCCAGCCGCAAGCTGTTCAAGACCCTGCAATCCATGATCTGGAAGGGCACCTCCTACGAATGGCCCGTCATCGGCTACCGCGAGACCGTGCAGGGGATCACCCGCGCGGGCATGAAAAAGTACATCGCGGACCACTACCAGCCCCAGTCCATGCTGCTCACCGTGGTCGGCAAGGTGAACCCCGACGAGGTGCTGGCCGAGGCCGAGCGCATCCTGGGTTCCCTTGAGAACACCGTTCCCCTGACCCCGCCCCGGATGATCGAAATTCCCCGGGTCGGCCAGGGACCGCAGGTGGTCAAGATGGAAGGCAAGTGGAACAAGGTCTACCTGGCGGCGGCCTTCCCCATTCCCGGCGGCGGCTCGGTGGAGAACACCGGCCTGGAGGTCCTGTCCCAGATCATGGGCGGCGACGACACCTCGCGCCTCTACCGCACCTTCAAATACGACAAGCAGTTGGTGGACGACATCTCCGCCACCACCATCCCCCTGGAACGGGGCGGCATCTTCTACATCTCGGCCACCCTGGACGCGGACAAGGTCGATGCGTTCTGGGCCGAACTCAACGCGGAACTGGCGGCCTTTTCCCCGCTCGACTTCACGGACCAGGAACTGGACCGCGCCAAGCTGAACCTGGAAAGCTCGCTCTTCCTGTCCAAGGAGACCCTGTCCGGTCTGGCCAGCAAGCTCGGCTACCTGGAATTCTTCGAGAACGGCGAGCAGGCCGAAAAGAACTATCTCCACGACCTCAAGGAAGTGACCCGCGAGGAAATGGACCGGCTCTACGACAAATACGTCCGGCCCGATCAACTGGCCGTGGCCGTGCTCGTGCCCGAGGGCAACGGCGTGGACGAAAGCCGTCTCGCGGACATCACCCGGTCCTCGTGGCCCGCCAAGGACGCGGAGCAGGCCAAGGCCGCAACCGCCCAGGCCGCCGCGCCCGAGGAGATCGCCCTGCCCGGCGGCAGCAAGCTCGTGCTCCTGCCCGACGCCACCCTGCCGTACACGGCCATGAGCCTGTACTGGATCGGCGGCGACGGGGAACTGACCCCGGACCAGCAGGGGCTGGCCGCGCTCACGGCCGCGGCGCTCACGCGCGGCACCATGCGGATGTCCGCCACCGAGGTACAGGACTTCCTGTCCGACCACGCGGCTACCCTGGGTTCCACCTCCGGCCGCAACGTCTTTGCCTTGGAAACCAAATTCCCCACCCGGTTCACGGACGACCTCCTGCCGCTGGTGAACGAAATCCTGACCACGCCCGCCTTTGACAAGAACGAGATATCCCGCGCCAAGCAGGACCAGATCGCCTCCATCAAACGGCGCGAGGACCAACCTCTGGGCCTGGCCTTCCGCCACCTCTTCCCCTTCCTGTACAAGACCGGGCCGTATGCCCTGATGCGCCAGGGAACCCCGGAGGGAGTGGAGGGATTCACCACCTCGGACATCATCCGCTTCTGGAACCGGCAGTCCATGCAGCCCTTCACCCTGGCGGTCTGCGGCCAGTTCGACAGGCAGGCCATCGAAGCGTTCGCCGCCAACGTGGCCCGCACCCTGACCGCGCCGGTCAGCCGGTACGAGTTCGTCACCCCCAAGTGGGGCGACGAGCGCGAGCTTGACCTGAAGCTGGCCGACCGCAACCAGTCGCACATCCTGATGACCTTCCCGGTGACGGGCAAGAACGACCTGGACGCATCGGCCGAGCTGTCCATGCTCAACGCCATCCTGTCCGGCCAGTCCGGCCTGCTCTTCCGCGACCTGCGCGACAAGCAGGGCCTGGCCTACACGGTCACGTCCATGCTCTGGCAAAGCCGCAACACGGGTTTCATCACCCTGTACATCGGCACCAGCCCGGACACCGTGGACCAATCCCTGGCAGGCTTCCGCAAGGTGCTGGGCGAATTGGCGGCCACGCCGCTGCCCGAAGAGGAACTGAGCCGCGCCCGCAACATCCTGACGGGCGAATACTACCAGACCCACCAGTCGCTCATCTCCCGCTCCCGCCAGGCGGCCTCGCTGGTCACGCGCGGCTTCCCTCGCGACTACGACGACCAGCTCCTGGAGCGCGCGAAATCCGTCACCCCGGAGGAACTGCAAAACCTGGTCAAGCAATATCTGACGCCGGACAAGGCGTACATCCTGACCGTCACGCCGTAACCGTCGACGACACAAGGCCGGATTCACCGAATCCGGCCTTTTTCATTGGCACTTGCCCACGGATGAAGGGTGCGCTATAAATCTCGGACAAGTTCTAGAAAAACTATAGAGAGGATGGACATGGCGCTCATTTTCGGCTCGCCCAGAAAGGCTGCGGACAAGGACGACACCAAAAACGACCAGCGGCTGAACCTCGCCAAGGAGATGTACCTGGCCGGGAAGCTGAAGATCATGTCCACCGAGACCATCCCCGGACGCGACATCCAGTCCGCCTTCGGACTCATCGTCTGCCGCAGCTACGTCTTCGACAACGCCTTCTACGGACTCATGGCCCAGGCCGTGGACGTCAACGCGGACGCCATCGTCGGCTACCGCGAATCCGTCGCCTTCCACCCGGAAGGCGACAAGTACTACTCCTGCTACGGCACGGCCGTGCGCATGAAAAAGGTGAAGTAGACGCCTCCGGCCCCCCATCCCCTTCCTTTTCCAAAGCTTTTTGTATGCGCTCATCGCGCGTTCGGCGGGTCAATAAACGACGAACTTTTTACCCTACAAGCTCAAACGCGCCACAATGTAGAGGAAAAGGCAATTCGCTTTCACCCCTTCCATTCCCCCCAAAAACAACCCGCGATTCGGACAAGAAAAAACGCCGCACCATGTCTGCACATGGCACGACGTTTCTCGTTTTTTCTTGCCCGAATCGCACACCGGCACGGAAGGAGGCGTGCGCACGCCCCTCGCCGCAGGCGACACGGGATTCCAAAGGGGTTCGCCCTTTGGCGGGTCCAGGGCAGCGCCCTGGTCTCCCCGAAGGGGCCGCCGGAGGCACACGCTCAAACGATACGACTAATCCCTGACGCCCAGCCTGCGGTCCATGAGCAGCATATCCGCCAGGGTCAGGGCGACCATGGCCTTGAGCACCGGGTTGATGCGCGGGATGGCCGCGATGTCGTGCCGCCCGCCGATGGTGATGGACGCGGCCTCGCCCGCAGCGGTCACCGTGGCCTGCTCCTGCGCGATGGACGGGATGGGCTTGACGTATGCCCGGACCACGATGTCCTGGCCGGACGAGATGCCGCCCAGGATGCCGCCCGCGTTGTTGGACGCGAACCCGTCCGGTCCCATGGGGTCGTTGTTCAGGCTGCCCAGGGAACAGGCCGCATTCATGCCGGAACCGACCTCCACGCCCTTGACCGCGCCCACGGACATGAGCGCGTAGGCCAGGCGGGCGTCCAGCTTGTCGAAGACCGGCTCGCCCAGCCCGGCGGGCACGGACGTGGCGCGGACCTCGACCACGCCGCCCAGCGTGTCGCCTTGGGACTTCACGTCCCTGACGCGCTCCTCCCAGGCTTGGACGACAGCCGCGTCCGGGCTGAAGAATGGACGGTCCTGGGCGGACTCGAAATCCATGTCGTTGGCCGGAATGCCGCCCAGCTCCACCGTGGAGGCGTAGACCGAGATGCCCTCGGCCCGAAGCAGTTCCTGGGCGATGGCCCCGCCCGCCACGCGGGACACGGTCTCGCGCCCGGAGGAACGCCCGCCCCCGCGATAGTCGCGGAAGCCGAACTTGGCGTTGAAGGAAAAATCGGCGTGACCGGGACGAAATACGTCCTTGATTTGGGAATAGTCCTTTGACCTATGGTCGATGTTCTCGATGTAGAACCCGATGGGCGTGCCCGTGGTCCGTCCCTCGAACACGCCGGACAGGATCTTCACCCGGTCGGCCTCCTTGCGGGCAGTGGATGCGGGTCCGCCCTGCCCCGGCCTGCGCCGGTCCAGTTCGAGCTGGATCATGGACTCGTCCAGCGGAAGGCCCGCCGGGCAGCCGTCCACCACGCCGCCCAGGCCCGGCCCGTGGGATTCGCCGAAGGTGGTCAGCCGAAACAGTGTGCCGAAGGTATTGCCGCTCATGTCCGCTCCCTAGAATGTCTGAACCCGTATGATGTTCTCGGTCTTGCCCAACAGCACCAGCACGTCCCCGTCGACCAGCTTGCGGTCCGCCTCGGGCACGAACCGGAACTCCGACTCCCCGCTCTGGCGGAAAGCGATGACCTGGACCTGATAGGTGCTGGTCAGCTTGAGATCGCGCAGGGTCTTGCCGGCCCACTTGTCCACCACGATCTCGCGGGTGGCCACGTCCTTGCCCAGGCCGAAGTATTCGTGCAGCCCCGGCGCGGCCAGCCGATGGGCCAACTGGAAGGCCACGAACGCCTCCGGGAAGACCACGAAGGGGACGCCGAGCTTGTACAGGACGCGCTCATGCGCCTCGCTGACCGCCTTGACCCAGATGTTCTTCACGCCCACGGACTGGAGGTTGAGCACCACCAGGATGGACGCCTCCATGGAGTCGCCGGTGGACACGATGACCCGCTCCAGGTCCTGGAAACCGATCTGGGAAAGGGCCTTCTCGTCCGTGGCGTCGGCCTCGAAGGTCTGGGCCAGGGTATCCTGGGCGCGGCGGACGAACTCGGGATTGATGTCGACGCCGACGACCTTGATGCCCAGATCGGTCAGGGCCGTGGCCAGGGAAAACCCGAATTTGCCCAGCCCGATGACGCCGACTTCCTTGTTGTTGTACATGGTTTCTCCTTCGGTCTATCCGAACGGAAGGTTGGCCGTGGGCACCCTGAACCGCCGCTCCGACTGCCAGCTCTGCAACGCGGAAAGCAGCCAGACCGGGCCAAGCCGCCCGACGAACATGAGAATGATGACCACCACCTTCTCGGCGTCGCCCAGGGTGGGCGTCAATCCGGTGGACAGCCCCACCGTGGCGAAGGCGGATATGACCTCGAACATGTCGGCCAGAAACTCGTCCCTGGCCATCAGGTACGGCCCGCTGCCGCCGCTGTCCAGGGCCGCCAGGATCAGCGTCCCGGCTCCCACCAGCAAAAAGGTCATGGTCACCAGGGATACGACCGTATTCAGGGAATGCTGGTCCAGGGAAAACCGCCCGATGCGGACCTGACGCCAGCCGCGGAACTGCGCCCATACGAAGCCGCACAAGGCCCGGAAGGTCGTGGTCTTGATGCCGCCCGCGCAGGAACCCGGCGAGCCGCCCACGAGCATGAGCAACATCATGAACGCCAGGGACACGTTGGTCATGGCCCCGATCTCCACGGTGTTGAACCCGGCCGTGCGGCTGGTCACGGACTGGAAGAGCGCCGCCCAGAAATGCTCCCGGAACCCGTTGCCCGCGTTCCCGGCCGCGCCTTCGGCGAAAAAGATGACCACGGTTCCCACGACCACCAGAAAAACCGAGGTCTGCAACACTACCGTGGAATGCCAGCTCAGGCGGAGCGGCTTCCTCCGCCGTCTCCAGCGGTTCAAAACCGAATCCCACAGCAGCATGCCGCATTCGTTGAGCACGAAAAATCCCAACCCGCCCGCCGTGATGAGCACGATGAAGACCGTGTTCATGCCGCCGTGCCCCGCCCACTGGGTCAGGCTGTCGGGATAAAGAGAAAAACCGGCATTGCAAAAGGCCGACACGGAGTGGAAGACGGCCGAATAGGGCGAAAAGCCCACCGGGTCCATGGCCCATAGCGCCAGGGCGCCCGCGCCTTCCAGGGCGAAGGTCCACACCAGCACCCGGAGCAGGAACCGGGGCAGGCTGAAGTTCGGGTCGCGCAAAAGCGACTGGCCCACGGCGATGCGGTCGTTGAGGGACACGTGCTTGCCCAGCAGCTGGATGATCAGCGTGGTGAAGGTCATGATGCCCAGGCCGCCCGCCTGGATGAGCGCTAGGATCACGTTCTGGCCAAAAGTGGAGAAATACGTGCCCGTATCCACCACGACCAGACCGGTGACGCACATGGCCGAGGTAGCCGTGAACAGGGCGTCCACAAATCCCAGCGGCCCGCCCGGATGGCTCGCGTCCAAATGCAGGAGGAGCGCCCCCGTCAGAATGGCCCCGGCAAAGAACCAGACCGGCAGCCAATAGGGTGAAACCAGTTTATTTCGCATAGACTGTATCGGTATAGGCTGGTCGTCGAATCCTGTCAAAAATGCCCGTCGAGGGCGTCCAGGGCGCGCCGGACCGTTTCGTCCACGGAAACGCCGGTCACCGTGGCGTCCGCGCACCCTTCGTACAAGGGAGCGCGTTTTGCCAGCACCTCCCGGACCTCGTCGGCGACGGACCGCCCGGTCAGGGACGGGCGCTGCGCCTCGTTGGGATCGCGCATGAGCCGCCGGGCCAGTTCGTCGGGATCGACCTTGAGATACAATGTCACGCCGGTTCGGAGCACGGCCCGATTCTCCTTGCGCAGCACGATGCCGCCGCCGCAGCCGATGACCCGGCCGCCCGGCGTGGCCGCACGGGCCAGAATTTCGGCCTCCAGGTCGCGGAAGGCGTCCCAGCCGTGCCGCGCCACATAGTCCGCGATCTCCATGCCCGCGTCCGCGACCAGGGCGTGGTCCGTGTCCACGAACTCGCGCCCAAGCCGTTCGGCCAGGGCCTGGCCCACGCTGGTCTTGCCGCCTGCGCGCGGCCCGATGAGAAAAATGTTCCGTTCATGCGCCATAGGCGACAAGGTAGAGCAAAACCGCCCGGGCTTCAATCCCCCGCCCAGCCACATATCATTTGCAATCCGCACGAATGTTGATACCTTCCGCCCATCCACCCGACATCAATTCGAGGAGACATATATGAAAACTGCCATTTTCGGTTTTTCCGGTTCCGGCAAGACCGACCTTTTCGCGGCCCTGGCCGGACCCGAGGCCGCCGCGTCGGGCAACCGGGCCATGGTCAAGGTGCCGGAGGCGCGCCTGGACCCGCTGGCCGCCCTCTTCAACCCGAAGAAGATCGTGTACAGCGAGATCGAATACCTGGACATCCCCGGCGGCGGGGGCAAGGGAACGGGCCTGGGCGAACGCGTGCTCAACGAGGTGCGCCCCTATGACTGCTTCATCGGCGTGCTGGACGGATTCTCCGGCATGAACGACCCCCGGCAGCAATGGCAGGCCATCGAGGCCGACATGATGGTTTCGGACATGGCCGTCATCGAAAAACGGCTGGAAAAGCTGGAGGCCGACGGCAAGAAGAACAAGGCCCTGGTGGACCCCAAGGAGCAGGAGGCGCTCAAGCGCGCCCTGGCCCTGCTCGAAGAGGAAAAGCCCCTGCGCGAGGACGCCGAGCTGTCCGCCATGCCCGAGCTCAAGGGATACAAGTTTCTGTCCATGCGCCCGGTGCTCTACGCCTGGAACTGCCCCGAGGGAGAGGAAGCGTCCATGGAACTGCCCGCCGACGCGCCCGGCATGTCGCACATCGCGGTGTCCGCCAAGCTGGAACGCGAACTGGCCGAGATCGACGCCCCCGAGGAAAAGGCCATGTTCCTGACCGACCTGGGCATCACCGAGTCCGCCCTGGACAAGGTCATTGCCAAGACCTACGAGCTGCTCGGCCTGATCTCCTTCCTGACCGCGGGCGAGGACGAATGCCGCGCCTGGCCCGTGCGCGTGGGTTCCACCGCGCCCCAGGCGGCGGGCGTCATCCACACGGACTTCGAGAAGGGCTTCATCCGCGCCGAGGTCATCGCGTACACGGATTTCGTGGAGTTCGGCGACTTCAAGAAAGTCAAGGACGCCGGACGCGCCCGGTTGGAAGGCAAGGAATACGTGGTCCAGGACGGCGACATCATTGAATTCCGCTTCAACGTCTAATCACCTGTTCTTCAAACAAAAAATCAAAAACCGCTTCCCCGGAAGCGGTTTTTTTCTTGCCATGTTTAATTTTAGGAATTATTATTATATTTATGAACAACACGAATACGAACGACAACTACCGTGAGGTGGCCATCGAACTGGGCGACTGCCGTTGCTGCCAGGGATGCATCGACCTGAACCCGGACGTCTTCGAGTGGGACGACTCCCTGGACATGCCCTATGTCACCCGGTCCAAGGTCACGGAGGAAGAGGTCAGGGACATCATGAACACCTGCCCCGAAGGCTGCATCGTCTTTGTGGACGAGTAGCGAGCGAAATGACGTTTCAAACCGAAAAGCCGGGCCTGCGCCCGGCTTTTTTCATTTTCTCGAACAGACCGCCGCGATGCCGTCCGCATTGTCGAAGGCTCGGCGGCAGCCGCTTCCCTCAGGAAATCACTTTTTCTCCGGCACCGGCGGCAGGGAGCAGGACTCGCTGCAACAGGTGCCGTAGATGAACCCGCAGTAGGTATGGAACACGCGGGTCTGCTTTTCGCGCTGCTCGTCGGTGAGCGGCCGCATGTCCGAGGACGCGATCATTTCCAGCAGACGGTCGTAATCGGGCACGGCCTCCATGGACCGGGCCGTCCGCTCGCCGCTCTGCACGTCCATGAGCGAGGCGTCCATGGTGTCGGTGACCAGGGCATAGGGAACCGGGCCGCCCTCCACCAACCGGGCCGCGCACACGGTTTCGCGCTCAAAGGTGGCCACGTCGCCCGCGCAGAACATGATGATGAAGACCGGCCTGCCCTCTTCGTCATACAGCACATAGTCGATGGGCCGTTCATATTCCTCGCCGTCCACGCAGTACTTGAGCGGGACCTTGGCCTGGAGGCGGTCCTTGGGATACCCCTTTTCCTCCACCAGGAAGCGGGCGAGCAGTTGGCGAAACTCCTCGAAGGTGGTCTCGTCGATTTCCTCGCCGCTCAAATAGTCGCGGAGCGTGCCGCCCAGACTCGATTCATGCATAGCATCACATCCTTATCCCCATAAATAATCCCGCATTCCGGCTGAGGCAAGGGCGAGAAGCAACGGAAGGCCGCCAACGGCGTCAATGCCCGGCCAGCTTTGTCCAGGAGGGAATCTGAAACACGCAGTCATCGGCTTCCGCCTCCATGCGCTCAAAAAGCGGCATGGGCAGCGTAAGCGTCAGGACATCATCCCGAAACCGCTTTCGCATCATTTCCCGGCCGTCAAGCCCCATCATGCCCAATACGGCCCGTGGATTCCCCGAATCCGCCTGGGCGTAGGCAAAGGCCGTCAGGCTCATGCAATCCGCTCCCTGCGGGACCTGGACGGGGTCGGTGCCGGGCATGACGGAGCCCGCAAGCGTTACCAGGCCTGAAAGCTCGATGGGAGTCACAGGGAAAATGACCGCGCGGATGTCGTCGTCGGCCTCAACGCGGCGCAACGGCTTGAACAGGACGTAATCGTTCGGGATGTCGTAACGGGGCAATCCGTGCAGAATCCACTCTCGGGCAAGCTCGCCGCCGCTGTGCCTGCGTTCTCCGTATGCGTAGAGGTCATGCCAATTCCGGGGAGAATCTTCCATTATCTTCTCATAGGCCCCCCTGTCCCTTGCCGAGGCAATTCCCTTGCTGAACAACGCCGCATGCTGGTCAAGGACAGCCTCTGAGGCGTCAAAACCGACACCGAATCCCAAAGCGGCGCGTCCGCCCGGACACAAGACGGTCTTACGGTTCCCGGCGGCCACTTTCCCACGCCTGGAGGCCTCGGCGAACAGATACAATGTGCAGCCGAACCGCCCTTCCTTGAATTGAAAGGCGTCGTCAGGGCAGACATCGCTCCAGACAACCGCCACGGGTTCGAATTCCGGCTTCAAATTCCTCAATATCGCGCTATCCATACCCACTCCTTTGCTCTGCCGGGTCAAATCGGGAGGGAACGCGGCACCGGCATGCCGCGACCAGCGCCGCCAGATCGAAACTTGAACGGATCAGGAATTTTTCGCCGAGGGGAAAAGAGAGAGGACGCTATCACACGAAATTCCGGCATCGCCGTCATTCATGGCGAAACTCTCTGGCGCGCAGTGCGCCGTGATCGCCCCCGCCGCCCCGGCCTCTGTTCCGGCCGGACCGGAATCAGAGTTTATGCCCGTTGGGAGGAAGCGGGTTCGAACACTTGGCGCAGGCGACCGTCTTGTTCTTGTCCAACAGCCGCACCTTTTGCTTATGGCCGCACTTCGGGCATTTCCGAAGCAGGTCCAGCGCCGACTGAAGGGCTGAATAGAATGCCCACATAGGATATCTCCCGACCGAACGTTAGGGTTGCCTTACAATGCCGTATTCAAGATTGAAGGTATCCGGCCGTGTTGGAAAAAACAACCATAACCGTACCGGCGGTACGTTGCTGAAAAAAAAACGCCGACAGGCCGGACAGAAGCAGCCTTTCCCCGGTTGTCCAACATGAAGAAACGGCCATGTTTTATTTGCCACTTTCAGCAGTTGCCTGATATACAAATCCCTTGACGACGGCCATGCTTCCCATTGCACACCCGTGATCAAATACAGACCAGAAATCGACGGCCTTCGAGCCATGCCCATACTCGGCGTCTTCTTCCTTCTCGACCGGGGAACCCCGTGCAGGCGGCCGGTTCGGCGTTGACCGGCTGTTCGGGCAAAAGAGTCGGCCTACTCGTATACACACAGCGGTCAACTTCATTTATTATCATCATGCAAGGCATTAGTGCTTGAAATAAATAATGACATCAGGCAAAATACTTCATATTATTTAAGGTTAGCAAACCGTGATCGATACGAACAACACAGCCAATTCCGCCATCTTTTCCATCCGCCCGTCAGCCAAAGAATGCTCGGATACCGGCATGGCCATGGTCCTGATCTGTCTTTTGGTGACCATGTTCACCGGAACTCGCGCCTGGCTCACGGCGGCGGTGGGCCTGTTGTTGCTCAATATGATCATCCCCCGCATATACTTCCTGCCTGCAAAGGGATGGCTTGGTCTTTCCCGCTTGCTCGGCATGGTTATGTCCAAGGTCCTTCTCACTCTGATCTTTTTCCTGGTGCAAACCCCCATTGCACTGCTGCGCAGGGCCGCCGGACACGATCCCATGCAACGCAAAAAATGGAAACAGGGCGACGGATCCGTATTCGAATCCCGCAACCACACATTTCGGCCAGAAGAAATCGAACGGCCATATTAGGATCACGCAATGGATTTCCTGAAAGACCTTTGGGGTTTTCTCAAAGTACGCAAAAAATTCTGGCTACTTCCCATCATCCTCATTCTTCTGCTCTTCGGCGTGCTTATCGTCATGACCAGCGGCACGGCCATTGCCCCGTTCATTTACACCGTATTCTAGGGACTTCATGCAAAGCGCCATACTGGGCATATCAGCCTTTTACCACGATTCCGCCGCCACCCTCCTTGTTGACGGCGATATTGTGGCCGCGGCACAGGAAGAACGGTTCACCCGGAAAAAACACGATGCGAGCTTTCCGGGCAACGCCGCCAAATACGTTCTCCGGGAAGGCGGATTGTCATTGAACGACCTGGACGCGGTTGCCTTTTACGACAAGCCCTATCTCAAATTCGAAAGGCTTTTAGAGACTTACAACGGCTTTGCGCCCAAGGGACTGAGCAGTTTCCTTTCGTCCATTCCCGTCTGGATCAAGGAAAAATTGTTCATGCGCAAAATGCTGAACGAGGAACTTGCCCAATTGGGAAGCGGCTCGCCCAAACTCCTGTTCCCCGAGCACCACCTCTCCCATGCGGCCAGTGCCTTCTATCCCTCTCCCTTCAAGGAAGCGGCCATCCTGACCGTGGACGGTGTGGGCGAATGGGCGACCACCACCATTGGAAAGGGTACCGGCAAAGACATTTCCATCCTCAAGGAATTACATTTCCCCCACTCTCTGGGATTGCTCTACTCCGCCTTCACGGCTTTCTGCGGCTTTCGGGTCAACTCCGGAGAGTACAAGCTTATGGGCCTGGCACCCTACGGCAATCCTGACGCAGCCAGAGTGCCCGAATGGAAACAGGCGATCCTCGACGAACTGATAGATTTGCGCCCGGACGGTTCCATGCTGCTCAACATGGACTACTTCTCCTACGCCACCGGACTGACCATGTGCCATGCCCGGAAATGGGAACGACTCTTCGGCATCCCCCAGCGCCAACCTGAAACCGACATTTCGCAGGAATACATGGACCTGGCGCTGGCCATTCAACAAATCACCGAGGAAATCGTCTTCATCCTGGCAAAGACCGCGCGAGAACTCACAGGCTGCGACAAGCTCGTCATGGCGGGCGGCGTGGCCTTGAACTGTGTGGCAAACGGCAAACTCCTACGCCGAAAAGTCTTTGACGACATCTGGATTCAACCTGCGGCAGGCGACGCGGGCGGAGCGCTCGGCGCCGCCCTGGCGGCCTGGCACATCTGGCAGGGCAGGGATCGAACCGCCGTCCCCAGCGACTCGATGCATGGCTCATACCTCGGTCCCGAGTTCGACGAACGGGACATCCTTCACACTGCACGCCGACACAACGCACCGTTCACCCAATATGACAACATCGATGATTTGACCGCTGCCGTGTCGGACCTCCTCGCCGACGGCAAGGCCGTGGGCTGGTTCCAAGGACGAATGGAATACGGCCCACGGGCATTGGGCAACCGCTCCATCCTGGGCGACCCCCGGCACCCGGAGATGCAAAAAAAGCTCAACCTGAAAATCAAATACAGGGAAGGCTTCCGGCCCTTCGCCCCCTCGGTCATGGAAGAGGAAATCAGCACCTGGTTCGACCTGGACCGGCCCTCACCCTATATGCTCCTCGTGGCTCCAGTCGCCAGGGACAAATGCTATTCCCTGCCCGAGGGGTACGACGACCAGGAGATGTACGAACGGCTTTATACGCTCCGCTCTTCCATTCCCGCCGTCACCCATGTGGACTACTCCGCCCGCATCCAATCCGTCAGTAAAAAAACCAACCCTCGCTACTGGGAGTTGATCAAGACCTTCAATCAACGGTACGGTTGCGGGCTGGTTGTCAACACGAGCTTCAATGTCAGGGGTGAGCCCATCGTATGCACGCCCGAAGACGCCTACGCCTGTTTCATGCGCACCGAAATGGACAATCTCGTGCTCGGAGATTGCCTCTTCGACAAGACGTGCCAGCCGGAATGGAAGGAAACTGAAGACTGGCGTAAAATCTTTGAGCTCGACTAGCAAACACATTAAAAAGCCCTGCGCGTCATGATGCAAAACAGCAACCGATTTGAAAAGCACAAGAGCAAGGTCTATCTGTGCCTGTTCTTTTTTTTCCTGTCAGTATTCGTTGCAGGCGGCTACATCGGGTACAGGCTAATGCTCAAAGACGTCAGGCGGGGAGTCGAGCGGAATATCGTGCTGCGGGAAGTCGCCCCCCTATCGACCAAGTGGTTCGATTCATTGGAAGACGGCACACGCATCGTCCGCCGAGCCGACGAAAACGGCTTTGTAGAACCCGCCAAGCTATACGACGACCCCGACTTCGCAGTCGTCTTCCTCGGCGGATCGACCACGGTCTGCAACGTCGTCGAAGAGCATTCGCGTTTTCCCTATCTCGCCGGCAAATTGCTCGGTGAGGCGACCGGTAAAAAAATCAATGCCTACAACGGCGGCAAAAGCGGCAACTCGGCAATCCACAGCGTGCTCAGCCTCTTTGCCAAGGTCGTCCCCATGCGTCCCGATGCCGTGGTACTGATGCACGCCATTAACGATCTCAACTATCTGATGATTGCCGGATCGTATTGGACGCCCCACGCCCATCGTGGCGTCATTCAGGACGAGAAGTACAATCCAATCAAGAAATGGCTGATTGAAAAGGAACTCGGTCATGCCTTCCAACCCGAACTGCGTACCGCTTGGGACCAGTACAAGGGCAAAGAGGCAGACCCTGATGTGAAACGGATCACCGAATCCTACCGCAGGATACTCGACCTCTTCGTGTTCATCAGCCGCCAGTACGACATCACTCCGATCCTCATGACACAGGCAAGCCGCTTCACGGAAAAACCCGATGCGGCAATGAGCGCGGTCGCCGACTACATCCAACAAAATTACCGCGTCGAATACCCTGTCTTTTTTCATGCCTACGCCGCCATTAATGAAACCACCCGCCAACTGGCCCGAGATCGGAACGTATTGCTCATCGACTTGGCGGCCGGCATCGACCCCACGCCGGAAAACATGTATGACTCGGTCCACCTGACTACGAAAGGCTGTCAGCAAGCTGCCCGCATCATTGCAAACGACATGCGTCCCCTGGTTCGATAACGTCCCATTCGCCTCCTGACCTCATCTGACGGCTACAGCGTCCTCAGCCTCTTGGACCCGCACGGCTTCCCCCAGGGGGTATAAGCGGCTTCCCCCCAATGTCCATGCCCGTGCGGTCAAGACCGTCCCTTCAAGCTACGGTTTGATTTGGCCCTATAAAAGCATGTTGCCTGCGGTACCCCGTTAAGAACGCCTGACTTCAACTCTGTTTCTCGCTACCCATTAACGGCCTTTACGCTTGATTAGACTATGTTGACCGGATATTTTCCGCGCGGCTCCTGTTCCCAAACAGATCTCACTATGGTTGCTTCATTGATTCCTACTGTGCCCACAAAATACCATGTCAACACTCCTTGGTTTTGCTGGTAACAACACCAGTGAACCCAAAACAACCGGGAGGCCGACATGGCAAAGTTCAAGGTGTCATCAATCCATCGGTTTGTAGAAGCTTTTCGTGGCGAAGAGATTTGGATCGGAGTCGATGTCCACAAGCGCAGCTACAGCAAGGGGATCCTCCCGTCTGACGAGGGTTTCATTTCCACGAAAAAAGACCCCCCGATTCGGCAAAGCCGAACCGGGGGGTGTTTATCAAGTTGCGTCGGGGCCTAGTGTCCCGCTCCGCCCACGGCGTGAACGATCCCGTAGAGGGACTCGCCCGCGCGGATGGCAAAGTCGAACAGCGGGGCCGGGACGATGCCGACGAGCAGCACGGCCGCCGCAAGCATGCCCGCTCCGGCGGAGGCGAACCAGCCGTTGTCCGGGGCCGCCACGCCGGTCGGCGCCTTCTCTTCGGTGAAGGCGTGCCGGAACAGGGACAGGTAGTAGTAGATGGCGATGGCCGAGTTCAGCACCAAGGTGATGACCAGCCAGTTGTAGCCGTGATCCCAGGCCGAGGTGATCAGGAAGAACTTGCCCATGAAACCCATGGTCGGCGGCAGGCCGACAAGGGCGAACGCACCGGCGGCCAGCGAAAACGCCAGCACCGGAGCCTTTTTATACAGGCCGTTCAGGTCGGTCAGCTTGAGGTTGCGGCCGTCCGAGGCCACGCGGCTGACGATCCAGAAGACCAGCAGGTTCATGAGCAGGTAGGCCAGGCCGTAAAAGGCGGCCGCGCCGATGCCCTCGGGAGTGCCGGAAACCAGGCCGACCATGATGTACCCGGCATGGGCCACGGACGAGAAGCCGAGCAGGCGTTTCAGGTCCGTCTGGGCCAGGGCCGAGAGGTTGCCGAACGTCATGGAGCATGCGCCGAGCACCGCCAGGATGGTGGTGATCTCCAGGCCGGGCTTCAGGAGCACGGCCAACCGGCACAGGACCACGATGGCGCCCATCTTGGGCATGGTCGCCACGTACGCGGCGGTTTCGTTGCTCGCTCCCTGGTACACGTCGGGGCACCAGAAGTGGAACGGGAACAGGGCCAGCTTGAAGAACATGCCGGCCAGGAACAGGGAGAGGCCGACCACGGCCATGGGGTTCTCGGCGAACACCCAGGACTTGTTCATCAACTCGGCGATGTGCGTGGTGTGCTGGGTGGCCATGATGTAGGACAAGCCGTACAGGGCCAGCGCCGTGGCCACCGCGCCGAACATGATGTATTTGACGCCCGCCTCGGCCGCGCCCTTTTCCTTGGCGCGCAGCGGGATGACGGCATACATCGAGTAGGACGCCAGCTCCAGTGCCAGGTAGATGGTGATCAACTCCACCGCGGAGGAGAGCATCATCAAGCCGAGCGTGGAGAAACCGAGCAGCATGTAATAGTCCGCCCGTTTCCCATCCTCAAGCGTGGACTGGCGCGACGCGTTGAGCACGGTCACGTAGAAGCCGAACGCCAGGACAATCTTGAAGAACTGGGACATCATGTCCACTTTGTAGACGCCCCAGAACATGGTGGAGTGCAGGCCGAAGCCCGTGATGGCCACGAAGAACGCGAGACCCGCTCCGAACGGCAGCCATTTCTCGACCGGCGGTTGCCAGTTCCTGTCGCCCAGGGACTGGATCATCAGAACCAGGACCAACGCCAGGAAGAACAGTTCCGGGACAAGTGCTGTGAGATGGAAGTTCACGTCGTATGCCCCCCTATTGCTTGCCGGCCAGGACGTTCAACACGTCCGCGGCGGCTGTTTGCATCGGTGTTTCCGCTTCCACTGCCGCGACCTTGCGCTTGTCAAAGTCGTTCAGCAGCTTGCCGACGGACGGATCGATGATATTGAAGAACGGCGCGGGCGCCAGTCC
Source organism: Desulfovibrionaceae bacterium (assembly GCA_015709315.1). Classification (GTDB taxonomy): domain Bacteria; phylum Desulfobacterota; class Desulfovibrionia; order Desulfovibrionales; family Desulfovibrionaceae; genus Pseudodesulfovibrio. The sequence continues at coordinate 73,119 of JACCQI010000002.1, forward strand.
GATCCAGAAGACGAACACGGCGGGGACGGTCAGGTAGATCCATTCCCGGGCGTTGAGGTCGCGCCAGCCCTTGCCAGAGCTGGGCTTGCCCCAGGCCATCTTCAGGGAGACGCGGAACATGTACGCGGCCGCCAGAAGCGCGCCGGGCACGCAGAGCATGCCGATCCAGATGGATTCCTGGAACGCGCCGATGAAGACCAGAATTTCACCCACGAACCCGTTGGTTCCGGGGAAACCGAAGGACGCGAGCGCCATCAGGCCCCAGAAGAACATGAAGGCGGGCAGGTATTTGCCCAGGCCCATGTTCTTGCTGATCTCGCGGCTGTGGCTCCGTTCATAAACGCAGCCGATCATCATGAAGAGCGCGCCCGTGACAACGCCGTGATTGAGCATCTGGAAGAGCGCTCCCTCCACGCCTCGCTGGTTGAACAGGAATATGCCCAGCGTGACGAAGCCCATGTGGCCCACCGAGGAGTAGGCGACCAGCTTCTTGATGTCGGATTGACCGAGCGCGATGGCTCCGCCGTACAGGATGGACGCGATGGAGATCGCGATCATCATGGGGGCGAAGTATTCGCTGGCGGCCGGGGTCAGCGGCAGGCAGAAGCGCAGGAAACCGTAGGTTCCCATCTTCAGCAGGACGGCCGCCAGGATGACGGAACCGGCCGAAGGCGCCTGGACGTGCGCTGCGGGCAGCCAGGTGTGGAACGGGAACATGGGGACCTTGATGGCAAAGGCGAGCGCCATGGCCAGGAAGGCCCAGAACTGGAAGCGGAAGCTGAAGTTCATTTCCATGAGTTCCGGGATGGAGAAAGTTCCGCCCGTGATCCTGAAGGCCACGATGGCTGCCAGCAGCAGGGTCGAGCCCGCCAGGGTGTACAGGAAGAACTTCAACGACGCGTACCTGCGGTCGTCGCCGCCCCAGACCGCGATGAGCAGGTACATGGGGATGAGCATGGCTTCCCAGAACACGTAGAACAGGACCAGGTCGAGGGCGCAGAACACGCCCAGCACGGCCGAGGTCATGAACAGCAGACAGAAGTGGAATTCCTTCTCCCGCTTGCCGATGTAGGTCCAGGAACACATGACGCACAGCGGCAGGACCGCGACGGTCAGAAGGACCATGAGTATGCTGATGCCGTCGATGCCGAGGTAGTACTGAAGGCCCCATTTGGCGACCCAGTCGATTTTCTCGACGAACTGGAAATCAGCGTTGAGTTGGAAGTTGATGAGCGGAATCGCCAGCAGGCACTCGATGAGGGACGCCACCATGGTGTAGTACCTCACCACCTGCGGGGCCTTCAGGAAGAAAAGCCCGCACGCCGCGATCAACGGGAATGCTATCAATATCGTGAGTACCGGATATCCGAAGTCCAAAACTAGCTCTCCTTAGATTGTCCGGCTTAGCCGAAGTACCATACCAGGGCGAAAATGCCCAAGCCGAGAACGGCCGCCCAAGCCAGGTAATCCTGCAGGTTCGCTGTCTGGGCCTTGGCCCCGAGCCTGCCGATATTCCGCACGGTGTAGGCGCTGCCGTCGACCACCGTGTCGATGCCCTTCTTGTCGAACCAGGAAGTGCCGTCGCCCATGCCGATGAGCGAGCGCAGGCCCACGGTCCGATAAACCTCGGTCCAGACGTCGTCCACCTTGGAAACGGGCCAGCAGATCGCCCCCATGGTCACCTTGCCGATGAGACGGTAGAACCAGTCGAAGTCCAGATTGAGCTTCGCGTGCGGGGTGATGATCTCGCGGGTCAGGTAGAAGGCCAGGCCGGAGAAGCCGAGCAGCAGACCCGAGTTCAGGACCTTGTCGATGGTCCAGGGCTCGAACTGGTGCCCCTCGACCGGGAACGGCAGGTACTGGTAAAGCAGGTGGGGGTAGACGCCCTGCGCGATGCAGAGCAGGCCGCAGATGGCCATGCCCACGTACATGTTGACCGGGATGGGCTTGATCTCGCCCTTGTATTCCTTCTTTCCGCCCCAGAACGCGAAGTACGGGAGCTTGATGCCCACCGAGATGAACGTACCCACGGCGGCGATTTCCAGGCAGAGCGCGAGGATGGTGCGGTGGTGTTCCGCAGCGCCCGCGATGGTCATCGTCTTGGAGATGAAGCCGTTGAACAGCGGCATGCCGGAGATCGACAGGGCCGCGACCATGTACCAGACCATGACCCACGGCAGCTTGGTGGCCAGGCCGCCCAGCTTGTCGAGCTTGGCGGTGCCCACCGCGTACAGGATGCAGCCGGTGCCCATGAAGAGCAACCCCTTATAAAGGATGTGGGCATAGGCGTGGGCCACCGCGCCGTTGAGCGTCATGGCGGTTCCGATGCCGATGCCCGCAACCATGTATCCGACCTGGGATACGATGTGGTAGGACAGGATGCGTCGGGAGTTGTTCTCGATGCACGCGTACAGCACGCCGAAGACGGCCATGATCGTACCGGCGATGGCCAGAACCTCCCAACCCGCGAATCCGCGGGCCAGGACGTAGACGGCCGTCTTGGTGGTGAAGGCGCACATGTACACCGCGCCGGCAACGGACGCCCGGGGGTATGCGTCGGGCAGCCATGCGTGCAGGGGCACCACGGCGGCGTTGACGCAGAAGCCGGTCAGGATCAGCCAGTCGTAGAGCTGCGCGTCGGCCGGATTCACGCCCTCGAAGGCGAAGCTTCCGGTTGCCTTGTACTTCAGCAGCAGGCCGCCGAGCAGGAACAGGCCGCCCACGGTGTGGTAGAGGAAGTACCGGAAACCGGCCCCCACCGACTCCTTGGTCCGCGCCTGCCAGATGAGGAAGGTCGAACCGATGGACATCAGTTCCCAGAACAGGAAGACCGTCAGCAGGTCGCCCGCGAACACGCAGCCGAAGCCGCCCGCGACGTAGAGCGATCCGCAGACGAAGTGTCCCCTGTCCTCGACGTGCATGCCGTATATCGCGCCGATGGTGGCGATGATGGCGAAGACCTGTCCGAAGACGATGGACAGTCCGTCCACGCGCCCGAAGATCAGGGATTGATCGAGGTATTGGATGGCCCCGTAGGTGCCCGGCTCGACCGTGAAGATCGAGTACAGCGCCACGAGCGGCGCGACCAGGGCCAGCGCTCCCCTGAATGCCTTGTTCAGCCACAACTGGGTGGGGATGAACGGCACAACCAGGGCAAAGGCGAGGAAGGCCATGGAGGGATGGTAGAACACGCTAGTCTCCATAGTAATCCTCCTCGCGGGCGATGAACGGCTGGATGATCTTCTTCATGAGGATGACCATGACCAGCCCCACGATAAGCCCGAATGCGGCGAAGAAGCCGGGGTACTTATCGAGACCGAAGTGCGGGTGATGCGTGACAAAAGGAATATTGAGCAGCACCAGCACGCCCAGCACGACGAAAAAGATGATCCGCCATGTCTTCCAGTTGTCTCTCCATTTGGCGAGAAGATCGCCTAATCCATTTTGACTCATATATTCCCCCTAGAACCTGCCGAACACGTTGACGAAGTTCAGGAATGTCTGCGGATACAGACCCAAGAACACCGAGATGAACGCTGTGATGCACAGCGGTATGACCATGGTCAGCGCCGGCTCGTTGTACTGGCCGATGTTGGCCTCGGGCGCGGGCTTCTTGAAGAAGGCCCGGTAAGTGATCGGCACGAAGTAGCCCGCGTTGAGTGCGGTCGAAAGCAGCAGCGCCACCAGAAGCGGCCACTGGTGCGAATCGAGCGTGCCGTTGATCAGATACCATTTGGACACGAAGCCGCAGACCGGCGGCATGCCGATCATGGACAGCGACGCGATGCCGAAGGCGCCGAAGGTGAGCGGCATCCTCCTTCCGAGACCGTCCATGAGGCTGATCTTCTTCAGGTGGCAGGCCACGTAGATCGCGCCGGCCGCCATAAAGAGCGTGATCTTGGAGAAGGCGTGGTGGGCGATGTGCATGACGCCGCCCTGCACGGCCGAATCCACCAGCATGGTCACGCCGATGATGACGTAGGAGAGCTGGGCCACGGTCGAGTAGGCCAGCCTTGCCTTGATGTCGTCCTTGGTCAGGGCGATGAACGAGGCCACGGTCAGGGTGAACGCCGCCATGTAGGCGGTGCCCATGCCGACGCTCAGGTCGCCGAGCCAGGTGCCGGGCGAGCCGACGTAGACCTGGCTCATGGTCAGGGCCGCGGCGGTCTTGGTGCCGAAGGCGGACAGCACGATGCGGCTGACGCAGAACACGCCCGCCTTGACGACGGCCACCGCATGCAGCAAGGCCGAGACCGGCGTGGGCGCGACCATGGCCGAAGGCAGCCAGTTGTGGAAGGGCATGAGCGCCGCCTTGCCGATGCCGAAGATGAACAGCCAGTAGGTCAGGGCGACCAGCCTGGGATGCTCGGCGATGACGGCCTGCGAGAACATGCCGTTTTGGATGTCCACCAGGTTGAAGTCCAGGTTGCCCACCAGCACGTAGGTCAGGACCATGGCGGGCAGGAGGAACAGTTTGGAGGTACCCATCAGGTAGACGATGTACTTGCGGGCGCCGACCTTGGCCTCTTGGTCTTCGTGGTGGTAGACCAGGGGATACGTGAACACGGTGATGACCTCGTAGAAGAGGTAGAGCGTGAACACGTTGGCCGAAAGGGCCACGCCCACGGCGCCGAAGATGGCCACCGCGAAACAGAGGTAATACCTGGTCTGCGCGTGTTCGTTGAGCCCGCGCATGTAGCCGATGTTGTAACTGGTCACGAAGAACCAGAGGAACGTGGCGATCAGGGCGAAGACCATGGACAGCCCGTCCGCCGCAAAGGCTATGCTGATGCCGGGGAGCAACGTGGTTACTTTGTAGTACAGGACCTGGCCGGCGAGGACCTTCGGGATCATCGCGGCGATGGAGCCGAACGCCAGAAACGCGCCGATGAAGCTGAACGCTTCGCGCCGGTTCTCCTCCCCTCTTCCGAGGTAGACGAAGAGCGGCACGAGCAGAGTGATCACCACCGGCAGAAGAATTTGACTATTTATCGTTACGCCTTCCATAGCTATTCCTTCAATGTAGTGATGTCACTGGTTTTGGCGGATTTGAATCGCCGTGCAACCACGACGATCATGGCCAGGACCAGGGTGGCTTCGGCTGCGGCGAGTCCCATGACGAACAGGGTGCCGAGTTGGCCGAGGACCGCGCTGAAGTCCGTGAGCTGCGCGGCCGCCACCATGGACAGGCCCGCGCCGTTGAGCATCAGCTCCACCGAGATCAGCATTCCGACGAGGCTTCTGCGCTGGGTCAGGCCGTAAAGGCCCGCGCACAGGAGCACCAAGGATACGATTTGATACAGGGTCAGGGCACTCATCTATTTCTTCCCCCTCTTTTCCCAGGTCAGGAGCACCGCTCCGGACATGGCGACCATGAGGATGACCGAAATCAGCTCGAAGGGCAGGAAGTACGAACCCAACAACCCTTCGCCGAGCTGCTTGATGGGCACCTCGACGGGAACGGCCATGGAATCGGCCGGGTGCTTCATGACCAGCCAGCCCAGAAGGGCCGCCGGGGTCATGGTCGCGGCCAGGCCGTATACATAGGTCTTCATGGGGGCCTTGCCGGCCTCGTCGCCGCCCTTCTCCGCATGGGTCAGCATGACCGCGAAGAAGATCAGGACGCTGACCGCGCCCACGTAGATGAGCAACTGCATGAAGGCCATGAACGGCGTCGCCAGCAGCAGGTACATCCCCGCCACGCCGATCAGCGTCGTGATCAAACCGACCAGGGCGCGGACCAGGCTGGAGCTCGACACGGCGAGCACGGCTCCGCCGAGGATGACGAGCGTGTAGACGCCAAACGCTACTTTTGCCAGAACTTCCATATTACGCCTCCTTCTCCGCCGCGGCCGTGGCCTCGGGTTTGGGCGCGGGAGCGGCCGCAGGCATTTCGTTGGCCTGCTCCTTGAGCCGGGCGAGAAGATCGATCTTCATCTCCTTCCGGGAAGTCGCCACCCAATAGATATTATTGGAGAAGCGGAGCGACTTGGCCGGGCAGTTCTCGATGCAGGTGCCGCACAGCGAGCACTTGGTATAGTCGTAGATGAACTTGGCCGGATTCTTCGGGGCCTTGGGCTTCTTGACCTTTTCCCCGGCTTCCTCGGCGGCCTTCATGGCCGCTTCCTCTTCCGGGGTGGGCTTGGGAGCCTTCTGCTTGACCACCGTGAGGCACTTGCTCGGGCAGTTGGTCACGCACATCATGCAGGAGATGCACTTGGGCGTGGCCGGATCCTTGGGCTTGCCGACCAGTTCGACGTGCCCGCCGTATGTCGTGAGATTCTCGTTGTCGATGACCTGGCGCGGATAGTGGACCGTGACCAGGGGCTTGCAGAAGTACTTGCCCGTGACCTTGAGTCCGACGAACAGGCTCCAACAGTCGAGAATCGGCTGAATGACGTTGTCTTTGAATTTACCCATAACGCTCCCCCTACAGCTTCATGATCAGCGCCGTGGCCAGCAGGTTCGCCGTGGCCAGAGGGAGCAACCATTTCCAATTGATGTTCAGCAACTGGTCGAACCGCACGCGGGGGTAGGTCCAGCGAACCCAGAGCATGAAGGACATCAGCGCGAACGTCTTGCCGACCATCCACCACCAGCCGTCGAGGCCGGGGATGGGGCCGTGATACCCGCCCAGGAACAGGACCGAGCAGACCGAGCACATGACGACCATGTACCCGTATTCCGCCAGGAAGAAACAGCCGAATCCCATGGCCGAATACTCGACGTGGAAACCGGCCGTCAGCTCGGACTCGGCCTCGGCCAGGTCGAAGGGTGCGCGGTTGGTCTCGCCGAACATGGCCACGATGAAGATGATGAAGGCCAGCGGCTGCTTGAAGATGAACCAGTTGTGGATGTATCCGGCCTGCAGGTTCGTGATGTCCACCAGGCTCAGGGTGCCGGTCATGAAGGAAATGGCCAGCACGGTCAGCAGCAGCGGAATCTCGTAGGCCACGGCCTGCGATACGGCACGGGCCGCGCCGAGCACGCCCCATTTGTTGTTGGATGACCACCCTGCCAGGATGACGGCCAGCCCGTTGAAGCTGGAGAACGCCAGGATGAGCAGCAGGGCGAGGTTGACGTCCATGCCCGTCAGCACGGGGCCGTACGGGATGGGCAGGTAAAGCAGCAACACCGGGATCATGGTCATGATCGGTGCGGTCCAATAAAGGACGTTGTCCGCGTTGTCCGGAGTCACGAGCTGTTTGCCCATGAGCTTCAAGCCGTCGATGAGCGGCTGCAGCGCGCCGTGCGGACCGACCTCGAAGGGGCCGGGACGGCGCTGGATATGGCCCGCGAACTTGCGTTCGCAATAGACCCACAGCAATGCGTTGATGCCCAGCCAGATCATGGCGCCCACGACGGCGATGAGCAACGGCAGTATATGTTGCATGAATACTTGCATTAATTTCCCCCTACCTGTCGATTTCCGGGATGATCAGGTCAAGGCTTCCCAGGATGGCGACGGCGTCGGCCAGGATGGTGCCCGTTGCGGCCTCGACGAACGCGTGCAGGTTGGAATAGCCCGGGGCCCGCAGCTTGATGCGGTACGGCACCTTGCTCCCGTCGGAGACCACGTGCACGCCGATCTTGCCGCGCCCACCCTCGACGCAGAAGTAGGCCTCGCCCGCCGGCGGCTTCATGGACGGCTTGGGCGCCTTGTCCACGATATGCCCGCCCTCGGCGGAGTCCAGCTGTTCCAAGGCCTGTTCGATGATGCGCATGGATTGCTCCATCTCCGCCAGGCGGACGAGATAGCGACCGGCGGAACAGCACGTGTCCTCGGTGGGAATCTCGAAGTCGAAGCGGTCGTACACCGAGTACGGCTCGGTCCTGCGGATATCGTAGGGAACTCCCGCAGCCCGGAGCACGGGGCCGGTGCAGCCGTAGCGGCGGCACATGTCCTGGTCGATGATGCCGATGCCTTCGATGCGTCGGCGCAGGATGATGTTGTCCGTGACCAGATCCTTGTACATGGGAAGCCGTTTCCTGAAGTGCGGGATGAACTCCTTGATGAGTTCGATGCACTTGTCGTCCATGTCCATCTGCAGCCCGCCGACGCGGAAGTTGCTGTAGGTCAACCTGGAGGCGGAGGGCCTCTGCAGGATGTCGAGCAGCATTTCGCGGTCGTCGAACGCGTACAGGATGGGCGTGAACGCGCCCAGGTCCAGGACATAGGCTCCCCACCACAGGAGGTGGGAAGTCAGGCGGTTGAGCTCGGTCATGATGACGCGCAGATACTCCGCCCTCTCGGGCACCTCGATGCCCATCAGTTTTTCGACAGCGCCCACGTAGGCCCAGTTCCAGGCCATGGGGTGACCATAGTCGACGCGACCCATGTTGGGGATGAACCCTCCCCAGGTCTGAGTCTCGCCCATTTTTTCATGCATGCGGTGCAGGTAACCCAAAACGGGTTCGGCGCGGACGATGTATTCGCCGTCCACCTCGATCATGATCCGCAAAACGCCGTGTGTCGACGGATGCTGCGGACCCATGTTGATGATCAAGGTATCGTCCTGCTTTCCGGCCGCGAACTTCTGGGTGTAGAAATCACCCTTCATCTGTTCTAAATTTTGGTAAGCCGACATATATCTCAGTCCGGTTTTTGATACCGACCGGTTGCCCCGGCCTACGCATCGGAGGCCTCCCCGGCCTCCTCCTCAGCAGCAAACAAGTCTTCCACTTCCCGGGAGCAGGAAACGACCTCGCCAAGGCTCAGCAGGTCCTTGATGGACTTGCGCGTCTTGTCGGTCTTGACCAGCGGATGGAAATCCACGTCCTCGACCGGCAAAAGCAGCGGCACGAGGTTGGAATTGCCCTCAAAGGTGATGCCGTGGAAATCGCGGGTTTCCCGTTCATGCCATTCGGCCCCCTGGTAAACGGAAGTGATGGAAGGAACCACGGGATTGTCCCCGCTCACGAGAACTCTGAGAACGATCCGCTCGTCAACATTCCACCTATTAAAATGGTAATGCACCAAAAATCCCTCTTCAAAGTCCATGGCAAAGACATCTTCAAGGGAATACTCGGCCTCGTACAGCTTCCTGGCGGCCTTGACGATCTGGTCGGGGGCCAGAAAGACGGACCAGACATGTCCGGTGGCCGCTTTGTCCTGTTTGGCGACGCATTGGGTCGCCACGCCTTCAAGCGCTTGCAACATATCCTACCCCTCCACCGCGGCGGCAACGGGCCACCAGCGTTTGCCGGTTATCTGGCGTTGCAGCTCGAAGAAGCCCTCCAAAAGGCCCTCGGGCCTGGGCGGACAGCCGGGGACGTACACATTGACGGGAATCAGCGTGTCCACGCCCTCGATGACGCCGTAGTTGTCCTTGCTCTTGAAGGGACCGCCGGAGATGGCGCAGTTGCCCATGGCGATGACCCACTTGGGCCCGGCCATCTGTTCGTAGAGCCGGACCACGGCCGGAGCCATCTTCTTGTTCACGGTGCCTGCGACGATCATGACGTCGGCCTGGCGCGGCGAGGGCCGGAAGACCTCCGCCCCGAAGCGGGCCAAGTCGAAACGCGCCATGCCGGTGGCCATCATCTCGATGGCGCAGCACGCAAGTCCGAAGGTGACGGGCCACAGGGACATGGCTCGACAGATGTCGAAGATGTCCTGGGCCAACTTGAGGTTGACGATAGGCGGATCCATGTAATGGTTGCCTGCCGTCAGGAACTCCTTTTGCACTACTGAATCCTGCGCGGCCATGTAAACACCCCTTTCGCCCAAAAATAAATGACGGAAAGAATTAGGAATAAGAGGAAGATGAAGACCTTTACGAAGGGAACCACGCCTTCGGCGTCGCCGTAGGCGACGGAAACCGGGAACAGGTAAAGGACATCAACGTCGAAGGCGAGGAAAATCAGTGCGTACACGTAAAACGATACGCCCCACCTTGACCATGAGCTGCCGTAAGGGACCATGCCGCATTCATACGGCATGCCGATGTCCCCGCCTTTCGCCCTTGGACCGATTACCGCCGAGAGAATCAGCGGACCGACGGCGAACAGGAAGCCGGCGAGCAAAAACAATACGATTGCAAAATGTAGCCAGTCGAAAACCATACCCCATCCTTTTGGCTGAATATTGCGTAAAACCCTGAAAACACTTTTTTCCGAGGATTAACGAACTCCATGCCCCGAAATGAAGGGCAAGTCAAGCATCTTGCTCTTTTTTTCGCGAAGTACCTACCACATAAGTATGCAATTTACTTGACTCTGAGGCCGTTCGGGCAAAGCAGCCGCGAACGGCTATCATCGTTGTGTTTCGGAGCATTTCAGCGCCTTGAAATGACGCAAGGAAGTTCCGCGTAGGGTAGCGGAGGATGATCCGGGGCATTCCCCAAAAAGGAATCGAACGGAGCGGATTTGTCGGGCAAAATCGCGGACTACGGCGATACGCCGCAGTCGGCGAAGGTGCCGAACCGGGCGTGGCACTGGCTCTTGGCGCCGTACATGGCGGCATCGGCCCGACTGATGAGCGTGACCGGGTCCAGGCCGTCGTCCGGGTAGAAGCTGATGCCGATGGTGGCGCTGACCGTGACCTCCTCGCCCTTGATGGCGAAAGGCTTTTTCAGCACATCCAACAGGCCCTTGGTCACGGCCACGGCCCCGTCCCTGCCGGGAACGTCGGTCAAAAGCAGGCCGAACTCGTCGCCGCCGATGCGGGCCAGGGTGTCGGAGGCGCGGGTGCGCGCCTGCAGCCTTTCCGCCACCTCGCGAAGCAGGCCGTCGCCCGCCGGATGCCCGAAGGTGTCGTTGATCCGCTTGAATTCGTCGAGATCTATGAACAGAACCGCCAGGATTTTTTCATACCGCTTGGCCACGGCCAGCGCGTGGTCCAGGCGGTCAAAGAACCTGTGCCGGTTGGCAATGCCGGTCAGGCTGTCCACCATGGCCAGTTCCTTGAGTTCCAGCTCGATGTTCTTGCGCTCGGTGATGTCCTCCAGGACGCCCTCGATGAAGTCCGCGCCGCCGGCCTGCCGGACCATGCGGGAATTCATGGAGCACCAGAGGACTTCGCCGTCGCGGCGTCGGCCGTGGAATTCAAAATTGGTGACCGCCCCGTCCCGCCGCATGATCTCTTCGTATGCCTGGCGCTCGTCGTTGTCGGCCATGACGGACGCCCACATGCCGGGCCTGCCGATAATGTCCGAGGGCGTCTTGTACCCGAGGATGCGCAGCATGGCCGGGTTGACCTCCAGAAACTCCCCGGCCGGGGTGATCTGGTAGATGCCCTCCACCGCGCGCTCGAAGATGGAGCGGTACTTTTCCTCGGCCTTGCTCAAGGCCGCCTCGGTCCGCCGATGCATCTCGATCTCCCGCTCGAGCAGAATCTTCTGCCGGTGCATCTCAAGAAACGCCTTGACCTTGCATATCAGGACATGGGCGTCCACCGGGCGGAACAGGTAGTCCACGGCCCCGGTGTCATAGCCCTGGCGCACGTTGTCGTCGTCCTGAAAAAAGGCGGTAATGAAAATGATCGGGACATGCCGCCCCCTTTCGATCTCCTTGATCCTGGAAGCGGCCTCGTACCCGTCCATCCCCGGCATCTGGATGTCGAGCAGAATCAGAGCGAAATCATACTCCCCGGCCAGCCGGATGGCCTCCGGCCCGCTCTCCGCGGTCACGACCTCGCACCCCACGCCCGCGAGCATGTGCTTCAGCAGGGCGAGGTTGGTCTTGGAATCGTCGACGGCCAGGACTTTCTGGGTATCGCTCATCACGGCATCCTATGCGCCTTCCCCTTTTTCGACATCGACCTTCCGCATCAGCATGCCGCCGCCCTCCATCCGTTCCCCCTTGAGGATGAAATCGTATCGGTCGATATCCATGCACATTTCGAAATCGCCCTCGGGAGCGTCCACCCGCGACTCGTCGTAAAACATCGCCGCAGTGTCCACCTTGGCCAGGAACTTCCGCAGGGTCTCGAAGCTGTTGGGATATCCCTCCAGCTCGTTCTTTATGTATATGGCGCACATCATGTCTTCCTGGGCGCGCATGTCGCCGCCGGTGCCTATGGACACCAGGGTGACGCGCTCGGGATTGCGGCTTCGGATATAGCGCACCACGGCCCCGGCGTTGACGAAGGAACCGGTGATGACCTCGTCCGCGTCCGCGCAGGCGAACAGCCCCGGAATGCCCGCATTGGTCGAATGGACCAGCGTCTTTCCGGAGAGGTCCTCCTCCATGAGCAGGGTCGGCGAGTTGCCCAGGTCGAATTCCTCCAAGGGCACGCCCTGCTGCTCGCCGATGAGCAGTCCGCCGCGATCGGCGGTCAGCTCCCGCGCCTGTTCCAGGGTTTCGGCGGCAAGGTATTCGCCGACCCCCTTCTCCATGAGATAACACCCGACCGTGGCGGAACGGAATACGTCGATAACCACCACCAGGCCCTTGGCCTTCACGGCCCCCGCGAGACATTCAACAATTGTCGTTATCATCGGAAAATACCTATAAAATGTTAATCCACACCCGCTTTTCGCATGCCGCCCCGATTGCGTCAACCATTTGAATCGGCCTCCCCGCCTCTCCTGCCGGGGACCGGACGCTTCATTGGCCGAATAAACATGGCAACCACTTGTAAAAATTATTTTTTCACAACGAGATTGACACCCGGGCCCTTTTTTTGCAGTAACTGGGCATGAGAAAAAAACGCGTTCTCGTCACCGGCGGTTCGGGCTTTCTCGGCTCGCACCTCTGCGAGCGTCTTCTGGCCATGGGACACGAGGTCATCTGCGTGGACAACTTCTTCACCGGAAGCAAGTCGAACATCGTCCACCTCATGGACTCCCCCTACTTCGAGGCCGTCCGGCACGACGTCACCTTTCCGCTCTACGTGGAGGTGGACGAAATCTACAACCTCGCCTGCCCGGCCTCGCCCATCCACTACCAGCACGACCCGGTGCAGACCACCAAGACCAGCGTACACGGGGCCATCAACATGCTCGGCTTGGCCAAGCGCGTGAAGGCCAAGATCTTCCAGGCGTCCACCAGCGAGGTCTACGGCGACCCGAACGTGCATCCCCAGACCGAGGACTACTGGGGCAACGTCAATCCCACGGGGCTGCGCTCCTGCTATGACGAGGGCAAGCGGTGCGCGGAAACGCTCTTCTTCGACTACAACCGCCAGCACAAGCTGAAAATCAAGGTCGGCCGCATCTTCAACACCTACGGCCCGCGCATGGCCATGGACGACGGCCGGGTCGTCTCCAACTTCGTGGTCCAGGCGCTCAAGGGCGAGGACATCACGATCTACGGCGGGGGTGAGCAGACCCGCAGCTTCTGCTTCGTCACCGATCTGGTGGAAGGCATCGTCCGCCTGATGGAACAGACGCCCGACGAATTCACCGGCCCCGTGAACCTGGGCAACCCCGGCGAGTTCACCATCAGGGAACTGGCCGAAACGGTCGTCGACCTGGTGGGGAGCCAATCGAAGATCGTCCACACCCCCCTGCCCTCGGACGACCCCATGCAGCGCTGCCCGGACATATCCCTGGCAAAACGGATCCTGGACTGGGAACCCGAGGTCCCGCTCCGGGAGGGGCTGGCACTGACCATCGCCTATTTCGACGCTGTCCTGAAAACGAAATAAAAAGGCCGGAGCACTTGCTCCGGCCTTTTCGCTTGCAGCTAATTTTTCTCGGCCAGCGTCTTTTCGATCATCGCCACATACGGTTCCAGGCCGCAGGCCATGTCGTCGGGCCATGAGAACGGCTCGGGCCGATCCTCCTTGGCCACCTCGCGCACCAGCCGGGCCAGGTTGCGCGCATCCGACGGGTCGTCGAACACCCACCGGTCCGGCAGGAAGCGGGCGCTGCCGTTCAGGGAGCTTGAGAGCACCTTGCACCCGCAGGCCAAGGCTTCCAGCACGGCATTGGAGCAGGCGTCGTAGAACGAGGCCAGCACGAAGATGTCCACCCCGCGATAGAAATCGACCATGTCGTCCACCCGGCCCAGGAAGCGGATGCGCTTCTCCACGCCCAGTTCGCGCGCCTGGCGCAGGTACCTGTCCGGGTTGCGGCCCCCGGCCACGCCGAGCACGAAATGCTCGGGCAGCAGAGCGAGCATCTTGACCAGATGGCGGATGCCCTTGAGGGCGAAATTCGTGGCCGCCGTGCCGATGACAACCTCGTACTCGGACACGTTGCAGGTGGCCCGCAGCCGATTCCGCCCCTGCTCGCCGATGGGCGAGAACCGGGACAGGTCGGGCCGGTTGTAGACGACCGCGATGTCCTCCTTGCGGAGATGGGGGTGCGCCTCCACGATCCAGTCGCGCACCAGATGGGATACGGCCACGATGCGCGGTGTGCGCTTAAGCCGGATGACGTCGATGAGGCGGATGGCCCAGTTGGCGGGCGACAGCCTGCGCCGGAGCATCTTGAAGGAGCGGGCGAATCCCTCGGGCCAGGCTTTTTGGGACAACTCCCAAAACTTGGAGATCGGTCCGCCGCCGATCCGCAGGATGTCCTGGTTGAGGGTTTTGCCCATACCGAACACCAGGTCGTAGTCCCCCTGGCGGCACGCCTTGTCCGCCGCATAGGCGAACCAAACCACCTTGACCCAGCGGAAGACCCCGAACCGGCCGAGGACCACGGGATTGACGCCCTCGGGCGGATCGCCCTCGCACCGGGCACAAATGAAGTCCACCGCATAGCCGCGCCGGGCCAGAAGCTCGGAAAGACGCCAGGCAAAGGATTCGGCCCCGCCGTACCGGCTGAGTCTCGGCATGGTCACGGCCAGTCGCGCTTTTTTCACATCAGTCGCCATAGGGATATTCTCTTGAACCTTTTTTCCCCCTTTGACAACCCGCGCGGTTGCCCCGCGAAGCAAAGGGGGCTATGAATCCGTACAACTTCAAGGGGGCAGAATGTTTTTTTCCACACCGACTTTCGACTTCGAGCTTTACCGGCTCATCAACCAGCACTGGGACACGCCGTGGCTGGACGCCGTCATGCCGGTCCTCTCGTCCAAGGCGGTGCTGTTCGCGCTCATGGCCGTGGTCTTTGCGGTCCTGCTCCTCAAAGGGGGCAAGCGGCATGTGATCTGCTTCCTCGTCCTGCTCGCCGCCATGGGCCTGTCCGACTTTTCCGCCTCCATCATCAAAGGCCAGGTCTACCGGGTCAGGCCGCTCAACGCCGTGGCCGGGACCCGGTACGTGGACGACAACGGCAACTGGCAAAAGCGGCCGCCCTCCTTCGTCCAGACCAAGGAGCGGGGCACGTCCTACCCGTCCGGCCACGCCGCCAACTCGATGACCCTGGCCCTGATGGCTCTGCTGCTATGGCCCGCGCTCAAGAAATGGCCGCTGATCCTGCCGCTTTTGGTGGGCTATTCCCGCGTCTACCTCGGCAAGCACTATCCCACCGACGTCCTTGCCGGATGGCTTTGGGGCGTGGTGATCGCCGGAAGCGTCTGGATCGTATGGCGGGAAATCGAGCGACGCTTCATGCCGCCCGAAAAGGGCTAATCCTCACCTTCTTCCGGCAGCCCCTCCCGCGTGCGGTAGCGCCGGTAGACCTGAATTCCCAGCCAGCCGGACACCACGAACAGGGCTATGGACATGCCCACGGACAATGCCGTGCCCATGGCGGACTCGCGGTTCATGCCCGCGCCGAACAAGGCGAAGATGAAATTCTGGGGAACGTAGCCCAGCGTGGAGCCGAGCACGAACGGCAACAGCGGAATGGAGCTGACCCCGGCGGCCAAATTGGTGATCAGGTTGCTGCCCAGGGGGAACAGCCGGATGGCCAGCGCGGTGTTGAACGGCTCGTGCCTGAGAAAACGGTTCACCCGCTCCAGCCGTCCGCCGAACTTGCGCTCCACCAGCTCGCGCCCGCCCATGCGGGCATAGACGGCGGCCAGGGCGCAACCCAGTCCCGAACCCACCGTGGCCAGCAGCGTGCCGCTGACCACGCCGAAGGCGAATCCGCCCAAAAAGCCGATCAACTGGCGCGGCAGCCCCACCCCGGTGAAAACCGCGCCCACGGCCAGAAAGATGACCACGGACAACGGGCCGGAGCCGAGCACGTGGTCGTTGAACCACCGGGTGTCCTCCAGCATGGAGCCAAGCCCGGCGGCACGGGCCAGGTACACGGCCAGGCCGAGGCCGAGCAGCATGACCAGCCCCTTTGCCAGGGACTTGACGGATTTCAGGGTGGCGCCGTTACGATCTTTGGTCATGGCTCCGAGTCTGCATCAGGTAATAAAGGATCATCAAGCAGATTTGGCCCAGGGCGAACACCGGGTCGCGCTGGGCCGCGCCGTAGGCCAGCCCGGCCAAGCCGGACGCGCCGAGCAGGACGAGCGCCGGGCGCGACAGGGGTTGTACCCTTTTCCCCCGCCCGCGTAAAATGCAGGCCCGGACGAGGAACCATCCCTGCGGGATCACGGTCGCGGCGAGCAACCACCAAAAGGCCGGGAGCCGCATGGCTAGTTCTTCTCTTTCACCGTGTAGCCGATGTGGCGCCTGATGAGCCACTTGACGCCGATGAGGTCGTAGATGCCGGCCAGGGCGCGGTCGAGGGTGCCGTACTTGGATACGCCCGCCCCGCGTTCGCGGTGGTGGACCTCCACCTCCCGGATGCGCGCCCCCTGCATCTTCATGAGAATGGGGAAATAGCGGTGCATGTTCTTGAACCGGGGCAGTGCGAGCAGCATATCCCGGCGCATGACCTTGAGCGAGCAGCCGGTGTCGTGGACGCCGTCGTCCACGATGGAATCGCGGATCTTGTTGGCGATACGCGAGGAAATGCGTTTGACGAAGGTGTCCCGCCGCTTCATGCGCCAGCCGATGACCATCTCGCACCCGTTCCCGAAGGCGGCCAGCATGCCCGGGATGTCCGCCGGGTCGTTCTGCAGGTCCGCGTCCATGGTGATGATGATGTCGGAACCGGCCGCGTCGAACCCGGCGCAAAAGGCGGCGGACTGGCCGCGATTGCCTTCAAAGGCCACGTAGCGGACCTCGGGATGCCCTTCGGCCAGCCTGCGGATGATGGACAGGGAGTCGTCCGTGCTGCAATCGTCCACGAACACGGCCTCCCAGGGACGGCCCGTGGAATCGGCGGCCGCGCGGATTTCGGCGAACAGGATTTCGAGATTGTCCTGCTCGTTGAAAACCGGCAGCACCACCGAGAATTTGTCTTGGTTGCTCATATGGGTGCTCATGTACGGAATTCGCGGCCGGTTGTAAATGTTTGGCGGGTTTTTTCCCCGGCTTTCAAGGACTCCCGATATCGAAAAGACCTATTTTCAACTTCCTGAAAATTAGGTGTTGACAAAAATCCGGCAGGCACATAGAACCAGCCTCTCACGTGTCGCGGGGTGGAGCAGTACGGTAGCTCGTCGGGCTCATAACCCGAAGGTCGTAGGTTCAAATCCTGCCCCCGCTACCAAGAAAATCAAGCGGTTGCATCTGAATGGATGCAACCGCTTTTTCTTTGCCGCCGACCGGGCCGAAACCCCTCGTCCGAAAAAACTGGAAACGGGCCGGAACCCTGCCAAGCCACAGGTCCCGGCGCATCCCGCCTCCGTCCCCCCTTGTCCAAGGCCGATTGCACGAACAGGGCTGTAATACTCAATGATGAGTATGGACACAGCCGTAAAATATGTTCTGATCGGCAGACAACCGGGCCTTTGCCGAGAAATCGGCGAACGCGCCCGCAACGGCCACAAGGAGGGACCATGCGAAAAATCGTCATTGCGGGACTTTTGGCCCTGCTGCTCTCGTCCGGCGCTTCCGCGCAGGACCTGCTGTGCAGAGCCGGAAACAAATGCACGGACTGGGACGCCCCGATCCAGAACATCTACATCATGATCTGCCAGTACCCCAGCGGAGGGTCCGGCTACCTGCGGTTCAAGAACGCCAACGACAAGGATGTCCGCATCTGGTACACGGTGTTTTTCAAAAACGGCTCCACGCAGAAGGGTTCGACGCCCATCGGCGCGCGATCCGCCACGGAAGGCGCGAGTTGCAGCAATTGCGCCTACGCCAAGGGCGGCGGGGTCTACCGCTGGCAGCTCCGCGACATCAAATTCAGAGGGGAAAAGGGATACTGGTAGGCCCTACGTCCGGGTCTGCCACCGGAAGGCCATGCCGGCCGTGAGCAGGGTCACCGAGGAAATGGCCAGCAGGGCCAGCAGGTCGGGCGCGACCGCCGAGAACCCGTAGCTCTTGAGGAATATCCCCTTGGCCATGGAGATGAAATGGGTCAGGGGATTGACGGCGCTGAGAAAACGGAGGAACGCGGGCATGTTCTCCACCGGGGCCAGGTAGCCGGACAGGATCACCGAAGGGACCATGTAGCTGAACATGCCCATGAACGCCTGCTGCTGGCTGGTGGAAAAGGACGAGATGAGCAGCCCCACCCCGGACAGGGCCAGGGAATAGGCGAAAGTGGCCGTCAGAAGCAGCCAAACCGCCCCGGTGAAAGGCACGCCGTAGACGAACACGGCCGCCGACGCGATGATCGAACTCTGGGTCATGGAGACCAGGATGCCCGGCACCGCCTTGCCGAGCATTATGTAGGCAGGGGTCAGCGGCGTCACCAGCAGTTGGTCGTAGGTCCCCTCCTCCCGCTCGCGGGCCAGAGACATGGCCGTCACCAACAGACAGCTGACAGTGGCGATGATGGCCACCAGGCTGGGCAGCACGAACCATTTGTAGTCCAGGTTCGGATTGTACACGTTGCGCACCACCAGGCTCGCGGGAGCCGAAAAGCCGATGCGCTCCCCCACATAGTCGTTGGTGACCTGCCGGATGTAGGAAAACGCGATCTGGGCCGCGTTGGACCGCCGCCCGTCGATCAATGCCTGGATGGCCACGGGCGTGCCCGCGAGGACCTTTTTGCTGAAGTCGGGCGGCACCCGGATGGCCAGCAGCGCCCGCTGCCCGTCGAGGGCGTCGCGCAGGGACGCGGCGTCGGTCACGTAGAGCACGTCCGAGAACGCCGAGGCCGCGTGATACCGTTGGATAAGCTCCACGGCCTCGGCTCCGGAGTCCTCGTTCAGGATGGCGATGGACGCCTCCTTGACCTCCAGGGTGGTGGCGAAGGGGAAGACCGCCAGTTGCAACAAAAGCGGCATCAGGAGCATCCTGATGGAGGTCTTGGTGGCAAAGAGCTGTTGCAGCTCCTTGACGATGAGGGCGACGATGCGGTTCCACACGGCGATCACCCGTCCAGCCTGCGCCGGGTCTTGGCCGCCGTGAGCCCGAACCAGAATGTGGCCGAGAGCACCAGAAAGACCATATTGGGGAGCAGAATGGCCCCGAGATCGCCGGCCTGAAACAGCGTCTGGAGTATCTTGACGAAATACCGGGCCGGGATGAGATAAGTCACGGCCTGAATGACCACGGGCATGGAGGCGATCTCGAAGATCAGTCCGGAGAGCAGAATCGACGGGAGAAAGGCCGCGTTGAGGGCCGCAAAGGCCGCGTTGAACTGGTTGCGCGTGAGCGTGGACAGCAGCAGCCCGAGTCCCAGCGAACTGCACAGAAAAAGGGTGGACGTCAACAGCAAGGCCGGGATGGATCCCCGGAAGGGGACATCCATGATGAAGATGGCGATGAGCACGCAGATGGTCGTGGCCACCATGGCCAGCACGTAATAAGGCAGCGCCTTGGACAACATCAGCTCGGTCTTGGTGACCGGGGTGGCCAACAGCGCCTCCATGGTTCCCCGTTCCCACTCGCGGGCCACCACCAGGGAAGTGAGCAGCGCACCGATGATGGTCATGACCACGGAAATGGAGCCGGGAATCAGGTAGTTGCGGCTGATGGTGGTCGGGTTGAACCAGTAGCGCGGCTCCAGGGTGACCGGCCCCTCCATGGACATGCCGAGCGCGTCGGCGCGATCCGCAAGCCAGCTCTCGAACAGGCCGTGGGCGTAGGCGTAGACGAAATTCGCGGTGTTGGGTTCCGATCCGTCGCTGAGCACCTGAATGGTCGCGTTGCCCCGCCCGGCCAGGACCTTGGCCGTGAAGTCCTCGGGGATGACGATGACGCCGCGCAGCCGGGCCAGCTTCAGGTCATCCTTCACCTCGTCCACGGTATCGGCGAACACCGGGTTGATGTAGGGCGAACCGCCCGCAGCGGCCGCGAACCGGATCGCCTCTGCCCCGTGGTCCTCCATGACAATGCCCATGGACAGCCGGTTGGTGTCCAGCGAGATGCCGAAGCCGAAGATGAACAGCAGCCCCACGGGCAGGACGATGGAAATGAGCAGGCTGGTGGGATCGCGGAGGATCTGGCGCATCTCCTTGAGGCACAGGGCGCACGCCCGGCGCAGGGAGAAGCCCGTTTTTTTCGGTCGCGCACGGGTCATGCCGACTCGCCTCCCGCGCTTTTCCGCGCCATATCGTCGCGGTGGATGAGCCGGATGAACGCCTCCTCGAAAGTCGGGACGGCCAGGTCGCCGTCCGCGGCCTGCCGCTTAAGCTCGTCCGGCGGCCCGGTGGCGATCATCCGGCCGCGGTAGATGAGTGCGATGCGGTCGCAATACTCGGCCTCGTCCATGAAATGGGTGGTGACCATGACGGTGACGCCCTTGTCCACCAGGGCGTTGATGTGCATCCAGAACTCCCGCCGCGTCACCGGGTCCACGCCCGAGGTCGGTTCGTCGAGGAACAACAGCGGCGGCTCGTGCATCAGGGCGCAGGCCAGGGCCAGCCGTTGCTTGAAGCCCAGCGGCAGTTCCCCGGCCACGGTCCGCCGGTAGCGGTCCAGGCCGAAGCTGTCCAGCATCCGGGCCATCTTGTCCTCAAGGACCTGGCCCTTGAGGCCGTAGATGCCGGAGAAGAACTTCAGGTTCCGCTCCACGTTCAGGTTGCCGTAGAGAGAAAATTTCTGGGCCATGTAGCCGAGCTTCTGCCGCGCCCGCCCGGCGCTGCGCTTGAGGTCGATGCCCATGACGTGGGCTTCGCCGGAGGTGGGCCGGAGCAGCCCGCACATCATGCGGAAGGTGGTGGATTTGCCCGCCCCGTTCGGCCCGAGCAGGCCGAAGATCTCCCCTTCGCGGACGTTGAACGTCACGTGGTCAGCGGCCGTGAAATCGCCGAACTTGCGCGTCAGCTCATGGGCGCTGATGACCGCGTCCACGTCCACGCCGTCGCCCACCCGCACTGCGGGCATGGTCTCGGCCAACACGGACCGGCCGTCCGGGCCGCCGCCCACCATGTCGATGAAGGCGTCCTCCAGGCGGGGTTCCACGAACACGATCTCGGCCCCCGGCGCGGTCGCCAGCAAGCGCCCGTCCAACTGCCCCACGCCCTCCTTGAGGACCAGGCGCACGTTCTCCCCCTGGATCACGCCGTCGACCACGCGCTCGTCCCCCAGGGCGCGGCGCAGGAAGTGCCGCCGGTTGCCGGGAATGTTCCGCACGTGCACGCAGCGGCCGCGCATGCGCTCCCTCTGCTCTTCCGGCTTGCCGGAAAAAATCACCCGGCCGTCGTTCATCAGGCAGAGCGCATCGCACCGCTCGGCCTCGTCCAGGTAGGCCGTGGCCCAGACCACGGCCATGCCGCCCTCGGCCAGGCTCTGGACCATGCCCCACAGGTCGCGGCGGGAAATGGGGTCCACGCCCACGCCCGGCTCGTCCAGGAGCAGCAGCTCGGGCTTGCCCACCAGAGTGCAGGCCAGCCCCAGCTTCTGCTTCATGCCGCCGGAGAGATTCCCGCCCAGCCGCCCCATGAAGGGACGCAGGCCCGTGAAGTCAAGCAACCGCTCGAACTGGGTCGCGCGCTCCGCGCCGACCACCCCGCGCAGGTCCGCGTAGAGGACGAGATTCTCCATGACGGTCAGGTCCTCGTAGAGACCGAATTTCTGGGGCATGTAGCCGACGCGCGCGTGCAGGACGGCTGCGCGGCGGACCGGGTCGAGCCCCACCACGTCGACCTTCCCGGCCGTGGGCCGAAGCAGACCGGCCATGATCCGCATGAGCGTGGTCTTGCCCGCGCCGTCCGGGCCGGCAAGCCCGGTGATGACGCCTTCCCGCACGCGGAGGGCAACGTCCGCCAAGGCCCACTGCCCGTCGTCCTGCTCGGGATAGCGATGGCTCAGGCCATCGATGCGGGCGGCAAGCTCCTCCATGGGCTACCGCCCCTTGGCGGCCAGCCGCACCGTCACCGGCATGCCCTGCCGCAGCCCGTTGTCCGGGTCCGCAATGGTGACGCGGATGCGATAGACCAGCGCCGTGCGGAGATCCTGCGTCTCCACCTGCTTGGGCGTGAACTCGGCGCGCGGGGAAACGAACCCGACCGTGCCCCGATACGGGTGGTCGGGCCGGGAATCGGTGAATACGAGCACTTCGGTGCCGGGAGCGACCCGGCCCAGGTTCGGCTCGTCCACGTAGGCGCGCACCCGGACCGGACGGTCCAGGGACAGGGTGACCACGGGCGACCCGGCCGCGACCATGGAGCCGGGCTCGACCACACGGGTCAGGACCGTCCCCCCCTCCGGGGAGACCAGCGTCGTGTCGCGCAACTGCAGCGCGGCGGTGTCGCGCTGGGCCTCGGCCATCTTGCGCTCGGCCTCGGCCCGCGCCAGATCCTCGCTGCGCGCGCCGTTTCTGGCCTCGAAATACGCCTGCTGCGCGGCCTGGAACTCGGACGAGGTCTGGTCCCAGGACGCCTTGGCATTGTCGAATTCCTGCCGAGAAATGGAATTGGAGGACAAGAGGTCCCGCTGCCGCCTGAAGGTGACCTGGGCGTTGACCGCGGCCGCGCGCAGGGCCTCCATTTGGGCCTTGAGACGGGCTACCTCCTCGTTCCGGGTTCCGGCCTGAAGCAACGCCTCGGCGGCCTGCGCGGCGCCCAAGGCTCCCTCGGCCTGGGCCAGTCTGGTCTGGAAGGGCTCGGGATCGATGACCGCGATGATGTCGCCGGACGAAACCAGGTCGCCCTCCTCGACCTTCACGTCCGCCACCCGGCCGTCGACGCGAAAGGCGAGATTGACCTCGCGGATGTCGACGTTGCCGCCGAGCGCCAGTTCCCTGCCGTCGCCGTTTCGGCCGTCCCAGAAATACCATCCGGCGGCCGCGGCAAGAAGAACGAGAACGATGATGACTGCGCGCTTCATATTGTCAGGCTCCTTGGAACACGCATACACGAATGTATTCGGCAAGTCATTTTCATATCGGTGGATATGGTCCCGCACCCCGGCGGCCGCAAGGCCGGATAAACGGCCCGAAGGCGGCGGCGGGGCTTGCATCCCCGCCGGTTTTGTGACCATATTCCCGCACCATGACCGTATTCAGCGACAACACGACGGGCGCCGTCGAATTCACCGTCACGTGGGAAAAGGACGGACTCAGGCACGAGGAATGGTTTCTGGGCAGACGATTCAACCCGGTGAACGACGTGTTCCCGCGCGGCATGCGCGAGGCGCTTGAAGGGAAACGGGCCGGGGAATCCGTGACCATGACCTACGAGCCGCGCCTGTGCATTCCCCGTCGCCGGGAATCCCTGGTGCAGACCTTCGGCCTGGACAGGCTGCGGAAAAAGACCGTGGACGGACGGCCCATCATCCCGCTCGAAGGCCGGTTCTACCCCCAGGGTCACATCGACGGCCTGCTGGACATCTACCCGGACACCCTGACTCCCTTCCGACTCATCGAGCTGGACGACGACAGCTTCACAGCCGACCGCAACCATCCCCTGGCCGACGTTCCGGTGACCATCACGGCCAAACTCCAATACGTGGAGGAGCGGTCCGGCGGCACCTACGGCTCGCTGACCCACTGGCGCGAGGCGACCTGCGACTGGGGGCCGGGCATGCAGGCCATGCACGACGGCAAGCCGACCACCTTCCACTACCCGGAGTTCTTCGACCAGGCCGACGGCTCGGACATGGAATTCGCCCCGCCCGCCATGGACCGCAAGGCCCGTGAAAACCTCGCCGCCATCCAGGCCCGGTTCATCCGGCCCGGCATGCGGGTCCTGGACTTCTCCCTGGGCACCGCCCGGCCGGAGGGCAAATACGACGCGGCCGTCTGCACCTGCTCGGTGGAATACATGACCCGTCCGGTGGATATCCTGCGCTACGTGGCCCATTTCCTCAATTCCGGCGCGCCCGTGATCCTCGGCTTCACCAACCGTTGCGACCAAAACCGCGCCATCCGGGGCTGGATGGAACTCCACCCGTTCGAGCGCATGGGGCTGGCGCTCGAATATCTGCGCGCGGCGAACCTGTTCAACGACGCGGGCACCGTGTCCATGCGCAACGACTGGCGCGACCGGGACGACCCGCGCTTCATGGAGACCAAGGGCGTCGGCGACCCGGTGTTCGCGGCTTGCGGCCACAAGGCGTAGACGGCCGCAGCCGGGCCGAACACCCTACTTGGTCTTGAAGACGTCCACTCCGTTCCAGTCCGGGCCGGGCGGCTCGGCTTCGTATTGACGGGACTTTTCCATGAGCAGCACGGCAAGCCGGTCTTCGGGATCGTGCTCGGCCAGGTCCGCGAACATCCGGGCCGCCTCGCCGAAACGGCGTTCCAGGTAGGCTGCATGGGCCTGCTCCCAATCGTCGAGCCGGGTACACCGCAGACCGCACGCGGCCAGCTCGGAACCGGAATCCTGGGGAACGCCGAGCAGTTCGTAGACCCTCACCGGCCTGGTCGTGCCCTTGGCCAGAGCCATGCCCACGGTGCGGAAGAGGAATTCGTCCCCGGCCTTGGCGCGCACCGTCTCGCTGACCAGGATGTCGGTCCCGTAATACTTGTTCAGCCCCTCCAGGCGGGCGGCGAGGTTCACTGCCGCCCCCACGGCGGTGTAGTTGATGCGGTCCTCGGAGCCGATGTTGCCCACCACAGCCTCCCCGGTATGCAGCCCGAAGCGCGTCCGCAGCGGAGGCAGTCCCTCCGCCTCCATGCGCCGGTTCAACTCCCGGTTGGCAAGCTGCGCCCGAAGCGCGGCCTCGCAGGCCCGGACGGCGTGGTCCTCCTGGGAAACGGGCGCATTCCAAAAGGCCATGACCGCGTCGCCGATGAACTTGTCGATGGTCCCGTCCGTCTTGAGGATTTCCGACCCCACGACCTGCAGGTAATCGGACACCCGGAGCATCAGATCCTCCGGCTCCAGGCCCTCGGCAAAGCGGGTGAAATCCTCGATGTCCGAAAACAGCAGGGTCAACTCGCGCCGGTCCCCGCCCAACCGGGCCTCCAGGTTGGAGCGCAGAAGGCGCTGAACCAGCGCCTTGGGCACATATTTGCCGAAGATGTTCAAACTCGACTTCATGGTCTTGATCGCCCGGCTCAGGTTCGCCACCTCGGCAATCATCGAATCGACCTCCACGGGCGAATCCAGCCTGAAGCGGCGGATCTCGTCCGCCTCGTTGGCCAGCTTCGTAAGCGGCCGGGCGATCATGCGGGAGAAATACATGGCCATGGGTATGGCCAGCAGGGCCATCCCCAGGGCGAAGATCAGGCTTATGCGGCGCGTTTCGTCCATCCGTTCGGTGAAGTCGGACATCCTGGCGGCCACGGCCACGTACTGATCGCCGAAGTGCGCGTCCCGGACCGGACTGACGTGTACGAAATACCTGCCGTAGCTCCCCTTGAGAAGCACGGCCTCCTCGATCCCGTTGCGCTTCACCCGTTCCCACAGGTCCGACAAAAGCGGCACTCCCGTCCTGTCGAGGGTCGCCTGCCTCAGCTTGATCCCATCAAGGCCGGGTTCCAGGTACACCGTCTTGTTGGGATCGGGATAGGCCGTCAGCCGCCCCTTCGAGTCGAAAAGAAAAACCAGCCCCCCGGACTTGCCCACGTTCTGCTCGGCGAAAAAGGACGACATGTCATTGAGGGTGATATCCATGCCGAACACGCCGGGAACCGCGCCGCCGAACCGATGCGCCACCGTCAGCCCCAGCTTTTTCGAGGAGGCGAACACGTAGAACGGGGTATGCACCACCTCCGGGGACGATACCGCCTGCCAATACCACGGCCTGAGGCGCGGATCGAACGCGGCCTCCTCCTCGAACCGGGAGTCCACCATGACCCGATCCGCATCGAAGAACTGCACGACCTCGACGCGGCTGCCGTCTTCGGGACGGGAATGCACCCGGCGCACGGCCAGCTCCGCGGACGCGGGCGCGCCCAGCCTGCTCCGCAGGGCCTGGTCTGCGTTTCGAAGGGAAATGACCTGATAGAAATCGCCGCCGGAATACCCGACGTACATGGAATAGACGCGCTCGTGGCTCAGCAGGGATTTTGCCATGAACCACAGAATGCCGTGGTCCATGACCCGTGACTTGGGAATGAACTGCAACAGCTCGGAAACCTCGAGAGTCCTCAGCTGGATGTCTTCGAACATGCATCCGACGCGTTGTTGGACCTTCTGGCTGACCTCATGGACCAACTGCCTGGCAATGTCCATGGCGGTTTCGGAATTCTCCTTGTAGTTGAACCAGGTCAGCGTTCCCGAGGAAACAAGGAGCAGGACCATGAACAACGTCAGGATGGAGATTTGCAGCGAAGGTCTGGCAAATTTCATTCAGTGAACCCCGGATGGCTAAAAGATGCTCCTATCCCGTATCACGATTTTGATCCGGCGAATACCGGCGGAATGCAAGAAACCCCGGAGAATCGTTTCTCCGGGGTTTCTTTACGATGCGGGGGGAATCCGGGGGCTAGTCGTCCAGTTGGATGTCCTTGCCTTCCAGCACGCGGTTCATGTTGCGGACCGCGCACATTTTGCCGCACATGGAGCAGGAATCCTCGTGCTCGGGCTTGGAGGACTCGCGGAACTCGCGCGGCCGGACCGGGTCCATGGCCAGCTTGAACATGGCCTCCCAGTCCAGGGCGGCGCGGGCCTTGGACATCTCGTCGTCCCAGTCGCGCGCGCCGGGGTAGCCCTTGGCGATGTCGGCGGCGTGAGCCGCGATGCGGGTGGCGATGATGCCCTCCTTCATGTCCTCGAGGGTGGGCAGCCGCAGGTGCTCGGCCGGGGTGACGTAGCACAGAAAATCCGCGCCGGACATGGCCGCCATGGCCCCGCCGATGGCCGAGGTGATGTGGTCGTAGCCCGGAGCCACGTCCGTGACGATGGGGCCGAGCACATAGAACGGCGCGCCGAAGCAGAGCCGCTTTTCCATCATCATGTTGCCCGCGATCTCGTTCATGGCCATGTGGCCGGGTCCCTCGATCATGACCTGGACATTGCGCTCCCAGGCGCGCTTGGTCAGCTCGCCCAGGTTGATGAGCTCCTCCACCTGGCTGGCGTCGGTGGCGTCGTGCAGGCAGCCGGGACGGCAACCGTCGCCCAAGCTCAGGGTGACGTCATGCTGCTCGCAGATGTCGAGCAGCCGGTCGAAGTGCTCGTAGAACGGGTTCTCGGCGTTGTTGATCTCCATCCAGGAGAACAGCAGGGAGCCGCCGCGCGACACGATGTTGGTCAGCCGCTTGCCCTTCTTGACGATGTCGGCGGTGTGCCGGTTGAGTCCGGCATGGATGGTCAGGAAATCCACGCCGTCCTCCACGTGGCGCTCGACCACGTCGAAGAACTCGTCCACGGTGATGTCCTGGAGGTTCTTGTCGTAGAAGCCCACGGCGTCGTAGATGGGCACGGTGCCGATCATGGCCGGGGACATCTTGACCAGAGCCTGGCGGAACTCACGGGTCTTGCCGTAGCAGGACAGGTCCATGATCGCTTCGGCCTTCAGGTCCAGGGCGGCCCGGACCTTATCCAGCTCCGGCTCGATGGCGCAGCAGTCCTTGGAAATGCCCAGGTTGACGTTGAGCTTGGTCCGCATGCCCTCGCCCACGGCCTCGGCGTCGAGGGACGTGTGGTTCTTGTTGGCCGGAATAATGACCGTGCCTTTGGCCATCCGCTCCATGAGGTCCTCGATGCGGACGTTTTCCTTGCGGGCCACGGTTTCCATCTGCGGGGTGACGATGCCCTTGCGGGCCGCGTCCATCTGCGTGGTGTACGATGCCATGTCTACTCCTTGGCGGCTTCGATGGCGTTTCGAAGCGCGGCGATTTTACCTTTGATGTCCGTTTCACCGACGATCTCCGTTATCAGGGCCACGCAACGCGCGCCCCGCTTCACGACTTCGCCGATGTTATGTTCCTTGATGCCGCCGATGGCCACGAACGGAACGTCCAGGTTCCCGGCGACGTATTCCAGGTGGTCCAGACCCACGGGGTCCGCCACGTCCTCTTTGGTATTGGTCTTGAAGATCGGCCCCACGCCGAGGTAGTCCGCCCCGCGCCGGGCCGCGTCCAGGGCCTGCTCACGGGTATGGGTGGACAGGCCGATGGCCATATCCGGCCCGACCAGCCTGCGGACCTCCTCGATGGGCAGGTCCTCCTGGCCCACGTGAACGCCGTCGGCCCCGACCAGGATGGCGATGTCAATGTCGTCGTTGACGATGAACGCGGCCCCCGCCTCGCGGGTCATCTCGCGGATGGCGCGGCACTCCTCGAGCTTGGCCCCGGCCTTCTTTGTCTTTTCCCGGTACTGGATGAGCCTGACGCCCGCGTCCAGCATCTGCCCGACCACCTCCACGTTGGAGCGGCCCAGGGAAAACTTTTCGCCGGTCAGGCAGTAAATATCCGTATCCAATATATTTTCACGGGTGAAACCAGCCATTACAAGCCTCCTTCACGCTTGGCGTATTGATCCAGAAAATGGGCAAGCACCACGTCCGCCTGCTTGGCGGCGACAATGCCCACGCGGGGCGACAGGGGCGGATTGTCCGCGTCGCATTCGGTCCTGCCGTCGCCCACCAGGTAAAAACCGTCCCTTATCCGGCGGGTGACGAGGGCGTCGGTGTCCCCGAACCCGCCCATGCCGGACGCAGCCACCACCAGCCTCCCGGAAGAAACCAGGGCCGCCACCAGGGCCGCCTTGGCCTCGGGTTGGTCGAACGCCTCGACCACGGCGTCGCACCCGGCGAACAGCCGGGCCATGTTATCAGGCGTGGCCGTGACGTCGTGCGCCAAAATCTCGCAGTCCGGGTTCACGGCCGCCATGTTCTCGGCCAGGGCCTCGACCTTGGGCCGTCCCACCTGGGCCAGGGTGAACGCCTGGCGGTTCAGGTTGGACGGGTCCACCCGGTCCGGGTCCACGAGCACGAAACGCCGGAACCCGGAGCGCACCAGATGGACGGCGCAGTTGGACCCCAGGCCGCCGCAGCCGGCGATACCCACGGTGACCTCCTGGAGAAAGCGCAGCCGCGCCGCGCCCAGGTGGACGGCCATGCCCTGTTCGGCGACGTTCACGCGGCCCCCCTGGCGCCGAAGATCGGCTCCCAGTCCTTGAACACCGGCTGGAAGCCCTGCGCCTTGATGACCGCGCACATCTCGTCCACGCTCCGGCCGTCGCTGATCTCGAACTGCCCCACGTCCTTGTCGTCGGTGGCTGTGTCGGAATGGCCGCCCACGGCCGTGGACACGCCCGCGGACATGCGCGTCACGCCCAGCGGCATGATGTTCTCGCGGAAGCCGGGGGCCTCGCGGGTGGAGATGGTGATGCCGAGCCTCGGCAAAAAGATGCGCAAGGCCAGCATGAGCTGCACCAGCTCCCGGTCCGAAACCACGGACGCGGGCTGGTATTCCCCGGCATGGGGCCGCATGCGCGGCAGGGACACGGCAATGTCCACCTCCGGGTAGCGATCCATGAGGTAGCTCGCATGCAGCCCGGTGAACAACGCGTCGCGCCGCCACTGGTCCAGCCCCAGGAGCGCGCCGACATTGACCACGCGCATGCCCGCCCGGCAACCGCGCTCCGGCGCGTCCAGGCGGAACCGGAAGTCCCGCTTCGGCCCCTTGGGATGCAGGATGGCGTACAATGCCTCGTTGTAGGTCTCCTGGAACATGGTCAGGCCGTCCACGCCCGCGCGGACCAGACGCGCGTACTCCTCTTCGGTCATGGCGAATACCTCGATGGAGACCGAGGGGAAGTGCTTGTTCAGCACCCCGGTGCATTCCTCCAGGTAATCCACGCCCGCCTTGGCCGTGGCGTCCCCGGTGAGGATGAGCAGGTGCTTCAGGCCGGTGGCGGCGATGGCCGCGCCTTCGGCGTCCACCTGGTCCAGGGTGAGCATGGAGCGGTGGATGTCGTTGCGGCAGTTGAAGCCGCAGTAGACGCAATGGTTGGTGCAGAAGTTCGACAGGTACAGCGGGGTGAACAAGCTGATGGTCCGGCCGAAATACCGGGCCGTGAGCCGGGTCGCCTTTTGGGCCATCTCCTCAAGCAGGGGCAGGCCCGCCGGGCTGATGAGGGCCATGAAGTCCTCGGCCGTGGGCGTGGTCCGCTCCATGGCACGGCGCACGTCCTCCCCGGTGAATTCCGCAAAGCGCGCATCCGGCAGGGACGCGGCGTATTCGGCGATAAGCGGGTAGAAACTCATGGGTTACACCGCCCCCAGAAAGCCCGTCAGCGGCGACGAGGCGTCCGCGTGCCTCCTGGTCGCGCCCGGCCCTGCCAGGTACGCGGCGCGCCCGGCCCGGACCGCGCGCCCAAAGGCCCCGGCCATGCGGATCGGGTCGCTTGCCGTGGCGATGGCCGTGTTGACCAGCACCGCGTCCGCGCCCATTTCCATGGCCTCGCACGCCTCGGACGGCCGCCCGATGCCGGCGTCCACCACGATGGGCAGGTCGATCTCCTCGATCAGGATGCGGATCATCTCCCGGGTCTTGAGGCCCCTGTTGGTGCCGATGGGCGCGCCCAACGGCATGACCGCGGCGGCCCCGGCGTCGGCCAGGGAGCGGGCCACGTACAGGTCGGCGTTGATGTAGGGCAGGACCACGAACCCTTCCTTGGCCAGGATTTCCGTGGCCTTGGCGGTCTCGTAGCCGTCGGGCAGCAGGTACCGGCTGTCCGAGATGACCTCTATCTTGATCCAGTCGCCGCAGCCCATGGCCCTGGCCAGGCGGGCGATGCGCACCGCCTCGTCGGCCGTGCGCGCGCCCGAGGTGTTGGGCAGAAGCTGCATGTGGCCGGGGATGTGGTCCATGACGTTTTCTGTCCCCGCGTTGAGGTCCACCCGCCGAAGGGCCACGGTGATGACCTCGGAGCCGGACGCCTCGCACACGCCGGGAATAAGGGAGTCGTCGCCGTACTTGCCGGTTCCCGTAAACAGTCGGCTGGCGATTCCGCGCCCGCCGATCTCCAAAATGTCTTCGCTCATCTTCTCTCCTAGCCCCCGCCCACGAAGCGGAGGATTTCCAGGTGGTCGCCGTCTTTGAGCGCGACGGTCGAAAAATCCGCGCCCGGGACAATGTCGCCGTTGCGCTCCGCCACCACGGTTTCGGACGCAATCTCCCGCTGTGCGAGCAGATCGGCAATGGTCGTTCCGGGGACCGCTTCGATTTCTTTTCCGTTGAGCACGACGATCATACTGTCTCCTTGCATTCAAAAAAAAAGCGCCTGCCCCGACAGGGCAAGCGCGGTACATGACATTAAGTCGTCCAAGCCAGCTTCCCTCCGGCGGTATTGCCCGCATCAGGTTCAAAGGGTCGGGCCTCGCAGCCCATCTCAGCCTTCCCGTGAAGGCTCCCCTAGCTGGCGGGACCCTATGCCACTTTACGCGGGCTGTAAAGATATTCGTTCCACCCTAAAGTCGGTATTCGCCACGGCCGATAAGGAAACCGTGACACCACCATCAAACGGGGGGAAACGCGGCATGTTATCCACACTTTTCCAGGCCACCGGGTACAGGCGGGTGCTCGACCTGTTCGAGAGCGGCCGAATCGAGGAAGGCACGGCGGTGCTGAAAAGCCTCCAGGACGAGTTCATCGCCGTATGCGAGGAAAACGAAGCCCTCAAGGCGCAGCTTTCGGAAGTGGCCGACGTCCTCGACCTGGCCGAAAAGGTTCAGTTCGACGGCCAGAAATACTGGCTCAACGACGACGGCGAGAAAAAAGGTCCGTTCTGCCAGGTCTGCTACGACCGCGACGGTCTGCTGGTGCATCTCCACGAGCACGACAGCCACTGGGAGTGCCAGTCCTGCAACAGCCTGTACATGATCCCCCGCGACGGCCGGGCCGTCCCGAAGAACAATCCCCCGCTCAAGACCACGCTGAAAAAGACCATCCCCCTGTTTCTCGAAACCGAAATGGGATGATTAAAGCCGATGACGCATAAAACCCCCGCCCGGGAATCCGTGCGGGGGCTTTGTTCTCGGCGTTTTCAGCCTACAGGAACTTGGTGCCGAACAGGGTCGCCTTCCTGACCCATAACTCCAAAAGCTTGGCGTCGTCGAACTTGACGACCCCGTAGGCCAGGTCCTCGGTGTCCATGCCCGGCAGGTAGACGAGCACGGCCACCTTCTTGGTCACCCGGCGATGCTCCTTCCACAGCGTGGTGGCGAAGTCCTCCAAGGCCTGGCGGTCCGGCAGCTTGGTGGTGGCCAGGAAGACCTTGAGCGTGATCCACGGCTCGCCCAGTTGGCGGGTCTCGGATTTCTCCAGGAACCGATACTGATAGCCGTGGGCGGTCTTGTCGGGCGTGGGGTCGGGCCGCTTCTTGCCCTTGAACTTGCTGCGGTCGATGACCATGGTTTGCTGGCCCGTGTCCGGCTGCGCTGCCAGGGGCTTGGCGGGTTCGGGCGTGGGAACGGTTGCTGCGGGCTTGACGGGTTCCGGCTCGGCCTTGGGCGCGGGTTCGGGTTCCGGGACGGCCGCCGGTTCGGGCGTGGACTTGAGGGCCTCCGCAGACGCGGACCTCGACCTGGGCACGGCCGGCTCCGACCCCTTGTCCAGAATGGATTCCAGTGCATAGCCCATGGGTCGGCTCTGGGCATGCACCCGCTCGTACTCGCCGTAAATACCGTACCAGCCGTGCTTGGCCCGCCCCACCTTGACCCGGTCGCCCGGCTTCAGAGTCCGAACCAGCGACGAGCCGGTGGTCCGGTCCGCGTGGACGTTGATCTTGGCCCGCACCTGCACCAGCCTCGGCGGAATGAAGTCGGGCGGCGGCGCGACCGTCCCGCTGACCTGGCCCTCGCCGGACACGGCCGGAGCTTCGGCCACGGCCTGTTCGGACGGTTCCGGGGACTCTTCGGTTTTCGCCTCACCGGCGTCGTCCTTGTTGAACCCGACGCTGGCCATGGTCTTGTCCGTGGCCGGGCGAAAATACTTGGCGCTGCTGTAGCCGATGCCGTTCATATGGGACCGGATGGTGGCGGTGGGCTTGAAGACCATGATCCAGTCGCCTTCCGGGAAGTCCACCAGGACGTGTTCCCAGCTCTTCAGCGTCATTATCTTCTTGCCCTTGATGCTCGGCTTGGTGCGGACGTTGATGGCGCGGACCGCGTACTTCAACTCGCCCCACTCCATGGGCTCGTACCGGGTCCGCTCCTTCTTGAGATACTTGACGTTGGCGAAGCCTGCCGCCGCCGACTCGCTGTTGTCCACGGCGTCCGGCTCATACACGGCCACCCAGCCGTCCACCAGATGATCGATGCGGACCTTCTGGCCCGGATACATGTTGCCCACCCAATTGGCCTTGGGAGATCGCCCGTCGCGCAGGTTGAGCGGCCGGTCGGTGTAGCGGATCTCGCCGAAGGCCGAAGCCTGGGAGGCGAACAACGCCAGGGAAAGAACGACAAATGAAACAATCCGTATAGTACGCATCCCCTCTCCCTACAGTGCCGCGTTGAGCTCGTTGATGACGCGGTCGGTTATGTCCACGGCCGGATTGACGTAGCCGACGATTTCCGGGTCGGTCAGGATCATGGTGAAGCCCATCTCCCCGGCAATGGCCTGGAGGAAGGAATCGGCCCGCCGCATGACGAACTGGATGAGGCGGCGCTCCTCGCTCTGGATTTCGAGGTTGGACGTCTCAACCAGCTTCTCGTAATCGCGGACGGCGGTGCGCAGCTGCTCTTCGGCAGTCTGCTGCTCGGTCACGGACAGGGTGTCCTGCTTGAGCTTTTTCTGAAGGTCCTCCACCAGGGAGAGGGACTCGCGCACCCGCCGGTCCTTTTCCTTGCCCAGCCGGGCCAGGTCGTCCTGGGCGATGCGGCCGATCTTGGATTCGTTGATGATCCGCTGGGGATTGACGAACCCGACCTTGGACATCTGGGCCGAGGCCGTGGCCGCGCACAGCGCAACCGACGCGGCCAGACATAGGATTCTTAAGAATCTCATACAGTTGACTACCTTTTGTTACAGCAAGCAATGAAAGCAATGTAGCCGAGAAACCGGCCTTTTGTCGAGTCCGGTCACAGGGTGGACAACGGATCCAGGTCCAGACTGGTCCGCACCTGGCGCGGATCGGGGTTGGCCGAGGCCATCCGCCCGTAGACCGCGCGCACCTTGCCCCAGTCGTCGGACTTGACCAGGCAGTTGAACCGCTTGCGCCCCCGCAGCATGGACAAGGGGGCCGGGGCGGGTCCCAGCACGCTCACGCCCGCCGCGCCCGCGTACCGCTTCAGCGCGTCGCCCAGGCACGCCAGCGCGGCCGGGCCGTTCTCGTACCCGGCGGGGAAACTGATGCGGATGAGCGCCATGCGGGAAAAAGGCGGATACCGGAACATGGACCGGCGGGCTATCTCCCGCTCGTAGAACCCGGCGTAGTCTCCGGCCACGACCTCGCGCCAGATGGGATGGTCCGGATTGCGCGTCTGGATGAGGACCCGGCCGGGGGTATCGCCCCGCCCGGCGCGCCCGGCCACCTGGACAAGCAGTTGGAAGGTCCGCTCCGAGGAGCGGTAGTCGGGCAGGTTGAGGCCGAGGTCGCCGTCGGCCACCACCACCAACGAGACGTCCGGGAAGTGGTGTCCCTTGGAAATCATCTGGGTGCCCACCAGCACCTGGGCCTCCTTGCGGCGGAATGCGCCCAGGATTTCCTCCAGCCGCTCCTGGCGGCGCACGGCGTCCCGGTCCAGGCGCAGGATACCCGTTCCCGAAGGCAGTTGGGCCTCCAGAGCTTCTTCCAGCCGCTCGGTGCCCTGGCCCATGGGCACGAAATTGGAGCCGCCGCATTTGCGGCAGCGCAGCGGGTAGGCATAGGACAGGCCGCAGTAATGGCAGACCACCCGCTCAAGGCCCTTATGGTAGGTCATACCCACCTCGCACTCCGGGCAACGCACGGACTCGCCGCAATCCAGGCAGTACATGATGGGCGCGTACCCCCGGCGGTTGAGCATGACGATGACCTGGTTCCCGGCCTTGATGGCCTCCTTGGCCGCCTCCGCGGCGCGCGGGGCCAGGGGCTTGTCCGGGTCCTTCATGGCCGCGATGTCCACCAGCTCCACCTCGGGCAGCACGCTCCTGCCCACCCTTTGGCGGAGCACCGAGGTGGCGATCAGGCCCTGGCCGGCCGCGTGGAAGGTCTTCACGTCCGGGGTGGCCGAACCGAGCAGGAGCAGGCCGTGGGAACGGTCCGTGCGAAACCAGGCGACCTCCTTGGCGTGATAGGCCAGCCGCTCCTCCTGCTTGTAGGATTCGTCATGCTCCTCGTCGAGCACCACCAGGCCGAGATCGGTCAGGGGCAGGAACAGGGAAGACCGGGTGCCGACCACCAGGACCGGCCGGTCGGCGCGGGCCAGCTCCCTGAATGCCAGTTCCCGCTTCTTGGGACTCTGGTAGCCGTGGTAGAAATACGTCCGCACCTCCGGGAATCGGGCGGCCACGGTCCGGTAGATCTGGCTGGCCAGGGCCACCTCCGGGGCCAAGATCATGGCCGAGCGCCCCGCCTCCAGGCAGCGGCGGGCCATTTCCAGATAGAGCACGGTCTTGCCGCTGCCCGTGATGCCGTGGACAAGATGCGCGCCCCCGCCGGAAGCCATGGTGGCAGCCATCTCCTCCACGGCGGCCGCCTGCTCGCCGGTCAGGGTGATGCCTTCCAGGGGATCGCCGACCGAGCCGCCGCCGTCCACCTCGCCCAGGGCGTCGCCGGTCAGTTCGCCCATCCGCACGATGCCCGCGGCCTCGAGCTTGACGGCCACGTCCTGCGCCCAGTCCCCCAGGCAGTGCTTGAGCGCGTAAAGGCTGCGCGGCCCGTTTTCCAGCAGGTGCTCCAACAGGCCGAGTTGCCGCTTGGCATTGGGCCTGACGGGCCACGGCGGATCGGACGCCAGCGAAACGAACCGCTCCTCGGCCTCCTTTTTGGCGCTCACGCGGACCCGCATGCGCCCGGCCTCCCACAGTTCCATGAGCGCCCGGCGGTCCTTCTCGCCGAACCGGACGATGTCCGAGGGACGCACCGTGGCCGGGAGCTTGCGCCCGGCCATGTGATTGTCGACCTTGAAGATCACGGAGGCCGTCCGCAGGCCGCGCGGCAGGACGATTTCCAGAATACGGCCCACGTCGGCCATCTGGCGGGCGGCCAGGTTCACGGCCATGTCCACGTACTCCGCGCTCATGAGCGGCGTGCGTTCCAGGGGCCAGATCATCTCCTTGACCTCCACGCCGTCGGGCGGCGCGTCGGCCGGGCCGATGACCACGCCCGCCCGGTGCGAGTTGCCCAGCGGAATGATCACCCGCTGGCCCGGCGCCAGCTCGGGAAAATGGGAAGGACGCTCGTATGTCCAGGCCGCGAACGGGGGACTTACGAGCGTTACCAGCCAGAGATCGGCCATGGCTTACCTGGTCGAGGGGTAGCGGAAGTTGTCCCGCAGGAAACCGAACGGCGCGGGCGGCTCGGCGCACGGCAGGGACGGGATCGCATCGCGGGCGTAGAGCTTTCCGTCGCCCGACTTCATGACCGACCGCCATTTGACGGACGCCTCAAGGGTCTCGCCGTCCACCGTGAGCACGACCTTTTGCGGCAGGCGGAACCCGCCCAGGGTCATGTAATCGGCATACTCCACGGCGATCAACCGGCCGTCCGCCCGGTAGCGCACCAGCAGCGGGGCCATGTCCTCGTTGTCGAGATAAATGGCGGGCGACGCGTCGTCGCCGGGGTCAGCCCCGAGCATGATGCAGGGCGCGTCGCCGTAAAAACCGTAGCTTCGCGGGGCTACGTCCACGCCCCAGGCGCGCCATGACTCCAGGGGGTTGGGCACCATCCAGACAAAGAGCGGGGACAGGGGAAACGGGCCGCCCGTGCAGGCGGAAACAACGGTCCCGGCCACGCCCACGGCCTGGGCCGCGTCACCGGCCCGCCACTGCTGCCGCCACTTTCCCCGTGCGTACAGGATGTTCACCGACACGCCTGGGTGGGCCGGAAAGGTCATGTCCGCCTCCCAGGACGCCAGGGGGCCGTAGCTCTTGTGCAAAAGAGCGGCCAGCTCCTCGTCGTCCGGCACGAAGGCGGCGGCCGGATGCGCGCAGAACAGGAGTGCGAAAACCAGACAGGAAAAGACTAGCTTGAACAAGAGAGCAACTCCTGCAGCCGCTTGACGAGATCGTCGCGCAGCTCCTCGTCCTGAAGGGCGAAATAGATGTTGGCGGTCAGATACTCCACCCAGTCGCCCGCGTCGAACCGCTGGCCGCCGAGCTTCACGGCCAGGAGCTTGTCGCGGTCGGCCAGCCCCTGCAGGGCGTCGGTAAGCTGGATTTCCCCGCCCACGCCCGCCTGCTGGCCTTCCAGAATGTCGAAGATCTCGGGCAGGAGCACGTACCGGCCGATGATGGCCAGGTTGGACGGCGCTTCCTCGGGCGAGGGCTTCTCCACCAAGCTGGTCACCCGGTAGGTGCCGTCGCCCAGGTCGTCGCCCTGTATCACGCCGTACTTGCTGACCTTATCGTCCGGCACCTCAATGACGCCGACCACGGCCTTACCCGTGGCGTGGGCCACGTCCAGCAGTTCGCCAATGCCGGTGTTGATGCCGAACAGCAAATCGTCGCCGAGCATGACCGCAAACGGCTCGTTCTTGCAGATTTCCCGCGCCGTAAGCACGGCATGGCCGAGGCCGAGCTGCTCCTTCTGGCGGACGCCGATGACGTTGACCAGACCCGCCACCCGGCGGACCTCTTCCAGCATCTCGTTCTTGCCCGCCCGCTCGAGCAACTGCTCCAGCAGGAAGTTGCGGTCGAAATGGTCCTCGATGATGGTCTTGTTCTGGTTGGTGACGAAGACCACGTCCGTCAGCCCCGCGCCGATGCCCTCCTCCACGATGTACTGGACGATGGGCTTGCGGAAGATGGGCAGCATCTCCTTGGGAACGTTCTTGGTGGCCGGAAGGGAGCGTGTGCCCCAGCCAGCGACGGGAATGACGGCTTTCTTGATCTGCATATGTCCTCCGTGTGCGTGAAAGGCTACTTCAGGTATTTTTCGCAAGCCTCGACAATGTCGCCCGCATAGGTTTCGACCGTGTCGCTGTCCGGTCCCTCGACCATGACGCGGCAGACGGCCTCGGTGCCGGAATAGCGGAGCAGGACGCGGCCCCGGCCCTTCAGGGCGTCCTCCACCTTCCTGACGGCCTTCCGGACCTCGGGAGCCTGGTCAAAAGGAATCTTGCGCTTGACGTGAACGTTCCTGAGCACCTGGGGGAAGGGTTCGAGCAGCCCGGCCAATTCGGACAGGGGCCTTTCCTTCTCCCGCATGAGCCGAAGCAGTTGCAGGGCGGCCAGAAGGCCGTCGCCCGTGGTGGCGTGCTCCATGAAAATGAGGTGGCCGGACTGCTCGCCGCCGAGCATGGCCCCCTCGCGGCGCATGGCCTCCACCACGTAGCGGTCGCCCACGTCGGTGCGCAGCAGCACCCCGCCCTTTTCCTTCATGAACAGCTCAAGGGCCATGTTGGACATGACCGTGGCCACCAGCATGTTGCCCGGCAGCCTGTCCTGTTCCATCATCTCCATGGCGGACAGGGCCATGATCTGGTCGCCGTCCAGGATGCGGCCCTTTTCATCGCAGACGATGAGCCGGTCCGCGTCGCCGTCCAGGGCGATGCCCATGTCGGCGCCCGCATCCCTGACCGCCCGCGAAATGACTTCGGGATAGAGCGAGCCGCACTTCTGGTTGATATTCAGGCCGTCCGGCTTCACGCCGATCCTGACCACGTCCGCGCCCAACTCCTCCAGCACCTTGGGGGCCACGCCGTAGGCCGCGCCGTGGGCGCAGTCGAGCACGATCCGCATGCCGTCCAGAGTCAGGTTCGGGGAAAAGCTGTTCTTGAGATAAACGATGTAGCGGCCGGGGGCGTCGGCGATGCGGAAGGCGCGCCCCACCCGCTCGGCGGCCGGATAATCCCACTGGGGGGACTCGGACAGGACCAGCTCGCTGATCTCGTCCTCCACCTCGTCGGGCAGCTTGAACCCGTTGCGGTCGAAGAACTTGATGCCGTTATCCATGAACGGATTGTGGGAGGCGGAGATGACCACGCCGAGATCGGCGCGCATGTTCCGGGTCAGAAACGAGATGGCCGGAGTGGGCATCGGCCCTACGAGAAAGACGTCCATGCCGTTGGCGCACAGGCCGCTGGTCAGGGCGGTCTCGAACACGTACCCCGAAAGCCGGGTGTCCTTGCCGATGACCACGCGATGGTTTTTGCCGCCGTTGCGGAAATACTGGCCCGCTGCCAGGCCGAGCCTGAGCGCGATCTCCGGGGTCATGGGGAATATGTTTCCCTGCCCGCGCAGGCCGTCGGTGCCGAAAAGCCTCTGGTTCATGGATTGCTCCGATATCCGCTCAAGGGGGCGGCTTAATTCTTTTTCAGGGTGGTTGCGACCGTCTCGGGATTCTTCTTCACCAGGCGGCAGCCTTCGGGAAGAGAGACATCGTATTCCAGGTCGAACTTGCCCGGCTTGGGCGCCGGATCGAACACCAGGGTCGCCTTGACGTCCTTGCGGTATTCGTTGTCGCGGAACAGGAACTCCGGCCCCTCGATCTGGAGCCGCACGTAGTCCTGCGCCACTGTGGCCTTGTACCCTGCCGGGGAGACGGCCTCAAGCGGTATCTTCACCCAGACGTCACGCATCTTCGGGCCGAAGAACGCCTCCACATGCACCTGGGCCGGGGAGGCCTCGACCTCCTCGGGCAGTTCCAGGGCCACGTCCTTGGACCACGACCGGGGGACCTCGTCCGGGAAGTCCTCCTTCATGACCACGCGGGTCTTGGTGATCTTGCGGACCAGGGTCTCCGGGCCGCGGATGTCCACCACGTCGGGCGAGGCCACGATCTCATGCAGGGTATAGTCGGAATTGATGTCGCCCGCCCAGGCCGCCTCCACGGCGATCTTCTTGGACACGCGGCGGTCCACCAGCAGCTTGAGCCGGTTGGGCTTGACTTCGATGATCTCGTAGGTGGACGACAGCGGAATACGCGAGGTCTCGATCTCCATGGTCTGCTCGCCGATCCGCAGCTTGCCCACGTCGAAGGTGTAGGTCAGATTCTGCGAGGACAGGTTGCCCACCAGCCCCTTGGGGCCGCGCAGCCGGACCTGGATCTTGTCCACAAGGCCGTCCTCGATGATCAGCCCCTCGGGCGGGTTGGTCATGACCACGGGCATGTCCACCCAGGTCTCGACCACCTCCCGGCCGGTCACCAGAAACCAGGTGAACACGGCCAGGGCTATGGAAAGAAGTATGGTCTGCCAGTTCTTCATGTCACCGCCCCAAAGCGTTCTTGAGCACGCGGCGCAAGCGGGTTTCGTCCAGGCTGGTGGTCAGCCTGCCGTTCATGGCCACCGACACCTCGCCGCGCTCCTCGGAGACGACGATGGTGATGGCGTCCGCGCCCTCGCTGATGCCGAGCGCGGCCCGGTGGCGGGTGCCGTACATGGGCTGGCCCTTGAGCTTGCTGGACAGCGGCAGGATGCAGGCGGCGGCCACGATGCGGTCGCGGCGGATGATGACCGCGCCGTCGTGCAGCGGCGTCTCGGTGGAGAAAATGGTCTCCAGAAGCTCGGTGTTCACCTTGGCGTCCAGCTCGATGCCGCGCTCGATGATGTCGCCCAGCGGCATGTTCTTCTCGATGACGATGATGGCTCCGGTGGACGAATGGGACATGTCCATGACCGCGCGGGTCAACTGGTCCAGCGTGTCGTCGCGCACCTGGGACTTGGTCCAGAAGCGCTTGGTGCCCACGCTGGCCAGGGCCTTGCGGATGTCGGTCTTGAACAGGATGACCACCACCAGGAAGATGGACGTCAGGAATTCCCCGAGCAGGGCGTTGAGCGTGTAGAGATTGAGCAGGTCGGCGAAGTAGTAGATCACCAGCACGACCACTAGGCCGTACAGGACCGCGGCTGCGCGGGTTCCCCGAACGAGCACGATGAGATTGTAGTAGATGCAGGCCACCAGCCCGATGTCGAGCAGCACCCTCCAGGTGATCTGAATTCCGAAAAGCTCAAACATATTCTAGACTACGACATTTCCCGAGCTATGGTCAACGTCTGCATGGCAAGTTTCACTTCATGCAGCCTGTGGATGGGCACGCCCCTGGCCGCCAGGATGGCCGTGGCCGACATGGTGGCGTTGTGCCGCTCGTCCACGTCGAGCCCCAGCAGGTCCTGCCAGAGGCGCTTGTTGGACAGCCCCATGTACAGGGGAAATCCGAGCGCCTTGAACCGGTCGATGTCCCGCAGGATGGCCAGGTTGTGCTCAAGCGTCTTGCCGAACCCGATGCCGGGGTCCAGGACGATGCGGTCCTCGGGCAGCCCCGCCGCCGTCAGCTTGTCCAGGCGCTCCTCGAAAAAGGCCATGATCTCGGCCACCACGTCGTTGTAGCGCGGCGCGTCCTGCATAGTGCCGGGACGGCCCAGGGAGTGCATGAGCACGTAGCCCGGACGGTACTGGGCGACGACGTCGAGCAGCTCCGGCTCGAACAGGAATGCGGACACGTCGTTCACGATGTCCGCGCCCGCTTCAAGGGACTCGGCCGCCACGCGGGCCTTGTAGGTATCCACCGACACCACCGCGCCGAACTCGTTTCCGGCCAGTTCGCGGATGACGGGCAGGACCCGGGCCAGTTCCTCCTCCTCGCTCACATGCTCGGCATACGGGCGGGTGGACTCCCCGCCCACGTCCAGGATGTGCGCGCCCTGGCGGGCAAGCTCAAGGCCGTGCGCCGCGCCCGATTCGGCGTCGGCGTGCGTGCCGCCGTCATAAAACGAGTCCGGGGTCACGTTGACAACCCCGGCAATGAAGAAGGGGGCCGGTCCCAAGACCTTGCCCCCCTTTACTATCCACTTTGTATCTTGCATTGTCTATATCGTTGCGCTTACTGAATTTTACCTTCGCCGCCGTCCCCGTCCGGGTCGGCGTCGTCCCCGTCGTCGAGGATGAAGTCATCCTCCTTGCTCACGGACTCGCTGACCGGAGAATACCCCGGCCCGGTGGCCTTGCCCTCGGCGTCGTAGCCGGAGGCCGTGCCCCGCGCGGAGCCGGACGAGCCGGACGAGCCGGACGAACCGGACGAACCGGAGTTGCCCCGACCGTTGGCGGGTTCCATGGGCGGCAGTTCCTTGCCTTCCATGAGCAGGTCGATGTCGCTGCCGGTGATGGTCTCGCGGTCGAGCAGAGCCATGGAGATGGCATCCAGTGCGTCCAGGTTCTCCTTCAGGAGATCGGTCGCCTTCTGATATGCCTCATCCACGAAGCGGCGAACCTCGGAATCGATCAGCTTGGCTGTTTCCTCGCCGTAATTCTTGTCGTGGATCAGCTCCTTGCCCAGGAATACCTGCCCCTGG
Organism: Desulfovibrionaceae bacterium; assembly: GCA_015709315.1. Taxonomy (GTDB): domain Bacteria; phylum Desulfobacterota; class Desulfovibrionia; order Desulfovibrionales; family Desulfovibrionaceae; genus Pseudodesulfovibrio. The sequence continues at coordinate 115,630 of JACCQI010000002.1, forward strand.
TTGTCGCCGAAGCTCATGGGACCGAGCTTTTCGGACATGCCCCACATGCAGACCATGTTGTGCGCGGTCTTTGTGGCGCGCTCGATATCGTTGCTTGCCCCGGTGGTCAGTTGATCGAGAACCAGCTCCTCGGCCACGCGGCCGCCCATGAGCACGGCCATGGTGTTCTGCAGGAACGCCTTGGAATAGTTGTGCCGATCCTCGCCGGGCAGTTGCATGGTCACGCCGAGCGCCTGGCCCCGGGGGATGATGGACACCTTATGCACCGGATCGGTGCCGGGCAGGAGCTTGGCCACCAGGGCGTGCCCCGCCTCGTGGTAGGCCGTGGTCCGCTTTTCCTCGTCGGAGAGAATCATGGACCGCCGCTCGCGGCCGCCCATCATGACCTTGTCCTTGGCCTCCTCGAAATCGTCCTTGTCCACGCGGTCCTTGCCCAGCTTGGCCGCGCCGAGCGCCGCCTCGTTGACCAGGTTCTCCAGGTCCGCGCCGGAGAATCCGGGAGTGCCCCGGGCGATGACTTCCAGGTCCACTTCCGGGGACAGCGGGGTCTTGCGGGAATGCACCTTGAGGATGCGCTCGCGGCCGCGCAGGTCCGGGACCGGGACCACCACCTGGCGGTCGAAGCGGCCGGGCCGAAGCAGGGCCGGGTCGAGCACGTCCGGGCGGTTGGTGGCCGCCACCAGGATGACGCCCTCGTTGGACTCGAAGCCGTCCATTTCAACGAGCAACTGGTTGAGCGTCTGCTCGCGCTCGTCATGGCCGCCGCCGAGCCCTGCGCCGCGCTGGCGGCCCACGGCGTCGATCTCGTCGATGAAAATCAGGCAGGGAGCGTTCTTCTTGCCCTGGGCAAAGAGGTCACGCACGCGGGAAGCGCCCACGCCCACGAACATCTCGACAAAGTCCGAGCCGGAGATGGAGAAGAACGGAACGCCCGCCTCCCCGGCCACGGCGCGGGCCAGAAGGGTCTTACCCGTGCCGGGGCCGCCCACCAGGAGCACGCCCTTGGGAATGCGCCCGCCGAGCCGGGTGAACTTGCGCGGCTCGCGCAGGAAGTCCACGACCTCGGAGAGTTCCTCCTTGGCCTCGTCCACGCCCGCTACGTCGTCGAACGTGACCTTGGCGGTCTCCTCGTTGATGAGGCGGGCCTTGGACCGGCCGAAGCTCATGGCTCCGCGCCCCCCGGAACCGCCTCCCTGCATCTGGCGCATGAAGAATATCCAGACGCCGATGAGCAGGAGCATGGGGAACCAGGACAGAAGCAGCGTGAGATACCAGGGGGATTCCTCGGGCGGTTCGGCCTTGACCTCGACCCCCTTGGCGATGAGCGTCTCGATCATCTTGGGGTCTTCCGGGGCATAGGTCTGGAAGGGTTCGCCCGAACTCTTCAGGCCGGAGATCTTGGAGCCCTGAATCTTGACCTCGGCCACCACGCCGCTGTCCACCATGGCCAGGAACTCGCTGTAGGACGGCGTGTCCCTGGGCACGGGAGGCTGGTTGAAGAGATTGAAGAGGACTACCATCAAAACGAAGATGATCGCCCAGATAATCAAATTTTTCATATGGTTGTTCAAAGGAGGTTCCTCCGTGGATGTCGGGGTGCGACCGGCCTCGGCCGGGCCTTTCATCGCGGCGTCCGCGATATCAGTTTTTTAAAGTAATGCCGCTGGTTGAAAAATCAAGGGAATCGGCGAAAAAAGGTCCCGCAAAATTACTTCAAACCGGCGAGCCACTGCTTGAGCGCCTCGATCTGCCCGGCCACCGAATCCGGGCCGGTGCCCCCGGGGGACGTGCGCCGCCTGACGGACGCCGCATAGTCGAGCACGCCGAAGACGTCCTCTTCGATTTCGTCGGAGAAACGCTTCAGTTCCGAAATATCCAGATCCTCCAGGCCCACGCCCTTTTTCTCGGCATAGGCCACGGCCTCGCCGGTGATATGGTGCGCCTCGCGGAAGGGAACGCCCTTTGCGGCCAGGTAGTCGGCCAGCTCGGTGGCGTTGAGGAAGCCCCGCTTCACGGTTTCGAGCATCTTTTCCGGCACGAACTCGATCAGCCCGAGCATGTCGGCCATGATGGAGAGCGACGCGCCGACCGTCTTGTCGGCGTCGAAGAAGGGCTCCTTGTCCTCCTGCATGTCCCGGTTGTAGGTCATGGGCAGCCCCTTGACCAGCACGAGCAGCCCCATGAGGGAGCCGACCACGCGCCCGGTCTTGCCGCGCATGAGTTCGCAGGCGTCCGGGTTCTTCTTCTGGGGCATGATGGACGAGCCGGTGGAGTACCTGTCGGGCAGCTTCACGTAGCCGAAATTGGGATTGGCCCAGATGATGATCTCCTCGCACAGCCGGGACAGATGGGCCATGACCAGGGAGGCGTCGAACACGGCCTCGAGCACGAAGTCGCGGTCGCTCACGGCGTCCATGGAATTGGCGAACACGGCCTCAACCCCCAGGTCGTCGGCCACGGCGCGGGGATTCACCGGATGGGTGGTCCCGGCCAGGGCGGCGGCTCCCAGCGGCATGACCCGGACGCGCACAAGCGCGTCGGCCACCCGCTCGTGGTCCCGCTTGAACATCTGGGCGTAGGCCAGAAGATGATGGCCCAGCGTCACGGGCTGGGCGGGCTGGAAATGGGTGCAGCCGGGCAGCATGGTGTCGCGGTGCTCCCCGGCCCGGTCCACGAGCGCGGCGACCAGGGCGGCGAGCCGCTTCTGCCACTGGGCGAGCCGCGCGGCCACGTGCAGCCGGAAGTCGAGCGCCACCTGGTCGTTGCGAGAACGCGCGGTATGGAGCTTGCCGCCCAGAGGTCCGATGATCTCGGTCAGCCGGGACTCGACGTTCATATGAACGTCCTCAAGCTCGGTCTTCCACTTGAACGCGCCGGATTCGATTTCAGCCCGGACCGCATCCAGGCCGTCGCAGATCGTCTGCGCCTCTTCCTCGGTCAGAAACCCCTGCATGGCCAGGACGCGGGCATGCGCCTGGGAGCCTCGGATATCCTCGGCATAGAGCCGCCAGTCAAAGGAAACGGATTCGGAGTACGCCTCCATGGACGCGGCGGTAGATTCGGCGAACCGCCCGCCCCACATCTTCTTCTTGGACATAAGTTACTCGCAGATGTCTTCGGATTCCTTGCCGCCCCACTTGGACTGCTGCATCCGGCCCTTGAGCCTGAGGCCCACCAGCTTGATGAAGCCCGCGGCGTCGGCCTGGTCGTACACGTAATCTTCCTCAAAGGTGGCCAGTTCCGGGTTGTACAGCGAAAACGGCGACTTGCGCCCAAGCGGCACGCAGTTGCCCTTGTACAGTTTCAGGCGCACGGTGCCGGTCACCTTTTCCTGTGACTTGTCGATCATGGCCTGGAGCGCCTCGCGTTCGGGCGAGAACCAGTATCCATAGTACACCATTTCGGCGTAACGGGGAATCAGCGAATCGCGCAGGTGCATCATCTCGCGGTCCATGCACAGCCCTTCCAGGTCGCGGTGGGCGGCGGCCAGAATGGTGCCGCCGGGGGTCTCGTACACGCCGCGCGACTTCATGCCCACGAAACGGTTCTCCACCATGTCGATGCGTCCGATGCCGTGCTTGCCGCCCAGCTCGTTGAGCTTGGCCAGAAGCGCGGCCGGGGAATACTTGGTGGAATTGATGGCAATGGGATCGCCCGCCTCGAAATCGATGGAAATCTCCTCGGACTCGTCCGGGCACCGCTCAAGCGGGGTGATGTTCCGGTAGCAGTCCGGGCCGGGCGCGTTCCACGGGTCCTCCAGTTCGCCGCCCTCGAACGAGGTGTGCAGCAGGTTGGCGTCGATGGACCACGGCTTCTTGCGGCTGACCGGAATGGGAATGTCGTTGGCCTGGGCGAACTCCATGAGGTCGGTGCGGGACTTCAGATCCCACTCGCGCCAGGGGGCTATGGTCGTCAGCCGGGGATTGAGGGCCATGGTGGCCAGCTCGAACCGGACCTGGTCGTTGCCCTTGCCGGTGGCGCCATGGGCCACGGCCTGGGCGCCCTCCATCTCGGCGATCTCGACCATGCGCTTGGAGATCAGCGGCCGGGCGATGGCCGTGCCGAGCAGGTAGCGCCCCTCGTACAGGGCGTTGGCCCGGAACATGGGGAACACGTAATCGCGCACGAATTCCTCGCGCAGGTCCTCGACGTACGCCTTGACCGCGCCGGTGGACAGCGCCTTGTCTTCGATGCCGTCCATCTCCTCGCCCTGGCCGAGGTCGGCGGTCATGGTGACCACGTCGCACTTATAGTTGTTCTTGATCCACTTGAGTATGATGGAGGTGTCCAGCCCGCCGGAGTAGGCCAGCACGACCTTGTCGATTTTCTGCATATCTTGATTCCTCGCTGCTTGGCTCGGCTTAGGTGTAAATCCATTCCAGAATGGCCTTCTGCATGTGCAGCCGGTTCTCGGCCTGATCCCAGACGATGGAGGCCGGGGATTCGAACACGGCCTCGGAAACCTCCTCGCCGCGATGAACGGGCAGGCAGTGCATGAACTTGGCGTCCGGGGCCGCCTTGGCCATGAGCGCCTCATCGACCATGTAGTCGGCAAAGGCGGCTTCGCGCTTCTTCTGCTCCTCTTCCTGGCCCATGGACGCCCACACGTCGGTATTGACGTAGTGCGCGCCGGCCACGGCCCTGGCCGGGTCGCGAACCAATGTCACCCTGGCACCGGCGTTGACGCCCGCGTCCAGGATGGCCGGATCGGGATCGTATCCCTCGGGGCAGGCCAGCATCAGTTCGTAGCCGAAAGTCGCCGAACCGTTGATGAAGGAATGGGCCATATTGTTGCCGTCGCCCACCCAGGCCACCTTGAGTTCGGCCAGATTCGGAGTGCGCTCGTACATGGTGAGCATGTCCGCCATGATCTGGCAGGGATGGAATTCGTCGGTCAGCGCGTTGACCACCGGGATGTCGCCATATTCGACCAGGGTTTCGAGCTTCTCCTGCCCGAAGGTCCGCACAATGAGGCCGTCGGCGTAGCGCGACAGCACGCGGGCCGTGTCCTTGAGCGGCTCGCTGCGCCCCAGTTGGGAATCGCGGGCCGCGATGAAGACCGGGTCGCCGCCGAGCTGGCGCACGCCCACCTCAAAGGAAACACGGGTCCGTGTGGACGCCTTCTCGAAAATCAGCAACAGGGTTTTTCCGGCCAGGAGATCGGTCCTGATGCCGTTGTCCTTCATCTCCTTGGCCCTTGCCAGGACCTGCCGGGCTTCATCCTTGGGCATGTCCGATATGGTCAAAAAATGCTTGGGCATCGTCTGCTTACTCCATCAATAATAATGCCGGATTGAACGAAAGAGAGAAATCCTGGCCCATATTGATATGAATGTAAAGAAATTTGGCCGACCAAAACGGCGGCGTATAAAGCGGGACGGGCGATCAGGGCTCCATGCTGCCGATATACATGACGCCGCCGAATTTCAGGCGGCGGATGACCAGCGGCTTGATGGAATCCCCGTTCTGGTCGAACTGGATGGTCCCGGTCACGCCCCTGTAGCCCGAAGTGGCGGCCAAAGCGTCCCGAATCCGCGCGGGTTCCAGGCTCCCGGCCCTTTCGATGGCTTCCCTGAGCACCATGAAACTGTCGTAGCACAGGGCTATCGAATCCTCTGGCATGGGGCCGACCCGTTTCTCGAACAGATCGACGAATGACCTGGACTCGGGGGTATCGACCCACCGGCTCCAATGGCCGGAATAATAGATGCCGTCGGCCTTGGACCCGATGTAGTCGTACATCCTGACGCCGATGCCGTCCCCGCTGACCAGCGCGGACCGGAGGCCGTACCCCCTCGCCCGGCCGAACAATTCGGACACGTCGGCGAACCCGCCCGGCACGAACAGGACATCCGGCTTGTGCCGCGCCGCCTCGCGCAGGAGGGAATCGGCGTTCAGGGATTCGGCCTCGTACTCCCCGCGCCAGACCACCCTGCCGCCCCGCTGCCGGAAGGCAACAGAGAACACCTCGGCCAGCCCCTTGCTGTAGGTCCGGCCCATGTCCACCAGGACCACGGCGGTTTCGGCGTTGAGGTTCTCACGGACGAAACGGGCCAAGCCGCTCCCCTGGAAGGAATCCGTGAAGCAGATGCGAAAAATGAAGTCGCCCACCCGGGTCACCGCTTCGTTGGTGGACATGTGCGAAATCATCGGGATTTGGGCCTGCTGGAGAACCTCGGCCAGGGCCAGGGAATGGGCACTCCAGTTGCACCCGACCACGGCCACGGCCCCCGCCTCCACAGCCTGCCGCCCGGCTTCGGCGCTGCCCTCGGGGGTGCCTTGGTTATCGAATTCCAGCAGCCGGACCGGACGCCCGAGGATGCCGCCCTGCTCGTTGATGCGGGCCACGGCGAACCGCGCCCCGTCGAAGGACACCACGTTGGACGCCCCGGCCTTGCCGGTCTTGGCCGTGATCATGGCCAGCAGGACCTCGTCCGCCGCCCGCACCAGGGATCCGGACGCGGACAAAAAGGCCGCGCACAGCACCAGGCACAGCCATCGTGCGGCCACCTGCAATCCTGAACCAATGGGGGCTTCAGGCATACCACGCTCCAGCTTATATAGACAACGGGATAATCACCACGTGATCATATATAAAACCGGACAGGAATCAAGCCTCTTATTGAACGGATGGGAAACGGCGGGAAGACGGCCGTCAGGCGGCGGTTTCCAGGACCGCCCTGTCCACGGCGGCGTCGGTCAGGTCGAACATGGCCGCACCGTGGTCGTGCCCGGCCAGATGGAGGATGCCGTGGGCCAGCAGGCGGGCCAGATGGGCCACGGGTTCCTGCCCGTAGAGCGCGGTCTCGCGGGCCAGGGTGTCCACGGACAGGACGAGTTCGCCCAGGTCGCCGCCCTCCTCGTCCGAGGCAGGACCCGCGCCGCCGTCCCCGGCCGGGAAGCTCAAGACGTTGGTGGGTCCGGTGCGGCCGAGGAATTCCGCGTTGACCGCCGCGATGTCCCTGTCGTCGGCAAGGGTCAGGGCAAAGGTGCGCCCGGAAAGGCCCAAGGCGTCCAGCAAGATGGCGCAGAGCGCGGACATCTCCCTGCGCGACAGGGGAAAACGGGGGTCGAGCCGGGTGGCGTTGACGATTCTCACTGCATCCATGGCTAGTTGCCGCCCGCCTCGTGCCGGTCGTAGGCCTTGACGATGCGGCCCACCAGGGGATGGCGGATGACGTCGTTCTCGTCAAAGGCGACGAACCGGATACCGTCGGTGCCCTCCAGGATGGACCGGGCGTGCAGCAGGCCGGACCGGGCCTGGCTGGGCAGGTCGATCTGGGTGACGTCGCCGGTGACCACGGCCTTGGAGCCGAAGCCCAGCCGGGTCAGGAACATCTTCATCTGCTCGGGCGTGGTGTTCTGGGCCTCGTCCAGAATGATGAAGGAATCGTTGAGGGTCCGGCCGCGCATGAAGGCCAGCGGAGCCACCTCGATGACGCCGGTTTCCTGGTAGTCCTGCACCTTGGTGAAATCGAGCATGTCGTGCAGGGCGTCGTACAGGGGCCGCAGGTAGGGATTGATCTTTTCCGCCAGGTCGCCGGGGAGAAAGCCGAGCTTCTCGCCCGCCTCCACGGCCGGGCGGGTGAGCACGATGCGCTTGACCTCGCGCCGGACCATCGCGCCCACGGCCATGGCCACGGCCAGGTAGGTCTTGCCCGTGCCCGCCGGGCCGATGCCGAACGTCAAATCCGACTCGCGGATGGCGTCCAGGTACGTGCGCTGGTTGACGGTCTTGGGCGACACGGTGCGCTTGCCCGAGGTGGCGTACACGTCGCCCTTGAAGATTTCGTCCACGTCGGCGGACGGGGTCCGTTCCAGAATGCGGCAGGCGAAATCCACGTCCTGGGGCTGCACGTTCCTGCCCTTCTTGAGCATGGCATAGAGCTGGGAAAGGACCTGGGCGGCCAAGCCGGACTTCGGCCCGTCCCCTTCGGGGGCGTTGATGGTCACGGTGCTGCCCCGGCTTTCGATGCCCAGGCCGAGCCGCTCGCCCAGCAGCTTCAGGTGCTGGTTCTGCGGTCCGAAAAGCTGACTGGCCAGATGGCCGTCGTCGAATTCAAGCTTGGTGGCGGACAGTTTCATTTCCTCCGGTTAGCCCTTGGAGCGCAGGAACATCCATTTGCACGCCCTGCGCTCAAGGATATTGGCGACCTCGTAGAGGGCCGCGCCCATGATGGACATGCCCAGGATGCCCGTGAACATGGTCAGGTAATCCATAGCCCCCCAGGCGTCCATGATCATATACCCCAGGCCGCGGGTTGTGGCAAAGGACTCCACGAAAAAGAGCACGGCCACGGACACGCCCGTTCCCAGCCTGAGCGCCGTGAACCCGTGCGGCAGGGCCGCGGGCAGCAGGACCTCGCGCAGCACGTCCGTGCGCGAGCCGCCGAGCGACCGGACCGAATCGAAATACTTGGGGTGGATGGAGCGCACCCCGTCCCTGGTGGTGACCAGAATCTGGTAGCCCAGGATGAGCGCGATCATCACGATCTTGGACCCGTCGCCCAGGCCGAGCAGAAGCAGGAAGACCGGCAGGAGCACGATCTTGGGCACCGGGTAGGTCAGGAACACGAAGGGGGCCAGGACCGCGTCCACCCGCTTCATGAAGCCCATGACCAGCCCCAGGGGAAAGGCCGTGATCCAGGCGAGGGCCATGCCCGCCGTGGCCCGCCAGGCGCTGGCCATGAAGTGCTCCCAGAACCTGCCGGTCGTCATGGCCCGGGCAAGGGCGGCCACGGCGTCCTCGGGGTGCGGCAGGATGACGCCGCCCAGCGCCAGGGCCGCCGCCTTCCACAACAGCCCCATGACCAGGATCACCGCCCCGTACCGGAGGACCGACTTGAAAAAGCCTACCATACGTCCTCCACGGTGTGCCGAATGTCCTTGAGCAGGGAAAAACACGCCTCGGTGTCGCGGATGTTGGCGTCGCCGAAGCCGGGATTGTCGAAGAACGCCACCGGATGGGCCGGACGGCCGGACATGACCATGATCCGCTTGCCGAGCATGACCGCCTCCTCCAGGGAGTGGGTCACCAGCACGTAGGGAATCCGGCGCTTGCGCCAGACGTCGAGCAGGGTGCGCTGCAATTGCTCGCGGGTCAGGGCGTCCAGGGAGGAGAACGGCTCGTCCAGCAGCATCAGCCGGGGGCTGGTGACAAAGGCGCGGGCGATGGCCACCCGCTGCTGCTCGCCGCCGCTCAGGTTGGCGGGATAGTCCAGGTCCCGGCCGGTGATGCCCAACTCGGCGAGCTGGGCGCGGGCCTTTTCCCGACGCTCGGCCCGGCCCGTGCCGTGCAGTTTCAGACCCAGGGCCACGTTGTCGATGACCGTGCGCCACGGCAGCAGGCCGTAGTCCTGGAGAATGATCGAGATGTCCGGGGTCGGCCGGGTCACGGACGCGCCCCTGAGCAACACCCGCCCGGCGTCGGGCGAGGACAGGCCGCCCAGCAGGTAGAGCAGCGAGGTCTTGCCGCAGCCGGACGGGCCGACCACGGCCAGAGTCTCCTCTTGCCCCAGGTCAAAGGATACGTCCTCGAGCACGGCCTTGCCGCCATAGGACTTGTACAGGAATTCGGCGGTCAGCATCGGCTAGGGCGCGATCGGGGACAGGGCCACGGTGTCGGGTACCCGGGTCTTGAGCAATCCCTTGGCCAACATCCAGTCCTGGACCTCGGCCAGTTCGGCGGCGGAGGGAAGGTCGGCCATGGGATAGGGGTAAATCGGGAAATCCGCCACCAGCGGCTTGGGAATCCGGCCGGTCTCGGCCATGAGCGAACGGTACGCCTCGGGGTTCTCCCTGATCCGGGCGACCGCCTCCTCGTAGGCCGCCACGAAACGCAGGTAGTCCCTGCCGCTGTTGGCAAAATACTTCTCGTGCAAACAGAGCACGGTCAGCGGGATGTCCAGGTTCTCGGCCGTGGCCAGAGTCGCCCCGCCCTTGAGCCGGGCCAGGGACAGAAGCGGCTCGGGCAGGAGCGCGCAGTCGATCTGGTTGGTCAAAAGCATCTGAAGCCGGATGGGCAGCTTCTTGATTTCAACCTGCTCGAAATGGCCGCGTTCCACGCCGAGGCTGTCCGTCATCTTATCGGCCAGGAATTCCATGACCGTGGACCTGGACAGGCCGAACTTGCCGCCCTTCACGCCCGCCAGATCCTTGTTGCGGTTCTCCGGGGAGAGCGCGAAGCCGAACATGGGATAGCCGGGCGTGGTCCGCCAGGAAGTCAGGGCGATCCGCATGGGCACGTTGCGGCTGATGAGCAGGTAGGTGGCCACAAGGTCGCCGAAATAGCCGTCGATCTGGCCGGCCTGCATGGCCGTGTCCCGTTCCAGGGCGGACATGAACTTGACCAGTTCCACGTCCAGGCCGTGCTTCTCGAACAGCCCGTCCCGGGCGGCCGCCTGAAGCGGCAGGGTGTCGAGCACGGGCAGGACGCCGAAGCGCATGGGCGTGCTTCCAGCCATGGCCGTGGAGCTGAAGATGAGAACGAGCGATATGGAAAGAATGATCTTTTTCATTGTATGATTCCCCTTGCATGTAATCTCCCGCTTCTATCACGGGCCAAAGGGAAAGAAAAGACGGCCGCCTCCGCTTATTCGTGACTGTGGGGGCGCAGGCTGCTCAAGGCCACCAGGCCCAGAACCGCAACGGCCGAGGCCACTCCCGCCCAGTGGGGCAAGAGTTCGTCCACCTCGGCGGCAACGGCCCGGATGTCCAGGCCGAGCGCCGCGTACACCCGGTCCGTGGCAAAGGCCAGGACGAGGGACGCGACCACGATGGCGGCCACGTACAGCCCGGCCGCCCGCTTGCCCAGCGTCTTGAGCATGACCGTGATGGTCGCGCCGTTGGTGGCCGGACCGGCCAGCAGGAAGACCAGGGCCGCGCCGGGCGACAACCCCTTGAGCAGCAGCGAGGCCGCGATGGGCGTGGAGGCCGTGGCGCAGACGTAGAGCGGCAGGGCCACCACCAGCATGACCAGGTAGGAGAGGAAGCCGGTCCCCGCGTACCCGTCCAGGGCGTCGGCCGGGACCAGTGCGGAGATGATGCCCGCGATGATCACGCCGACCAGCAGCCAACGGCCGATGTCGCCGATCATCTCGCCGAAGGCGTGTTGCATGCCGAAACGGAACCGGGCCGCGAATCCCTTTGGGGAGGCGGGTTCGCATCCAGCGCCGCAACCGCAGCCGCCCGCCGCGCAGACGTCGCCCACCGCAGACAGGGAATCGTCTCCGTCCGGGAAGGAGTTGACCAGCAAACCGGCGAACATGGCCGTCAGCGTGGCCGCGACCGGCCGGATAACGGTCATGAGCGGGTCGATGAGCGCATAGGTCACGGCCATGGAGTCCACGCCCGTTTCCGGAGTGGCTATCATGAAGGCCGTGGTCGCGCCCTTGCTCGCCCCCTGTCGCCGCAGCCCCAGCGCCGTGGGCAGCACGCCGCAGGAGCACAGGGGCAGCGGCACGCCCATGACCGCCGCCTTGACCACGGACTTGAAGGAATTTCCCCCCAGATGGCGGGCCATGGCCGAATCCGGCACAAAACCCTTGAGCAGCCCGGCCACGAAAAATCCGAACAGGACGTAAGGGGACGCCTCAACCAAAACGTGCCAGGACTCGGCCGCCACCCGCACCAGCATATCGGTCATCCATCAAACCTCATCGCTTCCCATCAAAGCAACAATTGAATAATTATTCATGAAATAGTCCAAAAAAAATCGGAAGGGGCCGGTCAGCCCTCTTCCGAAATATGATCAAGCCCCTGGGAAACCAGGTTGCGGACGTGATCGTCATCGAGTTCGTAAAACACGTTCTTCCCTTCCTTGCGATACCGGACGAGCTTGGCCGCCCGAAGCAGCCGAAGCTGGTGGGAGATGGCCGACTGGGACATGTCGAGCACCTCGGCCAGGGCGCAGACGCACAGCTCGCCCACCGACAGGGCATAGAGTATGCGGACTCGGGTATAATCGCCCAGCGCCTTGAAGAGTTCCGCCAGGAAGAGAAACTCCCTCTCGGTGAGCATCTTCTCCCGGGCGGCCGCAACGTTTTTGGCGTGCTGGTCGGTATCGCTACAAGCTATGTTGGACATCCGTTACCTCACATGAGTAGTTGTTCATTTATAATAAAAGTACCTCCCATGGACCCGTTTGTCAAGACCGCTATGGGGCCGGAACCCGCGCTCCCGCCGCATCAGCCGAGGCCGAGCCGGGCCTGCGTCAGCTGTTTGCGGCCCGCATAGTCGAGTATGTCCGCGATCCGCTCGGCGTGCTCCAGGCCGGAGGCGCGCACCTCGGCCATGAGTCCGGCCACGGCCTTCTCCTCCTCGATGTAGCTGAAGACCACGTCCCGGATGCTGCGGAGCGAAACCAGCCGCTCGGCCCAGCCAAGCCCTTCCTGGTAGAGCATCTTGGCCGATATGAAGGCGGACAGCAGCGCGATCTGGTGGCCGCGCGGCAGGTCGTTGGCCAGCCGGTCGCCGTAGCGCTCGGCCAGCACGGCCGGGCAGTAGGACAACAGTACCTCGGCAAGCCCCGGATCGTCCGCCACCCTGTCCACGGTTTCCTCCAGCACGCGGTCCACTCGGTCTGCCAGGGAATTGATGGATGCCGACAGTTCGAAGGACAGCTCGGTCAGGGTGCGCCCGCCCCCGGCCTGCCGGAACTCGCGCATGAGCAGGCGGGCCTCGGACCTGGCCCGCAGGCGCAGAATATCGAGCAGTTGGGCCACGTAGGCGTCCTTGATCTCCAGGAACTCCGCCTCGCTCAGGATGAGTCCGGCCAGTATCTCGTAGGAGGAGCAGATGACCCCGGTCTTGTTGGCCGAGGGGCCGGGCACGGCCAGCACGCCCTCCTTTTCCAGCTCGGATCGGGCCTCGGCGGAGATGAAGATGTTGGCTCCCTCCACGATGCCGCGCGCGGACGGCGTGCCGTCCCGTTGCAGGAAATCCTTCCAGTTGGACATGTTGATGGTGTCCGGCCTGCCCCCGGAGGGAATGAAGATGTCCGCAGCCACCGCGTTGTGCATGGCGTTGCGGATGCGGGTGCCGTCCGGATCGTCCGTGGACACCACCAGCGCGCCCTCCCCCTTGAGCCTGGCCTTGTCGAAATCAGCGGCCTTGAGGTTGTTGTCCATGAGGCGCAACAGCTCGCCATGGTCCATGCCCTCGGGGTCGAAGGCCGCGCCGTGGCCGTCGCTCATGGCCACGATCCGGGCGTTTTCGCCGTACTCGCGCATGAGGATGCGCATGACGTTGGAAGCCACGTCGCCCGCCGGGCCGCCCGTGATCTTGACCGTGAACGGCGCGGCATGGGGGTCGATGCCCAGCGTGCGGAGCAGCTCGTCGGCAAAGACGACGACCCCTTCGCTGGTCACGCCGTACCGCTTGTGGGCGATGCCCGCGCCCGGCTTGGAGCTCATGAACGCGCTCGGCCACTTGTAGCCGCGCTTGGCCGCACGGCCCGCGATCCACTGGATATGCGGCGGCGTGATGTTCTCGTCCGGGCCGAGAAAGATAATCTCCTCGCGGCCCAGATAGTCCACGATGCGGGGATGGACCGGCCCGTCGCCCCCCTCGGGGACCGTTATCAGGTCGAGGAAGGAATCGATCATGGACCGGACGGCCAGGTCGATCTCCCCTTCCGGGCCGAGCAGGATGACCGCCTTGGAGCCGCCCTCGGGGATGTCCTTGTTCTTGAACTGCTGGGCCCTGGCCAGCTTGGTGACCTCGTCGAAGAGCCGGTTGGACTCCATCTCGAACTGCTCCTGGCTCCAGGTACGCACCACGCGCACCCCGCCCCGCGCCATGTCCCGGTACCGGACATGGAAGGCGAAGCAATACGGGCCGTGGAAGCAGTATATGCCGAAGGGCCGCTCCGCCTTGGGCAGGGGGGCCAGGATGACCGGATCGATGCGGAAGCTCAGGCCCAGCTTGCGGTCCAGATAATAGTTCGTCCGCAGGGTGAAATGAAAGAACTTGTAGACGTAGGTCAGGACGTCGCGGTGGACGGCGTTGTCCACGTCGCGGATGGCCGCCCGCGCCGCGGACCGCCGCTCGGCCATGGCCGTTGCGCGGTCGCCCCGGAAGTCGGGATCGAACCGGGCGGTGAAATAGTCGAAAAGCAGCTTGGTCACGTCGCGGTGCTTGAGCAGGGCGTAGACGATGCGCTCGGAATGGTAGGCGTGCAATCCCTTTCTGATGAGAAACTGGTGGGCGAACTCGCCCGCCGCCTGCATGAGCATGACCTGCCCCAGTTCCCACCCGTCCTGGTAGGCCAGGGCCTCCAGGCCGTGGGGCGCGAACCACTTGGTCATTTCCAGCTGCCGCTTGAGCCGCTGCCAGCGCTCGCCCTCCTCGTCCAGGTCCACCCGCCCCGCGTCCAGGTAGAAGCTCATGATGGCGATGGGGTCTTTGTCGCCGCGCTCGAACTCGTCGCAATAGGCCCGGTCCACCGGGATGTCCTCCCGGCCGAACACGTTGACCACCCGGTGGAGCAGCCCCTTTCTCGGCGGGCGGACCATGACCACGCCGACCCGGTCGAATCCGGGATGCACGTCCTTTTCCAGGGTCGCGAGGACGCGCTCCTGGCCCTCCACCATTTCACAGGCCCGGAAGTGGCGCACCGCCCTGCCCGGCTCGAACTTCTCGATGTAGTCCTCGCTGGTGGTGGTCAGGAAGCGTTCGAAATCCTCCACCTCGCGCGCGGCGATGTCCAATCCGCCGCCACGCGCCTTTTCCAACACGTCCCGCGCCGGTCCCTCGTCGATGGCGCACAGGGGCTGGGGGCCGAAGACAAAGGTGTCGAGCCGGATGGAATCGTCCCTGCTGGAATAGATGCGGGCGATCTGGATATCCTTGTCCCGGTACTCCTTGAGCACCCGTCCCAAGGTGTTCATGTCGCCGCCGGGCGTGATGTGCGTCACCCGCGTGCCGCACGGACTATGCAGGGCCACGGCCTGCTTCTCTCCCCGGACCATGCCCGAGATGATGGCCGTCAGGTGGCGTATCCGCTCCTCTTCCCCGTGGGTGCGGAAATAGTATTCGGGCATGTTTTCGTAAAACCAGGGGATCGCCTCGCCCGCCGATTCCCCGAGCCTGTCCAGGACCTTGGACCGCATCACTTCCGCTTCGCTGGAAACAACATCGCTCATGCCAGAACCTTCTCCGTTGAATGTTCCAGGGGTTTCTCCTCCTTGGAGGTTGTGCATGGAGGGGGAGTCGAGGTCAAGTATTACCCGGCACAAGTCCTTTCCCCTCAAGACGTTATAAATTACCCGGCAACTCTCTAATCGCATGGACATAAAATTTTCGAGCGGATATATTGGCCCATAATATCCACCGGCAACCCCCGAGCCGGGGCTGGGGAGACCACGCATGAACGATACCGCCATAGACACCGGCATCCTGCTGGAAACCGGGACCAACGAACTCGAGATCCTGGAATTCTACATCAACGAAATCCGCAGGGAAGGCGAGGAGCCGACCCCCAACTACTTCGGCATCAACGTGGCCAAGGTCATGCAGGTCATCGAAACGCCGAACCTCGAGCCGCCGGAATCCGCTCCGCACCCGTCCTTCATGGGCACCATTCCGCTGCGCGACCTCATCCTGCCGGTGCTGGACCTGTCCGTCTGGCTGGAGCTCGACATGCCCAAGACCGAGCGCGACATCGTCATCGTCACCGAGTTTTCCAAATCCGTGACCGGGTTCCTGGTATCCGGCGTGACCGAGATCCATCGCGTGGGCTGGGGCGAGGTCATCCCGCCCTCCCACATCATCTCCAGCAACACCGACGCCATCATCGGGCTCATCGACAAGAGCGACCGCTTTGTCCAACTGCTCGACCTGGAAACCATCCTGACCCAGTTCGAGCCGGACAGCGGCATCGACATGGCCATCGCCGACAGGGAGTACAAGGTCCTGGTGGCCGACGACTCCGCCACCATCCGGGCCATGATCCGGCAAAGCCTGACCGAGGCCAATTTCAAGCCCATCATCACCAACAACGGGGACGAGGCGCTGAAGAAGATATTCGAACTCAAGGCCAGGGCCGAGAACGAGGGCAAGGACATCACCGAATACGTGGACCTGGTCATATCCGACATCGAGATGCCGCTCATGGACGGGTTCAGCCTGACCAAGAACATCAAGGATGACCCGGTCCTGAAGAAGCTGCCGGTCATCCTCTATTCATCCATCATCACCAACGAGCTGCGGCACAAGGGCGAATCCGTCGGGGCCGACCTGCAGGTTTCCAAGCCCGACCTGAACACCATCCCGCAGTTCGCCATAGACCTCATCCAAGGCGGTGCGGGTTGATCCGGCGCGGCGACCCCGTGGTCGAAGTCTTTCTGGAGGAAACGGCCGAGCGGCTCGACTCCATCGAGGCGGGCCTGCTCAAGCTGGAGCAATGCGACGGGGCATGCGACGCCGAGGCCGTGAACGCCATTTTCCGGGACGCCCACTCCGTGAAGGCCGGCTCCAACCTGCTCAAGCTCAACAATATTGAAAAGCTTTCGCACAAGCTGGAAAACGTCCTGGAAATGATCCGCAAGGGCCGGATCGGCCCCACGGAAACGGTCATCACCGCCTGCCTGGAAGCCGTGGACAAGCTCCGCGATCTGCGGGAAAGGATCGAGCACAGCGATGCCGTCAGCATCCGCCTGCACACGGCCATGCTGGAGGCGGCTTTGCGGGAAGCGAGAAAAGGCGATTGACCCGACCTAAAAAAGCCGCTCCATCTGGGAGCGGCTCATCAAAACGATTCCCTCTAGAATGAGTAGCGCACGCCCAAAAGCATCTCGTGCGCCGTCAGGTGGGACTCATTGGCATAAACGCCGGCGATGGTGCCGGACTCGACCCTGCCGAAATCGGAATACCGATACCCCAGATCAAGGCTCCAATCGTCGGTCAACCCGTAGGCTATTCCGGCCCCCAGATTCCAGGCGAGATTGGTCGTCGTCTTTTTGGAGCCGACAAGGTTGGTGCCCGGACCGGTCCATTGCATCCAGCTCCGGAGGGTGGCCATGCCCACGCCGCCGCCCACGTAGGGAGTAAAGGGGGTGCCGGTGCGAATGTCCAAAAAGACGTTCAGGAACAGCGTGTGGAAATCCTCGAACTCCGAGTCGTAATCGAAGCCGGCGCCGGGCTCATCGGTCACCTTGAACGGTGCGCGGTAGGCGTACTCCAGCTCGGCCCGGATCGGAATGTCCAGCCGGGGCTGAAAGTCATAGCCCAAGGCCAGTGCGCCGCCAAAGGTATCCTCCGACTGGTCATCGAAATCCACGTCGGCACCAGTGCTGTTGGTGATGACCCTGCCGGACGAATTCTGATTGGAGTACAAGAACTTGGGAGCCACATACACTCCCGAGTCCCCGGCATGGGCCGATACGGAAGCGCAAACAATGAAAAGCGCCGCAAGACAACAGAAATATTTCATAACCACTACTTTACTATTACAGTTGTTTTCAACACCACAATCCACAAAAGCTAGTATCACATCCTTCAAAAATAAGGAAGCCTGTATTTAATTCTGCCCAACCGAACCTAATGCCGACCAGATCCACAACGCGCACGCCGTGAATAACACGTCGGATTTCCACCTGATTTCACGAAAAAAAGGGCCGCGTCCTCCAAGGATGCGGCCCTTTTTGCCTTGGGCAAAAAAACGCTAATTCTTCAAAGCGTTCATCAGAAGCTGCGCCTCCTGCATCTCCGAGAACGAAGTGTTCTTGAACACCTCGCTTTCCACCGCCTTGAGAAACTCGTCGTAGTTCATGGCCCTGACGTTCATCATCACGCCCCTGACCTTGAAGTACATGTCCAAAAAAGCCACCGTGGGATCGTCGATCAGGCACTTGGCCAGTTCGGGCGCTCCCTCCAGGCTGGTGAACGGCTTGTTCGAGCCCCCGAGAAAGAACATGTCCAGGCCGGATTTCCCGTCCGTAACCACGCCGATGAGGTTGAAGGTATGGAGCCTGGCCACGAAATCCTCCGTCAGGTCCGGGAACTCCATGATGTCCTTTTTCGGAAACATGCCCACGAAGACCATCTGGCCGTCCTCCTCGGCCATGGTGTGCCGAAACACATGCTCGTCGCGTTTTTTCCGGGCCGCCTTGACCGTGTCGTAGAGGTCGCAGGCGAATGCGAGCTTCAGTTCATCCAAAACCTTCTGGTCCATTGAATTCTCCGTGTCTAGATGATTCCGTGCAGGGGGCCGCCCTTGGCGCCGAGGGCGTCCACGGCCTTCTCAGCCTCGGGATCGTCCTCGAGCGGCGGGGCGTGGTAGGTCTTGAGCCGGGCATCGACGATGATCGCCTTGTCCGCCCCCCAGTGCTTGGCATGGGTAAATGCCCCCACGCCATAGATGTCCGTGGCCGGATCGGAGCGGGTGAAGGCCACCCACAGGAAATTATCCCAGTTCGCGGCCGTGAATCCGGCGTCGTCGGCCACCACGATCAGGGGGAACCGCTCGATGGACGGCACCGTTTTCAAAGACTCTCCCAGCCGATCCAGGGCCGGGTCCTGCTGGTCGCGCTTGCGGCGGTGCTTGGGGCCCTTGATGACCAGGATGCCCGGCGCGAACACACGGGGGTCGCGGTAGCCGCGCGGCAGGTTCAGGCCGGACGGAATCTCGGTGCCGAGTTCGCGCCGAGGTTCCCCGGCCGCCGCAAAGACCAGCTTGGACCCCTGGTTGAGGCTGATGCCCGAGTAGTCCAGGGTGTCGATGGTCGTCCGGGTGATGAAATGCAGGTCGCGGGTCAGGTCCGCCCGGACGAGCATATGGCGGAAAAAGCCGGGGATGTCCTTGCAGGACTGGTCCGCCGCCATGTCCTCGCGGGCCGCGATGAGCACATACTTGGACAGCGCGGTCTGGGTATTGCCCAGCAGGGCCATGGCGTTGGTCAAAAGCTCCTGCGGGCACCGCTCGCCCGCGTAGGGCACATACCGCTCGCTGCCAACGGCCAGGAGCAGCGGATGCACGCCTGCCGCGTCCACGGCGTGGACCTCGTGGACGCCGGAAAAGACCGAGGGCACCAGTTCGGCGGTCAGTTCGTGAATGAACTCGCCGAAGATGGTATCCTCCTGGGGCGGACGGCCCACCGTGGTGAACGGCCAGACGGCGTCGTCGCGGTGATAGACCGCGTCCACCTTGAGCACCGGGAAGTCGTGGGCCAGGCTGTAGTAGCCGAGGTGGTCGCCGAACGGCCCCTCCGGCTTTTCCGCGCCCTCCACCGTGCCGCAGATGCAGAAATCCGCCTGGGCGGGCATGGGCAGGCCGCCGGGATGACGGACCATGGGGATGCGGTGCCCGGCCATGGCTCCGGCGAAAAACAGTTCGGCCACCCCCTCTGGCAGGGGCATGACAGCGGCCAGCGTCATGGCCGGAGGCCCGCCCACGAACACGTTGACCTTGAGCGGCTCGCCCCCGGCAATGGCCTTGGCGTGGTGATGGCCGATGCCGCGATGAATCTGGTAGTGCAGCCCCACTTCCTTGTCCGGCACGTAGTCGTTGCCCGAAAGCTGGACCCGGTACATGCCCATGTTCGACCGGGCGAAGCCGGAGTGGTCCGGGTCCTCGGTGTAGACCTGGGGCAGGGTCACGTATCCGCCGCCGTCCATGGGCCAGGAAACGAGCTGCGGCAGCTTGGAAACCGTGGTCCGGTTGCGCAGGATCGGCCCGTCAGCGACCTTCCTCGGCAGGGTGTTGTAGGCGGCCCTGGGCGCGCCGAGGTAGGCCCACGGGCGCTTGAACGCCTCCATGGGCGACAGCTTGAGGCGCATCAGCCGCTCCACCACGTCGATGGTGTCGCGGAAAATGAATCGCATCCTGTCCCTGGTGCCGAAGATATTGGCGGCCATGGGGAAGCGGCAGCCCCGGACGTTGTTGAACAGCAACGCCGGTCCGCCGGCCCGGAAGACCCGGCGCTGAATGGCGCCGATCTCCACCCTGGCATCGACGACCTTGTCGATGCGGACGAGTTCTCCCCTGGCTTCGAGCGCTTCGAGGCACTCGCGCGTGTTCTTGTATCCCATATGGTTCCCGTTTGGTTCCGTCGTGACAAAATAATCTAAACGGAATGAACGGAAAAGTTAAGCCCGAATGGACCATATCCCGAAACAGGGAACCGAAAAGGAATGAAATCGTCTACTGCGCCATGCGCGGCGGCTGCCACACGCAGTCGAACTGCTCGGGGTTGAGCTGCCTGCATGACGGCCTCATGTCCATCTCCAGCGGCCGCATCCTGCGCGAGGCGAAGATGCGGCAGGTGTTGCAGAACTCGCCGGGGAAGTTGCACACCAGGCAGTAAGGCTGGAAATCATCGCAGCTCATGGCGTTCCAGGGCCGTTTGTGCCCGAGGACGCACCTCTTTCTGTAAAAAACGCATTCGTGACAATTTGTTGACATAGTTGACATTTTACGCATAGCCACCTCCAAAACCGGGCATAATCTCAATTTTGGATGAGAACATATGAATGCCCAATTGAGTATTATAATCGCAAAGAAAGTCCTTGGCCCTTCCAACCGTTTGAAATGTCTTGGATACGAATTGAAGCCGACGGCCCGGGCCTGGCCGACAGTTCGATTTCCGGCCAGCTTTTACCCTGCGAAAAGTCCTCGGAGGATTCCATGCCGCTCATGCAATGGGACGAGACCATGTCCGTGGGCGTCCGGGAACTGGGCGTCCGGCACCGGCCCCTCATAGATATGATCAACGACGCCTACACGGCCATCCGCCGCCATGCACTTTCACGTGAAGGAGGCGTACATGAAGCGGCACGGCTACCCCGGCCTGGCGGGCCACCGGGCCGTCCACCGGGACTTCGTCAAGGAGGCGGAACGGTTCCGGCGGCAACTGAACGCCGGAGGCAATCTCTCCGAGGTGTTCCTCTTCCTGAGCCGCCGGCTGATCGATCACATCATGAAGGAAGACAGGCGATACATGGCGTACCTGCCCGGCGGGAAGGAAAATAAATGAAAAAGCCCAAGGCGGACGCCTCGGGCTTCATGTGTGCAATTGGCGGGCTATACAGGATTCGAACCTGTGACCTCTTGCTCCGGAGGCAAGCACTCTATCCAACTGAGCTAATAGCCCGCACGAGAAGGAAGTAGCTATACGCCGCCCTCCCGTTTGTCAAGCGTACAACGGATATTGAAAAAAAAGAACCGCAAGGCGCATCGCGTGGCAACGACGGATTCGGCCTTGCCTAAAATTTCAAAAAAAAAGTATACGACAGGGAGAAACGGGACAGCAACACCATGAGCACCAAACGAATCCTATTGGCCGTGAGCGGGGCCAGCGGAATGCCCTATGCGGCCTCCCTGGCCAAGGCGCTTGCGCACCGCAGCGACGTCGAACTGCACGTCATCGTGTCCGACGCCGCACGCACGGTCATGGCGGCCGAAAGCGACCTGACGCCCGACGTCCTGACCGTCGGCGCGCACGCCGTCTACGAGCCGGACGACATCGCCGCACCGCCGGCCAGCGGATCGTGGCGGCACGACGGCATGATCGTCTGTCCCTGCTCCATGGCCACCCTGTCCGCCGTGGCCACCGGATTCGGCCACACGCTCATCCACCGGGCCGCGGACGTGGCGCTCAAGGAGCGCCGCAAGCTCGTCCTGGTGTCGCGCGAGACGCCGCTGTCGGCCATCCACCTGGAAAACATGCTCTCGGCCACCCGTGCCGGGGCAATCATTGTACCGGCCAGTCCGGGCTTCTATCACCGCCCGGCGACCATCGAGGACCTGACCGACCAGTTGGCCGGAAGGGTGCTCGACCAACTGGACGTCCCCCACAACCTGTTCGCCAGGTGGGGAGACGAGGAGAATCAATCATGGAATTAATCTGGTACGGACACGCCAATTTCCGAATCAAGGCAGGGGACGCCGACCTGCTCATCGACCCGTTTTTCGCGGGCAACCCGTCGGCCCCCATCACTTACGAGGACATCGACCACTGCAACCTGATCCTCGTCACCCACGACCACTCCGACCACATCGGCCAGGCCCTTGAACTGGCCATCAAGCACGAGGCGGAGGTGGTGGCCATATTCGACGTCATCCAGGACCTGATCGGCATGGGCCTGCCCCCCCACCTGGGCGTGGGCATGAACATCGGCGGCACGGTCCGGCGGCAGGGCCTGGACATCAAGATGGTCCACGCCATGCACTCCGCGGGCAGCGGCATGCCAGCCGGGTTCATCATCACCGACCCGGACGGGCTGTGCGTCTACGACTCCGGCGACACCGGCCTGTTCGGGGACATGGAGCTGTTCGGAAAATTCCACGACATCGACGTCGCCATCCTGCCCATCGGCGGGCACTTCACCATGGATGCCCAGCAGGCCGCCTACGCCTGCAAGCTCTTGGGCTGCAAGAAGATCGTCCCCCAGCATTGGGGCACCTTCGGGGTCCTGGCCCAGAACACCGAGGCCATGGCCGAGCAGCTCGCCCTGCTCTCGCCCGACACCGAGCTGGTCACGCCGGAAATCGGCAAGCCCATGAAGCTCTAGTTGTTGCGCGAAGCCTTGAGGCCTTGCAGGGCCTTGTGAATCCGGGCGGCGGTCTTTGCGCCGATGCCCGGCAGTGCGGCGATGTCGGCTATGTCCGCCCCGGCCATCTCGTCCAGTGAGGCGAATCGGTCCCACAGGGTGCGGGCCGTCTTGGGGCCGATGCCGGGCAATGCGGTCAGTTCGCTGTTCAGCACCGCCTTCTTGCGCGCCCGCCGCTGCCGCCCGAGCACGAACCGATGGGCCGTGTCGCGCACCATCTGCAAAAACAGCAGTTCCGCGCTGCCCGGCTTGAGTCCCATGGGATTCTTGCGGCCGGGCCGGAAGATCACGTCGCCCAGCTCCCCGGCACGTCGGGACTCGCCCTTGGCGATGGCGGCCAGCTCCCAGCAGCCGTCCTCCGCGCATTCGGACAACGCCTTTTCCACGGCCGCCAACTGGCCGCGCCCGCCGTCGATGAGCACCAGGTCCGGCCACGGCGGGCCGGACTCCAGCCGCCGCCGCGCCCAGGACGCCAGGGCCGCATAGTCGTCCCCGGTGCCCTCCAGCTCGGGGAAGGAGTACAGCCGCGACGCCTCCTTGCTGCGCCGCCCCTCCTCGAAGACCACCTGGCCCACGCGCATATCCGTGCCGGACAGGTGAGAAGCGTCCACGCACTCGATGCGCGCCGGTTCCGCCGCGAGCCTGAGCGCCTTCTGCAACCGGACCGTGATGGTTTCCTCGTCCTCCACGACCCGCCCGGCCACATCGCGCGCCAGGGACACGAGCCGCTTTTCCGTGGCCGTGCGCGGAGTGGCGATGCGGACGGCCGCGCCGCCCCGGTCGGCCAGGATATCCGTCAGCGGCGAGGCCGGAAGCTCGCACGGGGCGATGATCAGCGACGGGATGTACCGTCCCGGCCCGTAGAACTGGCTGATGAAGCTTTCCACGGCCTCGGGTCCCTCGTCCAGGGTCAACCCCGGCCAGGAGAACCGCTTCTCGTCGAGCAGCCGCCCCCGGCGCACGAAAAGCACGCCCAGGCCCAGCCCCTTGCCGGTCTCGGCCAGGCCGATCACGTCCCGGTCCCGGTTGTCGTGGATGACCGCCACCTGCCCTTCCACGGTCTTTTTCACGGCCCGGATCTGGTCGCGGTACACGGCCGCCTCCTCGAAGGCCATGGCCTTGGACGCCGCCCTCATCTTGGACTGGAGCGTTTCCACCAGCTCGGAGCTGCGGCCGGAGAGCAGCATCTCCACCCGGTGGACCATATCCATATATAGATCGCGGTCCACTTCCTTGACGCACGGCGCCCAGCACTGGCGGATGTCGTGGTACAGGCAGGGCCGGACGCGGTTTTTGAAGGTCGAGTCCGCGCACTTCCGCAGGGGGAAGACCGAGCCGAGCAGCTTGAGCACGGTTCGGGCGGCCGCCGCCGAGGTGAACGGGCCGAAATAGACCGCGCCGTCGCGCGCGGTCTTGCGGGCGATGGTCAGGCGCGGGAACTCGGCCCGCTTGTCGAGCTTGAACAGGACGTACTGCTTGTCGTCCTTGAGGACCACGTTGTAGCGCGGCCGGTGTTTCTTGATCAGCCCGGACTCCAGGAGCAGGGCCTCCTTCTCGGAGGAGGTCAGCAGCACGTCGATGCGCCGGATGCGGGCGACCAGCGCCACCGTCTTGGGCGTGTGCCGCGCGTTTTGGCGGAAATAGGAGGACAGCCGCTTCCGCAGCGACTTGGCCTTGCCCACATAGAGAATCCGCCCCCCTTCGTCCTTCATCAGATAGACCCCGGGAGTGTCCGGAAACTCGGCGGCAAAAAATTTGAACTTCTCACTCATGGCATGTGGTATTTTCCCAACACGAAATTTTCTGGAACCGACTATACAGGCTTTTTACGGACAAATCATCCTTTGCAACTTTAATCGCAATATATTGATTTATTGCGGTTATTTTTTTACAAGATTATTTCTGGAGTTCAATTTTTTGCACGGTAAAAAAATTTTTACTTTTTTCATTTTTTTGCGCCCAACCACTTGCAAAAGCCCTTTGGCTGGGATAAAGGGAAAGTCAGTTATGGCGTTAACTTGGTCTTCAACTGCAAAAAAAGGAAGAAAAAACATGAAACGTTTGACCCTGCTCGCAGCCGCCCTGGTTATGGTCCTGGGCATGGCTGTGTCCGCTTCCGCGGCTCCGGAAGTTACCGTTTCCGGTAACATCCTGATCAACGCCGTGTGGAAGTCCAACTGGGACTTCGATGACGGCAATAACGCCGCCGGCGCCGACGACGATGCTTTCCAGATTCGTGAGCGCATCGACCTGGCCTTCACCGCTGTTGCCAACGAGAATCTGAAGGCTGTCATCGTCTTCCGTTCCGTCCGTGACGCTCTCGGTCAGGGCGACCTGTCCACCGGTGCTGGCGGTGCCCGCGGCGCTGGTGGCGGTAACGTCACTCTGGGCCTGAACCAGGGCTACATCGACTTCAACTGGCCCGGCACTTCCGTCAACGTGAAAGCCGGCTTCATGCCCGTTGCCCTGCCCTCGGCTGTCGGCGGCGGTTCCATGATCCAGGACGACAACGCTTCCGGCGTGCTCGTCTCCGCTCCGATCACCGACAACGTCTCCCTGCTCGGCGGCTGGATTCGTTTCTTCGACACCGCTGATGCCGCTGGCAACGACATCGACGATTCTCAGATCGACGCCTGGGTCGTGGCTGTTCCGCTGACCTTCGAAGGCTTCAACATGACTCCGTTCGTCGTTTACGCCCCCCTGGGCGAAAACGCCGACCAGACCGTCATCGCGTTCAATGGTGTTGGTGGTGCCCGGACCGATTATGGTTTAGGCCTGCTCTCCGGTAATGTGGGCAAGGCTGCCAGCACTAAGCTTGACGACGCATGGTGGGCCGGCTCCTCCTTCGAGCTGTCCATGCTGGATCCCTTCATCCTGAAGGGCGACATCAACTATGGTATCGTCAATGGCGACAGTGACGACATGGACCGCGAAGGCTGGCTGTTCGACCTCGCTCTCGAGTACACCGGCTTTGACTTCATGAACCTGGAAGCCGCCTTTGCCTACTCCACCGGTTATGACAACGACGAGGACAACGACGGTCGTATGCCTGTCCTGGCTGACGACTGGGCTCTGGGCACCTTCTGGTTCGGCAATGGCCTGATCACCGGCGACGACCTCGGTCACGCCAACAACAACATGGGCTTCTGGGCTCTGGCCCTGTCCGCCACCGGCATCCAGTCCTTCGCTGAAGGCCTGACCCACGACATCCACGTCGTGTACGCTCAGGGCACCAACGAAGACCGCAACGACAGCACTGGCGCTGCGGTTGGCAACCTGGTCTACGGCAACTCCCTGCTCGAAGACGACTCCATGCTGGAACTCGACTTCAACACCTTCTACAAGATCTACGACGAACTGACCCTGTACAACGGCATCGGCTACATCAACCTCGACGCTGATGACGATGCCAACGGATGGGCCGCCGGCAACGACGGCGGCGACGCTTGGAAGTTCCAGCTGGGTCTGAAGTACGTCTTCTAAGACGACTTGTAGAAATCTAAGCTGAATAAGCTTACCACCAAGTAAACGCCCTTGAGGGCTCCGGGAGTGCAAACCCGGAGCCCTCTCTTTTTTGGCGCTGGGGGGGGGGGGCGATTGCTGCGTTAAGTGAATTGTGGGCGAGTCTTCGAGCCGTACAAAATCTTACGCCTCAGGTGTGCTGCGGAAAAGGCAGATCCTTGCGTATTGGAATGCGCGGCGGCCCTGTCTTTTCCTTGCGCCTTGCACTCAACCCCCTCCAGCGCCAAAACCATCTCTCGTTCGAGGAACCGGGCGGGTAAACGAACAGCAAGGCGAATCATTGATGAGGAAAGGGCTTGCGCCGCAAGAGAACCGTTGAAATTCGCCAATGCGCGATGGCCCGCAATCCGGCTTCGGGCCGTGAAAAGTCCGGGGAGGACGCTCGACTTTTGAGTTACTGTCGGATACATTTCTTTCTTTGCATCAATGATTACTTTGAGGTCGCCATGGACTGCAGACAATTGACATATGAGGCCCGGAAGGACTGGAACGAAATCGCCTCCTGGCTGGGCGCACGGAAGGACCCGGACGCCAAGGTGGACGGCATCGTCCGCGATATCCTGAACAACGTGAGGGCACGCGGCGACGAGGCGCTGGCCGAATACACCCGCAAATTCGACTGCGACACCTTTGACGCCGCAACCCTGCGCGTGCCCGCAGACGGCATCCTGGCCGCCGTGGATGAAATCCCCGAAGAGGACGCGGCCATCCTGGCCGAGGCCATCGAGCGCATCCGCGCCTTCCACCTGAATCAAAAGGAAAAATCCTGGTGGACCACTGGTGAGGACGGCACGGTGCTCGGCCAGATGGTCCGGCCCGTGGACCGCGTGGGCCTGTACGTGCCCGGCGGCCAGGGCGGCGAGACCCCGCTCATTTCCAGCCTGATAATGAACGCCGTCCCGGCCCAGGTCGCCGGGGTGGAATCCATTGCCGTGACCTCGCCCCCGCGCAAGGACGGCACCCTGAACCCGTACATCCTGGCCACGGCCGGACTGCTCGGCCTGGACGAGATATACCTGGCCGGCTCCGCCTGGGCCATCGCCGCCCTGGCCTTCGGCACCCGGACCATCGCCCCGTGCGACGTGCTGGCCGGGCCGGGCAACATCTTCGTGGCCACGGCCAAGGCGCAGCTCATCGGGCAGGTGGGCATCGACATGGTGGCCGGTCCCTCGGAGATCGCCATCCTGGCCGACGAAAGCGCCAACCCTGCCTGGCTGGCCGCGGACATGCTTTCCCAGGCCGAACACGATCCCCTTGCCGCCGCCATCCTGGTCACCCCGGACGCCGGACTGGCCGCCAAGGTCCTTCAGGAACTCGACACCCGGTGCGCGGCCCTGCCCCGCTGCGAGATAGCGGCCAAGTCGCTCAAGGACTGGGGCGCGGTCATCACCGTGCCGGACATGAAAGCCGGAACCGAGTTGGTCAACCTGCTGGCCCCCGAACACCTGGAACTGGCCGTGGCCGACCCCTGGGGGTTGCTCGGCTCCATCCGCCACGCCGGGGCCATCTTCATGGGCCACAACTCGCCCGAACCCGTGGGCGACTACTTTGCCGGACCCAACCATGTGCTGCCCACCCTGCGCACGGTGCGCTTCTCCTCGGCCCTGTCGGTCCAGAATTTTTGCAAGAAATCCAGCGTGATCGCAGCCAGCCCGAGCTACGTGGCCGAACACGGCGCAAAGATCGCGCGCCTGGCCCGCCTGGAAGGGCTGGAGGCCCACGCCCGCAGCGTGGAAACCCGATTCAAATAGCATTACATTAATAGAGGGAGAAATTTCATGGCCGTTTTCGAGACCGACATCACCGAATACCCGCTTGTTTCCCGGGGCAAGGTGCGCGATATCTACGACATCGACGAAAACACCCTGCTCCTGGTGACCACGGACCGCATCTCCGCGTTCGACGTGGTCATGCCCGACCCCATTGCGGACAAGGGCAAGGTGCTCAACCAGATCACCCTGTTCTGGATGGACATGATGAAGGACCTGGTGCCCAACCACATCATCGCCACCGACGTGGACGACTACCCGGACCCCCTGCGCAAGTACAAGAACCAGCTCCAGGACCGCTCCGTTCTGGCCCGCAAGGCCAAGCCCCTGCCCATCGAGTGCATCGTGCGCGGCTTCATCACCGGCTCGGGCTGGTCGGACTACCTCAAGACGGGCGAAGTCTGCGGCCACAAGCTGCCCGAGGGCCTGAAGGAATCGGAGATGCTCGAAAAGCCCCTGTTCACCCCGTCCACCAAGGCGGAGCTGGGGCTGCACGACGAAAACATCACCCTTTCCGCCGCCGCCGACCTCATCGGCGAGGAAATGATGCGCCGGGTGGAGGACCTGGCCCTTTCCATCTACACCCGCGCCCGCGACTACGCCAAGAAGCGCGGCATCCTCATTGCGGACACCAAATTCGAATTCGGCATCATCGACGACGAACTGATCTTCATCGACGAGGCGCTGACCCCGGACTCCTCCCGGTTCTGGCCCGAGGAAGGCTTTGAGCCGGGCAAGTCCCAGCCGAGCTTCGACAAGCAGTACTTCCGCGACTGGCTGATCGAGATCGGCTTCAACAAGCAGCCGCCCGCCCCGCACATCCCGGCGGACATCGCCGAACGGACACGGGCCAAGTACCTGGAGGCGTACAAGCTTCTGACCGGCGACGACCTCAAGGTCTAAGGAGGATTCATGCCCGAGTGGTTGCAACTTATCTGCCTGGTGATCCTGGGACTGGCCATCGGCCGCGTGCTCAGGAACAAGCTCGGCGTCGGCGGTTGAGGCCCCCGCAAGGATTCGTGCGGCTGGAAGCCGCCGAAAAACGACGACGAAGACAAATAGCCGATGCACGGGAGGGGGCCGCCCGACTTGACAGGTGCGGCAATTCCCAATATGTAACCCCTCTTGCCTTGCTCTCCCCGTGGTTGGGGAGGGCCAATTGACCAAAAGGAGTTTTGAAAATGGCAAACAATTACGAGACGCTCGTGCTTCTCTCTCCGGAGCTGGCCGAGGAAGACAGGAAGACCCTCCTGGCCACCCTCACCGGCATCGTTGAGCGCGAAGGCGGCAAGATGGTTGAGACCGACGACTGGGGCATGCGCCAACTGGCCTACCCCGTCGAGAAGCAGACCCGCGGTTACTACGTCCGCCTGGTGTTCGAAGCCCCCGGCGCCCTGGTTGCTGAACTGGAACGCAACATCCGCATCACCGACGGCATCTTCAAGTTCATGACCGTCAAACTGGCTGCCTAGGAGGTTTCACCATGGCATTTCGCAAGAAATTCACCCCGAGGAAGAAGTTCTGCCGCTTCTGCGCGGACAAGGACCTGCCCCTTGACTACAAGCGCCCGGACATCCTGCGCGACTTCGTGACCGAACGCGGCAAGATCATCGCCCGCCGCATCACCGGCACCTGCGCCAAGCACCAGCGCCGCCTGACCAACGAGATCAAGCGCGCCCGTCAGATGGCCCTGCTGTTCTACACCACCGTTCACAGCTCCGAAGTGAAGAAGCGGAGCTCCATGTAGGAGGGAGGACCAATGAAACTTATCTTACGCGCTGACGTCGATGCCCTCGGTCGACTTGGAGATATCGTTACCGTCAAGCCCGGTTACGGCCGCAACTACCTGATTCCCCAGGGACTGGCCAAGCCCGCCACCGAAGCCAACCTGAAGGCTTTCGAACTGGAACGCCGCAAGCTGCAGGAACAGGCCGACTCCCTTCGCGCCCAGGCCGAAGGTCTGGCCGATAGGATCGCCGCCACCCCGGTGGAGATCGAGGTCCGCGTGGGCGAAGGCGACAAGCTGTACGGCTCCGTCACCACCTCCAACATCGGTGACGCCATGGAAGCCGCCGGCATCGACATCGATCGCCGCAGGATCATCCTGGCCGAGCCCATCCGCGCCCTTGGCGAGTACGACATCGAGATCCGCCTGCACCCGGACGTCCACGGCGAGCTGAAGCTCTCCGTCGTCCGTCACGGCGGCCCCGTTGAAGAAGAAATCGAAACCGAAGAACCCGCAGCTGACGTGGCCGAGGCCGTCGAGGAATCCGTAGAGAATGCCGAAGACGCCGAGACCGCAGAAGCCTAGCAGCGGCCGATACGACACCACCCCGGAAGGGGCCCTGGAAAGGGCCTCTTCCGATCTTGTACGCAAAGTACCCCCTCACTCCCTGGATGCGGAGCAGGCCGTCCTCGGCGGCATTTTCCAGTCCAACACCATGTTCCACGAACTCGTGGACATCATTTCCGCCGACGATTTCTACTCCCCTGTCCACCGCGACATCTACCGGGCCATCACCGACCTCTACGATGGTCACGAGCCCATTGACGTCATCACCGTCGCCAACCAGCTCGAAAAGAACGGCAAGCTCGAAACCGTGGGCGGACCGGCCTACATCGCCGAGCTGTCAGACTCGGTGGTCAGCTCCTCCAACGCCAAGCACCACGCCCAGATCGTCCGCGACAAATGCATCCTGCGCAAGCTCATCGACATCTCCAGCGGGATCATCGCCAACTGCTTTTCCTCCCGCGACGTGGACGAGGTCCTGGACGAGTCCGAAAAGGAAATCTTCCAGATAGCGCAGTCCAAGGAAATGCGCGGCATGATGCCCAGCCCGCAGCTGGTCAGGAAGGTTTTCGAGGAACTGGAGACCAAGTACAACAACAAGTCCCTGGTCACGGGCATCCAGACCCACTACCACGATTTCGACGGCATGACCGCCGGGTTGCAGAACTCGGACCTGATCATCATCGCGGGCCGCCCGTCCATGGGCAAGACCGCGTTCGCCCTGAACGTGGCCCTGCGCGCCGCCGTCCGCAGCGAATGCCCGACCGCCATCTTTTCCCTGGAAATGAGCATGGAGCAGCTCATGACCCGCCTGCTCGCCGTGCAGGCCAAGGTGGACCTCTCCAACCTCCGCACCGGATTCCTGGAGGACTCGGACTGGCTCAAGCTCCACGAGGCCGCCGACTCCATCACCAACGCGCCGATCTTCATCGACGACACCCCGGCGCTCAGCACCCTGGAACTCCAGGCCCGCTGCCGCCGCCTCAAGGCGGAGCACAATCTCGGCCTGGTGGTGGTGGACTACCTCCAGCTCATGCGCTCCAGCGCCCGGCCGGATTCCCGCGAGCAGGAGATCTCGGATATTTCGCGCCACCTCAAGGCCCTGGCCAAGGAGCTGGACGTGCCGGTCATCGCCCTGTCGCAGCTCAACCGCAAGGTCGAGGAGCGCACGGACAAGCGGCCCATGATGTCCGACCTGCGTGAATCCGGCGCCATCGAGCAGGACGCGGACATCATCATCTTCCTCTACCGCGACGCCGCCTACAACAAGAGCGAGGACAACCCGCTCAAGAACCATGCGGAAATCATCATCGGCAAGCAGCGCAACGGTCCCACCGGACGGTGCGAGCTTTTCTTCCGCAAGGAATACACCCGGTTCGAGAACATGGACAGCACAGTGTACCCCTCGGAACTTCCCGAAGGGTTCCATCCCGACGCCGACTAACCCTCAAGCCCAGACATCGCCATGTATTACGATTCCGTAGAAGCCATGGAACGCGCCGCCCTGGAAGAGCTCCAGGTCGAACGCCTCAAGGAAACCATCGTCAACGCCAAGAATTCGCCCTTTTACGGCGCGCGCCTAGCGGGCATGAATCCCGAGGACATCAAGACCCCGGCGGACATCGAGAAGCTTCCCTTCACCACCAAGGACGACCTCCGCAGCCAGTATCCGCACGGGCTGCTGACCCGGTCCCTGAACAATTTCGTCCGGCTGCACGCTTCTTCCGGCACCACGGGCACGCCCACCGCGATCTTCTACACCCAAAAGGACCTGGACACCTGGGCCGACCTCGTGGCGCGCTCCATGTACTGTTGCGGCTGCCGCAAGTCCGACGTGTGCCAGAACATGTCCGGCTACGGCCTGTTCACCGGCGGGCTGGGCATCCACTACGGCTCCGAACGGCTGGGCATGCTGACCGTCCCGGCGGGCGCGGGCAACACCAAGCGCCAGATCAAGCTCATCCGGGACCACAATGTTTCCGTGCTGCACATCATCCCGTCCTTTGCCCTGTACTTCGCCCAGAAGGTCGAGGAGGCGGGCTTCGACGTGCGCGACATGCCCTGGCGCATCGCGCTCATCGGGGCCGAGCCGCACACCGAGGAGGCGCGCCGCAAGATCGAGGAAATGCTGCACATCAAGGCGTACAATTCCTACGGCCTGTCCGAGATGAACGGTCCGGGCGTGGCCTTCGAGTGCGTGCATCAGAAAGGCATGCACATCTGGGAGGACGCCTACATCCCCGAGATCATCAACCCCAAGACCGGCGAGCACGTGGCCGAGGGCGAAATAGGCGAGCTGGTCCTGACCACCCTGACCCGCGAAGGCATGCCCATCATCCGCTACCGGACCCGCGACCTGACCCGCTTCATGCCGGGCGAGTGCGAGTGCGGCCGCACCCATCGGCGCATCGACCGCATCACGGGCCGGGCCGACGACATGATGATCCTGAAGGGCGTGAACATCTACCCCATGCAGATCGAGCAGGCCCTCATGGCCATGCCCGAAGTCGGCCAGAACTACCTCATCGAGCTGGTCCGCGAAGGCGTGTCCGACCAGATGCGGGTCAAGGTCGAGGTCAAGGACGAATTCTTCGTGGAGGACATGCGCGCCCTGCAGGGACTGCAGAAGCGAATTGCCAAGACCCTGTGCAACGAGATCCTGATCACCCCGCGCGTGGAACTGTGCCAGTCCGACTCCATTCCCAAGGCCGAGGGCAAGGCCGTGCGCGTGGTGGACAGGCGCAAGGAAGGGGAATAGCCGCCCATGGAATACGTCTGGGCCGTCCTGACCATACTAGGCCTGCTCTTCTCGCAGGTGCTCCAGTTGTTCAGCATGCCCGCCAACTGGGTGGCCATCGGCCTGGTGGCGCTGTGGAAGTTCCTGTACCCGGAATCCATGACCTGGAACTTCGTCATCGTCATCGGCGTGACCGCGGCCGTGGCCGAAGGGCTGGAATTCTTCCTCCAGGCCCGGTATGCGGGCAAGTACGGGGCCTCCACCCGGGGCAACGTGGGCGGCATCATCGGGGCCATCGCCGGGGCCATCTTCGGCGCGCCCTTCTTCCTGGGCATGGGCGCGCTTGTCGGCGCGCTC
Organism: Desulfovibrionaceae bacterium; assembly: GCA_015709315.1. Taxonomy (GTDB): domain Bacteria; phylum Desulfobacterota; class Desulfovibrionia; order Desulfovibrionales; family Desulfovibrionaceae; genus Pseudodesulfovibrio. The sequence goes on from JACCQI010000002.1 coordinate 148,853, forward strand.
GGCGGGGCCTACCTCGGCTGCCTGATCGCCGAGATGCCGGGCCGGGCCAAGGCCGAAGCCTTCCGGGCCGCAAAGGGCGCGTTCATGGGCAAGGCGCTCGGCTTCACGATCAAGACCGCCCTCGGCGCGTGCATCGTGGTCGTTTCCATCCCCCGCATCTGGCCGTAGCCTACTTCAGGGCCGAAGGCAGCTTCGCGGCGGCCATGTTGTAGCCGTAGCGGATCAGCGGACCGGCCTTGTCGAATTCCATCACCCCGCAGATATTCTTGGGCATTTCCAGCAGGTAATCCGGCGGGTAGATCGCAATCTTCTGCCGGGCGATGGTCCCCTGCATGGTGTCGAAGGACTGGGAAACGATGTCCATGGCCCGGATGGTCATACTCCCCTTGGGGATGGCCGCCCGCACCTTGTTGACGAATTCGGTCACCGCGCCGGTCAAGGGCGAGGCGGGCTCCGGTTTTTCCTCCAGCAGCCTGGTGTGAACCCCCGCCTCGGGAGCGCCGTGCAGGTTGACGGCAATGGTCACGTCCGTCTGGTCCCTGAAGGTCGGGGCGATGGGCAGCGGGTTGAGCAGGCCGCCGTCCACCAGGGCCTCGCCGTTGTGCATGAACGGCGTGAAGAAGATGGGCATGGATATGGACGCCCGGATGGCGTCGAACAGCGGCCCGCTGTCGAACCACACTTCCTTGGACCGGGAGATGTTGGCGGCCACGGCGGTGAAATGGATGGGCAGATCCTCGATCCGGCTGTCGCCCACCAGCCCCTTGAGGGTGTTGATGATCCGATCGCCCTTGAACAGTCCGTCCGTGCCCAGGGAGAGGTCCAGAAGCCGGACCATGTCGGCCTTGGTCACGGCCCGGACCCAGTTCTCGTACTCGTCGAGCTTGCCGATGGCGTAGATGCCGCCCACCAGTGCGCCCATGGAACTGCCCGCAATGGACCGGACGGCGTAGCCGTTTTCCTCAAGCCAGTGAATGATGCCGATGTGGGCCAGGCCGCGCGCCCCGCCGCTGCCCAGCGCCAGGGAAACCGTTTTGCGTTTCTTCATGCCTATCCTTCCTTTCCAATCGTCGCGCCCCCAAGGTACACCACTTTGGGCTTGCCTTACAGTACCTTTTGGGTAAAACTTTACCGCCCTTTCGGGGGGCCGAGAGAGAACCTTTATCCCCGGGTGAACCGATGACCGCCGACATTTTTCCCGCCTATCGCGGACACATGGAATACTTCTGCCTCGGTTGCGGGAAGCGATTCCCCACCGACGAGCTGCACTACACCTGCCCGGACTGCGGCGGCGTGTTCCTGCTCGACAACCTGCGCTTCGACGAGCTGAAAAAGACCTCGGGCGAAGCGTGGCGCGCCATCTTCGACTCCCGCGCGGCTTCCAAGAAGACCGCCCTGCGCGGCATCTTCCGCTTCTACGAACTCATGGCCCCGGTGCTGGAGGAAGAAGACATCGTCTATCTCGGCGAGGGCAACACCCCGCTGGTGGCATCCAGCCCGGCGCTCAATACGGCCACGGGCCTCAGGACCGCCTACAAGAACGACGGCCAGAACCCGTCCGCGTCCTTCAAGGACCGGGGCATGGCCTGCAGCTTCTCCTACCTGCGCTCGCTGATCCGCCGACACGGCTGGGACCAGATCCTGACCGTGTGCGCGTCCACGGGCGACACCTCGGCCGCGGCCGCGCTGTACGCCTCCTATGCGGGCGGGGCCATCAAGTCCGTGGTCATCCTGCCGCACGGCAAGGTCACGCCGGCCCAGCTCGCCCAGCCGCTCGGCTCCGGCGCGGTTGTCCTGGAAGTGCCGGGCGTGTTCGACGACTGCATGAAGGTGGTGGAGCATCTGGCCGACAACTACCGCGTGGCCCTGCTCAACTCCAAGAACGCCTGGCGCATCCTGGGCCAGGAGTCCTACGCCTTCGAGTGCGCGCAATGGTTCGACTGGGATATGCGGGACAAGTGCATTTTCGTGCCCATCGGCAACGCGGGCAACATCACGGCCATCATGGCCGGTTTCCTCAAGCTGTATAACCTGGGCATCATCAACGAGCTGCCGCGCATCTTCGGCGTCCAGTCCCACCACGCGGACCCGGTCTACCGCTACTACGCCGTGGACGACCCCAAGGAGCGCCGCTATGAACCCGTGACCGTGGCCGCGTCCGTGGCCCAGGCGGCCATGATCGGCAACCCGGTCTCCTTCCCGCGCGTCAAGTATTTCGCCGAGAAATTCGAGGCCGTGGGCGGCCGTGACGCCTTCCAGGTCATCCAGGTCACGGAGCAGCAGATCATGGATTCCATGATCCAGGCCAACCGCAACGGCCACATCGCCTGCACCCAGGGCGGCGAGTCCTTTGCCGGGGCCAAGCGCGCCCTGGAACTCGGCCTGGTCTCCGACAAGGAACTGTGCGTGCTCGACTCCACGGCCCACCAGCTCAAGTTCGTGGATTTCCAGAATATGTATTTCGACAACAGCTTCCCCCCGGAATTCGAGGTCGTCCCGGACATGGCGCTGGCCAACAAGCCCGAGCTGGTCATCACCCCCGAGGAGAAGGAAACGCTCTCCGCCGAGGAATATACGCGGACCACCGCGAACAACGTGGTCGCCAGGCTCGGCCTGGAAAAGAAATAGGCGGCGGCTCCCGTGGCGAAAAAGCAGCGGGCCGATCAGCTCCTGGCGGCGGGCGGACACGCCGAGAGCCGGGAAAAGGCCAAGCGGTTGATCATGGCGGGCAAGGTCCACTTTCTGGACCGGGGCCAAAAGGTGCCCGTTGCCAAGCCCGGCCAGCAGTTCCACCCGGACACCGAATTCTCGGTGCCCGAGGACGACCGTTTCGTGTCGCGCGGCGCCCACAAGCTGCTCACGGCCATCGATGAATTCGACCTGGATTTCACCGGCAAGGTGGCGCTCGACGCGGGCGCGTCCACCGGCGGCTTCACCGACTGCCTGCTCCAGCACGGGGCGGTCCGCGTCTATGCCGTGGACGTGGGCTACGGCCAACTGCACGAAAAGCTGCGGCAGGACGACCGGGTCGTCAACCTGGAGCGGACCAACGTGCGCCACGCCGGGCCGGACCTGATCCCGGAGCCGGTGGACGTCATCGTGGCCGACGTGTCCTTCATCTCCCTGACCAAGATCCTGCCCGCCTGCATTCAGTTCCTGCGTGAGGGGGGCGAACTGGTGGTGCTCATCAAGCCCCAGTTCGAAGTGGGTCCCGGCCAGACCGACAAAGGCGTGGTCCGCGACGAAAGGCTCCGGCAGGAGGCCGTGGACATGGTCGCCGCGTTCTGCGAAAACGAACTCGGCCTGACGATCCGGGGCATCGTCCCGTCCAGGATTCTCGGTCCCAAAGGCAACCAGGAATACCTGGCCCACATGGCAATGCGATCATGATCCGGGGACTCATCTACTCCATCATATCGGCCGCGGCCTTCGGGTCCATGGCCATCCTGGTCAAGTTCGGCTACGAGGCGGGCATGTCCGGGGCGGTCATGATGCAGTTCCGATTCTCGTTCGCGGTGATCTGTCTGCTCCCGATCCTGCTGATAAAAGACCGCAGGCTGCTCGTCATTTCCCCGCGCGCCCTGGCCAGTTGCGCCTTTCTCGGCCTGGTGGTCTACTGGTCGCAGACCACCTGCTTCGTGGCCGCGCTCAAGACCATTCCGGCCTCGACCACGGCGCTGGTTTTCTACGGCCACCCCGTGGCGGTCACCCTGCTGTCGGCCATTTTTCTGGGCATGAAGATCGACCGGGTGGTCGTGGGCTCGCTCTTCCTGGTCATGGCCGGTTGCGGCCTGGTCTTCTTCGACGCCTTCCTGCGGAAGGCGGACGGCCTGGGCCTGCTCTACGCCTCCGGCGCCCTGGCGGTCTTCTCGCTCTACCTGATCCTGGTCCAGGTGCTCATCCGCAAGCTGCCGCCCCTGACCGCGACCTTTTACGTCATGCTCTTCACCGCGATTTCCTTCACCCTGTCGGGCGACATCTCGGCCTGGACGCGGCTGACCGGCGAACAGGCGGCCATCGGCATAGCCCTCGGAATCATACCGGGCGTGATCGCCGTGACCCTGCTCTACGAGGCCATCGAACGCATCGGCAGCGCCTGGGCCTCCATCTTTTCCTCGGTGGAACCCATCGTCACGCTGGCGGCGGCCGCCGCGTTCCTGGATGAAAACGTGGTCATGCTGCAAATGGGCGGTGCGGCACTGATCATTCTGGGCATCCTTGCGCCCAACCTCCGCGCGCCCAAACCCATCAGGCAATGAATCCCGCCCGGGCGCAGGCCGGGACTACTCCCCGCGCAAATCCATGGCCTTGCCCAGCAGCCTGAGGTGGGCCTTTTCCTCGCGGGCCAGCAGATCAAGCACGTCGCGGGCGTCGTCGTTCTCCGCCCTGGCCGCGCACCGCTGGTAGTAATCCAGGGCCTGGGCCTCGATCATAGACGACAACTGAAGGATGCCCTGCTCGTCGTCAAAGGCGTCCGGGTACCGATTCAGGAACTCGCCGATCTCCACGCCGCCCTCGACCGCCCCTTCCCCGCGCAGGGCGACTTCCTCGAACGCCTCCCGATCCACATCCCTTCCGGCGACCCGGCAATATAGCTCGAACAGGGTGTCCTTGTGCCGGTCCTCGAACCCGGCCAGGGTCATGAACAGCTCGATGCGCTCCATGGTCTCGGCCCAATCCGCCCGCTGCACATAGAAATCATGCAGGGCGTTTTCCATGGCGTATGCCTTGAGCACCACCTCTTCCGGGGTCTCGGAGCCGGTGAACTCCACCAGGCCCAGCTCCATGGGACCGAAAGCCGTGTGCCCGTTCCAGGCGGACATGCCGCCCACCAGGTTGCTGATGCCCGTGAACCCCTGCCCGTCGAGCAGTACGGCGGCAGCCATGCTGCGGCCGCCCGTGCGGCAGTAGACGACCACGGGCTTGCCCGCGTCCACCTCGTCCATGCGGTCGGGCAGTTCGGACAGCGGCAACAGGAGCGCGCCGGGCAGGTGCTCTTCCTCGTATTCCCACTCCTGGCGGACATCGAGAAGCGTGTATGTATCGGGCTTGTTCCCGTCCATGAAGGAACGGGCTTGGTCGGGGGTCATCATTGCAATCTGCGCCATACCATCCTCAACGGTCGAAAGATCACGGACAGTCAGAAAACGACAACTCGTGAAAACCGTACGGCAGGACGCATTGTTACGTCAATATGCAACAGGCCATGTCAGGGGAGGAAAAGCAGAGAGAAGGCAAGGGCGAACAGCCCGGCGAACACCGTATCTTGCAGGGTCCAGCAAAAATCCGCTTCCCAGGCGTCCGGGCCTTCGAGGCCGCGGCTGGCCACGGCCAACGTCTGGTTCCAGGTCTTCTGTCCAAGATTGCGGATCACGGCCTGGGGAATGATGCGCGCCTTCATCACCCCGCCCGCGTCCGGGCAGCGGCGGTCGCAGACGTCCCGCACCCCGGTCGCTGTGAACAGACACAGGGGCAGGAAATGGACCATCAGGGCCAGGGCCAGGGCCACCCGCCAGGAGCGTTCCCTGCCCACCAGCGGCCGTGCGGCCCAGGCCACGGCCAGCCCGATGGCGCGGGCCGACGTGGACAGGGCCAGGGTCAGGCCCAGCAGGACCAGCCCGGCCAGCCGGATCGCGAGCTGCCCGGCGTCCATGGCCACGTATTCCAACGGCACGCCGGTCAGACCGTCCACGCCCGCCTTGACCATGACCCATAGGAAGATAAAGAGAAACAACCCTTTGACCATCCGGTTGCCCATGGGACGGCTGGCGGCCAGCAGGGGGACGAGCGGCATGAGCACCAGGACGCAGGCCGCTGCCGAGATCACATGCACCTTCCACAGGCTCGGCCCGAGGACCAATGCCGCCGCCAGCTTCAGCCGGGGGTCCAGGGCGCGCAGGCCCTCCACCGCCGAACGCATCACGCGCCCTCCCTGTCCCAAGGGAGAATGGCCCGTTCGATGCTCCAGGAGCCCGGCGGCCGGACGCCGTGTTCGCGGACCCGGTCGAGCACAGCTTCGGGCGGACCGGAAAGAACCAGCCGCCCCTTGTCCATGACGGCCAGGCCGTCCACCAGGTCGATGACGGATTCCAAGTCGTGGCTGGACACCACCTGCGTCAGCCCGCGTTCGCGGTTCTCGGACAAAATGGCCCGCATCTCCCGAATGCCGTGATAGTCCAGTCCGCTGAACGGCTCGTCGAGCAGCAGGACCGAAGGCTTGTCCAGCAGGGCCGCGGCCAGGCAGAGCTTGCGCTTCATGCCCCAGGACAGGGCCTGCACCGGACGCTCCCAGGCGTCCAGAAGGTCGAAGCGGCCGGCCATGCGCCGGGCCATGTCCACGGTCTCCTCGTCGCGCCTGCGCCCCATGAGCAGATCCTCGCCGACCGTTCCGCCCAGAATCTGCAAGTCCGCGTCCTGCATGACCAATCGGCTGACCGAGCGGATGGACTTCTCATTGCCCGGACTGACGCGGTCGGCCACGATCAGTTCGCCGCGCAGGGGGGAATACAGTCCGGCCATAAGGGACAGAAGCGTGGACTTGCCGCTGCCGTTGGCTCCGACCAGCACCAGAAGCCGCCCGGGATGGACGTGCAGGGAAACGTCGGCCACGGCCTCCCCGGTTCCTCCGTATGCAAAGGAGACTGCGTTCAATCGAATCATGGTTTACCTCGCGTCCCACATTCCACCAAGGCGGGACACCTGTCAACGTGGAAACAAAACGGCCCCCGCCGGGGCGGGGGCCGTAAAATCGCGCATTGCGCGGCGCGCCTAGAACTTGTAGCCGAAGGAAAGCCCCAGTCCCAAGGTCCTGCCGTCGGTGTAGTCCACGCTGTGGCTCACGGCGCCATCGTGCATGTTCATGCCGTACCGTTCCTTGGTGACGAGATACATGCCGGCCACGTCCACGGTCAGGTCGTTCAACTTGTACCCGACGCCGAGGGTGTACATGAACCGGTCGTTGGCGGGCAGCATCATGGAGGCATACGCATGCCTGGTCGGGGTCTGATCGTAGACGAAACCGGCCCGCAAGGCCCAATTCTCGGTGGCCATGTACTCGGCTCCGAGCTGGAAACGCCAGGCGTTCTTGTAACAGAAGGTCTCGGTCTTGTCGGTATACGCGCCGAAATCGAACTCCATGGAATCGAACAGTTCCCACCGCGTGAAAACCAAATCGAACTCGATGGATAAATCGTCCAGGGGACGATAGCCGAAGCCCAGGGAGTACTGGTCCGGGAAGGTGGCCTCGACCGTGGCCGAGGTCTTGGGAAGGATGCCGTCCACCTCCGCATCGCCGTCGCCGGTGAAGGAAACGGGCGCCCTATAGGAAAAGCCCACGGAAAACATGTCGTTGAAATCATAAAGGAGGCCGATATTGCCCGTCAAAGACGTGCCCTCAACGTCGACGTTGAGGGGCGCGCCGCCGGCAAGGGCATACGCCTTGGTCACGTAAAAAGTGCCCTTGATGGCTTCGATACCCGCGGCCACGGAAAAATTGTCCGTCACCTTGTAGGCGACGCTCGGGTTGAAGGAAAAAGACTCCAGCCTGGCCTCGCGAAGCAGGGTCTGGCCGGCCCAGTAATCCTCGAACTTGGTGCCCAGGCCGAAACGGGTGAATTCGCCCATGCCGATGAACAGCTTGTCGTTGACCTGATGCGTGACGTAGGCATGGGGCACGGCAAAGACCTGGACGGAAGTCGCGCTGCCGGACCCGTCCACCTTGACCTTGGAATACGGGGAGATGGCCGTAATGCCGCCATACACCTGAGTACCTTCCAGGCGGGTCATCTGCGCCGGGTTGTAGGCAACCACGGACGGATCGTCGCCGTTGGCGTAAAACGCGGTACCCTGGCCAAGGGCCGCGTTGCCCCATTCAAACAGGCCGAAACCGCTGGCCTGGGCGGTTGCGGCAACAGCGAACATGCTGAACAGAAGACTCATGACGAAATAAACGGACGCGCGTTTCATCCTTCCCCCTTAGGCGGCTGCCGTCTCTTGCGGCAGCGGTCTTGGTTCAATGCTTCCCTACCCTCCCAGATACGGCATGACACTTATGCCCGGAAACACTGAAGTTGATATTTTGCACAAACTCACATTTTATAGCCGACGGGGGAAAAAATGTCTAAAAGAAAAACTAATTCAAACAGTTGTTTAACAATTTTTTTTCCAATCGCCCCAGGTCGCATCAACCGGCACAATTCTGGCAAATGATTCCGTCATGAACCAATCGGGAAAAAATTTCCCGGCGGAGAAGCGGCATGAACCACCTCATACCGAAACCGGACATCAAGGAAAAAAGCTTTCAGGGCACTCTGGCCATCGGCGGAATCGCGGGCGTGGTCGAGGGGTCCATGCGGTACGGCTTCACGCTGCATACCGCCTTCCCGGGCATGATGCTGACGCTCACCGGCGCTTTTCTGGGAGGATTCACCGGATTCTTCATCAAGGATTTGGTCCGCACCTGGTGCGGCCGAAAGCCCTATCGCGGTGTGAACAACGACGGCTGGACCATGGGGGCGTTCCTGGGCTCCTTCGTGGGCACCCTGCTCCAGGTGATGACCAGCGCGGACGGGGCCAATCTCGTTGTCGGCTCCATCGTCGGCGCATACCTGGGCGCGGCCTGCGGGGCCTTGCCGGATGAATTCGTCACCCCCATCCTCAGCCGCATGAACGAAAACCGCCCGGCCGAATAAACGACCGGGCGGCATATCTTGCGGTTGCGAATACCCGACTATTTCATCTCGACCCAGATGACCGCGCCGAGTTCCAGTTCGCGGCCCTTGTAGGGCTGGGCGTCCGCGTTGAGTCCGGCAAATCCCCACCATCCCTTCCAGGGGCAGGCAAAGGTGAACACGCCGTTGCCGTCCGCGATCACTTCCTGGGTGACCATGCGGTCGTTGGGGGCGCTCTTCTTGCCGTCCTTGTTGTAGTATTCCACTTCCACGCGGGTATACGGGGCGGGCTTGCCGTCCAGCATGACGATGCCCTGGAACACGTTCCCGGCATAATTGCCGAAGGGACGGGTCAGGGGCACGATCTCGGTCTTCAGACCCAGGGGCTTGTTCCACTCCTCGCCCTCGCCGAACCCGTCGATGACGACCTTGGTGACGTGGCGGATATAGTTGTTCTCGGCGTCTTCCTTGTACGGGACCGGATCAAAGACAAAGGCGTACAGGCCGGGAGCCTTGGGGGTGTAGGTCGTGGCCCAGGCCAGATGATCCATGACCTTGGTTTCCTTCAGCGTCGGCAGCAGGTCCACCCGGTCCTGGCCGTCGATGACCACGAAAAATTCAGCGGGCTTTTCCAGCTCCATGCCCTGTCCCTCGAAGGGATGGGAAAACGACAGGGTCAGGGCGACGGTCCGCTTGTCCTGGCTGGTGCAGTCGGCATCGGGAATCAGCATGCCGAAATGCGCGAACGCCTGCCCCGCAAACAACACCATGGCCAAGAAGGCAAGAACACCGGTCAATTTTTTCATCACATTTTCTCCTCTGCTACAAACATCAACATATGATTCATACCCAACAGTCACATACCAATATCAAATTAGTAACACCAGTCAAGCAAAGAATCCTGATTAGTCATATCGGGAAAAAATGGACGGATCAGTCGTCCCGGTGGTTCCAGCGCCTGGACAGGTACACGCCGGACAAGTTGTGCCACAGGCTGAACAACGCGCCGGGCAGGGCCGTGACCGCGCCGAAGTGCTTGACCGCAAGCGCCACTCCGAGGCCGGAGTTCTGCATGCCCACTTCGATGGCGATGGTCCGCGCGTCCCGTTTCGAGCAGCGCGCCAGGCGGGCCGCGCCGTATCCGGCGGCCAGGCCCAGGCCGTTGTGCAGGGCCACACCCAGCAGCACCAGCACCGGATAGGCGAGCAGGGTTTCACGGTTCAGCCCCATGATGCAGGCGATGAGCATGACGATGACGATGATGGAGAAAGAGGGGAACCAGCGCAACAGAGGCTCCAGGCGGGCGCGGAAGAACCGACGAAGCACCAGCCCGTCCACCAGCGGGAAGACCACGATCCAGAACACGGATTGGACCATGGACCAGAACTCGATCTCCACCTGCCGTTCCAGGATCAGGTAGATGATGGCCGGGGTGAGGAGCGGGGCCAGGCAGGTGGAGGCCAGGGTCAAGGTCACGGACAGCGGGACATTGGCCCCGGCCAGGTAGGCGATGACGTTGGAGGCGGTGCCGCCGGGGCACGCGCCCACGACCACCATGCCGATCATGGCCTCCATGGGCAGGCCGAGGATCGAGGAAACGCCCACCGCAAGGACGGGCATGACGGCGTATTGCAAGGCCATGCCGAGTCCCACTACCGGCCACTTGCGGAGAATGTCCCGGAAGTCCTTGAAATCCAGTGTCAGCCCCATGCCGAACATGATCAGCCCGAGTCCGAGCGGGATGTGCGGCTTGACCCAGGTGAAGGACGGCGGCCAAGCCAGGGCCAGGGCGGACATGGCCACCGCGATGACCAGAAACTGTTTCTCGATGAATCTCGGTACGGCGTAAATTGTCATGCGGGTGGGGTGACGCAAACAGGGAAACAAGTCAACCACCGATCCGAATTTTCAGGACTCGGACCGCCCTGAACCCGGCCAAAACGACGGGTGAGGAGTTGACGAAGCTCGGGAAACGCTGTAGGGAAACCATTCCCGTACAGAGGGAAGCCGGACGGCGGTTGCGTCGAGAACTCCGTCAGGTCCGAGAGGAAGCAGCGGTATCGATTGCTGCCGGGTGTCCGGTTTCCACTCAAAGGCGCGTTCATGCATGAACGCGCCTTTTTTCTTTCCGCAGGGCTACAGCCGGGCCTTCATGGCGTCGATCAGAGCCAGCGCCTTCTTGAAATCGTACTCGGAAATGAACTTCAGCAACTGGGAGGCATCCGGCTCCAACCCGGACGGCCACCCCAGGGAACGCAGGCCGTCGGCCCCTTCCCGGCATTCCATGGGCGCTCCCCTGGAAAGCGGCTTTTCCAGGGCTTCGAGCGCCGCGCGCAGGGTTTCGTTGTCCGCGATCTCCTCGACGTGACCGAGAGCCGTTTCATCCGACACGGCCTTGACTTCGGCGATGCTGCCTATGACCACTTGAAGTTCCGCGCGGAAATCGTCCAGTTCGTCGGCCACATCGCTGTCAGGGTCCCGGTCCAGGACCGCTTCCAGCCGCGAGGCCGCCTCGAAAAGCCTATTGGCGCCCAGCATGCCGGACGTCCCCTTGACCGAGTGGGCCAGGTGCATGCCCTCCTCCCTTTTCCCGGCCTCCATGAACGCCTCGATCCGGTCCGCCGCGTCGGCGTACTTCTCGTCCAGAAGGATGAGCAGATTGCGGTACAAAATCTTGTTGCCCCGTGCCCGCTTGAGGCCGAGGGCAACGTCGATTCCTTCCAGGGACTCGGGCAGCGCGACGTCGTCCCCGGCGGGGCGGTCATCGACCTTGATGCCGCCGCAGCCCGCCTTTTTTTGGGTCCACCGGCCCAGCATCCTGAATAAATCGTCCGGATCGAACGGCTTGGCTATGTGATCGTTCATGCCGTACCGACGGCTCTTTTCAATATCCTCGACCATGGCGTGCGCGGTCATGGCGATGATCGGCAAGTCCCTGAACCGACCCTGCCGCCGTATCTCCTGCGTGGCCTCGTGCCCGTCCATGACCGGCATCTGAATGTCCATCAGGACCAGATCGACCTCGTTCTCGTTCAGAAATTCGATCGCCTCGCGTCCGTTGAACGCCTCAAAGGTTTCGATCCCGCCCGCGGCCAGGATCTCATGGGCCACCTGGCGGTTGATCGCGTTGTCCTCCACAAGCAGCACGCGAACCCCGCCCAATTCCTCGGGCGAGGTCCCCGCGTTCGCGTCGAACGACATGGTGACCATGTCCTTGCCCAGGACCTCCACCACCAGATTGAACAAGAAGGACTGATTGACCGGCTTGAACAGCAATCCCTTGAACCCCAGTTCGTTGGTCTTCTTGACCAGGGTGGCGTTGCCGTAGGCGGACACCATAAGCATGGGCGGCTTGACGGGAATGTCCGGATCGGCCAGGACGGCCTCGGCGGTTTCCACGCCGTCCATCTCCGGCATCCGCCAGTCCACGACCAGCAGATCATAGCCCTCCGGGCTCTTCCGCAGGGAGTCGAGGGCCTCGCCGCCGGACTCGGCCAGGTCCACGGCCAGGCCCATCTGCTCGAGCATGCCCTTGAGGATGATCCGGGAAGTGGGATTGTCGTCCACCACCAGAGTGCGCTTGCCCTGCAGCTCGGCGGGCAGGGCCGTCCTGCCGTTCATGCCCTCGTCGAGGGGGAAGGTTATCTCGAACCAGAACAGGCTGCCGCTGCCCACCTCGCTCTCCACGCCGATGGTCCCGCCCATAAGGTTCACCAGCCGGTTGCAGAGATGCAGCCCCAGCCCGGACCCGCCGTACTTGCGGGTGGTCGAGGCGTCGGCCTGGGTGAAGGGCTTGAAAAGCTCCTCGATCTTCTCGGATTCGATGCCTATGCCGTCGTCCTTGACGGTGAACCGAAGCCTCACGTCGCTCGCGGTGGTCATCAGGGCCTCGATGCCCACCACCACGGAGCCGTTGTCCGTGAACTTGACGGCGTTGTTGCACAAATTGATGAGAATCTGGGACAGGCGCATGGAATCGCCCACCAGGGAGGTCGGCACGTCTTTGCCGACGTTGATGAGAAATTCGAGCTTCTTCTCGTTGGCCCGGGGGGAAACGATGGTGGTCAACTGTTCCAGTACATGGTCGAGCTTGAACCCCACCAGTTCTATGTTCAGCATGCCCGCCTCGACCTTGGACATGTCCAGGATGTCGTTGATGATACCCAGAAGCGACCGGGCCGAGATATCTATCTTGTTCAGGTAGTCCTTCTGGACCGGCGTCAGGTCCGTCATATTTGCAAGGTGCGTCATGCCGATAATGGCGTTCATGGGCGTCCTGATCTCATGGCTCATGTTGGCCAAAAACTCGCTCTTGGCCTTGGTGGCCTTCTCGGCCGACTCCTTGGCCTCGGTGATCTGCTTTTCGGTCTGCTTGCGGATGTGGATCTCGGACTTCAGAAGCCGGTTGGTCTTGTTCAGTTCCTCGGTCCGCTCGATGACCCGCTGCTCCATCTGGTCGTAGGCCAGCTTGAGTTCCGCCTGGGCATTGCGCAGGTCCGTGATGTTGGTGACCATGGCGAACGATCCGATGAACTCGCCATGCTCGTTGAACTGCGGGGTCGAGGACATGATGACGAAAACAGTGCTCCCGTCCTTGCGCGTCAACCGCCGCTCGTACCGGGCCGACTCTCCCGCGCGCCGCTTCGCGGCCTCCCGGGTAACCTCTTCCCGCTCCTCCTCATGGATGATTTCGGCCACCGGCATGCCCGCCATCTCCGACTCGGAATAACCGAGCATCTCGGCCGTGACGCTGTTGACCATGGAAATGCGAAAATCAACGTCGATGGCCACGATGCCCTCGATGCTGGTCTCGAACAGGCTCCGGTATTTCTGCTCGCTGATCCGCAGCTCGTCCTCGCGGCTTCTCACCTGCCTGGCCATCTCGTTGAACTTGGAAAGAATGACCTGCATCTCCGCATACGGCTCCTCGCCGTCGTCCCCCGCATACCGGCCGCGCGCCATGGCCTCGATGCGGTCGATGAGGTGCCCGAGCGGCGTCCGCAGGGTCCTGTCCAGGACCAGCTTGGTGAAAACGCCGAGGATCAGGATCACGGACAGCAGCGACAGCAGGCTGACCCAGGTCGTCTCAAAGACCTTTTCCCGGAATGTGGCCGGGGTCAGGCCGAGCTCGATGGTGCCCACGTCAACGTCCTCGTACCGGACGGTCGCCTCCTTGATGATGGTATCCCCGCCCACTTCGCCGTGTTCGTAAATGGTATTGCCCCGATGATCGGAGACCTTGATGTAGCCCACGACGTCAAGTCGGGAGAAGGTCTCGCACAGGCTGATGACCGATCCCTCCTCCATGTGCCACAGGTAGGACTCAAGGGAATTGGACAACTGGATGAGGGCCTCGTCGGACCGCTCCTCGAACTGGGACGCCGACCGCTGGTAGAGGACGAGGAAGACCACCGAGGAGATGGTCAGGGACGACAAAAAAAGAACGGCGGTCAGACTCGCGGTCAAAAAATGAACCAGCGACTTCTTTTTCGTGGACTGCTGGGACAACGACACGGCGATGATCCTTACTCCCTCCGAACGGCTCGGTGCTTGCTGCTTCCGGCGGCGCCACAGGCATCCGGGCTGCCGGACGCGTCCTCCCTCCGCCGATAAACGCGCTTTGCCCATTTCATACAAGAATTCCGGCTTCCGGTCGATTATATTTCCCTTTTTGCAAAACGACCCGTCCATGCAACCGAAAACAGTTTTTTTTGCCCGCGCCCATTGTCAAACCACAATCCGACGCAGTATACGATCTCGGACAAGAAGGATACTCACAGACGCGACGCCTCGGCCAGGCTGTTGAAACAGCCGCGACAATAGACGCCCAAGGCGTCTTTTTACGTTTAAGGAGAAACAAAGGAATGAAATCACCGCTTTCGCAAGTCTTTGCTCAGACCTTCTTGGGGAACGCCCCGAGTTGGTACAAACTGACTCTCGTCGGCTTTCTCGTACTCAACCCCATAGTGATGCTCACGGCGGGAACCTTTGTGGCCGGATGGGCGCTCATTGCCGAATTCATCTTCACCCTGGCCATGGCGCTCAAGTGCTACCCCCTGCCCGCAGGCGGCCTGCTGGCCCTCGAAGCGATCATCATGGGAATGACCTCGCCCGAGGCCGTCTACCAGGAAGCCCTGAAGAACTTCGAAGTCATCCTGCTGCTGATCTTCATGGTGGCGGGCATCTACTTCATGAAGGACTTCCTGCAGTTCACCTTCACGCGCATCCTGGTCCGCGTACAGTCCAAGAAGCTGATCTCCCTGATGTTCTGCCTGGCCGGGGCTGTCCTTTCGGCCTTCCTGGACGCCCTGACCGTCACGGCGGTCATCATGGCCGTGGCCTACGGGTTCTACAACATCTACCACCGCTACGTATCGGGCAAGGGACAGGCCGACACTCACGACCTGATCTCGGACGAAGAGATCAAGGAAACCAACCGCGAAGAGCTACTGGCCTTCCGGGGCTTCCTCCGCAACCTGATGATGCACGGTGCCGTGGGTACGGCCCTGGGCGGCGTATGCACCCTGGTCGGCGAGCCGCAAAACCTGCTGGTGGGCGCGGAAATGGGCTGGCACTTCGTGCCCTTCTTCCTGCACGCCATGCCCGTGACCATGCCCGTGCTGGCCGTGGGCCTGCTGACCTGCCTGGCCGTGGAACAATTCAAACTCTGCGGCTACGGCTACGAAATGCCGGGCAACATCCGCTCCTTCCTGCTCGAGCACGCCATCGAGATGGAGAAAAAGGCGGGTCCCAAGGGCCGGTTCAAGCTGGTCGTCCAGGCCCTGATCGGCCTCTGGCTCGTCATGGCCCTGGCCTTCCACCTGGGGGCCGTGGGCCTGATCGGGCTTTCGGTCATCATCCTGCTGACCGCGTTCACCGGCGTCGTCGAAGAGCACCAGCTCGGGCACGCCTTCGAGGAGGCCCTGCCCTTCACGGCCCTGCTGGTGGTCTTCTTCTCGGTCGTGGCCGTGATCCACTCCCAGGGGCTGTTCCATCCCATCATCGAGTTCGTTCTGAGCCTTGAGGGCCAGGACCAGTTGGCGGCCTACTACGCGGCCAACGGCCTCCTCTCCTCCATCTCGGACAACGTCTTCGTGGCCACGGTCTACATCTCCGAGACCAAGCTGCACTTCATTCATGTGCTGGACGCCATCCCCAACATCGGCATGGCGGGAAGCGAGCTGATGGCGCGGCTGACCGACCCCCACGTTGCGCGGGCCGACGTCCTGGCGACCCTGCCCGCCAACACCGCCGCCCTGGTCGGCGAAACCATGGAGCACTTCGACAAGCTGGCCGTGGCCATCAACACCGGGACCAACATCCCGTCCGTGGCCACTCCGAACGGCCAGGCCGCGTTCCTCTTCCTGCTGACGAGCGCCCTGGCCCCGGTCATCCGTCTCTCCTACGGCCGGATGGTCTATCTGGCCCTCCCCTACACCATCACCATGTCCCTGACGGGCCTGGCGGCGGTGTACGCCTTCCTCTAGACGGCAATCCGTCCACCAAAGAAAAAGGCTCCCGGAAACCGCTTCCGGGAGCCCTTTTTTTCTGGTGGACGGGGCGATGCCCGGCCGCCCGGAGGACTACGGGGTCAGGGCCAGCCGCCACTGGTTGAACACGGCCGGATATTCCAGCACGCCGGAATCGGCATAAAACGGCAGGGCGTAAATCTCGCCGTTC
Source organism: Desulfovibrionaceae bacterium (assembly GCA_015709315.1). Classification (GTDB taxonomy): domain Bacteria; phylum Desulfobacterota; class Desulfovibrionia; order Desulfovibrionales; family Desulfovibrionaceae; genus Pseudodesulfovibrio. Next base: position 165,202 of record JACCQI010000002.1, read on the forward strand.
TTCACGGCAGGCACGCCGGACAGGGACGGGTCCGCCTTGATGGCGTCGCGCAGGACCTTCTGGACCGCGAACGCGTCGCCCGTGGCCACGATGACGTCCGGGGCGGCCTTGGCCAAGCCAGCGAGCCGACCGGCGGACACATGGCCCTTGGCGACCTTCATGGTGTCGGTGATCAGCTCCCCGGCCACGTTGGTGCATCCCAGGGGATCGAGAATGTACTGGTCGGAGTATCCGCCGGGGGCCTCGTAGCGGACGAACGCCTTGCCGCTGGCCCGGACGTACATGCCGTTGAGCACGAGCACGCGCCGACCGAGCCTTTGCGCGGGCAGGCTCTTCTCCACCTTGCGCATGGCGGCCTCGTAGTCGGCGGCCACCTTGCGGCCGCGTTCCTCCCTGCCGAACAATTTCGCGGCCTGGGCGACGGCCGGACCCACACCCTGCGTGAAGTCCACATACTCGACGGTCAGGCCGGGCACGTCCTTGACGAGCGGCACGACATGGGACGGGTTCACGCTCTTCATGTACAGGCAGAACTTGGCGCTCTTTTCCACGATGAGGCGGGTTATGCCGCGCTCCTTCATGAACTCGGCCACCGCCTTGGGCCGTTTTTTGACCACGCAATTGGGGCAGCCCAGAACCTGGCTGACCACAGGCAGCACCTTGGCCTTGTCAGGCCACAGGGACAGCCTCAGCGACATGCCCTCGGGCACCACGCCGAGGCTCAGGGCGACGTCCACCAGCCGGTCGCCGACCATGACCGCCTTGATCCGCTCGGGGACCGGAGGCGGAGTGGCCCCGGCCACGGCAAAGGTCATGAGCAGGGCCAGGCCCGAAAGGCAGGCGGCAACGAACAATACGCGTATCTTTCTCATTTGGATTCTCCGATGGGGTTAGAAACTGAAGCCGAGACGGGTCACGATCTGGTAGTCCTCGCCCAGCCCATACCGGCTGTTGCGCTCCGGGGTGGCCGAATAGCCGTTGAGGTCGCGGTAGACGACGACCGGCACGCCCAGGGACAGGTGGCTGCTGTCCGTGATCTTCCAGTGAACGCCCGGCGTCAGGTAGATGGTGTGCCCGCCCGTGGCGTTCACGATGTCTCCGTCATAGCGATGCTTTTGCTGGTCCACGCCGTTGAGTTCGAGTTCCAGATCGAAATACTTGTTCAGGGCATAACCGTAGCCGAAATTGTACTTGAACTGGGTGCCCTTGCGCGAACCATAGTCCCCTTCGCCGGGCAGGGTGTACATGAAGTGCGCGTCCAGCCGGGACCGGCCGATCATCTTGGTCATGCCCAGCTCGAACTTCGGGTCCCAGGAGCCGGTGCCGAGCTGCGCGCCGGGACCGAGATAGGTGTGGGCATTGGAAAACGGCGGCTTGTTCTTGGCGTCCGAATCCCCGGTGGGCAGCTTGAGTCCCGCTCCCAGGGCCAGGTTCAGCCAGTCGCCGTCCTTCTGGCGCAGGACGGCGTACCGTCCCATGAGCACGATGTCGCCCAGGCCGCTCAGGTTCGAGGTGTAGGCATGTGTGGGCGGATTCCCGGCCTTGCGCTTGAATTCCTTGTCCCAGAACGGAACCATGACCCTGGCCTCGAAACGGTCGAACAGCCCGGCCTTGGCCGACACCTGCACGCACTGGTTCACCCGGTCGTACTTGCCGTTGTAACTCCCGTTCTTCTCCTCCCCGCCGTCGTACAGGGAGTCCTTGTGGACGTAGACATACTTGAGGCTCGCCGCGATCTTGCCCGCAGGCAGGACCATGCCGTTGGACATGTTCACCAGCCCGATGCACTTGACCGGCTTGGTGTCCGGCCTGTCCGTCAACTGGTCGCCGGACTCCGGCCCCTTGCCCATCACCGGCCCGGCCAGGGCCACGGACGCGCCCCAGGCCAATAGCCAAGCGAACAACACGAAAAACAATACTCGGTATTTCACCACATCCTCCTCGTTTTCATTCCACGCCATCGCCTCCCTTCCCTCCGGGGGATAGCATGAGATTGAAAACCATTTTCATTGATTTCCGACTCGGTTATACGGGTGCAACGAGCTTGTCAACTGCCTGAAATAAAATAATTTCCTACCCAAACAATGGGCAACTCCGCCGCACCTGACATTGAATTTCAGATAGCTTTTTTTGAAATGATAAGCCCCTCTAACGGATCGACGGAAACCCGCGCCCGGCAATGGGCGACGCGTCCCCGCCCCGATCCCGGCGACAGGCCCGTTGACAACGGATCACAACACCGCGCCGCGCTCATTGGACGATTTTTTCTCTCGGCTTCCCCAAAAAAATGGGCGGAACCCATGTGGGTTCCGCCCGCGCCGGCCCGACCGATTCAAGCGGCGGACATTGTCAAGGCCGCCTGCCCGATGCGGACGGCCTCACAGTCCTGCTTTGCCGGACAACGCGCACCCCTTCCCGGCCGCGCGTTGGATAGGCGGACCCTCCGGCGGTCGAGGGCTGGTTCCGAAGAGTCCGCCTGCGGCCGGGCCGTAATCAATGATGATCCGGCCGAGACCGCTTGCGTTCGTTGGGGACCAGGATCACCAACGTCGCCGTCTGCTTGAGCTGCCGGTACTCTTCCCGCTTGTCTGCGGGCGCGTCCGTCTTGATGTAGTACCGGACGAACCATCTTCCCGGCTGGTCCAGAGGGACCCGGATGGTATCGCCGGTCACGGCCGCGCCGGGGTGGTACAGGTCTTCGGACTCGGTGGAAAAGCCGCCGTAGGTCGCGTCCCAGTGGCCCGGCCCGGTGTACCTCCGGCCGTCGCGGAAAACCTTCAGGGTCAGGACGTCGCCGGGCTTCAGGTTGGTCGGGTCCTGCACGGGCACCAGTTCCAGCGGCAGCCCCACGCGCCCCATGAACTGTCCGTCCGGCGCGCCGCAACGCACGTACGTTTTGGCGAACTGCCTGGAATACAGGGCCGTGACGATCTTCTCGGCCTTGTCACGCACCGCGCTCATGGGCTTGATGGTGCTGCGGTCGCGCCCTTTCTTGTCCACCCACTTGGTGTAGTAGCCGGGATTGGTCTCGGCGGTCAGCACATAGGTGCCGGGCGCGGCGTACTCGATCATCCGCGACTGAAGGCCGGTTGCCTCGCGCGGAGCCAGTTCGGTCACGCTCCCGTCGGGTCCATGCACCCGAACGGCGGCGAGCTTGTTGGCCCGCACCCCGTCGTCCACCGGAAAATGATGGCCGTAGCAGAAGAACAGCGGCGTCTTCTTGCCCTCGGCCACCCGGTGCCGCCCGGACTGGATGTAGAGCGAATGGGCGTCGGCCCACTGCGCCCCGGCCGCCAGGAAGAGAACCAGGACGGCCGGAAGGGACAGTGCTCTGACGTGTTTCATGGATATCTCCTGATGCGGGCCGGGTGCGGCCGACAGGGGGACGGCCGCACCCGTTGGGGGGGGGGGAGACCCGCGTTTGCGAGTGCGCTACTTCATGTCCTCGGCCTTGACCCAGATAACCGCGTCCTGGCTGAGTTCCTTGCCCTTGTATTCCTTGTCCGGGCCGACGCCCAGGGCCGCGAAGCCCCACCATCCGGCCTTGGGAATGCCGAAGGTGATGTAGCCGTCGGCATCGGTGAAGATGGTCTGGGTGATGAAGGAATCCTGCGGATACTCCACGGAAGACTTGGCGGGCATGGAGTTGGTCTTCACGTCGGGCATGTGGCTCATGTACTCCACTTCCACCTCGGCACCGGCCACGGGCTTGCCCTCGGACAGGACCTGCGCCTTGAACACGTTGCCGGTCCACAGGCCGTAGGGCTTGATGAGCGGAACGATCTCGCAGGGCAACCCCACGGGGTCGGCCCAGTTGCCGGGCACGCCGCCCACGTTGAGGATCAGCTTGGCGATCTGCTGCATGTACACGCCTTCCTCTTCCTCAAAATAGTAGCCGGGCTTCATGACGAAGACATAGTCGCCCATGGAGCGGACTTCCTTCTTGGGGATCATGGCGGAAAACGCCTTGTTGGAGGACTCGGGGTTTTTCCAGGTGATCTCCTTGACGTACTGCATGAGGTCCACTTTCCTGGCCTCGGCGTCGCCGCGCTGTTTCATCACATAGAATTCCTCGACCCCGCCCATGTCCATGGTGTGCCCGGCCTCTGCCGGGTGGGTGAACACGATCCGCATGTCGAGGTCACCGCCCTGGCTCAGGGCGATCTCGGGGGTGTACACGACCATGAAATGGGCAAAGGCGGAACCGACCACGGTCAGCACGCACAGCGCGGCCAGAAGGGGAATGAAACGTTTTTTCATCAAAAACTCCTCAATGTTGAAATTGAATACCATTTTCACTTACAATAGCGGGAAAAGGCGCAGGCGAGCACGCTCGCCTGCGCCGGATGTCCTATTCCACGATGTCCGCGCCGTTGATCTCGACAGAATGGCCTTCCCCGCCGTCGAACACGACCTTGTAATCGCCCGCGGGCTTGTCGAAGGTGACTTCGCTGTCCTCGTTCATTTTGGTCTCCACCAGGGATTTGCCGCTTGCGTCGAGCACATGGATCTTCACGCCCGAGGCGGACGAGCCGTCCGAAAAACCGCCTTCGCAGGTGACGGTATTGTCGCCGTTGTCGAAGCAGCTCATCAGCGGGCTGTGGGCAAAGGCGTGCCCGGAAAAGGCGAGCACGGCGGCCAGGGTCAATGCAGTCATCGTTTTTTTCATTATCAGCTCCTCCTTAAGAGCAATGTTCATTGCAGGGTTCCGGGGAAACGGAAGCGGCGGCCTCCCTTTCCTCGGGGTTGGGGATAAGGGCCATGATCAATGTCGTGGCCACGCACAATCCGTAGAAGGCCCACATGGCCTGGAGGCCGGTCAGCCCGAGCAGCCGCCCGCCGGTGAACACCAGGCTGGCGACCAGCAGGCCGAGCAGGGTCTGGTAGGCGATGGAGAACAGCATCCAGCCGGTGGAATCGGCCTGATGGCGAACCATGATCGAGGTGGGCACACACGGCGGGTACAGAGCCATGAACAGCATGAGCGCCAGGGCGTGCAGCGGAGTGAACCCGGACTCGCCCGCCTTCATGGATTCCTGGACCGACTGGTCGCCGTCCAGGCCGTAGATGGACCCGAGCGTGGCAGCCGAGTTCTCCTTGGCCGCAAAGGCGGACAGGAGCGCGATGTTGATGCGCCAGTTGAATCCGGCCCACTGGGTGACGGGTTCCAGGGCGCGGCCCATGGAGCCGAGGAAGCTCGCCTCGAACCGCTCGGCCCGGGCCTCGCGGCGCGCCTTCTTGCGCGTCCTGACGACCTTCTTGAGCGACTTGTTGAGCTTCTTGCCGTCCTTGCCCTCGCGCTTGACCACCGCATAATACACGGGGTTGTCGGCCTGGAACCGGGCGTTGATGGCGGAGGACTCCTCCTGGTCCGTGACACCGCGCTTGGCGCGCTTGAGGGATTCCTCGAACAGGATGATGGGCAGGACATCGGCCCGGGTGATGCGCCCGACGAACTCCGTCCTGGCCACGTCGGCCATGAAGCCCTTGATGGCCGCGTTTTCCATTCCATCGTAGTGGACCCGGCGGTCATCGGGCAGCCCCGGATAATTGATGAGCACGAACACCACCACGGCCACCGCAGCGACCACGGTGACGATCTTCTTCAAGAACAGCCAGATGCGCTCGAACGCGCGGCGCAGGATGCCCATAATCGTGGGCAGGTGATACGGCGGCATCTCCATGATGAACGGCGCGCTCGGGTGCCGCTTGAGCACGGTCAGGGTCAATACCTTGGCCACGGGCAGGGCCATGAACAGCGTCACCGTGGCGATGAAGAACATGGCCAGCCCGCCCACGTCGGCGAAATAGGCGCCGATGAGGATCAGGTACAACGGCACCTTGGCCAGGCAGTTCATCATGGGCACGATCATAATGGTGGCCAGCCGCGCCCGTTCGTCCGGGATGGCCTTGGTGGCCATGACGCCGGGGATGGCGCAGCCGCCCACGTACACTCCGCCCAGGATCATGGGCAACGTGGACTGGCCGTGCAGCCCGAAACGCCGGAACAGCCTGTCCAGGATGAAGGCCATGCGCGGCATGTACCCGCTGTCCTCCAGGATGGCGATGAGCGAGAACAGCAGGAAGAAGATGGGCAGGTAGTTGAGGATGGCCGTGGTGGACTTGACCACCCACAGGCCCAGCGCCCGCAGCAGCGGGTCCGAGGTGAACCCGGCGGCGGGCAGGACGTCCGCCGAAAAATCCTCGACCGCGCCCCAAATCGGCCACGCCTGCAAGGCCAGCCAGTTCCCGAACACGATGGCCACCTGGTACAGGGCCATCAGGATGACGAGCAGGATGAGCGGCCCGAAAAAGCGGTGGCAGACGTAACGGTCGGCCAGGTCGGACAGGGAACGCTTCTTCGCCGCGGGCAAGGTCACGGTCTCCGCCGCTATCCGGGCGCACGCCGCGTGCCGGGCAAAGGCGATGTGCCGCTCGGGCGCATTGCCCGTTTCCTCGGTGAAGCGCAGGCGGCAGGACTCGGCCAGCGCCAGGGCCTGGTCCGCGTCGGTGTGCGCGCCCTTGACCATGTCGGCGGCCCGGTCGTCGTTTTCGAGCAGCTTGACCGCGATCCAGCGCACCGGATACTGCACGCTGACCAGCGGGTCTTCGGCAATGGCTCCGGCCAGCACGTCGATATGCGGCTCCAACGGCCCGTAATCGATCTTGTACGCCGCCGGTCCGGGCCGTTTCCCGGCCAGCTCCTTCACCGCCACCCTGAGCGCGGCCTTGCCCTCCCCCTTCTTGGCCTTGGTCGGGACCACGGGAATGCCGAGCATGTCCCGCAGCCGGTCCACGTCGATCCGCTGGCCCCGCCGCTCGACCACGTCCATCATGTTCAGGTTGAGGATGACCGGGGCCTCCATCTCCATGAGTTGAAGGGTCAGGTAGAGATTGCGCTTGAGGTTGGAGCCGTCGGCAACGTCGATGACCACGGACGGCATGTCGTTTATCAGAAAGTCGCGGGCCACCCGCTCCTCGAGCGAGTACGAAGTCAGGCTGTAGGTGCCGGGCAGGTCCACCAGCTCCACGCGGATGTCGTCGATGGCGAACGAGCCGGTCTTCTTCTCCACGGTCACGCCGGGATAGTTGGCCACATGCTGCCGCGCCCCGGTGAGCAGATTGAAGACCGTGGACTTGCCGCAATTGGGCTGACCGGCCAAGGCGACCAGAACGGTTTTCTCCCCGGTCACAGCGTCACCTCGATATGCCGGGCCTCGTCGTGCCGGATGGAAACGTGGTACCCGTCCAGGTGGATTTCCACCGGGTCCACCAACGGCGCGTTGCGCACGATCTCGATGGCCGCGCCGGGATAGAACCCGAGGTCCATGAGGCGCTGGCCCAGCGCGCCGTCAACGGTCAGGTCCGCCATGACGCAGGCGGTACCCGGATCCAGTTCGTCCAATGTCATATTTCCCCCTGTATGTTGCAGATCAGTCACTGCCGGATCAGGCCACCAGGACCTTTTCGGCGATGCCTCTTTCGACCATGACCCGGCCCTCTCCCACGGACACGAGCATGGGTCCCCGGCTGTTGGCGAGCACGTCCACCTCCACGCCGGGGATGATGCCGAGCGACTCCAGGCGCGTCCGCGCGCGAAACCCGGCGGCAACGGCCACGACAAAGGCGTTTTCCCCGGCGGCCACGGACTTGAGCGTCTTGTTCGATCTCACTGTTTTTCCCTTTTTTTTCACTCAGCGGTTGCAATTGATAATGAATTTCGATATCAGTGATATGCCGTGAGGGCAGCAGGGTCAACAAAAACAGTGTGTTGAGATTTTATCTCAATTTCGGGCCGCAAAATCAGCCGTGAAGGCGGTTGTTGAGACCGCGAGTCAACAAGGGGCCGGGAGCCGTCGGCAAACAGGAAAAAACAGACCGAAAAATGCAGGAAACGCTCTACTTGTTCAAACAGTACCTGAAGCACAACAACCTCAAGCTGACCCAGCAGCGGTTGTTGATATTCAGGGTCTTCATGAGTGACGAGGGGCAGGTCAGCCCGGAGGAACTGCTCCTGGGCGTCCAGTCCGTGGACGAAACCATCAGCCGGTCCACCGTGTACCGCACGGTCAAGCACCTGCACCATGCGGGCGTGGCCCGCTGCATCCACCGCAACGACGGCGTGGCCTGCTACGAGCCCACGGGGGACCATTCCAGTCAGATGATCTGCGAGCGATGCGGCCGGACCATCCCCATCCAAAACCCGTACTTCGAATGTCTGCAGCAGGAGACCGCCCGCCAGCAGGGCTTCACCCTCTACAGGTACCGCAACGTCATCTACGGCCTGTGCTGCGAATGCAGCGGCAAGCTGTGCCCCTGCCCCAAATGCGCAGAGCAAAAAAGGAGTGAATCATGACTTTCAGGACCACCATCAACAGCAACCACCGGCCCAAGGACTTCCTGAGACGCGGACTCAAGTCCATGTTTCCCAACTACGTCCCGGACCCCCAGGCCACGCCCCCGGTAGACACGGAGGGCGACAAGAAGCGCACTGGGGAGAAATAGACGCCGGCAGGCTGAAAACAGCACGAAAAAAGGGCTTGCAACATACGTTGCAAGCCCTTTGATTTCCGTGGCGGAGAGGAGAGGATTTGAACCTCCGACAGAGTTCCCCCTGTACACGCTTTCCAGGCGTGCTCCTTAAGCCGGACTCGGACACCTCTCCGCGTCGAGAGGGAGTAACTACCCAATATGACCGGACTTGGCAAGGAAAAAAATCCAGCTAATTTTACAAAGGAAGTTCCAGGCTCCCGCGAAACCCTTCCAGGCTCTCGGCACCGATCTCGATGAGCAGTTTTTCCATGGCCTCGGCCAGGCCGAAGGAAAAGTCCGGGCGCAGGAAATTGGCGGTTCCCACCTGCACGGCGTGCGCGCCCACCAGAATGAATTCCAGGGCGTCCTCGGCCGAACTGATGCCGCCGATGCCCACCACCGGGATGTCCACGGCCCGCACCGCCTGGTGAACGCAGCGAAGGGCCACCGGCTTGATGGCCGGACCGGACAGCCCGGCCACGACGTTGGCGATGCGCGGCTTGCGGGTGCGGACGTCCACGGCCATGCCGGACAGGGTGTTGATGAGCGACAGGGAGTCCGCCCCGCCCGCCTCGGCCGCACGGGCGCAGACCGCGATGTCCGTCACGTTGGGCGACAATTTCACCATGACGTGCTTGCCGCCCGCGTTCCTCTTGACCGACTCCGTGACTTTCGTGATCTGGGCCGGGTCCTGGCCAAAGGCCACGCCGCCCTCCTTGACGTTGGGGCAGGACACGTTCACCTCGAGCGCGGCCACGCCCTCCTCGGCCGCCAGCACGGACGCCAGCTTGCCGAACTCGACCGCGTCGCAGGCGTACAGGTTGGCGATGACCGCCACGTCCTTGCCCTTCAAAGCGGGCAGGGCCTGGGTGATGAACGCCTCCACGCCGGGATTCTGGATGCCGATGGCGTTGAGCATGCCGCACGGCGTCTCGGCGATGCGCGGCATGGGATTGCCCTCGCGCGGCTTGAGCGAGATGCCCTTGGCCACGAAGCCGCCGAGCTTTTCCAGGTCGCCGTAGGGCGCGAATTCCAGGCCGAAGCCGAAGGTGCCCGAGGCGGTCAGGACCGGATTCTTGAGTTCGAGGCCGCCTATGGATACATGCATGTTCATGACTATTCCTTACTTCCCTGAGCTGTTCAAAAATGTTCGAGTGCTAGGCGCAAAAGGGATTCAAGCCCGACGCGCAGTCTTCCCCTGCGCGAGGGTTTGCATTTCTTGCGGCAACGACGCAATCGGGCATTTTTCAACAGCTCCTAAAGTTCGACCTTGTCGGCCCAGAAAACCGGGCCCTTGGTGCAGACCTGGACATGATGCCCGTCGCCGTCCTTCGTCACGCAGCCCAGGCACGCGCCCACGCCGCAGGCCATGCGGTTTTCCAGCGACACCTGCGCCCGCGCGCCGTGCTCCGCCGCGAACCGCTGCACGGTCCGCATGAAGGGCGTGGGGCCGCATGAAAGCACCAGCCCGCCCTTTGCCGCGTATTCCCGGATCAGCCCGCCCAGGGTCTCGATGATGGCGTCCAGGTCCTCCCTGGTCCTCTCGCGCAGACTTGCGCATTCCACCCGCTCGCACAGGGCGTCGAAGGGATAGCATTCGCGCGGCACCCGATGGGCCAAAAAGAGTTTCAGATTTTCGGGCGCGGGATGGTGCTCGACATATCCGCGAAAAGGTGCGATGCCGATGCCTCCCGCGAGCAGGAGGGTCGGCGTGTCCGGCTCCACGGCAAACGAGTTGCCGAGCGGCCCCCAGACGGTTACTGTTTCACCCGGGGTGATGCGGGCCAGGCGGCTGGTGCCCCGCCCCGCCTTCTGGATAAACAGGGTCAGGGTCCCCCCGCCCGCCGAGCAGATGGAAAAGGGCCTGCCCCAGATCAGGTCCAGCTCCCAGGACGCGGGACGGACCATGACGAACTGGCCGGGCTTCCACCCGTCCCAGTCCGGGTATTCCAGGGTCAGCTCGAAAAATTCGTCCGGCGCGGCCGGAGTGCCGACCGGGGACACGTTCAACACCTTGACATCACGACAATTCCGCAGGGGCATAGAGATACCTTATGAGTAAAAAGCATATTCCCGAAATCATGGCCCCGGCAGGGGACCGTCAATCCTTCCTGGCGGCGGTGGCCGCCGGGGCGGACGCCGTCTACCTGGGCCTGAAACATTTCTCGGCCCGCATGCAGGCCAAAAACTTCTCTATCAGCGAGCTGGCGCAACTGGCAAGCCTGGGACGCGACCGGGGCACCAGGACCTACGTCGCCATGAACACCCTGGTCAAGCCCGGCGACCCGGAAGCCGCCGGACGACTTGTGGACCGTCTTGAACGAACCGTCAAGCCCCACGCCCTCATCGTCCAGGATCTGGCCATGCTCACCCTGGCCCGTCAGGCGGGCTTCAGCGGCGAGCTGCACCTGTCCACCCTGTGCAACCTGAGCCACCCGGCCGGGCTGGCCGTGGCCAAGAAGCTGGGGGCCAACCGCGTGGTCATTCCCCGCGAGCTGAACCTGGACGAGGTCAAGGCCATGGCCGAAGCCTGCCCCAAGGACCTGGACCTGGAGATATTCGTCCACGGCGCGCTCTGCCACTGCGTGTCCGGCCGCTGCTACTGGTCGAGCTACCTGGGCGGCAAGTCCGGGCTGCGCGGCCGGTGCGTCCAGCCCTGCCGCCGCCTCTACACCCAGGGCAAAAGCCAGCCCGAACGCCTTTTCTCCTGCACCGACCTTTCCCTGGACGTGCTGACCAAGCCGCTGCTCGCCATGCCCAAGGTAACCGCCTGGAAGATCGAGGGCCGCAAAAAAGGCCCCCACTACGTCTACTACACGGTCCGGGCCTACCAGATGCTCAGGGACAACCCGCAGGACGCGGCCTCGCGCAAGGCGGCCCAGGAATTGCTCGACCACGCGCTCGGGCGGCCCGCCACCCACTCCACCTTCCTGCCGCAACGCCCCTTCCAGCCCGTCCGTCCCGGCGAGGAGACCAGCTCCGGCCGGTTCGTGGGCGAGATCAAGCGGGACCAGAAAAAGGTGTATTTCCAGCCGCGCGAGGAACTTCATCCCGGCGACCTTATCCGCGTGGGCTACGAGGACCAGCCGGGACACCGGACCATCCCCATCCGCCGCCGCGTGCCCAAGCGCGGGCGCATGGACGTGCCCTACAACCCGAAATTCAAAGGCCCGGCCCTGCCGACCGGCACCAAGGTTTTTTTGGTGGACCGCCGCGAGCCGGAGTTGACCAAGCTCATCAAGGGATTGGAGGGCGAACTCGAATTCTTTCCGGCTCCCGAGGCCCGCGAATCGTCCTTCACGCCCGTCTGGCCCAAGGCCCAAAAAAACCGCAGAAACCGCCCTGAAAGCGTCACCCTGTTCCGGGCCATGCCCCTGGGCCGCATCAACAGCAAGGCCGCCTTCTGGCTGGAACGCGCCGCCGTGGGCAAGGTCCCGGCCTCCATCGCCTCCCGCGCCCAGTGGTGGCTGCCGCCCGTGATCTGGCCGGACGAGGACAAGAAATACCGCTCCCTGATCAAGGAGGCGGTCAGGAAGGGCGCCAGGGAGTTCGTGCTGAATGCCCCGTGGCAGGCCGCCTATTTCGAGGACCGCAAAAACGCCATCCTCACGGCCGGGCCGTTCTGCAACGTTTCCAACCGCATGGCGCTCGACGTGTTCCGGCAACTCGGCTGTTCCTCGGCCATCATCAGCCCGGAGCTGCCCTTCGAGGACGTCCGCGCCCTGGCCCAAAACTCGCCGTTGCCCCTGGGCATCGTGGTCAAGGGGCTGTGGCCCTTCGGCATCACCCGGTTCGCGGCCGAGTCCGTGCGTTTCGACGAACCCATAAAAAGCCCCATGAACGAGACCGCCTTTGTCCGCAGGTACGGCCAGAACAACTGGATATACCCCGCCTGGGAGCTGGACCTGACCAAAGAGGGGCGGACCCTGGAAAAACTCGGCATCAAGACCTTCATCGCCATCAGCGAGCCGTGGCCCAAGGCCGTGCCCAGGCCCCGGCGCACCAGTGAATTCAACTGGAAACTCAAGCTGCTGTAAAAAGATGCCTCCGGTGGGCAAGCATGAGAAAAAGGCCGGGAAGCACATGCTTTCCGGCCTTTCTCGATGATATGACGGGCTAGAACGTTCTGGAGCCCCAGCTGAAAAGATGGCGCTCTATGACCCCGAAGACGATGTAGACGCGGTTGCCCGGCACCTTGAGTTCGCCCTCCATAAAGGCGCAGATGGCGGCCGAGAACTCTCCGGTGCGGGCCTCGGGCGGGCTGAAGGAGTCGAGCGTGACGTAGGCGGCGGGATCGTCCGAGCCGCCGAACAGGAGATGCTTTTCCGGCTCCAGCACGGCCAGGACGTAGGATTCGGGCTTGCCGAGCATGTCGGCGGCCAGGGCGGACAGCCGTCTGGTGCAGGCGGAGGCGTCGGAAACGGCCACGTTGGTTTCGACCTTGATGAAGGGCATGGAATCCTCCTACAGGTGAATGGTTCCGGTCATGTACGACACGGCCCGGCCCGCGATCCTGACCCGGCCCCCGCCCAGGTTCTCGCACAAAAGCAGGCCGCCGCGCCGGGACGTCTGGTAGGCGGTCAGCGTGTCCCTGCCCAGCCGCTTGGCCCAAAACGGAACCAGCATGGTATGGGCCGACCCCGTGACCGGGTCCTCGGGAATATTCAGCTCGGACACGAAGAACCGGGACACGAAATCGTGGTCCAGGCCCGGCGCGGTGCAGATCAGCCCCAGGCCGTCCAGCTTGGCCACCAACCGGAAATCCGGGTCCAGGGCGCGGACCTCCTCCTCGGTTTCAAACACGGCCATCATATCGCGCTGCCCCATGTACAGCTCGGCGGGACGCGCCCCAAGGGCCTTGGAGACCCGCTCGGTGACCTCGATCTCCCGGTAGCCCCAGGCCGGAAAGTCCATGGAGTACAGCCCCTTCTCCCGGTCCACGAACAACCGGCCGGACTTGGTCTCGAAGACCACCACCGGATCGGTGTAGTCGAGGTATTCATAGAGCACGTGGGCGCTGGCCAGGGTGGCGTGGCCGCACAGGTCTATCTCCTCCTCGGGCGTGAACCAGCGCAGCTCGAAATACTCGCCCTTTTGCACGAAGAACGCGGTTTCGGAAAGGTTGTTTTCCATGGCGATCTTCTGCATCAGGTCGTCCGACAGCCACTCGTACAGCGGGATGACCGCCGCCGGGTTGCCGGTGAAGACGCCGTCCGCGAACGCGTCCACCTGGTAGATGCTCAGTTCCATGGTTTCGCCTCCCGTTAGAAGGTCTGCTTGAACAAATCGTCGTCCGACACGGGCCGGTCCGCTCCGCCTCGGCCGGTAGCCATCTCCGTGGGTTCCGTGCCTTCCTTGAACGGCAGGAAGAACTCCGTGGACGAGGACGGCGAGGCGAGCTTGCCGGTCGCGCCGTCCACCTTCACCATGACGATTCCCGGCGGTTGTGTGAAGTCCTGATACGGGAATTCCTCCTCCACCTGCTTGCGGTAGTCCACCCAGATGGGGCTGGCCGCGCGCGAGCCGGTCTCCCACTTGCCCATGGGCGTCAGCTCGTCGAAGCCCACGTACACGCCGGTCAGCAGGTACGGGGCATAGCCCATGAACCACGCGTCCTGCTCGTTGTTGGAGGTGCCGGTCTTGCCCGCCACGGGCCTTTTCAGAACCCGCGCCCGCCAGCCCGTGCCGTTCCGGACCACCTGCTTCATCAGACTGGCCATGATGTAGGCCGTCTGCGGGCTGAAGGCGTCCACCATCTCAGGCTCTGAGGTGTACATGTCTTCGCCCCAGGCGGACTTCACGGACAAAACCGTGCGCGGCCGGATCCAGGACCCGCCGCGCGGGAACGTGGTGTACGCCTGGCACAGGTTCATGAGCGACACGGAGGCCGAGCCGAGCGACACGGACAGGTCGTAGGGGAAATCCGTTTCCAGCCCCATGGCCTTGGCCCGGTCGATGATGGTCCGGATGCCGATCTTCTGGGCCACACGGATGGTACACAGGTTCTTGGACTTGACCAGGGCGGTCCGCAACAGCGTCGGGCCGTCGAAGGTCCCCTCGAAATTCTGGGGCCGCCACAGCTTGCCCTCGGCGTCGTTGGCGTACACGATGGGCGCGTCGAGCACGATGCTGGAGGCGGTGAAGCCGCTGTCCAGGGCGGCGGAATAAACGATGGGCTTGAACGCGGAACCGGGCTGGCGCTTGGCCTGAGTGGCCCGGTTGAACTGGCTTTTCTCGAAGCCGTAGCCGCCCACCAGGGCCAGCACCTCGCCGGTGTCCGGCTTCATGGACACCAGGGCACCCTCCACCTCGGGTTTGCGCTCCAGGTCGAGCACCCAGGTGCCCTCCTCGCTCTCCGGGGCCTCTTCCACGGTCACCCAGACCACGTCGCCCTTCTTCAGCACCTTGCGGGCGTCGGTCGGGTTGGGCACGTCCTCGTGGGATTTTTTGGGATCAGGCTCGCGCACCCACCACATGGACTTGAGCGGGATCACGCCATGGAACCGGCCGAAGCGGACCACGGCCTTGTCCTGATACACCGCGGACACCCACGCCTTCATCAGGTTGGTCTTGTCCATGATGTTTTCGGTGTCCTGCGGCCCCTCCTCCAAAATGGCGGGAACGTCCGCCGGGGTGAATGTCCCGATGGGGCCGGTCCAGCCCCTTCGCTTGGCCGAATTGATGAGCCCGCGCCGGACCGCCTTCTCGGCGATGGCCTGATGCCTGAGATCGCACGGCGTGGTCACGGTCAGGCCGCCGTTGTAGGTGGCCTCCTCGCCATAGGTGTCGATGAGCCGGCGCCGGACTTCCTCCAGGTAGTACGCGCCCGTCTTCCAGGACGGATCGGGCATGGCTTCGAGCACGATCGCCTCGTTCACGGCCTCATGGTACTGGTCGTCGGTGATCCAATTGAGCCGGTGCATCTGATCGAGCACGTACCGCTGGCGCTGCTTGGCCAAATCGAAATTCCGATAGGGATTGTACCGACTCGGCGCCTGGGGCAGCCCGGCCAGCATGGCCGCCTGGGCCAAGGTCAGATCGGTGGCGTGCCGGGCGAAATAGGTCCGGGAGGCGGCCTCGACGCCATAGGAGTGCGCACCCAGGAAGATATGGTTGAGATAGATGGTCAGGATCTCTTCCTTGGTCAGGTACTTTTCCAGCCTGAAGGCCAGGATCGCTTCCTTGAGCTTGCGCTGGTAGCTCTTTTCCGATGTCAGCAGCAGCCGCTTGATGATCTGCTGGGTGATGGTGGAGCCGCCCTGCTTGGTGCGCCCGGCCATCATGTTGGCCTTGAACGCGCGGACGATGGCGGTCAGGTCCACGCCCTCGTGCTCGTAGAAGGAGGCGTCCTCGGAGGCCAGGAACGCCTTGGGCACCCATCCGCTCATCTGGTCGAGCGTCACCAGGAACCGCTTTTCCTTGTAGAAATAGCCGAGCACCTGGTTGTCCTTGGCGTAGACCGTGGTCACCAGAGGCGGGTTGTAGTCGGTGATGTTCTTGAACCCGGGCAGGTCTTTGGCCGCCCAGTTGTAAAGCCAGACCGCCCCGCCGACCCCGGCCAGAAAGCAGATCAGGACGAATATGCCGAATATCTTCAGAAATTTTTTCATGTGTATCCCGTCAAAAACTTTTCTTGACCCGGCCAGCCCCCTTTCGGGGCGGCAGTCCCCATACCAGGCGCAGCCGCCCGTACAGGTCCCTGACGCTCGCCCTGCCGGTGCCCAGCGAGTCGAGAATCCGTATCAAGGTCCTCCCCTCCCGCCGGGCCAGGCAGGTGGGAGAATCGAAAAACGTCACGTCCCCTCCAACGACCCAGAAGGGGAACAGGCGGCAGTAATAGGGCCGCACCTCCCTGGGTATCTCGCAGCCCAACGGCCCGAGAAACCGGCACGCACCCATGGAATCCACGGCCAGCCTGAAATGCTCCTTGCCTTCGGGGAACAGTTCCCGGACAAACGCCTCCTCGCCCGGAAACAACCGGCCGACATGGCCGATGAACGCCTTGGAATTGGGCGACAGGACGAATCCCCCGGTGTAGGGGACAAGCTCTTGGATGCGCTCCTTTTCCGCCGGGGAAACCGGGAAGCAGAATTCCTCCTGGCCCGCGGCGATGCGGCAGCAGGTCGGTCCCTGCAGGGAGCAGCGTCGGCAAACGTCCGAGTCGCCGTTTTCCGTCCTGGACACAGTTCCCACCCGCCCCTAGGAGGCTCTTCTGACGTGGCCGTTGGAAAACTTGAGCGCGCCCTTGCCCAGCAGGTCGTGCAGGTGGACCATGCCCGCCAAGGTGCCGTCCTCGCGCACCACGGGCAGGACCGTGATCTCGTTGCGCTCCATGACGTCGAGCACCATGGCCGAGCTGTCGCCCGTGGACGCCCGCCTGGGGGAAACGGTCATGTGCCCGCCGATGGGCGCGGCCGGATCGAGCTTCCCGGCGCAAAGCTGCCGCCGGACGTCGCCGTCGGAAAACACGCCTCTGAGCACGCCCGCACGGTCCACGATGGCCACCAGGCCCAGCCCGCCCGCGTTCAGCACGGCCAGGGCGTCGCTCACGGCAACGTCGTCCGTGACCGCGGGCAGGTCGTCGGTATGCATGAGCTGGTCCACGCAGGTGGCCAGCCGCTGGCCCAGCGAGCCGCCGGGGTGGAACTTGCGGAAATCGTCCTGGCTGAAGGACTTCCACTCCATGAGGCAGACCGCGAACGCGTCGCCCACGGCCAGTTGCGCGGTGGTGGACGCCGTGGGGGCCAGCCCCATGCGGCACGCCTCGCGCGGCACCGCCACCTTGACCACCACGTCCGCGGCCTCGGCCATGGCCGAAGCGCGGTTGGAGGTCATGGCGATGACCGGGCAGCCCAGCGACTTGAAGGTGGGAATGATGGCGTTGACCTCGTCGGTCCCGCCGGAGTTGGACAGAGCGAGGATGACGTCCTCGCTCCTGAGCATGCCCATGTCGCCGTGCGCTCCCTCCACCGGATGAAGGAAAAAGGACGGCGTGCCGGTCGAGGCCAGGGTGGCCGCGATCTTGCGCCCCACCAGCCCGGACTTGCCCACGCCGGTGATGACCACGCGGCCCTCGCACTCGGCCATGAGGGCCAGGGCGCGGACGAATTCGCCGTCCATCTGCTTCCTGGCGGCGGACAGCCCCTCGATCTCGATGTCGAGGACCTCCCGGGCCAGTTCCAGCCAATCTTTCTTGCCGTTATCGCAACTCATGGCTCAATCACATATCCCATTTCAAGACGCGGTTCAAAGATGTGCAAATGCGCGGTTCGGTAAAAGGCTCTCCGGCGGCGGGGCCATTGCGCGCCCCGGACCGGCATCAGCAGAATTCCTTGATGATGCCGGGAGCCGCCTCCAGGCAGTCCTTGCCCATGTGATCGGCCAGGGGCACCGGGTAATTCCCGTCGAAGCAGGCCAGGCACCACTCGTTCTGGGTCACGGAATCCAGCAGGCCGGGGATGGTCAGGTAGTGCAGGGAGTCCAGCCCCATGAACCGGGCGATGTCCTCCACCGGATGGTTGGCCGCGATCAGCTCGCCCTTGGAGGAGAAGTCGATGCCGTAGAAACAGGGAAACTTGATGGGCGGGCAGGACACGCGCAGGTGAATCTCCCGCGCGCCCAGCTCGCGCAGCTTCTTGACGCGGGCCCGGATGGTGGTGCCGCGCACGATGGAGTCCTCCACGATGACGATGCGCTTGCCCTTGATCATGGACTTGACCGGGTTGAGCTTCACCCGGACCGAGAAGTCGCGCATGTCCTGGGAGGGCTGGATGAAGGTGCGGCCCACGTAGTGGTT
>JACCQI010000033.1 GCA_015709315.1 Desulfovibrionaceae bacterium
GGGGAGAAGGGAACCCTTTTCTCAAAGGGTTCCCTTCTCCCCTTTCCCCCTGGCCGCCGGAGGCCCCCCCGCCCCGCCACTCAGCCGCAGCCGATGGCGGAGGGATTTTCTTCTTCGCGGCGAAAGGCTTCCATGACTTCGAGGAAGCAGCGCAGGGCGGGTGACGGGTCGTTTTTCCGCCAGACGAGCTTGAGGGGGGTGCGGTGGACGTCGCCCTGGAAGTCGAAGGGCACGAGGCGGACGGTGGACGGCAGGGCCGCGCGCATGCGCTCGGGCACGAAGCCGATGCCCATTCCGGCGGCCACGAGCGAAAGCTTGGTCAGGTGCGTCTTGGCTTCCTGCACGATGCGGGGCTGAACGCCGTATTTGTGGTAGCGGCCGATGGCCCGGTCATAGGCGTCGGGATAATGCTGGCGGGAAAACATGATGAACGGCTGCTTGTCGATATCCGCATACCCGGCCAGCTTTTTTCGGGCCAGCGGATGTTCCTCGTGTACGGCTAGGTAGTAGCGGTCCGCGAGAAAGGTGCGCGAATCGAGATTGTAGTGGTCCGCGTAGCAGTAATGGGACAGGCCCACATCCAGCTCTCCGGCGCGCAGGGCCAGGCTCTGGTCCGAGGACTGCATCTCGCGGATGTCGAGACGAATGCCGGGATAGCGTTTGCGGAACGCGGTCACGCCCTTGGGAAAATCCGTGTACAGGCCGGACGAGAGAAGGCCCACGCGCAGCTTGCCGATGATGCCGTCCGCCAGCATGCGCATCTTTTCGATGCCGCCCTCCAGGGTGGCCAGGGTATCGCGGGCCACGTGCAGAAACATGCTGCCCTCATCGGTCAGCGACACCTTGCGGCTGGTTCGCTCGAAGAGCTTGACGTCCAGCTCCTCCTCCAACCGCTTTATCTGCTGTGACAGCGGCGGCTGGGCGATGTGGCACCGCGCGGCCGCGCGGCCGAAATGCAGCTCCTCGG
Organism: Desulfovibrionaceae bacterium; assembly: GCA_015709315.1. GTDB lineage: Bacteria > Desulfobacterota > Desulfovibrionia > Desulfovibrionales > Desulfovibrionaceae > Pseudodesulfovibrio. The sequence continues at coordinate 968 of JACCQI010000033.1, forward strand.
CCACCGCGATGAAATACTTGATCTGCCTGAGTTCCATAATTAAGACCTACTTCATATTAATTGCCGTGTAAATATGTATTGGACATATCAATACCCCCCGCCTACGTTCACGCCAACAACAAGGAGGCAGTCATGCAGGGGAAGAATCGTCATCGGCTGAACGTGTTGGGAACCATCGGACTGGTGCTGCTGGCCTGGGCGGCCGTGGCCTCGGCAGGGGCGGGCAAGGCCCGGATGGCGGAGGCCGTGGCCGTGACCGCCAACCCAGTTGGCCTGGTCATGGATTCACGCGCCAATGCATACACCGTGGACAGGGTCACGGGCAAGGTGTTTTGCCTGCCCGCCGGTGACGATCCGGTCCACTACGCGACCATTGCGGGCGAGCCGACGGCCCTGGCCGTGGACCGCCGGGGCACGCTGTACATCGGGACCTCGGCCGGGCTGATTCTGGCCGTCCGTCGGGACGGCACGGTGCGCGAGGCGTGCCGGTGCGACGCGCCCGTGACCGGGCTGACCGTGGACCGCGACGGCGGGCTGCTCATCGCCACGGGCACCGGAAAGCTGGTCAGGAAGAGCCGGACCGATCTCCGACCCGGCAGACCGGGCTAGAAGTCGAGATTGTGGGATTTGGCGGCCCTGCCGCCAGAACCGCGCGAGCCGGACCCGGTGAAAATCTTGGGTTCGGCTTGCTTCATAAGCTTGGCCGCCTCGGTGTTGAGGGGATTGCGATCATGGGCGGCCTTGGCATTGTTGTAGACCTCGCCCCAATCCGACAGGGCGAGCTGGAGCTTGGCCGCGCGCAGGTAAAGGTTCTCGCTGGGGCCGAGCCAGCGCATGGCGTCCTTGATGGCACCGATGGCCTGCTCGGTCTCGTGCATGCCCTCGAAAGCGAGGATGAGGGCGTTGTGGGCGCGGGCGTCGGTATTCTGGACATCCAGGGCCTTGCGGAGATAGGGCACGGCCTCCTGAAACAGCCCCATGGTGACCATCCGGTTGCCGATGTCGGAATTGATGCCGTCGATGTCGACGAAATACTCGGATATCTTGGCGTACAGCGTGCGGGCCTCGATGGGCGTACCCGCCTTGATGAGCTGGGCGGCCTTGATGAGGTTGCCGTCCAGGACGGCCAGCCGTTTGCGCTGCCGGTCGAGCCGGGCCTTTTCCATGGCCTCGGCCAATTTTTTGTGCAGCCTGTCCAGGGTCTGATAAAACGCCTTTTCCTTTCCCTTCTGATACTTGAGACCGGCCGGGAACAACTTTTGGATCATCTTCATCTTGTTGAGGTCGCGCAGAGCCTCCACCAGATGGGACTGGATCTCGAACTTCTCGGCCCCGAACACCTGGCTCGTGACCAGCCCCCGAATGGCGTTGGCCAAACAACTGAGGGTCTTCAGGTAGTTGTTCTTCTTGGCATAGGCCCGCGACCGGGCGATGTCTTCGCGTATTTCCTTGGCTGTGGCCATGTGAAATCCAGGATGGGTATAGGTTTCCTTTTCTCATGAGGACTAATACAGGCTATCGTTTTTTTCAAGCATGGATGCGAGTTGGCGAATAATGTCGGAGCGAGTTGACGCGCCGACAATGGTCGGGCTAGCGTAATTTCCAATTGCGGTCCCATTCACCCCCCTTCAGGAGTCCCTTTGAACGCCTATCTCATCGTCATTCTCGCCTCGCTTCTCGCCGCCTGGCTGCTCGGCCTGCTTTCCGACCTGCTGAACAGCCGGGCCATGCGCCCTTCCATCCCGCCGGAATTCGCGGACGTCTTCGATCCCGCCACCTATGCCCGGTCTCAGGAATACACCCGCGCCACCATGCGCTTTTCCGGCGTGACCGAGACCTTCAACACCGTGGTCGTCATCGCGCTCATCCTGGTCGGCGGCTTCAACTGGCTGGACCTGGCGGTCCGCGCGCCCGGCCTGTCGCCGGTCCTCACCGGTCTGCTCTACATCGGTTCGCTGGGCCTGGCGGGCACGCTGTTGAGCATGCCGTTCTCGGCCTACCGGACCTTTGTGCTGGAGAATCGGTTCGGCTTCAACACCACCACCCCGTCCACCTTTCTCCTGGATCAATTGAAAAGCGTGATCCTGGCGAGCGTGGTCGGCGGCAGCCTGGTGGTCGGGGTCCTGATCCTGTTCCGCGAGGCCGGGCCGTTCGCCTGGATATGGTGCTGGGGATTCGCCGTGGCCGTGTCCCTCGGCCTGACCTACGTGGCGCCCACCTGGATCCTGCCGCTGTTCAACAAGTTCACGCCCCTTGAGGACGGCGAGCTGCGCTCGGCCATCGAGGCCTACGCCGAAAAGACCGGCTTCGAACTGTCCGGCATCTTCGTCATGGACGGGTCCAGGCGGTCCACCAAGGGCAACGCCTTTTTCACGGGCCTGGGCAAACGGCGGCGCATCGCCCTGTTCGACACCCTGATACACGACATGACGGTCGAGGAAATCGTGGCCGTCCTGGCCCACGAGGTCGGGCACGCCAAGCTCGGCCACATCCGCAAGCGGCTCGTCACCGGCATCGCCCGCACCGGCCTCATCTTCTGGCTCATGTCCCTGTTCCTCAACTCCAGGGGGCTGTTCGACGCCTTCGGCATGGAGCATATGTCGGTTCACGCCGGGCTGATCTTCTTTTTCCTGCTCTACACGCCCATTTCCCTGGCCATGACCGTGCTGTCCGGCCTGATTTCCCGCCGCCACGAGTTCCAGGCGGACGCCTTTTCCGCCAGGACCACGGGCGACGCCCGGTCCATGATCTCGGCGCTCAAGAAGCTCTCGGCCCGGAACCTGTCCAACCTGACGCCCCACCCCCTGACCGTGTGGCTGGAATACGGGCACCCGCCGGTTTTGCAGCGCGTCCGGGCGCTGAAGCAACGGGTTGGGGCCGCATGAACCGACGGGGACAATAGGAAGCCGCCCTGATTCCGCGCACTGCGGCATTGTCCCAACAAGTCATGCCCCCAACCGGAATGCCGTCCCGTCGGCGCATCCGCCTTCAACGGCCCGACAATCCTTTCGCCCAAGATTTTGGCGGACCGCGGCCGCAAATCCCGACCGCGTGCCCGCAGTCCAGTCCTGCCGGACAGGACCCCGAACCGGCCCCCTTCAGACCTCATGCGCAAAAAATTAGCCATTTCGAGCTATTACAAACATGCCGCCTATTGGCTCACTCCTTGCTCAATGCCATACCGTGAATGGAGAACGTTGTTGTTTCTTAGCCCATTACGGGCAACCGCCGCAGCCTGGCCGGGGCGGAAAAACAACCAAACGGTGCAGTCTGACAGTGCTGCATTCAATGCATGGAGCTATCGTATGAAATACCATCTCATTCTTGGTGTCATTTGCGCTATTTTTGCCGGAGTATTCGGACAGTTCGCGGCCGACTGGGGCATGCTGGCATGGATCGGGTTCGCCTCGTGGGCATGCTTCTTCGCCGCCGGCGGCGGGGTCAAGGGCGCACAGAAGACGTTTTTGACCAACCTGTACGGCATGTTCATCGGCTGGCTGGTCGTGTACGCGGCATCCATCACCGGCATGCACAATCCCATGCTGCTGCCCCTGATGGGCGGCGTCTTCCTGCTGTGCGCGGCGGGCGGAATCAGCCAGCTCTCCTTCGTGCCCGGCGCGTTCATCGGATGCGCGGCGTTCCTCGGTTCCGGCGCCCTGATACTGGAAACGTTCATTTCCCTGCTCGTCGGCCTGGTTCTCGGTTTCATCTCGGAGCGCATCGCACAGACCATTTTCGCCAAGATCACCCCTGCTTCAGCCCAATAACCGTTTTTTGGAGAGAAGCATTATGAAAAAAAGACAAATAGGCACATTGATAGTATTCGCCCTGGCCCTTTGCCTGCTCATTCCGGGCCAGGCTTCGGCGCGCGACTTCAACATCGCGGGCATGTTCTCCCTGAGCTACAGCAGCGGACTCAAGGCGGACTGGGGCAACTACGCCCTTCAATCGGCCCACTTCGCCATCGAGGACGTCAACAATTCCGGCATGCTCGGCGACGACAAGCTGATCATGGACAAGGACGACGTGGTCAATTACCGTTGCCGCATCCAAGGCAGCGACGTGATCGCCAAGAAACTCATGACCAAGGGCAAGAAGTTCGTCGCCCTCATCGGCGCGGACTGCTCCGGCCCGGCCGTCAACATCGCCCGCATGGGCGAAAAGTACAAGATCCCGGTCATTTCATACGGGTCCAATGCGGAGAGCCTCAGCTCGACCAAGGACTTCCCCTACTTCATCCGCGTGGTGGCGCCCAGCTCCATAGTGGACACCACGCTGGTCCGGGCCGCCAAGTATCTCGGCGCAAAGAAGATCGGCATCTTCCACACCACGGACGCCTGGGGACACGGCGGCATGGTGGCGGCCAAGGGGGAAGCCGAGGCGACCGGGCTGGGCACCGCCATCTGCGGCTACGAGCGCAACACCAACTTCTTCAAGGTGCTCACATGGCTCGGAAGGATGAAGGCCGAAGGCGTCCGCCACTACGTCATCATCATGCCGGTGCCCGACACCTATACCGTGTACATGGCGGCCAAGGCGCTGGGCATGGTCAGGGAAGGCTACTACTTCTACTCGTCGGAAATGCTGTCCGCAGACAACCCGCCGCAGGGCATCTACTCGGCCATCGGCAGCCTCGCCCCCAAAGCCCACATGCCCGAGGGCGAAAAGATCGACGCACTCCGCAACAAGCTGGGCAAGGTCATCGGCAAGACCATCGACCCCAACGACGTGACCTTCTACTGGGGCGTCATGGGCTATGACAACGTCTGGGCCGTGGCGCACGCCATCAAGATGGCCAAGGACGACGGCGTGGACAACATCACGGGCGAAAAGCTCATGCCTTACCTGCGCAAGATAGACTACGTGGGCCTGAGCGGCACCATCTCCATCCGCCCCGGCACCAACGACCGGGAGCGCATGGACATCGACATCATGAACCTGATCGGCTACACCGACCCGGAAAACGGCTACTTCAACCACTGGCTGCGGAAGATAACCGACCCGAGTTCCCTGAACATCAACTACAAGCCGGTCGGATTCATGAACAGCACCACCAACAGGCTGACCCTGGACCTGAAACGGGCAGTCCTCCCGGGCTGCATGGAATAACACCCCTCTCCCCACTCATCCTGAAACGGCAGGGCATGCGATCCGCACCGCATGCCCTGCCCATTTTCCCTATCCGGCCCGAACCGCGGCGGCGATTCTAGTCGGCCACGTACTGCTTTACCAGCGCATAGCACCGGGACCGCGACAGCTTCGTCAACTCCATCATGGCCCGGATGTCGCCGTGCGCCACGGAATGGACCGTACGCATATACTCGCGTTCCAGTTGCGCCCCCATGGTTTCCTTGTATTCCGTAAAGCCGGGGAACCGGGTGCTGTCGGCCAACGACAGTGCGGCCTCCCGGCAGTCCTGTCCGGCAGGACCGCCTTTGGATGCCTGGATGAACTTGTATTTGGCCGTAAAGATGCGGATGCGGTCCGGCAGATGGTGTACGCACAGCTCGTCCTCGTTGCGCGCGGCGGCCACCGCAAACTCCATGGCGTTCCTCAATTCCCGCACATTGCCGCGCCACGGGTACATCCGCAGGGTCTTGAGGAACAGTTCCGAGCAGACCTTGACGGCCTGCTCTTCCTTTTCGCAGAGGTCGCGCACGAATCGTTCGGCCAGCACCAGCACGTCGTCACCCCGCCGGCGCAGGCCGGGCAGCGTGATGACGCAGGTCTGCAACCGATAGTACAGGTCCTTGCGGAACGCCCCCTGCTCGGACAGGGCCTGCAGGTCCTGATTCGTGGCCGCGATGAGCCGGAAATCGCACGGCTGCTCCCGGGTGCCGCCCACCGGCCGGAACCGCCTTTCCTGGAGAACCCGCAAAAAAACCTTTTGCGTCTCAAGCGGCAGTTCGCCGATCTCATCGAGAAAAAGCGTCCCCTTGTCCGCCTTGGCCATCAGCCCTTCCCGGGAAGAGCTGGCGCTGGTGAAGGCCCCGCGGGCGTGCCCGAACAGGATGCTGGGAGCGAGGTTCTCGGGCAGGCTCGCGCAATCCACCGGCACGAAGGGATGATCCCGGCGCGCGCTGTTGGCGTGGATGGTCTCGGCAAAAAGCTCCTTGCCGGTTCCGGTCTCGCCCAAAAGCAGCACGTTGGAGTCGGTCTCGGAAAACTGCCGCGCCAGGTTGACGCTTCTGCGGAACTCGGTGCTCCCGCCCACGAGCAGCGCCTCGCCGAAGGCGGCGATGCCGGGGTCCTCCCTGTCCGCCCGTTTCGCGCGATGCCGTTCCAGGGCCTGGGCGACGATGTCCCCCAGCTCCTCCATGGGCGTGTTCTTGGATATGAAGTCATAGGCCCCGGCCAGCAAGGCCCTTTCCGCCTCGTCCTGCGACCCGAGGCCGGTGATCATGATGATCTCGGACAATGGCGACCCGGCGCAAAAGTCCGGCAGGGCCTCCACGCCGTTGCCGTCCGGGAGAAAGATGTCCAGGAAGATCACGGCCGGGGCATGCGCCGAAACCAGGGCGCGCCCCTGCTCCAGACTGCCCGCCAACAGCGCGGCATGTCCCAATTTCTCCACCATGCGTCCCAGGGCGTACTGAATCCCCAGGTCGTCATCAATTATGAGTATCGTGTCTCTGCTCATGGTGTTTCACCGCCTGGGGAAGAATGACGACAAAGGACGCCCCATGCCCAGCCACCGACCGTACGGAAACGCTCCCGTGGGCCTGCGTGACGATGGACAGCACGGAAAAGAGTCCCAGCCCGGTTCCCCCGCACGACTTGCGCGTCGTGTAATAGGGTTCAAAAATATGTTCCTTCACCTCCGGGGAAATGCCCGGCCCGGAGTCGGAAACCGTCAGCGTCACGGTCCCCGCCTCGCCGTCCGCGACCAGCTTCACATCCAGGCGGCCGTGGCCGGACATGGCCTGCACGGCATTGAGGCACAGGTTCTGCACGATCTGGTGCAGGGACGCGGCATCCACGCCGATGCAGGCGCTTTCGGCCCGATTCTCGACCGTGAGGGCCACTCCCTCCGGCAGTTGGGGGGCCAACAGCGCGACGGATTCATCCAGGGCGCTTTCCACCGGCACGGGTTCCCTGGTTCGGAGATCGGGCCGGGCCGCGATCCGCTCCACGATCTCCTTTCCCCGCCTTGAAGAAATCTCGATCTGTTCAAGGTCCTGTTCAAGGTGCTTTTGATCCCCGGACGTTTCCTCTCGGACAAAGCCCACGCATGCGCTGATTCCGGCAAAAATGGCCGAGAGGTCGTGTGCGATGCCCACGGAAAAGGCAAGCAGCGCCTGCATCTTTCTGGCCTGCTCCTGTTGCGCCCTGGCCTTTGCCTTGTCGTTCTCGGCTCTCAATTCCAGTTCCAGCAACCGCTTTTCCCGGCGCTTCTGCCGCAGGGCGACCACCATCATGAAAAGGATGCCGGCGAAAAACATGGAGAGCACGGCGCTTGTGATGAGCACGTGCTTATGGCGAACGTGGAAGGGAAGCGGCTCGTTGACGATGATCGGATCAAGGCCGATTCCCTTTGCATCGATATGATAATGGGCGAGCATGGCGTGGTCCGCGACGATGCGTTCCGTATGCACGACCATCGGCGCGACCGAGTCCGCCGATCTTTCCCGGAGAATCCGAACCGCCATTACCGCCGCGGCCCTGCCGTGCCGCTCGGTGTCCAGGAGCAATCCGGCCACCAGTCCGGTTTTTTCCACCGGGTTGCTCCACAGACTGAAGACCGGCAGCATGGACGCCTCGAACACGATGGACTTCGCGGACCGGAACGGACCGGCGAGCAGCGTCGAATAGTAGCTGGCGTCGATGATGATGGTCCGGGGGGTCAGCGTTTTGAGCCGGCGGACCAGGTCGTCCTTGTCCTTTGCAAATATGAATTGGAACCGGCGCTCGGGATAGAGCCTGCTTTTCTCCCGAATCACCCGGCTGAAGTGGGACGACACCTCGGAATGGTCGGATATGACGGCCACATACCGGGTGGCGGGGAACATCTTGAGGGCCGCGTCGATGATCCGCTCCGGGTTCCGGTCGTCCACGGTGGCCGAGGCGTTGCCCATGGCCGCGAGGTCCTTGAGCCGGTCCTGCCGGGTATAGCAGAACAAAAAGGGCGTGTCCGGGAACAGTTTCCGCCCGATGGGGCCCAGCAGGGAGTCGTCGCTGACCATGATCAGGTCAATGGGGACTTCCCGATACTTTTCCGCATACAACTTCTTCAGGATCGGCAGGGTTCGATCACGAGCGCCCTTGGGCATCCGCCGGATGTTCAAGATCTCCTCGTAGAAATTGACGGAAATGCCCTGCCGCTTGAATTCGTCGCGCAGGCAGCGCTTGATGGTCTGGTTCCAGTAGTATTGCGAGCTGAAATTGCTGATGTAGACGATGTTCTTCTGCTGGCCCAGAGGCGCGTGCGCCGCCCGGCAGGCGGACGCCTGGATGAACGGCACGCATGCGGCCAGGAACAAATACGCTGCCGGGCGCGCAACGCGCATGCCCCGTAACACCGTAATAACAATCCCCAATATTCGCATATGAAACTATGCTTTCCACTTCCGTCCACCCCTGTCAAATGAAACCCGCGACAACGCGGCGCGCCGCCATTTTCAGGGCGGAAAAGAATGCGGACCACACATCGGCGGCGGACGGACGCGGCCCCAAAAGGCCGGAAAGCAAATGTTGGGGAAACGGGCTACCCGGCGGCGCGGGCCGCGACCTTGGCGGCCTCCTCGCCCTTGCCCTGGGCCTCCAGGGCCTCCACCAGCGTATCCCAGTAGGCGTCCACGCCCGGCGACAAGGCCGCGGACTGGCGGGCCAGGACCTCGGCAATCTGCGGGTCCTCGCCCTGGTCGAGATAGAGCTTGGCCAGCATGTGCATGGCCTGGTGGTCGTTGTGGTCGGCGTTGAGCGCCAGGTGCAGGTATTCGCGGGTTCCCTCGATGTCGCCCAGCCTGTAGGCCACCCGGGCCAGGGGCCGGAGCACCATGCGCTCGCCGCCGGGCCGTTCCGCGGCCTTCTTGTAGTAATTGGCCGCCTTCTTGAGATGGTCGGCCTTCTCCTCGATGGATCCGAGGCGCATGAGGGAATAGACATGGCCCGGCTCGGCCCTGAGGCACTTGCGGTAGGAGGCGGCCGCGCTCTTGAGGTCGCCCAGCCGGTGGTTGGCCCAGCCCAGGTTGTAGAGGGCGAGCACGTCCTTCCTGTCCACGGCCACCACGCCCTCGAACTCGCGCCGGGCCTCCTCGAAGCGGCCGAGCTGGGCGTAGCAGATGCCGAGCGAATTGCGGGCGAGCAGGTTGTTTTCATCGTCCAGCAGGGCCAGCTTGAATTCCTCGATGGCCCCGTAGATGTCGCCGTCCATGAACCGCCGGTCCGCGGACAGGTTGAGGGAGATGGAGTCGAACACGGCCACGCACGGCTCGGGCAGAAGCAGGGCGTGCTCCAGCGCCTTGCGGCAGTTTTCCAGAATGTCCGCCCGGTCGAAATTGAGGAACGGGTAGCAGGCTGAGCCGATCGACACCCTGACGCCGAGCGACGCCTTGGCGAGCTTTTCGATCTCCAGGGTCCGCTCCATGAGCCGGTCCCGATCCATGGACTCGGCAAAGAAGATCACGCCGTTGAGGCCCCAGCGGCCGCCCACGGCATCATCGCCCAGCGCGCCATGGGCGAGCCGGGCCACGTTCGAGGCCATGCGGTCCAAGGCCTCCTGGTAGCCCTCCTCGTCCTCGCCCGGCTGGTCCAGAATGCGGATCAGGGTCAGGCAGAACTGGTCGGGCGCAAGACGGGCCTCGGCAAACCGGGTGATGAACTCGCTGTAGGAGTAGAGGTCGGTGGCGGCGTCCTTTTCGGGCATGACGGTATCCTTTTCGTCCTTTCCGTTGAACACGCTTTCATCCCCCTCCACGAGCTTGAGGCGGTCGCCCGGCTCCACGGACCAGGCCGAATCCTCCAGATGGAGCGCCTCGGCCAGGGACACGTCGTTCTGAACCTCGACCAGCACGATCTCGCCCTTGAACACGGCCGGGTTGCGGCGGTCCCGGCCGACGCCGGACTTGGGGGCGCGCACGAGGAACCGCTGGCCCACCTTGGCCCCGGACGGCTCGCCCAGGGACACGACCATGCGGTTCATGGGCAGGACTTCGAGCACCCGCCCGCCCCGGGCCAGGATGTCCGAATAGCCGAACACCCGGTTGCGGCCCAGTTCCTTGGCCACGGTCACGCCGTTGCGCGCCTTGCGGACGATCATCCGCGCCTGCTCGGACGGGGCGCGCCTGAACTGCGCCCCCTCCAGCCCCTGCGGGTAGCATACATAGCCCAGACTGCCGGTGACGGTGATGGTGTCGTTGGTGATGTCGTCCACGAACGAAAGCTTGCTCAGGCCCGAGCGGATGACCTCGGAGAGCTGGAAACAGGCGCGCGGCTTGGCGTCGGGAACCAGAATGGCGAACTTGTCGTTGGCGAAGCGGGACACGGCCGTGTACTTGGGGCAGACCATGTCGAGCAGCCGCCCCACTTCGGACAGGATATCGTCGCCGGTCAGGTATCCGTAGCGCTCGTTGATGGGCTGGAAGGTATCCAGGTCGAGGAAGATGACGCCGAAGGTGCCGGAAAAGGACTGGTCGGCCCCCCGGCCCACGCCCGCCTCGCAACCGCCCGCCGCCAGACACCCCTGCACCCGCTCGATGGCCTTTTCCAGCTCGTTGAAGAAGAAATCGCGGGAATACAGCCCGGTCAGGGGGTCGGTGACGGCCTTTTTGTACAGGGCGAGCTTCTCCAGCACGGACGAGGCCAGGGCCATGATGTACTTCGGAGCCGTGGACGGAGCCTTGAGCCGCACGCCCTTGGCGATGAAATAGCAGAGCATTTTTCCTTGAAAGACGAGCGGCAGGACCAGCTCGCCGTCCTCGCGGCGGAACTCCGGCTCGGGAATGGCCGAAACCGCCTCGCGCGGGAAAAACAGGCTATAGGACGAAAACGGCAGAAATTCCGCAATGGCGTCCTTGATGGTGTGTTCGAAGTCGATCAGCTCCTGGGGCGTGAACGATATGGACCCGTCTGCGAAAATGTCTTTGTTCGTCCTCATGGCCGGGAGGGTACAACGGCAGCCTTTTTTTCTCAATTGAAAGTTGGCGGTTTCCGCTCCCTTGCCCCCTTGGCGGGACTCACTATATCAATACATCTTGATATAGATATTTTGTTTGACTCCTCCTGCAAAACCTGTCAGGAGTTCTCCCAGAATGAATATCATCACCGACCCGCAAGAGCTGCAAAGGCAATGCCTGGCCTGGCGCAGCGAGGGAAAAACCATCGGCCTGACGCCGACCATGGGATACCTGCACGCAGGACACACGGCCCTCATGGACCGCATCCGGCCCAAGTGCGACCGCATGGTCGTGTCGCTGTTCGTAAACCCGGCCCAGTTCGGGGAGAACGAGGATCTTTCAAGCTACCCGCACGACCTCGAAGGGGATTGCGCCAAGGCTGAAGCCCACGGCGCGGACCTGCTCTTCGCCCCCGCGCCGGACGCCATGTACGCCCCGGGGCACGCCACCTGGGTCGAAGCGCCCGCCCTGGCCACCTGCCTGTGCGGCGTGTCGCGCCCCGTCCACTTCCGCGGCGTGTGTACGGTGGTGACCAAGCTGTTCCAACTCGCCCAGCCCACCGTCGCCGTGTTCGGCGAAAAGGACTGGCAGCAGTTGGCCATCATCCGGCGCATGGTCCGCGACCTGAACATGCCCGTCGAGATCATCGGCCAACCCATCGTCCGCGAGCCGGACGGCCTGGCCCTCAGCTCGCGCAACGCCTATTTGACAAAAACGGAACGCGCGGCTGCCCCGGGCATCCGCAAGGGGCTTCTCGCCCTGCGCGACAGGGTCGTTGCCGGGCAGCGCGACGCGGCCGAGGCCAAGGCGTGGCTCAAGGCCGAATACGCCGCCACCCTGCCCATGGGCGAGGTGGACTACATCGACATCGTGGACCCGGCGGACATCGTCCCCGTGGAGCGGATTTCCGGTCCGGTCCTTGCGGCCGTCGCCGTTCGCATGGGCAAGGCCCGGCTCATAGACAACATATTAATAGAGGTTTGACCATTGGCCCAACGCTGTTTCCTGAGCGCCAAGATTCACGGCGCAACCATTTCCGAGGCGAACCTGGAATACCGGGGAAGCCTGTCCATCGACCGTACCCTGATGAAGACCGTCGGCATCCTGCCCTATGAGCAGGTGGACGTGTACAACATGGACAACGGCGAGCGATTGACCACCTACGCCATTCCCGGCGAGCCGGGACAGATATGCCTCAACGGGGCGGCAGCCCACAAGGGCGAAGTCGGCCAGCGCGTCATCGTCGCCACCTACATGTGGCTCGACGAAAACGAGGCAAAGACCCGCAGGCCGCGCGTGGTGGTCGCAGGCAAGAACAACACCGTCGATGAAATCCTCGAGTGCGACCTCACCCCGGATTTCTAGGCTTTTTACGCAGCACCCCTGAAGGAGGCTTCCCATGCAGATCGAAGGCAAATACCTGTTCACATCCGAATCCGTGACCGAGGGCCATCCCGACAAGGTGGCCGACCAGATTTCCGACGCCATCCTGGACGCCATCATCGGCCAGGACGAAAACGCGCGCGTGGCTTGCGAAACGCTGGTCACCACCGGCATGGCGTTCATCGCCGGCGAAATCTCCACCACGGCCTACGCCGACTTTCCCGATATCGTCCGCTCCACCATCAAGGGCATCGGCTACAACTCCGCCGACACCATGGGCTTCGACTGGCAGACCTGCGCGGTCATCTCCTCCATCGACAAGCAGTCCCCGGACATCGCCCAGGGCGTTAACCAGACCAAACCCGAGGAACAGGGCGCAGGCGACCAGGGCATGATGTTCGGCTTCGCCACCAACGAGACCCCGACCCTGATGCCCACGCCCATCTACTACGCCCACAAGCTGTCCCGCCGCCTGACCTACGTGCGCAAGGAAGGCATTCTCGATTTCCTGCGCCCGGACGGCAAGACCCAGGTCTGCGTGGAGTTCCAGGACGGCAAGCCCGTGCGCATCGACAACGTGGTCGTCTCCTCCCAGCATGACGCCAACGTGGCCTACTCCGATCTCAAGGAAGCCATCCTCACCGAAGTCATCGCCAAGTCCCTGCCCGAGGAACTGCTCGACGACAATCTCAAGACCTACATCAACCCCACCGGCCGTTTCGTCATCGGCGGCCCGGTCGGCGACTGCGGCCTGACGGGCCGGAAGATCATCAACGACACCTACGGCGGCGCGGGCGCGCACGGCGGCGGCGCGTTCTCCGGCAAGGACCCGTCCAAGGTCGACCGCTCCGGCGCATACATGGCCCGCTACGTGGCCAAAAACGTGGTCGCCGCGGGACTGGCCGACATCTGCGAGGTCCAGCTCGCCTACGCCATCGGCGTGGCCCAGCCGGTCTCCGTGGTCGTCTCCTCGCGCGGCACCGGCCAGGTGTCCGACGAACAATTGACAAAAGCCGTCACCGAGGTTTTCGACATGCGCCCCTACTTCATCCAGGAGCGCCTGAAGCTGCGCCGTCCCATCTTCCAGAAGACCACCAACTACGGCCACTTCGGCCGCGAACTGCCCGAATTCACCTGGGAACAGACCGACGCCGTGGACGACCTGCGTACCGCCTGCAAAATATAACGACTGCCACCATCACGAACGCCAGGGGGGCGGGAGCTTGCGCTCCCGCCCCCATTTTTACGGCCGAATAAAATGCAACCATGACTCCCTGTTATCTGCACCCTCCGCCGTCCCCGCCACTGCATCAAATCATCAAAAATCAGAAAATAAATACATTTTTGTAGCTTATTTTTTCCATACTTGTCAAAAAACCAATGACAATTGTGCGCCTCTTTGCTAGAAATCGCAAGTTTTGTTGCGATCCGCATTGGTACCGTCTTTCGCCTTCACCACTCAGACTCGGAGTCTCATCATGAACAACTACCCGAAAAGTAATGACGTCATTGGAAGCGTAAACCGTGGCAACGCCATCGAATCCGGCCTCTGCACCCTCTGCCGGGCCGACTGCCAGGGCAAATGTGAAACCTGGCTCTCGTCCATGCGCGGCCGGGAAATCCTCTATCCCCGCGATTTCGGCATGGTCACCGCGGGCAGCGGCAACACCACCCATGTGGGCGTGTCCTACAATTCCCTCAGGATCCAGGGCCTCAACTACGGAGCCATGGGCGCATCCTGCACCAACGGGGACCTGCTTTTCACGGACGTCAGCCTTGAGACCTCCTTCGGGGCCAAGGAAATCACCAAGTGCCGCGTACCGTTCATGACCGGAGCGCTCGGCTCCACATTCATCGCGGCCAAGTACTGGGACGCCTTTGCCGTGGGCTGCGCCCTGGTGGGCGCGCCCATCGTGATCGGCGAGAACGTGGTCGGCGTCGACCGAAAGTCGGAAATCAACAACGGCCGCATCTCCAAGGCCCCCGAGCTGGAGCGCCGCATCGACATCTACCGCCGCTACTACGACGGCTACGGCGCCATCATCGTTCAGCTCAACGTGGAGGACACCCACAACGGCGTGGCCGAATACGTGGCCGATAAGTACGGCGACCAGGTCATTATCGAACTCAAATGGGGCCAGGGCGCCAAGGACATCGGCGGCGAAATCGAAGTCACCAGCCTCGAATATGCCCAATTCCTGAAACAGCGCGGCTACCTGGTGGACCCCGACCCGGAAAGGCCGGAAGTGCAGGCCGGGTACAAATGCGGCGCGATCAAGCACTTCGCCCGGCACAGCCGCCTCGGCTACACCAACCTGTGTACCTACGAACAGGTTCACGAAGAGTTCATGAATTCCATCAGCTACCTGCGGAAGCTCGGCTTCAAGCGCATCTCCCTGAAGACCGGCTCCTACGGCATGGAGGCCCTGGCCATGGCCATCAAGTTCGCCTCCGAGGCCGAACTCGACCTGCTGACCATGGACGGCTCCGGCGGCGGCACCGGCATGAGTCCCTGGAACATGATGGAAAGCTGGGGCGTTCCCTCCATCCTACTCCACTCCAAGGCCCACGAGTACGCCACCCGGCTGGCCGCGCGCGGCAAGCGCGTGGTGGACATGTCGTTCGCGGGCGGCTTCGCCAAGGGCAGCAACATCTTCAAGGCCCTGGCCCTGGGCGCTCCCTACACCAAGCTGATCTGCATGGGCCGCGCCATGATGATCCCCGGCTTCCTGGGCTCCAACATCGAGGGCGCGCTCTTCCCCGAGCGCCGCGAGGCCGTCAACGGCAACTGGGACAAGCTGCCCGCCGCCGTGGCCAAATACGGCAAGACCCCCGAGGAAATCTTTGCCTGCTACCAGGACGTGGAAAAGAAGGTCGGCAAGGACGAGATGAAGAACATTCCCCTCGGCTCCGTGGCCCTCTGGAACCTGGTGGACAAGCTGTCCGCGGGCTTGCAGCAGCTCATGTGCGGCGCGCGCAAGTTCCGCATGGAAGACATCGGGCGCGAGGACATCGCCTCGGGCAACCGCGAGACCGAGCGCGAGACCGGCATCCGGTTCATCACCGACATCATGGACGAAACCGCCAAGAAAATACTCGACATGTAGCGATCGTCGCTTGAACCTTTCAACAGGGAGGGGGGACCGCACGGTCTTCCCTCCCTTTTCGTTGTCCGGGGCCTAGCCGGGCCTGGCGGCCTCGTCCTCACGGTTCATGTCCACGCACAGGATGCGGTGGCGGCCGCTGCCCTTGTGGTAGAAGACGTGCGAGATGGTGGTGCAGAGATTGCCCGAAGCCAGGGAGATGTACGGCCGGGTGGTGAATTTCTCCAGCCCCGCCTGGATGGGCAGAAAGTATTCCTTGAGCGAATGGTCCGCGCCCGCGCTGGCGGGTTCGTACAGAAACCGCTTGCCGGTTTTCAGCCGCGCGGGGTTGCACACGGTGTCGGATATCTGGTTGCCCTTCATGTCCAGCACGTACAGGCATTCCACGCTCGGATAAATGTCCACGAAACGCGCCAGGTCCGCATTCATGGCCTTGGCCGGACTCTCGGCCAGATCCTGGCACATGGTCAGCACGGTCAGGTCGTAGCTGGAATACCGGCGCTTGTCCTCGGCTATCTGCTGGGTCCGGTTCTCCCGGTGCCGCTCGGCCAGGGAGTCCACCTTGTCGGCCATGCCGGGGACCGCGTCCAGGCCGGGCGCGGGCCGGGCGAAATAGAACCCCTGGAACACGTCCACCCCGTTGGAAAGCAGGCACATGGCCTCCTCGGCGGTCTCCACGCCCTCGGCCAGGACCAGGCAGCCCAGCCGGTTGGACATCTGCACGAAGCTGCGGACCACCTCCAGCTTGTGGAAGTGCCGGTCCACGCCGTGGACCAGGGAGCGGTCCAGCTTGATGACGTCCGGCTTGAGCAGCGGGATGCGGTCCAGGTTGGAAAATCCCGCGCCCACGTCGTCCAGGGCGATGAGGAAATCATGGCTGCGGTAGAAGCGGACGAACTCCAGCAGGGCGCGGGTGTCGTCGCAACGCGACTCGATGATCTCGATGATGACGTTGCCGGGACTGACGCCGAACCGATTGACCTGGTTCAGGATGTGGTTGGAGCCGCGCGTTTCCCCGTTGATGCAGGCGGCGTCGATGTTCATGGAGAGCATCAGGCTCTTTTCGCGGCGATGGAGGGTGGCGAAGGCTTCGACCGCTTTTGTTCGGCAGGCCCGGTCCAGGGCGAGGCGGGATGCCGTGTCCCGGGCCTGCTCGAACAGCAGGGTTGGAGGTATGATTTCTCCGCTTTGGGGGTCGAATCCTCTGCTCAGGGCCTCCAGCCCGACAACGGCTTTCCGCTTGAGGGAGACCTGGGGCTGGAAGTGGATGATGATGGACCTGTTTTCAATGATCTCATGTATGTCCGGCTTTGTCTGCAGCACTGAAATTCCTGTTGTTTTGTTGCCGGACCCTTGCCTCGGACAGAGGCGGGGCCGGGTCGGGGCGGCGCAACCCGCCGCCCCGGCCCGCATATCAATGTCGCAGTCCATCCTAGAGGATGCCGTCCTCGCCGGTCCTGATCCGCAGGGCCTTGCCCAGTTCGAGAACGAAGATCACTCCGTCGCCTTCGTTCCCGGAGTGCCCGGCGGCCTTGATGGCTTCGATGGCCAGAGGCTCGAAGCTGTCGTTGACGCCGATCTCCAGGCGGACCTTCTTGAGCAGGTTCACTTCCATCTGCACGCCGCGATAGGTTTCGGTGAATCCCTTCTGGCGGCCGGACCCCAGGACATTGGTCACGGACAGGGAATAGATCTCCTTGGCGTACAGGGCCTGCTTCACCGCGTTCAGCTTTTCGGGCCTGATGTATGCTATGATGAGCTTCATTGTCGTATCTCCTTCTAATCTCTCTGGTTACGCTTCCGGCCTTACTCGTTGCTGAAGAGCTGGAAGCCGTTGTAGGACTCGGAACCGTGTTCCGCGATGTCCAGGCCCTTGAGCTCCTCTTCCGCCTTGGCGCGGATGCCGAAGATGGCCTTGACGATGTTCATGAGGATGAACCCGGCACCGAAGGCCCAGATGAAGAACACGCCCGCGCCGATCAACTGCACGCCGAGCTGGCCCATGCCGCCGCCGAAGAACAGTCCTCCGTCGGTGTTGAACAGGCCGCAGGCGATTGTTCCCCAGGCGCCGCAGACGCCGTGGACCGAGGATGCGCCGACCGGATCGTCGATCTTGAGCACCTTGTCGATGAACTCGATGGACAGCACGACCAGGACGCCGGCGATCAGGCCGATGATGATGGCCGGGCCGGGGGTGACGGTGGCGCAGGGAGCGGTGATGCCGACCAGGCCCGCCAGGGCGCCGTTCATGGTCATGGACATGTCGGGCTTGCCGAAGCGGAGCCAGGCGATGGCCATGGCGCCGAGCACGCCGCCCGCGGCCGCCAGGGAGGTGTTCATGGCGATCAGGCCGATGGTGTCGTCGGCGGTGGTGGTGGAACCGGGGTTGAACCCGAACCAGCCGAACCAGAGCAGGAACACGCCCAGACCGGCCAGGGGGATGTTGTGGCCGGGAATGGCCCGGGCCTTGCCGTCTTCGGAATACTTGCCGATGCGGGGACCGAGGACCAGGGCACCGGCCAGGGCGACCCAGCCGCCAACGGAGTGGACGACCGAGGAACCGGCGAAGTCGCAGAAGCCGAGTCCTTCCAGCCAGCCCGCGCCGTCATCGCCCAGCCACAGGGACCCCCAGGCCCAGTGCCCGGAGATGGGGTAGATGATGCCCGTGATGACGATGGACACGAGAATGTAGCTGCCGAACTTGGTGCGCTCGGCCATGCCGCCGGAAACGATGGTGGCCGCGGTGGCCGCGAACACGGACTGGAAGAACCAGAAGGTGTAGGTCCACATGATGTCGGACTCGCCGACGCCGCCCAGCATGTAGCCGGAGGTGCCGATGAAGCCGCCCGCGTCCAGGCCGAACATGATGGCGAAGCCGAACAGGAAGAAGATCACGGACCCGGCGGAGAAATCCAGGAAGTTCTTCATCATGATGTTGCCTGCGGATTTGGCGCGGGTGAAGCCGGACTCGACGCAGGCGAAGCCGGCCTGCATGAGCATGACCAGGCAGGCGGCTATCAGGGTCCAAAGGATGTTGCCGTTGGACTGGGTGAGATACTCCACCTCTTCGGCATAGGCGAGGGTGGGGGCCAGGGCTGCAACCAAGACGGCCGCGCCTATGGCCAGCCTCTTGGAAACATGGGTCGGGGACTTTCTCGAAAACATTGCAATACTCCTCTTTGATTGGAATGCGTTTCAAACCTGCCCCCTTCTATCAAAACCCGTGCCAAAGTCGTTTTTTATTGCTATTCATGTAAAACTGGCGACACAAGCTACTTTTTGTGTGTTTATTTTTGACATTTATGTTATTTATTACATTTTTGAAGCCACATTTTTAGGTCAAAATTGTCAATATGCCAAAAATTGTAAAAATGGAGGAAAAATGACCGGCGGTCGCAAGAATATATGGTATTAGTCGATATCTCCTCGAAATCGTGACAGATTTTTTAGTTGACAGAAGAACGTTCGCGGTGTAGCTCTAATTTCCATGACTACCGCCACTGTTTCCAACGCATACTTTTCCAACTTTTATTTTTGGTATTGGTACGGCCGCGCTCGCGGGCTTGGGAGAGGTGTTGCGTAACCAGTTGGTGGATTACCGAGACAAAGAATAACCTCTTCAGGGGCCGCGGGCGAAAGCCGGCGGCCCCTGTTTTTTCATCCGTCGGCCAAACCCGCCCCCTTGAGCGAAACCATTCAAGGAGAGAGATCATGCACATCGGCAAAGCAATCAGGCTGGAGCGAATCTTCAACCGCAACACGGGCCGCACCATCGTGGTCCCCATGGACCACGGCGTGACCGTCGGCCCCATCGACGGGCTGGTGGACGTGCGCGAGGCCGTGGGCAAGGTGGTGGAAGGCGGGGCCAACGCCGTCATCGAGCACAAGGGGCTGGTCCGCTGCGGCCACCGCGCCGAGGGCAAGGACGTCGGACTCATCGTCCATCTGTCCGCCTCGACCTCCCTTTCCCCGTTCCCCAACGCCAAGTCCCTGGCGGCCTCGGTGGAAGACGCCCTCCGCCTGGGCGCGGACGCGGTTTCCGTCCACTGCAACCTGGGCGACGAAACCGAGTCCGCCATGCTGAGAGACCTGGGCAAGGTCGCCTCGGACGCCGCCAACTGGGGCATGCCGCTTTTGGCCATGGTCTACGCGCGCGGCCCCAAGGTGAAGGACGAGTACGACCCGGCCGTGGTCGCCCACTGCGCCCGCGTGGGCACGGAGCTGGGCGCGGACGTGGTCAAGGTGCCCTACACCGGCGACATCGAGACCTTCTCCAGGGTCTGCGACTCCTGCTGCATCCCCGTGGTCATCGCCGGGGGGCCGAAACTTGACAGCACCCGGGCTTTCCTTCAGATGGTGCATGATT
This sequence comes from Desulfovibrionaceae bacterium, assembly GCA_015709315.1. Classification (GTDB taxonomy): domain Bacteria; phylum Desulfobacterota; class Desulfovibrionia; order Desulfovibrionales; family Desulfovibrionaceae; genus Pseudodesulfovibrio. Next base: position 20,935 of record JACCQI010000033.1, read on the forward strand.
CCCTGGAAGCGGGCGGCGCGGGATTGTCCGTGGGCCGCAACGTGTTCCAGCACGCGAATCCCACCCGCCTGGTGGAGTCGCTCAACATGATCGTCCACGACGACGCGTCCGTGAAGGCCGCCCTCAACCATCTCAACGGATAACGGTAGCGCCATGAAACAAGTCATCTTCAAGTCCGTCCCCTTTGACAAGAAACTCGTCACCCTGGCCCTGGAGTCCGGCGTGGACGCCGTCATGGTCGAAAAGGACCATGTGGCGGCGGTCGAGGCCCTGAGCAAGATCAGGACCCTCACCCCCGAGGACATGCCCGTGGTCAAGCTGGCCGGGAAAGCGGACGAGGAAACCGCCGTGAAGTCCATCAAGGCGGGCAAGGACGTGGTTCTCGGCAAGGGTTGGGAGATCATCCCGGTGGAGAACATCCTGGCCCAGGTGGACCGCCTGGCCCTGGAATGCGAATCCCTGGACCGGGCCGTGCTGGCCGCGGGCATCCTGGAACGGGGCTGCGACACCATCGTGGTCCTGCCCGAAGGCGCGGCCGACCTCAAGCGGATCGTCGCGGAACTCAAGCTCTCCCAGGGCACCCTGGACCTCCGGGCGGCCACCGTCACCGGCATCGAACCCACCGGCCTGGGCCACCGCGTCTGCGTGGACACCATCTCCGTGCTGAAAAAGGGCCAGGGCATGCTCGTGGGCAACTCCTCGGCCTTCTCCTTCCTGGTCCACGCCGAAACCGAGTCCAACCCCTACGTGGCCGCCCGTCCCTTCCGCATCAACGCGGGCGCGGTCCACGCCTACGCCCGGATGCCCGACGACCGGACCACCTATCTGGAAGAACTCTCCGCAGGCGACGACGTGCTCGTTGTTGCCGCCGACGGGGCCACCAGCCTGGCCACCGTGGGCCGCGTCAAGGTGGAGGTCCGCCCCATGCTGCTGATCACGGCCGAGGTAAAGGCCGAGGACGGCGTCAAGTCCGGGCAGGTCTTCCTGCAGAACGCCGAAACCATCCGCGTGGTCTCGGACAAGGGGGAACCCGTTTCCGTGGTCTCCCTGAAAAAGGGCGACCGGATTCTGGTCAAGACCGACGAGGCCGGACGCCACTTCGGCATGCGCATCAAGGAAGAAATCACGGAAGGCTGAGCCTTTTGGAGTACCCCATGGCCGACAAGAAAGACAACGACATCCCCGATCTCGGCGCGCTGCGCGACAATATCGACGCCATCGACCGCGACATCGTGGACCTTCTCAACCGGCGGGCCGAGATGAGCCTGGGCGTGGGCCGGTGGAAGGCCGCGCACCACGAGTCCATCTACAAGCCCTTCCGCGAACGCGAGGTCCTGAACAAGATCGCGGACTCCAGCCCCGGCCCCCTGCCCGACAGGCACCTGCGGACCATATACCGGGAGATCATGTCCTCCTCGCGCCGCCTGCAGCGGCCCGAGCGCGTGGTCTACCTCGGCCCGGTGGGCACCTTCTCCTATTTCGCGGCCATCGAGCATATGGGGTCCTCGGCCTCGCTCACGCCCAAGAACAGCTTCGAGGAAATCTTCCGGGCCGTGGCCGAGGAGGGCGCGGAGCTGGGCGTCATCCCGCTCGAGAACTCCATCGAGGGCACGGTCGGCCAGGTGGTGGACCTGTTCATGAAGTACACGGTCTACATCCAGGCCGAAGTCTTCAGCAAGATCAGCCACAGCCTCATTTCCAACGCCGAAAGGATCGAGGACGTGGAGGTCATCTACTCCCATCCCCAGGCGCTGGGGCAATGCCGCGAGTGGCTTGCGGCCAACATGCGCGACGTGCCGACCATCCCCATGGAATCCACGGCGGAGGCCGCCGAAACCGTGGCCGGGAAAAAGATCGCCGCCGTGGTCGGCCACATCAAGCTGGCGGACATGCACGGCATGAACGTGCTCGCCCGAAACATCGAGGACCAGCCGGACAACTGGACGCGCTTCTTCATCATCGGGCCGTCGCCCTCCCAGGAGGACAAGCGGGACAAGACCACCATCCTGTTCACCCTGCCCGACAAGCCCGGCGCGCTGGCCCGCGTGCTGACCTCCATGGCCCACCAGTCCATCAACCTGACCAAGCTCGAATCCCGGCCCTTCAAGGGCGAAAAATGGAAGTACGTGTTCTTCGCCGACCTGGCCTGCGACATGTCCGGCGGCCGGTACGAGGACGTGCTCGAAGAGATCAGGAACCAGTGCCACACCCTGCGCGTGCTCGGAACCTACCCCACCCAGGAGGAACGACGATGACCAAGGAACCGATCATCATCAACGCCCCGGCCAGCAAATCCCTGTCCCACCGCACCCTCATCGCGGCGGCGCTGGCGAACGGCGTGTCCGAGATATCCGGCGCCCTCGACTCCGACGACATCCTCCGCACCCGCGAGTGCCTTGCGGCCTGCGGCGCGGCCATCGAGGAAAAGGACGGCGTGCTTACCGTCTCCGGCATGGAGGACGGCCCCAGGGGAGGCAATGCCGACGGCAAGCACAAGGACGAGGCCCCGCACGAGCTGTACATGCACGAATCCGGCACCACCTGCCGGTTGATGACCGGCGTGGCTGCGGCCGGGCGCGGCACGTTCCGCGTCCACGGCGCGCCCCGCATGCACGAGCGCCCCATGGCCGAGTTGACCACGGCCCTGGCCGGGCTCGGCGCGAAATTTCACTTCGAAGGCAAAGAGGGGTTCCTTCCCTTTGTCATGGACAGCAAGGGCTACACGAAAAAAAGCGTGGAAATCACCCTGGAGGAAAGCAGCCAATACCTCTCCGGGCTGCTCCTGGGTGCGCCCTTGGCCGACCATGCCGTGACCATCCGGGTCACGGGCAAAAAGGCCGTGTCCTGGCCCTACGTGGCCCTGACGCTCCGCATCATGGAGGATTTCAAGGCGGGCTTTTCCGTGGAAATCCGCGAAGGCCGCTCCACCTGGAAGGAAGTCCCCTGGCGCTCGGTCAAGGGCGTGACGCCGGGCAAGATCCGGTTCCAGGTCCGGCCCACCGGCTACCAGCCCGCCGACTACCGCGTGGAAGGCGACTGGTCCAACGCCAGCTACTTCCTGGCCGCCGGGGCCGTGGGCGAAAACCCGGTGCTCATCAAGGGGCTGGCCGCCGACTCGCTCCAGGGCGACCGGGCCATCATGGACATCCTCAGCCAGATGGGCGCGGACATCAAGGTCACCTTCGACGGCATCCTGGTCACGCCGTCGCGCCTGCGGGGCGTGCGCGTGGATATGGGCCGCTGCCCGGACCTGGTGCCCACGGTGGCCGCCGCGGCCGCGTTCGCCTCCACGCCCACGACCATCGAGAACGTGGCCCACCTGCGGCTCAAGGAAACCGACCGGCTGGCGGCCTGCGCCGCCGAGGTGGCCCGCACCCGCGCCGAGACCGAGATCGCGGGCGACTCGCTGGTCATCCGTCCCGGCCTCCTGCCCAAGGGGCGCAAGGTGGAATTCGCCACCTACAACGACCACCGCATGGCCATGTCCATGTCCCTGTTCGAGCTGGCCGGAATGGACGTCGCCCTGGACAATCCGGGGTGCGTGAACAAGTCGTTCCCCGGTTTTTTCGACGAATGGAAGAAGCTCGCAGGGCAGGAGCAGCCATGTTGATGACGAAAATGAAGAAAATCGCCATCGCGGGCGCGAGCGGACAGATGGGAACCCTGTTCGGCAGGGCCTTCTCCGATCTCGGGTGCGAGGTTGCGGCCGTGAACCGGCCCTACTCCGTCAGCGCGACGGCCGCCGCCCTCGCGGGCTGCGACATGCTTCTGCTGTGCATCCCGGTGACGGCCATGGAGTCGGCGCTCGGGCAACTGCTCCCCCATCTGCCCAAGACGGCCATCCTGTGCGACGTGGGGTCCGTGAAGGTCAATCCGATCAAGGCCATGACCGGCGCCTGGGACGGCCCGGTGGTGGGCACGCACCCGCTCTTCGGGCCGGTCGTTCCCGAGGGGTTCACGCCCAGGGTGGCGGTCATGCCGGGCCGCGCGTCCGATGCGGAGGCGGCCGACCGCGTGGCCGGTCTGTTCCGTGCGGGCGGGTACGCCTGCTTCGCGGCCACGCCCGAGGAGCACGACCGGGCCATGGCCCTGATCCAGGGGCTGAATTTCACCACCACGGCCGCCTACCTGGCGGCGGCCAGGGACATGGAGGGGATCGAAAACTTCGTCACCCCGTCCTTCAAGCGGCGGCTCGACTCGGCCGCCAAGATGTTCACCAAGGATTCCGAGCTGTTCGAGGTCATCTCCGAAGCAAACCCGTTTTTGCAGGAGGTGTCCCGCCGGTTCATGTCCTACCTCGGCCTGGCCGCGGGCGGCGATCTCGACCTGCTCGCCGAGCGGGCGCAGTGGTGGTGGCGCGACGAATCATACTAACGGGGTGCGGCTGATCGCCGTTGCCATGGATACGCTTGTAACCGAGGCCGCACTCCCAACCAAGGGTGCGGCTTCATTTTTTTCAAGGAGAAAGATCATGGGATTCACGTGAAAGAGGCATGAGAACCAAAAGAAGATCAAGGGCTGGGAAGTCATTCCGAGGCCATATCATTAATATGCGACACACATCGAAAGGATACGTCATGGGAAAAATCCGACTCACGCAGCACGGCAAATGGCTGCCCGCTGACGTGCAGACCACCATCAGCCTCTACATGGGGCTGGTGGGCGACCAACCGGGAATCCTCCTGGAATCGGCGGAGGTGGACGGGCGGCTCGGCCGCTACTCCCTCATCGCCTTCGACTACCGCCTCATGCTCCACCCCGTGGACGGCAAGCTGGTGGTCGATGCCGCCGACGACCGGCTGGCCCCCCTCAAGAAACTGGAAGGCATGGACTTCCTCCCCGGCGTGAAAAAGGCCGTGGAAACGCTGTCCATTAAGCAGGAAGCCACGGGCGGCCCCTCCGCGGCCATCGGACGCGACGGCCTGCCCGGCCTGACACGCGGGCTGTACGGCTACTTCGGCTACGGCGTGGCGGGCATGTTCGAGCGCAAGCTTCAGGACGTGTGCCGTCCCGAGGACGCCGAGGCGTGCCTGGTCCTGCCCGGTCAGATGGTCCTGTTCGACCACCTGCGCCACTCCTGCTGCTATCTCTCCCTCGACAAAGGCGCGACCCCCATGCCCGCCCCCATCCAATGGGGCGCGGACCTGACCGCGCCCGAGGCCGGGACGCCCACGGTCCACCCCGGCCGGGAGGAATACGTGGCCGGGGTGAAGCGGTGCAAGGAGCTGATCGCCGAGGGCGAATGCATCCAGGTGGTGCTCTCCACCCGCTTCACCGTGCCCGTGCCGGACGAACCGTTCAAGATCTACCGGCGGCTCCGGCAGGCCAACCCCTCCCCGTTCATGTTCTACATGAAATTCCCGGACTGCCCGTCCATGGGCAGGACCTGCGGCACCACCCTGCTCGGCTCGTCGCCGGAAATGATGGTCCGCAGCGCGGCCGGTCGGCTGGAGGTCCGGCCCATCGCGGGCACCCGCTGGAGGGGCGAGACCGAAAAGGAGGACATCCGGCTGGAGGAGGATCTGCTGGCCGATCCCAAGGAACGGGCCGAGCACGTCATGCTCGTGGACCTGGGGCGCAACGACCTGGGCCGCATCTCCAAGCCCGGCACCGTGACTGTGGAGAAGTTCATGAACGTGGAGCGGTTTTCCCACGTCATGCACCTGACCTCCTACGTTGAGGGCGAACTCAAGGACGGGCTGGACGGCGTGGACGTGCTCCAGGCCACCTTCCCGGCGGGCACCCTGTCCGGCGCGCCCAAGATCCGGGCCATGGAGATCATCGCCGACCTGGAACCCCGGGAGCGCGGACCGTACGGCGGCTGCATCGGCTGGCTGGGGCTGGACGACGGGGTGGTCAGCCTCGACACCGGCATCACCATCCGGTCCATGTGGATACGCGACGGCCAATGCTACTGGCAGGCGGGCGCGGGCATCGTCTACGACTCCGACCCCGAGGCCGAATGGATCGAATGCAACAACAAGGCCCGCGTGCTGCTCGAAGTCATCACCGGCAAGGGAGGGACCGATGTTTTTGCTGATCGATAATTTCGACTCCTTCACCTTCAACCTGGTGCAGGCGTTCCAGCAGCTCGGCGCGGACCCCGTGGTCATCCGCAACGACCGCGAAGAAGTCCTCGAACTGGCGGAAAGCGGCACGCTCGCGCGCGTCTGCCTCTCCCCCGGACCGAGCAACCCGGAAAACGCGGGCTTCTGCCTGGAATTCCTGGCCCGGCTGCCCAAGACGACCCCGGTGCTCGGGGTGTGCCTGGGCCACCAGACCCTGGGGCACTTCGCGGGCGCGCCCGTGCGGCGGGCGGACCGCATCATGCACGGCAAGACCTCCGAAGTGGTCCACGAGGGCGCGGGCGTGTTCGCCGGGCTTCCCTCGCCGTTCACGGTGTGCCGCTACCACTCGCTCATCGTCCCGGCCGAGCAGGCCGCCGACCGGATCGAGGTCACGGCCCGCACCCGGCAGGGCGAAGTCATGGGCATCCAGTACAGGGACCGCCCCTGGTTTGGTGTCCAGTTCCACCCGGAATCCATTCTCACCCCGGACGGCCCCCGGCTGCTCGACAACTTTCTCAACATCAAAGGACAACAACCATGATCATCTCCGAAATACTCGAAAAACTGGCCCTGAGGGAATCCCTCACCGACGAACAGGCGGACTCCATGTTCACCGAACTCATGGACGGCAACATGACCGAGGCCCAGACCGGGGCCTTTCTCATGGGGCTGCGCGCCAAGGGCGAGGACTCCACCGACCTGGCGGCGGGCGTGCGCGCCTGTCTGGCCCACGCCCGTCGGATCCCCGGCTTCGAGGGCGACCACGACGTCCCGGTCTTCGACACCGTGGGCACTGGAGGCGACGGCCAGTTCAGCTTCAACAACTCCACGGCGGTCTCCCTGTTCCTGGCGGACATGGGCTATACCGTGGCCAAACACGGCAACCGCGCCCAGTCCTCTTCCTGCGGCTCGGCGGACGCGCTCGAAGCCCTCGGTGTCCCCCTGGAACAGACACCGGAGGAGGCGGCCGAAGGGCTTAGGAAGTACAACTTCGTCTTCCTGTTCGCGCCCGCCTACCACCCGGCCTTCAAGTATGTCATGCCCGTGCGCCGGCAGCTCGGCATCCGCACCCTGTTCAACTTCATGGGTCCGCTGCTCAACCCGGTCCGGCCCACTCACCAGCTCATCGGCGTGGGCGACCCGGACCGGCTGTTCCTCATGGGCGAAACCCTGCTGCTGACCGGCGTGAAGCGGGCGCTCATCTTCGCGGGTGCGGGCGGCTTCGACGAACTGACCACCTGGGGCGTGAACCGGGGCTACATCATCGACGACGGCCGCATGGACAAGACGGCCATCGACCCCGCCCGCCTCGGCTTCACCCGGCACGCGCCCGACGACGTGCGCGTGACCGGCAAGGAGGACGCCGTAGCCAAGCTCCGGGACATCCTGGCGGGCAAGGGTCCCCGGGCCATGATGGACATGGTGGCCCTCAATCTGGCAGGGTGCCTCCATCTTCTGGACCAGGGCACCATGGCCGAATGCGCCGACATCGCCCGCGACGTCGTCAACCAAGGATTGCAGAAAGGGATACCGTATGCTGGATAAATTCAGGGAAGCCAAACAGTTGGAGATCGACTCCCTGCACAGGGACTTTGCGGAGGGCCGGGTGCCCGCCGTGTACCGGGGCGAGCGCCCCTCGTTCGTCGAGGCCATCCGGGCCAAGGGGCCGGGCGCGGTCATCGCCGAGTTCAAGCCCGCCAGCCCGTCCAAAGGCACGCTGGGCGAGAACCTGAATCCGCTCGACTTCGCGGACGCCTACGCCGCCAACGGCGCGGCCGCCATCTCCGTGCTCACGGAGCACAAGTACTTCAAGGGCACCCCGGACCTGCTGTTCATGATGAACCAGCCCGGCCTGCCGCTGCTCCGCAAGGACTTCGTCTTCGACCCGCTCCAGGTGGCCATGACCGCGAGCAGCCCGGCCTCGGCCGTGCTGCTCATCGCCCGCATGTGCGACGACGCCGGCCACCTGCGGCAGCTCATCGAGATCGCCCGCATGCCCGGCCTGGCCCCGGTGGTGGAGATATTCGACCAGACGGACCTGGACATGGCCCGCGAGGCCGGGGCCGACATCATCCAGGTCAACAACCGGGATCTGTCCACCCTGCAAACCACCCTCGACCAGAGCCGCCGCTTCATCAAGCGGAAGCGGGACGGCGAGCTGTGGATCTGCGCGTCCGGCGTGTCCGAACGCAGCCAGGTCGAGGAAATGGCAACGCTTGGCTTCGACGCCGTGCTCGTCGGCACCTGCCTGATGGAGGCGGCCGATCCCGGAGTCAAGCTGGCCGAACTCACCGGAGCCTGACATGCCGCGCCCCCTGGTCAAAATCTGCGGCATGACCCGCATGAAGGACGTCGAGCTGTGCGCCGCCCTCGGCGCGGACCTCCTCGGCTTCATCTTCCACCCCGAATCCCCGCGCAACGCGGACCCGGACTTCGTGGCCTCGGTCAAAACCGGCGTCACCAAGGTCGGCGTGTTCGTGGACCAGCCGCACGAGGAAGTGCTGAAGATCATGGAACACTGCGGCCTGCACGCCGCCCAGCTCCATGGCAATCAGGACATCCACTTCTGCTGGCGCATCGGCCCGGACCGCGTCATCCGCGTCTTCTGGCCCGAGGCGTACGGCTCGGCCGCGGCGCTCTCCCGCGACCTGGCGGGATTCGAGGAGGCATGCGGCCATTTCCTGCTCGACGCAGGGAAAATCGGCCAGGGCGGCACCGGCAGGACCATTGATTTCGGCATACTGCAACATATTGAAATACAAACACCTTGGTTCCTGGCAGGCGGCATAGGACCGCACAATCTGCGGCAGGCGCTGGCCCTCAATCCCCCCGGCCTGGACATCAATTCCGGCGTGGAGCGGGAACCGGGCGTCAAGGACGAAGCAAAGCTGCGGGAGGTCTTCGACATTCTCGCGGAGGAAACATAATGAAGAAAGGCTATTTCGGCGACTTCGGCGGGCAGTTCATCCCCGAGCTGCTCATGCCGCCGCTCATCGAACTGGAACAGGCCATGGAAACCATCCTCCCCTCCGAGGAGTTCCAGGCCCGGTTCGCCCATATGCTCAAGGAAAACGTGGGACGGCCCTCGGCCATCACCTATTGCCCGAATCTCTCCAAGGACCTCGGCCTGGACCTGTGGCTCAAGCGCGAGGACCTCAACCATTCGGGCGCGCACAAGATCAACAACACCCTGGGCCAGGGACTGCTGGCCAAGATGATGGGCAAGGACGTGCTCCTGGCAGAGACCGGCGCGGGCATGCACGGGGTGGCCACCGCCGTGGCCGCAGCCATGCTCGACATGAAGGCCGTCATCTACATGGGCGCCACCGATGTGGTGCGCCAGGCCCCCAACGTGGGCCGCATGCGGCTCATGGGCGCGGAAATCGTGCCCGTCGAGTCCGGCACCAAGACCCTCAAGGACGCCATCAACGAGGCGCTCCGCCGCTGGATAGCGGCCCAGGAGACCACTCACTACTGTTTCGGCACGGCCGCCGGGCCGCACCCGTTCCCGACCCTGGTGCGCCGCTTCCAACAGGTCATCAGCCGGGAGGCCCGCCAGCAGTTCATGGACCGCAACCAGGGCAAGCTCCCGGACGTGGTCGTGGCCTGCGTGGGCGGCGGCTCCAACGCCATCGGGATGTTCCATCACTTCATCCCGGACGAGTCCGTGAAGATCGTGGGCATCGAGGCCGCCGGAACCGGCGAGCCGGGCTGCTACAGTTCCGCGCCCATCGACCACGGCACCACCGGCGTGTTGCACGGCATGGTCACCAAGCTGTTGCAGACCGGCCAGGGGCAGATCGAGCCCTCGCATTCCGTGGCCGCCGGGCTGGACTACCCCGGCGTGGGCCCGGAACACGCCCACCTGGATGCCATCGGGCGAGTGGACTACACCACCATTAACGACGGGCAGGCCATCAATGCCTTCAAAGTCCTGTCCCGGCGCGAGGGCATCATCCCGGCGCTCGAATCAGCCCACGCCGTGGCCTACGCCATCGAAAACAAGGACGCCCTCAAGGGCAAATCCGTGCTCGTCTGCCTGTCCGGCCGAGGCGACAAGGACCTCGGCATATTGGATGAGATATTATAAGAGGGGAAGCCTCCGGCGGCCGGGGGAAGGGGGAGAAAAACCCTTTGGAAAGGG
>JACCQI010000034.1 GCA_015709315.1 Desulfovibrionaceae bacterium
CCGATCCGGCGGCCGGGGGGAACCCTTTGAAAAGGGTTGCCCCCCGGACCCCCCTCCTAAACTTCTTGGGTCGCCTGCGGCGAGGGACGTGCGGGCGCGGGATGGCGAGGGGGGTAAGGAAGAATGTCCCGAAGTGTTCGCGCGGGACATCTCCGACAGCGTAAACGAGCTGCCCCGCGCGAACCCTTCGGGACGGTTGCCCACGCCACACGGCCCGGCTGGGCGGTCATCGAAACTTCCGGTGTGGTGGCGTTTAGGACATTGTCGGAGGAAGAGGGCGGGCTGTTCGCCTTCGACCAAAATCAAACAACCCCAACCCGCGATTCGGGCCTGAAAAAAGACGTGCCTTGTACGGAACAGGGCACGTCTTCGATTCTTTTTTCAGGCCCGAATCGCACACCGGCACGGCGCGCGGCGTCCGCACGCCCCACGCCGAAGGCGCGATGGGGGTCCAGGGCAGCGCCCTGGTCTCTCCGAAGGAGCGCCCCTGCGGGGCCGCCGGAGGCATCTCCCCCGAGAAAAAGGGTGCTAGTCTTCGTCCTGGAGTCCGGTCAGGTCGCCGATTTCGTGGCCGAGTTCTTCGGCCTTGAGCACGCGGCGCATGATTTTGCCGGAGCGGGTCTTAGGGAGTTTGTCGCGGAACTCGATGGACTTGATGACGGCCACGGGTCCGAGTTCGTTTCGGATGGTTTTTTTGAGGTCTTTGATCAGCTCGTCTTCGGGCGCGAAGCCGTGGTTGAGCAGGACGAAGGCTTTGGCGGCCTCGCCTTTGATCTTGTCGGGCACGCCGATGACGGCGCACTCGTTGACCGCCTCGTGGACGCCGAAGGCGGCTTCCAGCTCGGCGGAGCCGATGCGGTGGCCCGCGATGTTGATGACGTCGTCGGCCCGGCCCTGTATCCAGATGTAGCCGTCCTCGTCCCTGCGGGCCACGTCGCCCGCGAAGTATTTGCCGGGGAACCTGTCCCAGTATTCCTTGAACCGGTCGTCGTCGTTCCACAGGCCGGTCATCATGGACGGCCAGGGCTTGGTGATGACCAGCAGCCCGCCCTTGCCCGGGGGCACGGGCTTGCCGTCCTTGTCCACCACGTCGGCCTCCACGCCGGGCAGCGGCTTGGTCACGCTGCCGGGCTTGAGCAGGGAGATGGGCATGGGCGCGATCATGAACATGCCGGTTTCGGTCTGCCACCAGGTGTCGAGCACCGGGCATTCGCTGCGGCCGATGTTCTTGTAGAGCCATATCCACGCCTCGGGCGAGATGGGTTCGCCCACCGAGCCGAGCAGGCGCAGGGAGGAGAGGTCGTGCTGCTTGGGATACTGGGAGCCGAAGCGCATGAGCATGCGGATCATGGTCGGCGCGGTGTAGAAGATGGTCACTCCGTACTTGGCCACGATGGCCCACAGGCGGTCGGCCTGGGGGTAGTTGGGGTGGCCTTCGTACATGACGGCGGTGGTGCCCGCCATGAGCGGCCCGTACACGCCCGCCGAATGGCCGGTGACCCAGCCGAGGTCGGCGGTACACCAGAAGATGTCGGTCGGCTTGATGTCGAAGACCGTGGTCAGGGTGCGGTTGACGCCTACCATGTAGCCGCCGTGGGAGTGGACGATGCCCTTGGGTTTGCCCGTGGTGCCGGAGGTGTACATGAGGAACAGCGGGTCGCTTGCCTCCATGACCTCGGTGGGGGCCTCGTTGCGTTCCTGGCGCACCAGGTCCTCGTACATGAAGTCGCGGCCGTCCATCATGTCCACGCCGATGTTGGAGCGGCGGACCACGACCATGGATTCCACGCAGTCGGCGCAGGCCCCGACCAGGGCGGCGTCGGCGGTTTCCTTGAGGTTGATGATGCGGCCGTTGCGGTAGAAGCCGTCCACGGTGATGAGCAGCTTGGCCTGGGCGTCGTTGATGCGGCTGCGGAGCGCCTTGGCCGAGAACCCGGCAAAGACCACGGAGTGGATGGCCCCGATCTTGGCCGAGGCGAGCATGGCGATGACGGTCTCGGGCAGTTGCGGCATGTAGATGACGATGCGGTCGCCTTTCCGCACGCCGAGCGAGCGCAGGGCGTTGGCGAACTTGTTCACCTCGCGGTACAGCTCGAAATAGGTGAATTTGCGCTGGTCGCCCGGTTCGCCTTCCCAGATGAGCGCCAGCTTGTTCTTGTTGGCGGTCTCGATGTGGCGGTCCAGCGCATTGTAGACGATGTTGCAGCGCGCGCCGGGGAACCAGCGGTAGAAGGGCGCGTCCTTGTCGTCCAGGACCTGGTCCCATTTCTTGAACCAGTCCAGCTCGTCGGCGGCCTCCTCCCAGTATCCGGTGGGGTCCATGGCCGCGAACTTGCGCGCCCCCTCCAGCTCCTGGGGATTGACGTTGGCCTCGATGACCAATTGCGGGAGCGGGCGGAAGACCCGTTCCTCTTGCAGCAGATTGTCCAAAGCGCCTGACTGATCCATGTATTCCTCCTCGCCTGCGCGCCCGGTGGGCGACGGTGCGAGTCTCATTCATAACAACTCCCCGCCGCAATGCTTGCCATATTCGGTCAGCGGCACGTGCGGGGGGGTAAACGGTTACAGGCCGATGATCTTTTTCAGCTCCGCGATGCGCCGCCGCGAGATGGGCAGTTCGATGCGGGTACGGCCCGCGGTGCGCAGCATGAAGTTGGAGCCGGGCATGGACGCGATTTCCGTGACCATGTCCAGGTTGACGAGATATTTGCGATGCACGCGGAAGAAGCGGTGCGGCCCCAGCCGGTCCTCCAGGTTCTTGAGCCTGTGGGAGGAGAGAAATTTTTGATTGGCCGTATGCACGTAGGAGTAGTCTTCGAACGCCTCCACGAAGATGATCTGGTCGTAGGGGATGAGGATGGTCCGTCCGTCCTGGGTCACGGCCAGCTTGTCGATCTCGGGCCTGCGGCTGGCGGTCTGGTCCCAGGCGGCCTTGAGCGCGGCCAGGAAGGAGTCCTGTTCCTCTTCGGGCAGGGGCAGCTTCACGGTCTGCTCGTCGTCCTCCGCGTGCGGGTCGTCGGGGTCTTCGGGGTAGGGCACGGGCGCGGGCACCTCCCTGAAGCGCGTCTTGAAGTGCTGGAGCCGGTCCATGGTCCGGGCCATGCGGCCGGGCGCGGGCGGCCAGAGCAGGTAGTCCGTGGCTCCCAGCTCAAAGGCGGCGTATGCCTGGTTTTCGGAGTCGGAGATGAAGACCAGGGCGGGCTTGTTCTTGCGGCCCGCCAGCATCTGGGCCATCTCGATGCCCGTGGCGTCGCCGGGCAGGTCCGTGCCCACGAAGAACACGCCGTAGGGGATGGCCTCCACAAGCTCCATGGCCTCGAAGGCGGTCACTGCCTCGCCCAGCACCTGGATGAAATGGACCTCTTCCAGGATTTCGCGCAGGGCGGACCTGATCTCGGGGTCGGGGTGGATGAGCAGTGCTTTCAGCTTGGGCATGGGCGGCGGCCGATGGTGTTTTTTTCGGGGTTTTAATTCTCGGTTATACCTATCTAAATAGGGTGCGGTTAGCAAGCGGCGGGCCGGTCGGCGGGCAATATTGCGCGGTGAGCGGCAGGGCGCGCCGATTATCTTCGGCCCGCGACGGGAAAATAATGGAAGCCGTATTCTCCTGCGGATATGTATGTGGCATGATCCCACTGCAAACCTCCTTATTCCGCCGCGCCGCGCTGGCCGCCTGCCTTGCCGTGCTCGCGGTCCTGGGCGCGGCGGCACCATGCCGGGGGGAAGGCAGGCTTTTCGCCATCGTGGCCAAGTCGGAGAGCGACGCCAATTTCGTGCGCGTCTACACCACGGCGCGCGCCGAGGCCATGCTGAACGGCGACACCGTGATCCTGGTCGGCGGCAAGGGCGAGGCGCATTTCCGCATCCAGGACGCCGAGGTCCGCTCCGTGCTCAAGCGAAGGCCGGACGGCCTGGCCATTTCGGTCCTTCGCAGCAACTACCTGGCCGAGAACTCGTTTGTGGCGGTTCATAAGGCGGGCATCCCTGTGGTCACGTTCGATTCCGATTTCACCGGGCGGGCCATGGGGCTGCGCGCGGGCTATATCGGCACGGACAACCGGACCCTGGGCGTGCTGCTGGCCCTCGAGGCGCGCGCGTTGCGGCCGGAAGGCGGCGTGGTCGCCATACTGACGGGCGGCCTGGACGACACGAACCTGAACGACCGGATGCGGGGCGTGCGGGCCGGGCTGGGCATCGGCGAGGAAAATTCGGGCTGGACCCTTTCGCGCCGGTCGCCGCTGCCCTGCCGGGACAACTACGACCAGGCCCTGGACCAGTTGGAGCTTCTGCTCGACGACCCGGAGGTGGACGTCATCATTTCCGTGGGCTGGTGGGCGCAGATGGCCGGGGACTATGAGCAAAGGATGGCCCGGTACAAGGGTGTCCTGGACTCGGGGCGCAAGGTCCTGATTTTCGCCGGGGCCATAGACCGGCAGGTGAAGCTGCTGGAAAAGGGGCTGAACCACGTCAACATAGGGCTGAATTTCGAGGAGATGGGCCGCCAGGTGTATCTGGCGTTGAAGACGCTCGCCGACGGCGAATCCATCCCCCCGATGACCTACATTCCGGTCCGCGTGTTCAGGGCGCCGTCGGTGGACAAGTAGGGCCGCCTACACGTCGAGTCCCTGTTTCTTGTATTCGTTGAGCTTGTTGCGAAGGGTGCGGACGGATATGCCGAGCAGTTCGGCGGCGCGGGTGCGGTTGCCGGTGGTCTCTTCCAGGCTTTTGAGAATGAGTCGTTTCTCCATCTCGTGAATGGGCATGACGGACAACGCCTCGTCCGGCGTGGACGGCGGCGCGGCCTCGCCCGCGGCCCGCTGGTCCGCGTCCACGGCCGCAAGGTCGTCGGGCGTCCATTGCTCGTCGCCCATGAGAAAGTGCCTGGGCCGGATGGGGCCTTTCCCGGCCAGGAGCACGGCCCGTTCCATGAGGTTCTGAAGCTCGCGCACGTTGCCGGGCCACTCGTACTCCGCGAGCCATTTCCTGGCCTCGTCGGTGAAGGCCAGCGGGGCCAGTCCGTAGGCGGCCGTGAACTTGCCCGTGAAAAACTCGGCCAGCAGCAGGACGTCGTCGCCCCGGTCCTTGAGGGCGGGCAGGGCGAGCGGGATGACGTTGAGGCGGTAGAAGAGGTCCTGGCGGAACTTGCCCTCCCGGACGGATTTTTCGATGTCCCGGTTGGTGGTGGCCAGCACGCGGACGTCGATGGTGACCGTCTCCACGCCGCCCACCCGGTCGAACTCGGACTCCTGGAGCACGCGCAACAGCTTGGCCTGAAGCCCCAGGTCCATCTCGGATATCTCGTCGAGCAGGATGGTGCCGCCGTCGGCCAGCTCGAATTTGCCGAGCTTGCGGTTGATGGCCCCGGTGAACGCGCCCTTTTCATGGCCGAACAGCTCGGATTCCAGCAGGTGCTCGGGCAGGGCCGCGCAGTTGATGGCCACGAACGGCCTGTCCGCGCGGTCGGAATTGTGGTGCAGGTAGCGGGCGAACATCTCCTTGCCGGTGCCGGACTCGCCGGAGATGAGCACCGTGGCCTTGCTGCCCGCCACTTGGCGGGCCAGGGCGAGCACGCGGAGCAGGGCCTCGTGGCGGCCGATGATCTGGAACCGGCCCGAAGGCTGGGGTGCGGCGGGCCTCGGGGAAACGGACTCGGGTTCGGGTTCCGGCTCGGCCTCGGGCGCATCGCCGGGCAGGATGAGCCGGATCTTGTCCCAGATCAGCGGTTCGATCCAGTAGTCGCGCGCGCCCAGTTGCAGGAACTCGGTGGCCTGCTCGGCGCTGCCCGACCCGGTGAAGATGACCACGGGCGGAAACCCTTCCGTTTCGTCGGCCCGCTTGAGGAACGCCTTGGCGTCGAACCCCTGGAGAGAGGGGCGGCAGAACACCAGGCAGGGCTTGGATTTCTTGATGAATCCCAGCGCGCCGTTCAGGTTGTCGGCCAGCCCGGCCTGAAGCCCGGCTTCCTGAAGCGTGGGAAAGATGGAGGTCACGGATTGCGGTTCCGCAATGAAAAGAAGCGTTTTGGCCGACATGATCCCTTCTATTAGCCGCAAGTCGACTTGTTTACAAGAGGTTCCGCCTTCCGCTACGCGGGCTTTGTGGAAAAGCCGCGCCCGGCCCGGCGCGTCCGCGGGGCGGCGGCAAAACGGGAGCCGCCCCCCCAAGGGGACGGCTCCCGGCAATGGGTTCAATCCCGGCCCGGCTAGCGGACCATCTGCTGGATGAGATCGTCCAGGGACTGGACCATCTCGTTGACCTCGGCCACGGACCGGGCGGCCTCGCCCATGGCCTGGCCGGTCTCCTGGGAGATGCGGTTGACGTCGTCGGTGGAGCGGTTGATCTCCTCGGCCGTGGAGGACTGCTGCTCCGAGGCCGTGGCGATGGACTCCACCTGGGTCGAGGAGTCGTCGGCAAAGGCCACGATCTCGTTGAGCAGTTCCCCCGCCTTGTCCGCAAGCGCCGTGCTCTGGTCCACGGCCTCGGCGGTCTCGTCCGTGGACGCGATGTTGCGCTGGCAGGATTCCTGGACCGCGCCGATGGCGTTGTTGACCTCGGTGGTGGCCCCCATGGTCTTTTCCGCCAGCTTGCGGACCTCGTCGGCGACCACGGCGAAGCCCCGGCCCGCCTCGCCCGCCCGCGCGGCCTCGATGGCGGCGTTGAGGGCGAGCAGGTTGGTCTGGTCCGCGATGTCGCTGATGACGTCGATGACCGTGCCGATGTCCTCGGCCTGACGGCCCATGGTGACCATGTCCGCCTTGAGGGTTTCGGACTGCCTGTGGACCTGGCGGATGGCTCGGACCACTTCGGCGACGCTTTGGTTGCCCTCGGTGGCCTTGGCCATGGTCTGATTGGTGTTTTTCGCCGCCTGGGAAGCGTTTCTCGCCACCTCGAGGACCGTGGCGTTCATCTCCTCCATGGCGGTGGCGGTCTCGGTGGCGCGCTCGCTCTGGATTTCGGCTCCCTTGTACGCCTGCTCGATCTGGCTGCTGAGCGCCTGGGACGAGCCCGCGAGCCGCTCGGATATCTCGGAGGCCTGCTCGGCCAGGGCATTCATCTTTCGCTGCATCCGGAGGACTTCGGTCTGGTCGATGATGATCTCGAACGCGCCGCACACCTTGCCGTCCGCGTCGCGGTTGGGCATGCCGATGTACCGGATGTCCAGGTCCATGCCGCCCGGATGGGCGTCGGTCTCGGAGTGCTCGTTGCGCCGGTTCTTCATGGCCCGGTGGCAGGCGCACTGCTCGGTTCGGCAGTCGCTGGTCTTGAACACGTCCGAGCACTTCAGTTTGCCGAAGTATTCGTCCCGCTCGGTGAACCCGCCGAGTTTCCGCCCCGTGGTGTTCAGGTAGAGGATGCGGTAGTCGTTGTCGATGGCCATGAGCGGCATGGGGATGGTGTCCATGTATTCGAGGTAGGACTCGGCGCATCGGTTGGTGTTTTGGGCCAGGGTTCGGAACTGGCCTTCAAGCCCCTCGTAGGGAATCCGCTCGCGCAGGTTGCCGCGCATGATCTCCCGGCTGACGCGGGTTGTCCGGTCCATGACGTCCTGCAACGTGGCGGTGATGCGCCCCAGGGCCTCGCAGAGCTGGCCGACCTCGTCCCTGCGCCGGGTCTTCAGCTCCATGTCGAAGTCGCCCTCGGCCACGGCGCGCGAGAACTTGAGCGTCTTGCCCAGCGTCCCGGACAGGGTCCAGGCGGTGTGGACCGTCAGGGGGACCAGGGTCAAGATCGCCAGCAGGAAGGCCGCCGTGGAAAAGGTGATCGCCTGGTCGATGGCTTCGGTCATGCGCTCGGCCTCGACCTGGGATGCGGCGCGGACGGCTTCCAGGGCGGCGGTCAGGTCCCTGTCCAGGGTTTCGGCTTCCTTGCCCGCCACGGCCTGGAAATCGGCCAGCGCGGCCAGGGCGTTGCCGCGCACCGAGCCGTCGTCGGCCAGACGCTGCCCCAGATCGAGCCTTACGGTCCCGGCCAGTTGGGCCGCGAGCTTGGCCAGCCGTCCCAGCTCCTCCTTGCCCTGCGGCGAAACGGCCGTGGCCGCCAGTTCCTTGCCCTGCCGCTGCAAACGGTCCGCGGCCTTGTCCACCAGGGCCATGGCTTCGGCTTCAGGCTTTGCGGAGGCCAGGGTGTTGGTGGCCTCCAGCAGCAGCTCGGCGCTGGCGGTCTCCATCTCGGAGAGGAGCGCCAGCCTGTGGTTGGACAGCGAGGCGTCGTCGGCCACGCCGTCGACGTACCGGGCGCACCAGATGGTTGTTCCGCCGAGAAGGGAAAGGGATAAAACAATCCCCGCCGCCAGGATGATCATTTTCATTTTAACAGTGAGAGTCATAAGGTCTCCGAAAAGGAAAAGGTTGAATCCAGAGCGATTACAGACAAAATCTCATGGAATGGCAATGATTATTAATGAGCAAGGCCCCTTTTCTTGCCCTGTCCACCGCCATCTGCTAATTCCAGATTGCTTCACAACAATCGGAAAACCGCACCATGAGCATATCCATACCCGTTTTTTGCTATCACAACGTGTCCGACGCCGGGGGCCACACGCTCGCCATGTTCCGGGAGCATCTGGACGTCATCCTGGACGCCGGATACCGGACCATCACCGCCCGCGAGCTGCTTGCCGTGGCCCGGGGCAGGATGCGGCCCCCGAAGCGGTCCGTGGTCCTGACCTTCGACGACGGCCATGTCTCCAACTGGATCAACGCCGTGCCCGAGTTGGCCGGGCGGGGCATGACCGGCACGTTCTTCACCCTGGCGGACTTCACCGCGCCCGGCCCGGTGCGCGGCCCGGACACGGCCCCGGCCATGCTGTCCATGCCGGACTCCCTGCGCGCGGCCTTCAAGGGCGACTTCTCCCAGTTCCTCACCGAGGACGAGATCCGGGCCATGCTCGCCATGGGCATGGAGGTCTTTTCCCACGGCTGCCGCCACCAGGGAGCGTTCATCAGCCTCAGGCATCCGCGCGGCCTGGACAAGGCCCACTGGGCCTCCTGGGCCATCTATCCATATGATGTCCCGGACTGGCCGCACTACCGGGTGGGCAGCGCCTATGCCTACGACGGGTACTGGCCCCGGCACGACCCGGGCGCGTTCCCGCGCATGGTCAGGCGGTCCGAGGCTGCGCGGCGGGCGTTCTGCCGCGAGGATTTCGGCCGGGCCATGGAGCGCATCCGCGCCCTGAACGGGTATGACGAGCAGATTTTCTGCTGGCCCTGGGGCCAGTTCGACCCGGTCTGCGAGGAGGAGCTGAAAAAGGCCGGGTTCACGGCCGCGTTCACCCTGGAGCGGCGGGCCAACGGGCCGGGCACAAACCCGTTCCGCCTGAACCGCATCGGCGTGGGCGGGAAAAAGGACGGCAAATGGATCAGGTCCCGGCTGCGCATGTACGGCAACCGGCTTTCGGCCAACCTGTTCGTCAAGCTCCACCACAAGCGGCCCGAGGTGGGCAGCGTGCTCTACGCCACGGACTCGGACAAGGTGTCCGGCGGCAGCCGCCAGATGGTCAACAACATCCGGGCCATGCTCGACCTGGGCATCCGGGTCCACGCCTTGATCAAGCCGACCACGCCCATCAACGACGCGCTCGACGGCCTGGACGTGGACGTGATCCATTTCGACCGCTTCCGGGAGTACCGCGAGGCCGGGAAATTCCTGAAGCAAGTGGTGGAGGAGAAGTCCATCGACGTGGTTCACACCTTCCACAACCGGGCCTACAAGGCCGGGGTGCTGGCCCGGCTCATGGGCGCGAAGTGCAGGCTGTTCATCAACCGGGGCGTGATCTCCCGGCCCAACGCCATATTTTTCCTGTGGACCCGGCTGGCGGACGGCGTCATCGCCAACTCCTCCCAGTGCGCCGAGGTCATGCGGGGCCACCATGTGAAGGAATCCCTGCTCAACGTGGTCTACAACGCCTACGCGGGCCGCGACTTCGGCGAACCCAAGCCGCGCAGGAAGCGGGGCTGCCGCTTCATCTATGCGGGCACTTCCGTTGACATCAAGGGATTCGACGTGTTTCTCGACGCGGCGGCCCGGCTCTGTGAATCCGGGTGCCGGGACGTGGAGTTCGTGGCCGTGGGCGTGCCCGAGGACCGGCTTGAACGGTTTGCGGACCACCTCACCCCGGCGGTGCGGGAACGGCTGCGCATCGCGGGCGTCATCCCCCACGACCGGGTGCTGGAGGAATTCGATTTCGCGGACGTCTACGTCATGACCTCGCGCATGGAATCCCTGCCCAACACCCTGCTCGAAGGGTTCGACCTGGGCCTGCCCGCGGTCTGCACGTCCGTGGGCGGCGTGCCCGAGGTGGTGCGCGACGGGGTCAACGGGTACTTGTGCCCGTCCGAGGACGCGGACTGCCTGGCCGCGCGCATGGGGCTGCTGGCCGGGGATCCGGCCCGGCGGTTCGCCATGGGCAGAAACGGGCGCAACGTGGTCCGTCGGCTGCTCACGCCGGAGGCCAAGGGCTTCAACCTCATGCGCGTCTACATGGGCGAGCGGGTGTTCGAGCCGCTGGCCGTGGAGGACGTGGCCGAGCCGGTCCCCGAGGAGATCGACCATGGCAGGGACGAAAGCTGATTCATTGACCCGGCGGTGGCTGGGCCTGCCCGAGGACGTGCGGGCCGCGCTGCGCCTGGGCTTCACCGGCAAGGCGCATCTTCTGGACGTGGCGGGCCGCTGCCTGGCTGCCGACGGTCCGGACCTGTCCGCCGTGGCCGCCGACGCCCTGGAGGCAGCAGTGCGCGAGAATCCGCTGGACGGGGCCATGGCCCGCGACATCCTGGCATCCGCCCAGGCCCGCTCCCTGCTCCATCCGGCCACCTCGGCCCGCCTGGCCCTTCTGGCCGACCGCTGGCGTCCCCCGGCGGACCTGCGCGCGTACCAAGCCGTTCAGGCCGGGCGCGACTTTGCGGCCATCAAGGCATACGTCGGCGAACAGGCCGCCTCGCAACCGGGCAACCTGTTCTGGGTCGAGCAGGGTGTCCTGGCCGGTTGCATGGACGGCGATAAAGATTTTTGTGCCAAAGTAATAAAATTCGGCATGGGAAATGGTGTCGATGAATTGCTTGAAGGCGCTTCAATAAGGGTCGATGGGCTGTTTTTTCCCCGTGGTCGGCCTGACGGCGAAGCCCTGTGCCGCCGGGCGGCCGAAAATTTCTGGAACATCGGGCTGGTCCTGCGGGCGTTCGACAATGTGAGCGGCGCGGGCGGGCGGCGCAAGCTCCTGCCCGAATCCGTGGCCGTGTGCCTGTACACCTGGAACAAGGCGGACGAGCTGGACGCGACCCTGGCCTCCCTGGCCGAATCCGGCCTGGACCGGGCATCGCTGTTCGTGCTGGACAACGGGTCCACGGACCATACCGGCGAGGTGCTGGACAGATGGCGGTCCCGGTTCGCCGACCGGCTCGGCGCGGGCCGGTTCACGGTCGTCACCCTGCCCGTGAACGTGGGCGCTCCGGCGGCGCGCAATTGGCTCATGCACCGGGAGGACGTGCGGGCGCACGGGTTCGTCTGTTTTCTGGACGACGACGTGGAGCTGCCCCCGGACTGGCTCGCCCGGCTGGGCGCGGCCGTGGCCGAATACCCGGCGGCGGGCGTCTGGGGGTGCAAGGTGGTGGACCATGCCAATTCGCTGCTCATCCAGAGCGCGGACGGGCACCTGCTGCCCGCCCCGGACAAGAGCATGGACCTGTCGCGCCCGGCCCCGCACCCGTTCCGGCTGTCCGACCTGCACATCCGCACCCTGGACGGCGGGGATTTCGACTACCTGCGCCCCTGCGCCTCGGTCACGGGGTGCTGCCATCTCTTCCGGGCCGGGACGCTTGCCGACTCCGGCGATTTCGCCATCCAGCTTTCGCCGTCCCAGTACGACGACATGGAGCACGACCTGCGGTTGTGCGAGGCCGGGCTTTTCCCGGTCTACCAAGGGCATCTGGCCGTGCGCCACAAGAAGCGCACCGGCGCGGCCTCGCGGGTGAATCCCCTGGAGGAGGGCAGCGCCCTGGGCAACAAGTACAAGATGCAGGCCATGCATGCCCCGGCCGACATCCTTGCCGCCGCCGAGGCCGAGGCCCGGCTGCTCGACGAGGACATCCTGCGCAAGCTCGCCTTCCTCGAAAGGGCGTGACCGGCCCGGCTTGCCTTTCCCCGGCCCGGACGCTAGACAACTCCCATGAAATCCTCCTCGCGCAGACGGATCAGAAAGCGGATATGCCCGCCCGCGCCCGAGTGCTCGGCGCGCACCTACGTACACATCGACCCGGCGAATATCGGCCTGTTCCGGTTCCTCATGGAAGGACACGACAACCTCGGCATCTTCACCGTGGTGGACAAGTTCCAGGGCGTCCTGCTCCTGCGCTACAGCCCGCACCTGGCGCGGGAAATGAAGGCGTTCCTCAAGCAGGCGGCCACGGAAATGAACCTGGAAGTCCTGCCCGGAATGTGAGGGGAGAGGGTGCCTCCCCCGGACCCCCATCCCCTTCTTTTCCTAAACTTTGGGTGCGCTTCGCGCAAGGACTGCACACAGGGGCAGGTCTTTTGTTGTGGTTCTATCCCCGATAAAGCTCCATTTTTTTTCATCGTAGTCGCTCTCCTTTTGCTGTTGTCGGGAGGGGGGCGGTTTGGAAAGCAGCCAAAAAACAGCCCATAGGATAAAAATGTACTGGATGCCCTGGTGAAAACCGCACTTGTCCTTTCCGCGCCAAGCGGGTAATTTGTGCCCGGTTGCGCTCATTGATCCGAACAACGGAGACCATATGCCTGATACGAAAATCACCGCCCTGATCCTGGCCGCGGGCAAGGGGACCCGGATGCGCTCTCCCAGGGCCAAGGTGTTGCAGACACTGCTCGGCGAGCCCATGCTCCACTACGTGTACGAGGCGCTTGCGCCCGTGGTGGGCGGGGACGTCCTGACCGTGGTGGGCCACGACGCCGACGCCGTGCGGGCCGCGTTCCCGGACATGGCCGACAGGTTCGTCGTGCAGGCGGAGCAGCTCGGCACGGGCCACGCCCTTCAGGTGGCCTGGGATGCCCTGATCAAAACCTCCGCCACCCACTGCCTGGTCATCAACGGCGACACGCCGCTGGTCACCGTGGACGCGCTCAACCGGCTGGCGGCAGCTCACCGCTCCGGCGACCTGGCGTTCATGACCATCACCCCGCGCGACGCCGGGGCCTTCGGCCGCGTGGTGCGCGACCCGGAGCGGCGGGTGTCGGCCATCGTGGAGGCCAAGGACTACGACCTGAACCGGCACGGTCCGGTCACGGGCGAGGTCAACGCGGGCATCTATCTGCTCAAGCTCGAAACCATGGGGCCGCTGTTGTCCAGGCTGTCCAACGAGAACAAGTCCGGCGAATATTACATCACCGATCTGGTGTCCCTGGCCGTGGCCGAGGGCCTGTCCGTGGAGGGCGTCCAGGCGGGCGACGACCTGTCGCTCATGGGCATCAATTCCCCGCGCGAGCTGATCACCGCCGAGAACGCGCTCCGGCGCAGGATCGTGGAACGGCTCATCGACCGGGGCGTGCTCATCCACAACCCGGATACCGTGGTCATCGGCCCGCGCGCCGACGTGGAGCCGGGCGCGGAGATATTCGGCAACTGCGAAATCCTGGGCGCGTCCCGCGTGGCCGCCGAAGCGCACATCGGGGCGTACAACCACATTGTGGATGCCTCCTTTGCCCCCGGCTGCGTGGTGCGCGAGTTCAACCACATCGAGGGAGCCGTGGTGGAGGAGGGTGCCCAGGTCGGGCCGTACTCCCGGCTGCGGCCCGGCGCGGTGGTCGGCAAAAACGCCCGCGTGGGCAATTTCGTGGAAATGAAGAAGGCGCGGCTGGGCGAGGGCGCCAAGGCCAGTCACCTGACCTACCTGGGCGACGCCGAGGTGGGGGCCGGGGCCAATATCGGCGCGGGCACCATCACCTGCAACTACGACGGGAAGAACAAGTTCACCACCACCATCGGCGAGGGGGCGTTCATCGGCTCCAACACCGCGCTCGTGGCCCCGGTGACCGTGGGCCGGGACGCGCTGGTGGGCGCGGGCTCCACCATCACCAAGGACGTTCCCGACGGCCAGGCGGGCATCGCCAGGGGCAAGCAGGTGAACATCAGGCGACGCCTCAAGAAATAGATTGCTTGTTTAATCGGGGCCTACGGCAAGAAACCATTGCCTTGGGTTCAAAAAAAGAATAGATATTCGGTATGGAACTAGTTGCCCAACTTGAAGAACGATTCAACTTGTTGTTGAATAAAATTAACGAATTGAAAGAAGAAAACCAGCGCTTGAAGGGGGAGGTCGAGGCCGAGAGGCAAACGCGTCGAGACATCGAAGCGCGCATCGACACTCTTTTGGAGAAAATCCAAAACGAGCTGGAATGATAGTGTATTACGATGCCTCGCTACACGCTGACTCTGCTGGGACTCGAAATATCCTTCAAGACCGATGCGGACAATCAACGCATCGAGGCCGCCCAGGCGCTTATTGAAAACAAGTACAAGGAGCTTGTGGCCGGAGCGGGTGACATCAGCAAGGAAAGGGTGCTCACCTACCTCATTCTCAGCCTGGCGGACGACTATCTGGTCGCCGACGAAACGCGGCGGCGGCTGGAAGGGAAGATCGGAGAGATTTTGGAAAAGACCTCAACGGACCCGGACCGATAACTGGCCGGGGCCGGGGTCGCCAAGGAATTACCCTGGGGCTCGCGTGATTGCCCAGAGTGTTATTGAGCCAATGCTCTGATAAAGGGCTGGTGCTCCAGCGGATCGGTGAGCAAGCCCGGCCTGGCCGGGAAGCCTGAAGGTCCGCGAGACGTGCCCACCTGGACATGCCAGGTTCAAAACATACAGGCAACACGGCTTCCCGGGGATTAATACCGCCTGACCGGACAGACCGGCGTTTTCAGGCGGCCATATAGACGACCACGCCTCCTTCTCCAAGTTCCCGCCACCCTTCCCTTCGAAAAAGCGCGTTTCTTCGCGCTCTTCGGGTTGCGTACGGCGTCAACGGACCGCCAAAAGTCTGTCAACATACAAGAAGGAGCATCTCCATGATCACCCAAATCGCCATGGCCGCCGGCGGCATCGCCGTCGGGCTGGGCGTCGGATTCATGCTTTTCAAATACGTATCCGACAAAAAAGTTTCCGATTCCAAGGGGCTGGCCGAACGCATCGTCGAGGAGGCCAGGAAGGAAAGCGAGGCGCTGAAAAAGGAATCGCGCCTCCAGGCCCAGGATGAGATTTACAGCCAGAAAAAGGAGCTGGAGCGGGAGTTCAAGGACCGCGAAACCCAGCTCAAGAGCGAGGAAAAGCGTCTCCACTCCAAGGAGGAGCGCCTCGACGCCAAGCGCGAGAAGGTCGCGGACAAGGAAGCCCAGGTCGTGGAGCTGGAAAAGCACCTCATCAAGCAGGAAAAGCATTTGAGCGAGCTTGAGGAGGACCTGGAGCAGAAGGCCGGCGAGCACGAGCGCAAGCTCCAGGAAATATCCGGCCTGACCGTGGAGGAGGCGAAGGAGAACCTGCTCAAGGAGATCGAATCCCGCACCCGCCACGAAGCGGCCAAGATGATCCGCAACATCGAGATGGAGGCCAAGGAAAACGCCTCCAAGAAGGCCAAGGAAGTCCTTTCCCTGGCCTTGCAGCGTTATGCGGGCGACTATGCGGGCGAGCAGACCGTCACCGCCGTGACCCTGCCGTCCGAGGACATGAAGGGCCGCATCATCGGCCGCGAGGGGCGGAACATCCGCGCGCTCGAAGCGGCCACCGGCGTTGACCTGATCATCGACGACACCCCCGAAACCGTGGTCCTGTCCGCCTTCAGCCCGCTCAAGCGGGAGGTGGCCAAGCAGGCGCTCGAACGCCTCATCCACGACGGGCGCATCCACCCGGCGCGCATCGAGGAGATCGTCAAGAAGGTCGAGTCCGAGATGGACACCAAGCTCAAGGAGATCGGCGAGCAGGCCACCTTCGACGTGGGCGTCCACGGCATCCACCCCGAGGTCATCAACCTGCTCGGCCGGCTGCACTACCGCACTTCGTTTTCCCAGAACGTGCTCCAGCACTCCATGGAGGTCGCCTTCCTGTGCGGCGTCATGGCCGCGGAGCTGGGCCTCAACGAAAAGGAGGCCAAGCGCGCCGGGCTGCTGCACGACATCGGCAAGGCCGTGGATCACGAGATCGAAGGCCCGCACGCCATCATCGGCGCGGACCTGGCCAAGAAGCACGGCGAGTCCAAGGAGATCATCCACTCCATCGCCGCCCACCACGAGGACACCCCTCCCATGACCATCCTGGCCAACCTGGTCCAGGCGGCGGACTCCCTGTCCGGCGCCCGTCCCGGCGCGCGCAAGGAGCTGCTCGAGAACTACGTCAAGCGGCTGGAGGAGCTCGAAGGGCTGGCCACGGGCTTCGACGGCGTGCAGAAGGCGTACGCCATCCAGGCGGGCCGCGAGATCCGCGTCATGGTCGATTCGGACAAGGTCGGCGACGAGAATACCTATGTGCTCTGCAAGGACATCGCCGAGAAGATCGAGAACAACATGACCTACCCCGGCCAGATCCGGGTCACGGTCATCCGCGAAAAGCGCGCCGTGGGCTACGCCAAATAGCCCGCCGGCCATACCGGCGACTCGAGCGCTCGGACGTCTGCGGCGTCCGGGCGCTTCGTGTTTTGATGCTCACATTATCATGGTGCGATGCCATGATTATTGCTTATGATCCGATCCCTGGCCGCAGTGCCGGCAAGCCATGGAGCATCCTGAATGAGCAAAGACTCCCGCCCCGCCAACTCCAAGCCGAAGGACAGCCTCAGGCGGTCCATGGAGCAGACCAGCCAACTGGCGAAGTCCGTCATGGGCGAGTCCGAATTCAGGCGGTTCAGCGAACTCATCCACTCCGAGTTCGGCATCAAGATGCCGTCCTCCAAGAAAGTGCTGCTGCAGAGCCGGTTCCAGAAGCGGCTGCGCGCCCTGGGCATGGGCAGCTACAAGGAATACTGCGACTACGTGTTTTCCCCGGAGGGCCGCGAGAAGGAGCGTTCCCACCTCATCGACGTGGTCACCACCAACACGACCCACTTTTTCCGCGAGCCCAAGCATTGGGACATCATGCACTCCATCGTCCTGCCCGAGTTGTGGAGCCGTGGCGTGGGCCGGGGAAGCGGCCTGCGCGTCTGGTCCGCCGGATGCTCCAGCGGCGAGGAACCCTACACCCTCGGCATGGTCCTGTACGAGTGGGCCGCCGGGCGCGAGGGGTTTGATTTCTCCATCCTGGCCACGGACATATCCCAAAAGATACTGGCCGAGGCCCGGCGCGCGGTCTACGCCATGGAAAAGGTGGCCGACGTGCCCATGGCCTACAAAAAGAAATACATGCTCAAGTCCAAGGACAGGAGGCGGGTCAAGATGGACAGGGTGCTGACCTCCAAGGTATCCTTCCAGCGCCTCAATTTCATGGAGAATTTCAAGCTCCCCCAGCTCCAGGACATCATCTTTTGCCGCAACGTGGTCATCTATTTCGACCGGCCGACCCAGGAGGTGCTGTTCCGGAAGTTCTGCGGCAGCCTCAAGCCCGGCGGCTACCTGTTCATCGGCCATTCGGAGTCCCTGTCCGGCATGACCCTGCCCCTCCGGCAGGTCGCGCCCACCGTTTTCCAGCGGGTTTAGCTCTTTACATTCCGTCCGGCATCCTTAACTCTCTTTTTCGCCATTTATTTCATCCAAAGGAAAACCATGCGCATATTGTTTCTCGGCGACATCGTCGGCGAACCCGGCATGCGGGCCGTGAAGGACAACCTCCCCCGCGTCAGGGAAGAGGAAGGAATCGATTTCGCCTTTGCCAACGGCGAAAACGCCAACCACGGCTACGGCCTGACCGCCGTCCAGGCCGAAGACCTGCTCCGGGCCGGGCTGGACGGCATCACCGGCGGCAACCACATCTGGCAGAGCAAGGACCTCTATCCGCTGCTCGAGTCCGACGGGCGCATCCTGCGGCCGCACAACTACCCGGATCACCTGCCCGGGACCGGGGTTCGCATCTTTCGGCGCGAGGGCTTTCCCAAGGTCGCGGTCATCAACATCATCGGGCGGACCTTCATGCCGCCCATCGACTGCCCGTTCGCGGCCATCGAGACCATCGTGGACGGCCTGCCCGCCGACGTGCCGGCGGCCATCGTGGATTTTCACGCCGAGGCCACGGGCGAGAAGATCGCCATGGGCTATTTCCTGGAGGGCAAGGTGTCCGCCGTGGTCGGCACCCACACCCACGTCCAGACCAACGACGCCAAGGTGCTGCCCGGCGGGACCGGCTACCTGACCGACCTGGGCATGTGCGGGGCGCGGGATTCCTGCCTGGGCATGAAGCCCGAAATCATCCTCGACCGCTACCTGACCGGACTGCCCCGGCAACTAGAGGCGGCTTCGGGCGAGGGGATTTTACAAGGCGCGATTTTTGACATAGATGATAGCTCCGGCAAGGCTGTTGCCATGACCGCCTTCCAGCAGGAGCACAGGGCGCAAGCCGTTTTGCAACCGACGACATCAAGAGGGGAAAAGTGAATATCTACGACGAGTTGAAGTGGCGCGGGCTGATCAATCAGGTTTCCGACGAGGACAAGGTGCGCGAGTATCTTTCCAAGCCCGGGGCGACCATGTATTGCGGCTTCGACCCCACCGCCGAGTCCCTGCACGTGGGCAACCTGGTGCCCCTGCTCTGCCTGGTGCGGATGAAGCGGGCCGGGCACAATCCGCTCTACCTCATGGGCGGGGCCACCGGACGCATCGGCGACCCGTCCGGCAAGGACAAGGAGCGCGAGCTGTCCGACGCCGACCTTCTCGACGAGCGGCTGGAACTGATCAAGCGCCAGGTGCGCCGCTTTGTCGAGCGCAACACCGGCGCGCTGCCCGATATCGTCAACAACTACGACTGGACCAAGGACATGACCGCCATCGAGCTGCTGCGCGACGTGGGCAAGCACTTCACGGTCAACTGGATGCTCCAGAAGGAATCGGTCAAGGGGCGCATCGGCCGCGAGGAGTCCGGCATCTCCTACACCGAGTTCTCCTACATGATTTTGCAGTCATACGACTTCTACCATCTGTACAAGAACCACGACTGCCGGTTGCAGATCGGCGGCGGCGACCAGTGGGGCAACATCACGGCGGGCTGCGAGTTCATCCGCCGCCGCTGTGCCCACGAGGGCGAGCAGGGCGAGGCGTTCGCCCTGACCTTCCCGCTCATCACCACGGCCAGCGGCAAGAAGTTCGGCAAGTCCGAGGGCAATGCGGTCTACCTCAACGCGGACCTGACCTCGGCCTACGCCTTCTACCAGTTCTTCATCAACACCGACGACGCCGACGTGATCAAGTTCCTCAAGCTGTTCACCTTCCTCATGCCCGACGAGATCGCGGAACTGGAAAAACAGGTGGCGGAGGCCCCGCACCTGCGCGTGGCCCAGAAGCGGCTGGCCGAAGAGGTCACCACCATGATCCACGGCAAGCACGAGCTGGAGCGCGTCCTGGCCGCTACCGAGGCCCTGTTCGGCAAGGGCGACCTCAAGGCCATCGACACGGCCAACCTGCGCTCGGCGCTCGAATCCGCGCCCAGCAGGCGCTACGCGCCCGGCGACCTGCCGGACCTGCCCCAGATGCTCGTGGACCTGGACATGGTCAAGTCCAAGGGCCAGGCCCGCAAGGACATCCAGGGCGGCGGCGTGTACATCAACGGCGAACGCCTGGAGGACGGCCGTGCGCTCGCCGATTCCGACTTCATCGGCGGCGAGTTGCTGGTCATCCGCAAGGGCAAGAAGAATTACGCTCTGATTACCAGGGGGTAGTCCCCTCCCGGACGGCCAGTGCCGGTTGGCGTTTCGGGCCGCACAAGTACGCGAAAGGCGCGCCATGCTCGGCATGGAGCGCCTTTTTTGCCGTCCGCGGGAGCAGGGCGGGATGGACAGGATTGAAAAATATGGCCTATGCTCGGCTTGAATCTCAAGAACGCCGGGCCTGCCCGGCCCGAGGAGGGACCATATGCGAAGGATATTGCCGCTGTTGCTGTTGGCGGCCGTGATGGCGGGGTGCATTCATAGCAGGCATGAGGTGGTGTCGGCGGAACAGGCCACGCTTCCCGACGGGGTGGTCGGCGGCGTCTATCTTTTTTTCCACCGGGGCGAAAAGGCCGATGATATCCGGGTCGTGCAGGCCGAGGGGACGAGCGAATACGACGTCCTCGACGCGGACGGCGAGGTGGAGATGGTCATGCGATTCAGCCCGCTGGCCTCGAATATCTATCTCGTCCAGATGCATGAGGCCGAATCGACCGACCTGTATGTCGTGCATTCCTCCGGCGACGGCGTCATCGCCGCCATCCCTTGGGACCGAAAGAAATGTATGAAAATCCTCAAGGACAGCGGCATTGCCTTTTCGGAATCGATCCTTATCGACAACGACCTGGAAAAGATCGGGAAGGGGCTGTTGGCCTGGAGCGACGCGGCCAAGGGAGATCCCGTCGATTGGTTTTACCTGTCCGAAAGCGCCTATCGCGGCAAGACGGATGCCGAGCTTCAGGAACTGCTGCGGGAGCGTCGGCTCTGGCCAGGAAACCGGTAGCCGGGGCGCGCTCCGCACTCAATACTTGACCTGACAGGCGATACGGGGCACATCCACCTCCATGAATGAATTGCTTTGGATCGCGTTTGCGTTTGCGGACCTGTGCATGGTCCTGTTGGTATTCCGCCTGTTCGGCCGCGTCGGCCTGTTCGGGCTGCTGGTGTTCAACCTGCTGCTGTGCAACATCCAGGTGCTCAAGACCGTGGAATTGTTCGGCCTGACCACCACGCTGGGCAACGTGCTGTACGCCAGCGTGTTCCTGGCCACGGACCTGCTCAGCGAGTTCTACGGCAAGCAGGAGGCCAAGAAAGGCGTGCTGCTCGGCTTCGTGGCCCTGGTCATGATGGTCGGGTACATGCAGATCGCCCTGTTCTTCCAGCCCGCGGCCGACGACATCGCCCAGCCGCACCTGGCGGCCCTGTTCGGCTTCCTGCCGCGTGTGGCCCTGGCGTCCATGGCGGCCTACCTGATTTCGCAACTGCACGACGTGTGGGCCTTCCACGCCATTCGGGAGCGCACCGGCGGCAAGTGGTTGTGGCTTCGCAACAACGCGTCCACCATGGTCAGCCAGCTTCTGGATTCGGCCATCTTCTGCGCCATCGCCTTCTGGGGGCTGTTCCCGGTGAACGTGTTCTGGGAAATCCTGCTCTCCACCTACGTCATCAAGGTGGCCGTGGCCTGCATGGACACCCCGTTCATCTACGTTGCCAAGCGGATTTTCGGCCAACGCCACGCGGAGCTGACCTAGGGAGGACGCCATGAGCGGGATCACCGTGACCGTGTAGGACCGGGACGAGCTGGACGCCATGGGCGTGTTCGGCTGGCCGGTCCGGATCTGCGAGCCGGTCGTCTTCGGGGCCGGGGACTTCGTCTCCTTCCCCAAAGGCATGACCTGCCGCCGGCTGGTCAAAAAGGCGGTGCGCAAGCACCACGATTTCTTTTAGCCGCCGACCGGGCGGAAAGGAAAAGGCGGGCTGTTCGGCCCGCCTTTCTTATTGAACTTGGCTTTTCTTTTTCAGGAGCGGTTTTTGTATGCCGAACCTGGCCAGCACTTCGCGCATGCCTTCGGTGGAGGCCGGTGTGCCGGTGTGGAGCACCTGGACGCGATACCAGGTGGACCCCTTGGAATCGCCGGAGGTGATGTGGGTGGTCAGGCCCGCGGCCTCGAGCTTCCTGCCCAGGGCTTCGGCCATTTCCACCTTGCGGAAGGCGGCTACCTGGTAGACGTAGTCGAAGACCGGCTCGCCGGGCCGGACAGGCGCTTCGGCCGCAGCGGGTTTGGCTTCGGGCTTGGCCTCGGCCCGTTTCGGTTCGGGTTTGGGCACAGGCTTGGGCTTGGGTGCGGGCTTGGGCGCGGGTTCGTCCATGACGGACTCGGCCGGGGCCTTGAGCCGGTCCTGGTAGTCCAGTTCCTCGGGGGTGAGGACCGTGGGCGGCTCCTGCCCGGCGACCTGGCCGTGCTCGTTGCTCGGCATGATCGGTTCGAGCTGCGGGATGTCCGCCTCGGGCCGGTAGCCGCGCCCGATGAGGATGCCCATGACGAAGAAAAAGGTCAGGGCGAGCACGCCGACGCCCATGGCGCTGATCATTCCGGGCAGCGACAGGGTGAAGGAATAGGTCCGCTTGGTCGCGTTGAGCTTGGGGACCTTGACCTTGTATTTCGGTTCGGTTTTGTCTGCCATAGACCTACATGGATTCGGGTGCGTTTACGCCCAGCAGGCCCAGGCCGTTCTTCACGACCCCGGCCACGCAGCCCAGCAGCATGAGCCGGGCCTCGGCCACGTTCTTGTCGGCGCTGAGCACGTGACAATTGGTATAATACCTGTGCAGCGTCGAGGCAAGCTCCTGCAAATACATGGAGATCATGTGCGGGGACTGGGTGCGCGCCGCGGCTTCCACGAAATCCGGGTACTGGTCGAGCAGCCGGAGTATTTCCATGTCCCACTCGGTGTCGAGCAGGGCCAGGGACGCCGGGGTCGGCTCGGCCGCGGCAAGGCCCGCGTCACGGGCCTTCTTGTTCAGGGAGCAGATGCGGGCGTGGGCGTACTGCACGTAGTAGACCGGGTTGTCCATGGACTTCTGCTTGACCAGCTCCAAATCGAAGTCGAGCTTGGAGTCGGACTTGCGGGACAGGAACATGAACCGGGCGGCGTCGCTGCCGACCTCGTCCACCACGTCCTTGAGGGTCTCGAACTGGCCCGCGCGGGTGGACATGGCGATGGGCTGGCCGTCGCGCAGCAGGTTGACCAGGTTGACCAGGATGACGGCCAGGCCGCCGGGCCTGCCCAGCGCCTCGCAGGCGGCCATCATGCGCGGCACATAGCCGTGATGGTCCGCGCCCCAGATGTCCACCACCAGGTCGAAGCCGCGCTTGAACTTGTTGTCGTGGTAGGCGATGTCGGATGCAAAATAAGTGGTGTCGCCGTTGGACTTCCGCAGCACCCGGTCCTTGTCGTCGCCCAGCTCCGTGGACTTGAACCAGAACGCGCCGTCCGCGGCGTAGCCCATGCCCGAGGCGGTCAGGTCGGCGAAGGTCTCGTCCACCTTGCCGTCCGCCACCAGGGATTTCTCCGAGAACCAGACGTCGTGATGCACGCCGAAGGCGGCCAGGTCTTCCTTGATGCCGTCCAGGATGTCGTCCTTGCCGTAGTCCTTGCAGATTTCCAGGGCCTCGGCCTCGTCCATGTCCAGCAGGTCGGGGTGGAGTGAAAGCACCTCGCGGGCGATGTCCTGGATGTAGCCGCCCTTGTAGTAGTCTTCCGGCTCGGGCACGTCACGGCCCTGTTCCTGCCGGGCGCGGTACAGGATGGAGCCGCCCAGGATGAGCATCTGGCGGCCCGCGTCGTTGATGTAGTACTCGGCCTCCACGTCGTACCCGGCCTTCTTCAGGATGCGCGTGAGCGAGTCGCCCAGCGCCGCGCCCCGGCCGTGGCCGATGTGCAGCGGCCCGGTGGGGTTGGCGGAAACGTATTCCACCTGGACTCTGGTGCCGTGCCCCATGTCGGAGGTGCCGTAGCCTTCGCCCGCTTCGAGGATGACCGGCACGGTCTCCTGCCAGAAGGACGGGGCCAGGGTGAAATTCAGGAATCCGGGACCGGCGATGTCGATCTTCTCAATGAGCGGGTCGCTCGAAAGCGCTTCCTTGATGTCCTCGGCAATGGTGCGCGGGGCCTTTTTGGCCTCCTTGGCCAGCATCATGGCCGCATTGGCGGACATGTCGCCGAACCGCTTGTCCTTGGGCGGCTCGATGACCGCCTTGTCCGGCCAGGCCCAGCCGAAGCCCTCAAGCGCCTTTTTCAGCGCGGTTTCCAGATGTGTTTTCGCTCTCATTCGTTCCTGTCTCCTTGAACAACGTTCGTGCGGGAGCCACTAGCACGAAAGCGCGCGCAATCCAAGTATTGATGACGGGGGGACCCCGGCGGAACGGCGGAACGGCGGTGCGGGGCGGGCCGGACGGCCGCCGGCCTCAAGGGGAGGGAAAGGGGGGAGCGGTCACAGTTCCAGGTTGGTGAACGGCTTGCGCTTCTTTCTTTTCTTCTTGACGGGCGGTTCGGGCAGGGAGTCGATGTCGAAGATCTCCCGGTCTTCGGCCAGGTCCATGGCGAACGTCTCTTCCGGGGAGGGTTCGGAAACACTCCGGTTCGCGTCCCGGGCCTTGTCCAGTTTCCGGCGCGCCAGGGAGTTGTCCGGGTCCAGTTCCAGGACGTGCTCGAAGAAGGGTACGGCCTCGTCGGGCTGCCGCAGGTCCAGGTAGAGGGAGCCGATGTTGAGCGCCGCGCCCACGCTGCCCGCGTAGAATCCGGGGTCGATCCCGAGCGCGTCCTCGAAGCTGTCCAGGGCGCGCATACGCCGGTTGCCTTCCCATTGGGCCAGGCCCATGTTGTAGTGGATGACCGGGTCTTCGGGCGCGATGGACAGGGCCTTCTTGTAGACTTCCACGGCTTCTTCCCAACGGCCTTCGCCGCGCAGGATGATGCCCAGCCGGTTGAAGTGGACCAGGTCGTCCCGGCCGAGCACCCGCTTGGTGTCGATGACGCGGTTCAAATACTTCACGGCCAGGTTCGGGGCGATGGCCGACACCGCGTCCACGATGCGCTGGGTCAGGTCGCCCACGATGGAGGTGGCCTCGCGCTCGGCCACGGAGATGCCCCGGTCCAGGTATTCCTCGGCCTTGTCGTGCTCGCCCTGGCGCAGGTGCTCGCGGGCGATGTCCACCTTGCGCTCCGGGTTGAGCGGGCTGATTTCGTCCAGTTCCTTGAGGTAGGCCAGGGCGCGCTCGTCCTCCATGTCGCGGAAAGCTTCGGCCAGCCGGATGAGCGGGGCCATGAAGATGGGCTTGGACTCGTGGGCGGCCATGTAGCACTGGATGGCCTTGTCCGTGCGGCCCACGCCCATGAGCGCGTCGCCGCGCAGCACCAATCCCCTGGCGCTGTCCGGCCGGATCATGAGTATGCGGTCGGACGCTTCCAGGGCCTCGTCGTATTCGCGGCTGTCCAGCAGCCGGGCGCACCGCTCGAGCTGCTGCCGGAGCTCCATGGGCGGGGAGATGGCGGCGGCCAGTTCCTCGATGACCTTGTTGGCCGAGGCGGGTTTGACCAGCACCCGGACGACGCCCAGCTCGAAGAAATAGGCCACGGTCTCCTGGGTGGCCTCCCAGGTCAGGACGATCATCTTGGCCGCCGGGAATTCCCGTTGCAGCCGGATGATGAAGTCCGTGGACGGACGGTCTTCAAGCATCCGTTCGATGAAGACCGCGCACGGGATGTCCGCGTCCCGCAACTCCAGGCATTTCCGCATGGCCTGTTCCATGGAGGAGAAGGGCAGGAGGGTTTCGCGGCGCAGCCCGATGACACGGGAAACGATGTTCCGCAGGGCGCGCGTGAACACCAGGTCGTCGGACAGGTAGACGATGACTCCCCCGTCGCGGTCGATGAAGTCGCGGACGATCTTGTCTGGGCTTTCTGGGGGCATGGGGTACTCCCGTTTTACATCCCATCGGGCAACGGCACGTGTCGCTTAAGGAGAGTACGCGAAATCGGGAGTCGGGGCAAACCGGCGGCTCAGCCCGCCGTGCCCTTGAGGGCGTCGAGCCTTGTCCGGGCGGTGGCGTTGCCGGGGTTCAGCTCCAGGACGCTCTCGAAGCAGGGTATGGCCAGGTCGAACTCCTTGAGTTCGCTGAAGATGGTGCCCAGGTTCATGGCCACCGTCTCCGATCCCTTGTAGAAGCCGGGATTGCGCTTCAGCGCGTCTTCAAAGCATCTGGCCGCTTTGCGCTTGTCGCCGCCGTCGAAATAGGCCATGCCCATGTTGTAGTGCAGCCCCTCGTCGTCCGGGGAGATGGCCAGGGCGTTTTGGTAGTTCTCGATGGCTTCCTTCCACTTGCCCTGGCCGCGCAGGGCGATGCCCAGCCGGTTGAACAGGGTGATGTCGTCCTTGGTCAGGGAATGCTTCTTGGTCTCCAGCACCTTGTGCAGGTATTTTTCGGCCAGTTTCGGCGACGAGTGGTCCACGGCGTCGGAGATTTCCTCGGCAACGGAGCCGATGAGGCTCATGGCCTCCCTGGTGGCGGTCTCGATGGCCTGGTCGAAGTAGGTCTCGGCCTGGTCCATTTCGCGGCGCTGGACGTGCATCTTGCCGATCCGGGTCTTGCGTTCGGCGTTGAGCGGGCTTAATCGATCGAGCTTTTTCAGAAATTTCAAGGAAGTGTCGCTGTCGATGCCCTGATAGGCGTCCACCAGCTTCTTGATGGGCTCCAGGTAGAGCTCCGAGCTTTTGTGCGCCCGGTGGAAGCAGTCCAGGGCCTTGTCCCTGTCGTTCTCGGCCATGAACACGTCGCCCTTGAGCATCAGCCCGGCCGGGCTTTCCGGCTTGATCTTGAGGATCTTGTCCGCGATCTGCTTGGCCTCCATGAACCGTCCGGCGGCCAGGAACTTCTTGCCCACGGACATGTATTCACTGAGCTTGCCCTGCGGTTTGACCGTGAAGGCCATCTTCTCGATGATGTTGTTCATGGAGGCGGGCTTGGCGATGACGTTGCTGACCCCGACCTCGTAGAAGTAGGCGATGTTCTCCCGCTTGGTCTCGCCCACCAGGACGATGATCTTGAGGTCGGGCATCATGCGCTTGATGGTGAGGATCGTGTCCGTGCTGGGGCGGCCGTTCAGGGTGCGCTCGATGAAGACGATGGTCTCCACGGACTTTTTTTCCAGGGCCTGTATCTGCCGCAGTCCGGCCTGGAACCCCTCGTAGGCGAAAAAGCAGTCCCGCTTGGCGCCGAGGATCTTGAATATGGTGGAGGAGATCGTCCGCTTGAACAGCAGGTCCTCGCTGATGAGGACTACTGCGCCGTGGGCTTTTTCAAAGAAGTCGTAGACTATCAGATCGTATTTTCCCGCCATGACGTCTCCGCGAACTACACGCTAACTAGTTATCATTTTTATTTTTTGCAACTTCATGAGTATGCCACAGGAGCGAAGGAAAATGAATGATTATGTCGGGGGGTGCCCGGCAGGGGCGGTCAGATGGTGAACGTGTCGCCCGGCTCGGGCAGGAAGGCGTGCAGGTCGTGCGTCTCGGCCAGGCGGGCCAGGACCGCGTCCTTCTGGTTGCGGCGGACCGTGCGGTTCAGGTGGACCAGGGCGCAGGCGTGCGCCCCGGCCTCGGCGGCAAAGGCGAGGGCCGAGTCCACGGACCCGTGGCCGGGCGTTTCGCCGTCCAGGACAAACGCCTCGTGGATGACCAGGCCGCACCCGGCGGCCAGCGACCGGGTGGCGTCGGTGGGCCGCCCGTCCCCGGAGTAGTAGAGCGACTTCCCGTCGGCGGTCAGGCGCACCGCCAGGCAGGGCATGGGGTGGTCGCCCAGGGCGAATTCAAAGTTGACCCCGGCGTGGCGGATTTCCTCGCCCGGTCCGCACTCGATGAAGTAGGTCTCGAATTCGGCCCTGGACGGGGCGTTGGGGTAGGCCATGTCCATGAGCCGGTTCACGCGCCCGCGGATGCCCGTCTTGCCGAGGATCTTCAGGGGGCGCTTCCTGCCCTCCTCGATGAAGCGGACCAGCAGGGCCGGGAGGCCGAAATAATGGTCGCCGTGGTAGTGGGAGATGTAGATCATGTCCAGATCCAAGACGGCGTCCCCGGCCGCCCGCCGAAGCGCGCCGGGCGCGGTGAAGCCGCAGTCCAGCAGCAGGGAGGCCGTGTCGGTCTCGACCAGGATCGAGGTGTTGGGAAGGGTCTCGTCAAATGCTTCGCCCACTCCGGCAAAAGTCGCGCGCATACTGGCCTCCATGGCAAGAGGGTTGTCGGTTTGCCGGGAGTATC
Organism: Desulfovibrionaceae bacterium; assembly: GCA_015709315.1. Taxonomy (GTDB): domain Bacteria; phylum Desulfobacterota; class Desulfovibrionia; order Desulfovibrionales; family Desulfovibrionaceae; genus Pseudodesulfovibrio. The sequence goes on from JACCQI010000034.1 coordinate 27,910, forward strand.
GCCCGAAAAAGGGATTCGGGCAAGGGGGAAATTGAAAAAGACGGGTCAGTCGTCGTCGCGGTTTCGCACGTCGTCCCGCCAGGAGTTGAGCGGGGCGTAGCAGCCCTGGCCCGCGTGCTGGGAGCGCTTGACCTGCTCAGCGGTCTCCGGGTCGAGCATCAGGCCGCACATGTACCGCCCGGCCTCCTCGTCCCAGAACAGGTCGGGACAGCGGCGCATGTAGCCGTAGCGGCGGTGGGATTCCATGCAGGGGTCCTGGATGCAGCACCACCCGCAGCCCACGCAGGGTTTGGACATAGCGGTCTCCTTGAGGTCTGGGCCAGCGATACCGCCCCCCCGGCCGAATTGCAAGGCGTCCGGCTTGACTTTGCGGCAGCCAGGACACATCCTTCCACAATCAAGCGAAAGGGCGGGAAGGCCCGGCGTCCGGCGCGGCCCCATCCATACGCAAAAAGAATTGGACCATATCTCTTTTCCCCGCTTAGGGAAAAAGCGCATGGAGACAAGCGCATGAAAATATTCACCGACTCGATTCCCTTCTACAAGATGCAGGGATGCGGCAACGATTTCGTGGTCATCGACAACCGCGAGCTCAAGGTCCCGGAATCCGTCATGGCGGACTGGGCCAGGGCCATCTGCGCCCGCGCCTTCGGCGTGTATGCGGACGGCCTTTTCTTCCTGGAGGAGTCCGACGACCGGTCCCTCGACTACCGCTGGCATTTCTACAACTCCGACGGCTCCCGCGCCGAGATGTGCGGCAATGCATCGCGCTGCGCGGGCAAGCTCGCCCACGCCATCGGCATGGCCCCGGCCAGCCACGTGTTCGGCACCGACGCCGGACCCATCAAGGCCCAGGTGCTCCTCGACGGCCCGGACCGGGGGCGCGTCAAGGTTCAGCTCACCCCGCCCCTGAACACGGAAACCGGCATCAACATCGATGTGGACGGTCAGCCGCTTACCGTACACTTCGCGGATACCGGCGTGCCCCACGCCGTGGTCTTCGTGGACGACGTCCAGGGTGTGGACATCATGGATCTCGGCCCCAAAATCCGCTACCACGAGCGTTTCGCGCCCGCCGGGACCAACGTCAATTTCGCCCAGGTGACGGACAAAAACTCCATCCTGCTGCGCACCTACGAGCGCGGCGTGGAAGCCGAAACCTACGCCTGCGGCACCGGGGCCGCCGCCACCCAGCTTCTGGCCTACCGGCTCGGCCTGACCAACGACTTCGCCAACCTGACCACCAGCGGCGGCGAGGTCCTGACCGTGTTCCTCGAAGGCGGCGACGTCTACCTCCAAGGCGCAGCCGAACTCACCTTCCAAGGCGAATTCTACCTCGCCCCCCTGGGGCTGTCGCTGTAGGGGGGATGCCTCCGGCGGCCGGGGGAAGGGGAAGGAAAAACCCTTCGTGAAGGGTTCTGTGCAACCGGCAACATGGGTAACACTTCTGCCCGGGAACATAGGTAACACTTTTTAGAGCATTTAACTCTTGAAATAGTCTAGACAGTTGTTTACTGTCTGTTCAT
>JACCQI010000035.1 GCA_015709315.1 Desulfovibrionaceae bacterium
CCATGAGCAGATCCGGGGTAGGAGTGAACAACCTCATGACACTCCACAGCTAGCGTCTTTTTCGCCATCCCAGGAGACCGGCGAGGCCGGTGCCCAGGAGGAAGACGGTGCCGGGGATCGGGGTGGGCAGATTGCCCTCGAACGGCACGTTGTTCAGTTGCATGGAGCCGTGGAAGGAGTTGGCGATGAGCGTGCCGTTGAGGACGCCTGAGGAATGGTTGATGTTCGCATTGGGCGCCAGGATGGAACCCCAGACCGCCACGCCGGAAAGGGCCAGCGAGGTGGCCTCGTGAAAATTGAAAAGGATGTTGCTGCTGTATTGCCGCAGGCTTTCCATGTTGAATCCGGTGAAACCGGCCATCTGGCCGGACACGTTGATGACGATGGTGTCGCTCGGATCGACGTTGCCCATGATGCCCAGCCCCCAGCCGGAGAGCAGGTCCGCGCCGCTGACGTTGAAGACCTGGAGGTCGCTGCCCGCGTCGCCGAAGAGCTGCATGCCGCCCCAGTAATTGGCGGTCGTGCCGGTGGCGGCCAGGCCCGCCAGCGAGGCGGAGAGGTTGGTCAGTGATTGTTTTTCGGCCGCGAAGTCGATGGCCATGGCGCTGCGTTCATACAGCGAGCCGTCGTAGAACTTGTATCCGGGGTGGCCGGTGACCTTGCCGCCGACCCGTACGTCGCCGTGGTAGACGCGCCCGCCGCGGAAGGAGAGGTTGTTGCCGACCACAAGCACATCGCCCGTGGTGCGGGCGGGGAGCTTATCGCCGACGCTGTAGCCGCTGACGTGCATGTTGCCGCCCACGGCCAGCCGTCCCTCGGTGTCGGCGGTAGCTTTGAAGTTGTTGAAGATGAACCCGTTGTAGTTCCCGGCCACGCCGAGGGCGGAGGGGGACGCCAATGCGGGGGATGCGATGGCGGCCAGCGCCAGTGCGAAGAGTATGATGCCCAGATGTCTTCTCATCCTGATATTCGATCCTTTGGTTTGATTCCACGCCCGGAATCGAGGGTTATCCATGCTGTTCGCCGGTCGGATCCGGCTGTGCCGGAGCGTCCGTCATCGGGATTTACGCTGTCTTGTCACCCCAATAATTACGCATAAATACGTTCTGTCAACACGTTTCGGGAGAGGGTTTCGGGTTTTCCACAGGCACGTTTTGAAAGGCGATTTCGAACAGCCCTTTCAGGCGGTTTTTTGTTGTTTTTGACAATTATTCCTAAAAAAGAATTTTATTCTGTTTCGGGGAGTTAAGTGTCGCATCCTGATCGACGCATTTTTGTCACCGGGGAGCGCCAAGGCGCTCAAAGACTGGAAAGAGTAAAGGCGGCGTGCCTGGCATAACAAAAACGGCCCCGGTCCGCTGGGGACCGGGGCCGAATGATTGTCCGGCTGGTATGCCTGGGGGCTAGTACATGCCGCCCATGCCGCCCATGCCGCCCATTCCGCCCATGCCGCCGGGCATGGCCGGAGCTGCGGAAGCGGGTTCGGGCTTGTCGGCGATGGCGCACTCGGTGGTCAGCAGCAGACCGGCCACGGAAGCGGCGTTCTGCAGGGCCGTGCGGGTGACCTTCTTCGGGTCGATGACGCCGGCCTTGATCAGGTCTTCGTACTGGTCGGTCGCGGCGTTGTAGCCGAAGCCGCCCTTGCCTTCCTTGATCTTCTCGACCACGATGGAGCCTTCCAGACCGGCGTTTCCGGCGATCATGCGCAGGGGCTCTTCAACGGCACGGGCGATGATGTTCAGACCGGCCTGCTCGTCGTCGTCGGCGGGCTTGACCTTGGCCACGACCTTGCCGGAGCGGGCCAGGACCACGCCGCCGCCGGGCACGATGCCTTCTTCCACGGCCGCGCGGGTGGCGTTGAGCGCGTCCTCCACGCGGGCCTTCTTTTCCTTCATCTCGGTCTCGGTGGCGGCGCCGACGTTGATGACGGCCACGCCGCCCACGATCTTGGCCAGACGCTCCTGGAGCTTCTCGCGGTCGTAGTCGGAAGTGGCGTCCGCGATCTCGGCGCGGATCTGCTGGATGCGGGCCTTGATCTCTTCGGGCTTGCCTGCGCCGTCGACGATGACGGTGTTTTCCTTGTCGATGACCACGCGCTTGGCGCTGCCGAGGTCACCCACGGTCAGGCCCTCGATCTTGATGCCGAGGTCCTCGGAAACAACGGTGCCGCCGGTCAGGGTGGCGATGTCCTTGAGCATGGCCTTGCGGCGCTCGCCGAAGCCCGGAGCCTTGACGGCGACCACGTTCAGGGTGCCGCGCAGCTTGTTGACCACCAGGGTGGCCAGGGCTTCGCCCTCGATGTCCTCGGCCACGATCAACAGCGGCTTGGACATCTTGGCGCACTGCTCGAGCACGGGCAGCAGCTCTTTCATGTTGGAGATTTTCTTCTCGTTGATGAGGATCAGCGGCTCTTCCATCTCGCAGGTCATGCGCTCGGTGTTGGTCACGAAGTAGGGAGAGAGGTAGCCGCGGTCGAACTGCATGCCTTCGACGACGTCGAGGGTGGTGTCCAGGCCCTTGGCCTCTTCAACGGTGATGACGCCTTCCTTGCCGACCTTGTTCATGGCCTCGGCGATGATGTTGCCGATGGTGGCGTCGTTGTTGGCGGAGATGGTGCCGACCTGGGCGATTTCCTTCTGGTCCCGGGTGGGCTTGGCGACCTTTTCCAGGTCGGCCACGATGGCTTCGACGGCCTTGTCGATGCCGCGCTTGATGGCCATGGGGGAACGGCCGGCGGCCACCAGCTTCACGCCTTCGGTGAAGATGGCCTGGGCCAGGATGGTGGCGGTGGTGGTGCCGTCACCGGCAACATCGGAGGTCTTGGAGGCGACTTCCTTCACCATCTGGGCGCCCATGTTCTCGAACTTGTCTTCCAGCTCGATTTCCTTGGCCACGGACACGCCGTCCTTGGTAATGACCGGGGAGCCGAAGGACTTCTCGATGACCACGTTGCGGCCCTTGGGGCCGAGGGTCACCTTGACGGCGTTGGCCAGCTTGTCGACACCCGCTTTCAGTTTCTCGCGGGCCTTGGCGTCGAAAAGGATTTCTTTTGCCATTGCAGTGTCTCCTTATAGTATAGAAATGTGATTGGTTTTGTCGGGGCGTCTAGTCGACGATGGCGAGGATGTCGTCCTCGCGCATGACCAGGTGCTCTTCGCCGTCGATGGTGATTTCGGAACCGGCATACTTGGCGAACAGGACCAGGTCGCCTTTCTTGACGGTCATCTTGACGCGCTTGCCCGCGTCGTCGAGCTTGCCGGGACCGGCGGCCACGATTTCGCCCTTCATGGGCTTTTCCTTGGCGGAATCCGGGATGTAGATGCCACCCGCGGTTTTCTCTTCCATTTCCAAACGCTTGACCAGAACGCGGTCGTTCAACGGTTTCAGCTTCATCCTCTTATACCTCCAAAGGGATTGATTTTTTTTTGATTGTCACCGGCCCTCCGGTGGACTGGGTGAAAGATAAACACCGGGTTCGGTCTGTCAAGCGCGTGCGGCAAAAAAAATCAGGCCCGCGCCGTCGGGAGCGGAACGGCCGGGCAACGGCGGAGGCCGCCTGCCGCTACTTCTTGATCTTGTTGTAAAAATCGCCGAATGGGCTGTCCATGGACAGGATATGCTCCCGGCAGGATTCGGCCAGGAAGGCGTGGATCTTCACCGGCGGCACGGACGAGCCGTTGAGCAGCTCGCCTTCCATGCGGATGAGGTCGTCGATGAACTTCTCGTGGGCCGCCCTGTGGTCGTCGAGGGCGGGGTAGTCCGCTTCCTCCATGTATCCTTCCTCGGTGCCGAAGTGCTCCCTGGCGCATTCGCGCAGCTCGCCCATGATGTCCAGGGCATCGTCCACTTCGTCGTCGTCCAGCGGGCGGTAGAGGTCTTCCGCCACTGTTTCGATCCTGTCCAGGATGTCGAAAATACGTTCGTGTTGTTCGTCAATTTCCCGGATGTCTATGACATATTCCGTGGATGTTCCTGCCGAATTCCGGTTCGAGGCCATGCGTCTCTCCTTCAGGCGCTGAATAGGGTGTTTGGAGTCCATATAGCGGGAATTTCACGGCATGTCACGCGGCAGGGGGAAAAAAGCGAGCCGGAAACGAAAAAAACGGGGCCGGGCGGACCGGGAATTGCAAAAGTCGCGGGAAAAGGGGGGCCGCAATGGCCGGAGTGCATCAAACCGCCTATCGGGCGAGCTTTCTGGGAAGCTTCGGCATCGAGCCGAGGCTGCATCCCATCGACTGCGAGGACGTGGTCCTGACCAGCGAGGGCGTGCGCCTGGTCCAGCGCGGGGCCAGGGCGGCGCTACGCCGGTACATGCCCGGCGCGGACATCGGGAGCCTGACGCGGTCCCAGGCCGTGGCTCTGTTCGTGGATCAGCTTTTTTGGGAGGAGCATTCCGGCGGCCTGGTCATGTGCGCAGATTTGCCGGAAGCCAGCCTGTGCCTGCCCATCCCCCGCAAACTCTGGTCGGTCAGGCGGGAGGGCGCGGTGCAGTGAACCGGCCGACCGGCCGGGCCGTCACGGATTCGCCCAAAACGCGTCACCAAACAGTGTTGATTTGTCATGGAAGCGGCGCGAAAGCGGCCGGTTTCTGACATACCCTCCGTCAAACCAACACAGGAGGGCCTCCCATGGCCGAAGGAACAGCCGGTCCGCTTTTCAGTCTCGATTCCCCGTTTTCCGATCCTTTTCGCCAAACCCTTTTTTCCATGGTCAGGAAGCCGCTTTCCAAGGTGCTTCGCCTGGAAACGCTCAACTCCCTGTATGCCGCGCTGCACGCGGGCGGGATCGATAAGCCGTTCGTTGACCGGGCCATGGACGTGCTCGGAGTGAAGTTTTCCTTGGACGGCCGGCCCGTGTCGCGGGTCCCGGCCGCCGGGCCGCTGGTGGCCGTGTGCAACCATCCCTTCGGCGTGCTGGAGGGGCTGCTCCTGGTCCGGGCCTTGCGCGAGGTCCGCAGCGACATCAAGATCATGGCCAATTTCATGCTCGGCATGATCCCGGAGATGGACGACCTGCTCATCGAGGTGGACCCCTTCGGCAAAGAGGCGTCGGCCAAGAAGAACATCGCGGGCCTCAAGGCGTCCATGCGCTGGCTCAAGGGGGGCGGCATGCTGGTGGTCTTTCCGGCCGGGGAGGTGTCCAGCCTCAAGGTCCGAAAGGGCATGGTGGCCGACCCGAGCTGGAATCCCATGATCGGCCGCATCATCCGCAAGACCGGGGCCGACGCGCTGCCGGTCTTTTTTGATGGCCGCAACTCCGGCCTGTTTCAGACGCTGGGCCTCATCCACCCCCGGCTGCGTACCGTGCTTCTGCCGCACGAGAACCTGCGGCACGCGTCCGGGGAGGTCATCCGCATGGGCCTGGGATCGGTGGTCTCGGCCGAAAAGATGGCCGAGTTCGATACCGACAGGGACCTGGTGGACTACCTCCGGTTCCGCACCTACCTGCTGCGCGGGGAACGCAAGCCCCGGTTCCGGTTCAAGGGGCGCGAACAGTCGCGGAAGCTCGCTCCCATCGCCAATTCGCGGGGCCGCCATATCCTGGCCAGCGAGGTGGCCACCCTGCCGGACGAGAACATTCTGATCCGGTCGGGAGACTTCACCGTGTTCCACGCCGACGCCTTCCGCATTCCCCGCATCCTGCGCGAGATCGGCATTCGGCGCGAAGAGACCTTCCGCCAGGTGGGCGAGGGCACGGGCAAGCCCATGGACATCGACGAGTTCGACGACACCTACCGCCATCTGGTGCTCTGGAACCACGCCGAGCGCGAGGTGGCCGGGGCGTATCGGTTCGGCCTGACCGACGAGATATTGCGAAACCGGGGCGCGCGTGGGCTGTACACCTCCACCCTGTTCGACTACCGCGAGGATTTTTTGCGCGACCTGGGACCGGCCCTGGAAATGGGGCGTTCCTTCATCGTGCCCAAGTACCAGAGAAGCTACCAGCCGCTCCTGCTTTTGTGGAAGGGCGTGGCCTCGTTCGTGGTGCGCAACCCGAAATACACCCGGCTGTTCGGCTGCGTGTCCATATCGAGCGAGTACTCCGGCGTGTCCCGCGAGATCATCATGGGCTTCATGGAGCGGCACTGTTCCCTGCCGGAGCTGGCGCACATGGCCCTGCCCAAGCGGCCGCCCAAGGCCAGCAAGCTGCGGAAGGTGGATTTCACCCTGCCCGACAGCGTGTTCGACGACCCGGCCGACGTGGCCGATCTCGTGCGCGATGTGGAGGACGGCCGGTCCATCCCGGTCCTGCTCAAGCAGTATCTCAAGTTGGGCGGCAAGATCATCGGCTTCAACGTGGACCCGGATTTCGGCGACTGCCTGGACGGGCTGATCCTGGTGGACCTGATGCAGTCCGATCCCAAGGTCCTGTCCCGGTTCATGGGCAGGGACGGGGTGCAGTCCTTCCTGGCCGCCAATCGCGTCCTGCCCCTGCGCTCCGGCCGGGAAGGCTCTGCGGCCGCCTGATCGCGCGGATATTCGCCGACTGCCCATGCCGGAACTTGGCAATCAACGGATATGGGCTTATGTTCTGCCCATGCGAAAATATCAGATCACGCTTATACTTTCGGTTTTCTTGGTTTTTTCTCTTTTCGGCTGCCAGGACGCCTCCAGCGGCGCGAAGTTCGCAGAGCAGGATGCGTCCGCCGAAGGCCACAAGGAGAAGGCCGCGAACGGTTTTGAACACGACGGCATGGGCTGCGGTCCGGACTTCCGCGCCCTGTTCGACCAGGCCGTGGTCGAGCTGCGCGGCACCGGCGACATGGACGTGGTGGTCGTCACCGATCCCCTGTGCCGGCACTGCCGCCTGGCCCACAAGCTGCTTTCCGAATACCCGGAGAAATACGGCAGGCTGCGCCTCTCCTTTTTTCCGCGCAGGAGCTTCATCGGCTCGGACATGGCCGCCTGGATCCTGGAGGACCTGGCGGGCAACAAGGACATCCGAACCTACCTCGACTGGGCCTATACGGACCTGAAGCAGCCCAAGACCTATGATCTGGTGGAGGCGCGCATGATCGTGCTCGCCCAGTTCGTGGAGCGCTTCCCGGAATTGGCGGCGGGCACCGAGCTGCCGGAACTGGCCGTGCGCCTGGAAAAGGAGCACGGCCCGCACGTGGCCGAGAGCGTCATGTTGTCTTCGGCGGTCGAATTGCCCGGCACCCCGGTGCTGGTGGCCGGGAAAAGGGTCCTGGTGGGATACGGCCCCGGTCCCTGGCTGGAAGCCCTGAGCGAGAAGGCCGTCTGCCAATAATCAAAATACGGGTCCCGCTTACGGCGGGGCGAATTTTACAATGGCGCGGCACAGCCCCGGATTTTATCCGGGGCTGTTTTGTTTCATTGGGATATGGTGGACGCCGTACATGGCCGAATCCGGGATGGCTTGGTCCCTGCGGCCGCCGCATGCGCGAAATCCATGCAGGAAATCCGCGATCGGGAAAAAGTGCCATACAACCGTTGTCCAATCCCTTCTGGCCCGGCGGGTGTCCGGGTATTTATCCGCACATGCACACCCACTTCAACCATTCAGGAGATTTTTGATGAAACAACGCATCGTATTGCTGTCGCTTGTTTTTCTGATCGCGGCCTGCGCGTCGCCCCTGCACGCCAACGACACTGCGCCCTCCAACAAGGAGAGGGCCGTGGCGCTGATCCAAAGCATCGAGTCCGGCGATCCGGGGCCTGCGGCATGCATCAACCCGAAAAAGTACATACAGCACAACCTGATGATCGGCGACGGCCTGGCCGGTTTCGGCGAGGCCCTGTCCCAGTTGCCCGAAGGCGGCGCAAAGGCCCGCGTGGTCCGCGCGTTCCAGGACGGCGGCTACGTGTTCCTCCAGACCGAGTATGATTTTTTCGGTCCCAAGGTCGGGTTTGACATCTTCCGGTTCGAGAAGGGCCTGATTGTCGAGCACTGGGACAACCTGCAGGCCATCGCCCCGAAAAATTCGTCCGGCAGGACGCAGTTCGACGGCCCGGCCGCCGTGGCCGACCTGGACAGGACCGTGGAGAACAAGGCCCTGGTCAAGGGGTTTGTGGAGGATGTGCTCATGGGGCGCAATCCGGGCCGGATCACCGACTACATCGCCCCGGCGCACTACATCCAGCACAATCCCGCCATGGGCGACGGCCTTGAAGCGCTGGGAGCGGCCCTCAAGGCCATGGCCGACGCCGGTACCCCGATGCGCTACACCGCCAACCACATGATTCTCGGCGAGGGCAACTTCGTGTTGAGCGTGTCCGAAGGCGAGTTCCTGGGCAGCCATTCCGCATTCTACGACCTTTTCCGGGTCGAGAACGGCAGGATCGTCGAGCACTGGGACGCCGTCGAGGAAATCCTTCCCCGCGAGGCGTGGAAGAACGGCAATGGCAAATTCTAGCGGAACGGGAGTCCTGTCCGGCCTTCGGGCAGGACTCCCCGGCCGGGAAAAAGGAGGACGCATGGGACCGGAATGGCAAAACGCCCACGGCCGCCCGCCAATAATGGCTGGTTCGCCCGGCAGGGTCCGTGGTATCGTGGTGGACATGAAGAACACGACGCCCATGCACAAGGCCGCCGAGCACATCGAAAGCCGATCCGATTTCGAGATATGGCCCTTCACCGTCGGCTCCGGCTGCCCCATCAGCGATTTGAACACCGCGCACTGGCACGATTATTATGTGGTCCATTACGTGTGCGCCGGGGCCGGGAGGCACGTCATCGATTTCGAGTATTACGACGTCGAGCCGGGAACGCTGTTCTTCGTTTCCCCCCGCCAACTGCATTTATGGCAGGTCGATGAGCCGCTGGACGGCTTCAGCCTGGCGTTCAGCGAAGACTTTCTCATCTCCGTGGGCGGACTGGGTGACGGCCTGCCGGAGTTGGAGTTTTTCCATACGGCGATTCACTCGCCCGCGCTGCGTCTTTCAAAAAATCATGGGCATGCCGTGGAAGATCGGTTGCGGGCGATGCGGACGGAATACGCCGGGCGGCTCGAAGGCTATCTGTCCGTGCTCAGAGCGTCCTTCCATATTTTCATCATCCAGTTGCAGCGCATCGTCGCGGACGAAATGGCCAGGGTGAAGATCGGGAAGGAGCACCGGCTGGTCCGCGAATTCAAGCGGCTGGTCGCGCGCCGGTATGCGGTCCAGACCAGCATCCGGGAATACGCGGAAAAACTCAATGTCAGCGTCAGCAGACTCAATGAGATCATCAAGGAAGGCACGGGCCTCACCCCCGGCCGGATCGTGCGGAATGAACAGGTGATGGCGGCAAAACGGCTGCTCGCCCATTCCGACATGAATGTGTCCGAGATCTGCTTCCAGCTCAGATTCGAAGATCCTTCGTACTTTGGCCGTTTCTTCAAGCGGGAAACCGGCTCCTCGCCGTTGGCGTTCAGGGAGTCCGTGCGGCAAAAGTACCAGCAACTTTCCAGATAGGAGATGCAAACCATGATGTTACGGGATATCCACGCGGCCATCGAAAAGATCGGCTGCCTCACTTTCACGACCCTTGACGGGGACACCATGCACAGCCGGATCGTCAGCGTATGCGGCGGCGACGAGGAGGGGATCTATTTCCTGACCATGGACGTGAAGCCGTTTTATCGCCAGATGAAGGCCAACCCCCACGTGGCCCTTTGCGGGATTTACCCCTCCGGGCGGAAGGAGGGAAAAAACAAGGCGGGCCAACCGTACTTCAGGCCCGGCTTTTTTCTGCGCCTCACCGGCGAGGTGCGGGAGGTCCCCGAAGAGGAAGTCAGGGCGCGGGCCGAGGCCGGAAGCGAGCCGCACAGGTATGCCCTGGAAGACGCGGCGCGCTACCCCTCCATGAAGCTGTTCTGCGTCTTTAGGGGCAAGGGCGAAATCTTCGATTACGACTTCGAGATGGAGAATCGCGATCACAAGCTGTTGCGGACGCGCTTCGCCTTTGGCGGCGATACCGTCCACGGGGCGGGCATGCACATCGACCCCGAAAAATGCATCGCCTGCGGGGAGTGTTTCGAGGTCTGCACCTTCAAGGCCGTTGAGCCGGGCGATGCGTACCGGATACTGGGCGAGCGCTGCGATGAATGCGGCAGTTGCATCCAGGTCTGTCCGCAGGAGGCCATCGGGCTTTCAAAAACGCTATAGGGAGCGGCCATGGCCGGACAGAAATGAATGTGCCCCAATGAATGCCCCCCGTAGGCCAAGGCCTACGGGGGGCATTCTTGTTTCCGGCGGTTTCGTCCTCATCCATGGGCAACGCCTCGTGATCAGTGCCCCTTTTTCAACTCGATCCATTTGTCCAGGCGGGGCGGGTCGTATTGCTCGAACTTGTCGAGCAGGTCGGCCGGGTCCGGGCTGGTCATGACCATGCTGCGGTGGGCGGGGAGCAGGAACCCTTCGCCCACCATGCGGTCCATGTGGTCGGTCAGGCAGGCGTAGTACCCGGAAACGTCCAGCAGGCCGCACGGCTTGGTGTGGTAGCCGAGCTGGTTCCAGGTCAGGGCCTCGAAGAACTCGTCCAGGGTGCCCAGCCCGCCGGGCAGGGCGATGAACGCGTCCGCAAGCTCGGCCATGAGTCGCTTGCGTTCGTGCATGGAATTGACCACGTGGCTTTCGGTCAGGCCGGTGTGGGCGATTTCCTTTTCCTTCAGGAGTTTCGGGATGACGCCGATGACTTCGCCGCCCGCGTCGAGGCAGGTGTCGGCCAGCCTGCCCATGAGGCCGACCGAGGAGCCGCCGTAGACCAGGCCCAGGCCGCGCGCGGCCAGCTCCCGGCCGAGCCGCCGGGTGATTTCGGCGTATTCGGGCCGGTTGCCGGGATTGGAGCCGAGATACACGCAGATCCGCTTCATGCCACGGCCTCCATCGCCTTTTTGATGTCCTCCACGAATTCGTCCACCATCTCTTCGGTGGTGGCCCAGGAGGTCATCCAGCGCACGGTGTTGTCGTGCTCGTCCCAGACGTAGAAATAGTATTTCTTGAGCAGGATGTCCGTGGCCTCGGTGGGCAGATGGGCGAACAGGGCGTTGCAGTCCACGGTGCCCTTGATCTCCACGCCCTCGACGGCCCCGGCCTTCTCGGCCAGCCGCCGGGCCATGGCGTTGGCCTGGCGCGCGTTTTTCAGCCACAGGTCGTCCGTGAGGTACGCATCCAACTGGGCGGACACGAAGCGCATCTTGGACACCAACTGCATGGCCTGCTTGCGGAGATAGGGGAAGCCCTGGCCGATCTCCGGGTTGAGGAAGATGACCGCCTCGCTCATGAGGCAGCCGTTCTTGGTGCCGCCGAACGAGAGAAAGTCGATGTCCAGCGCCGTGGTCATGTCGAAGAAGGAGCAGTCCAGCGCGGCACAGGCGTTGGCGATGCGCGCGCCGTCCATGTGTACCAGCAGGTCGCGGTCGTGGGCGAACTCCACGATGTCCTCGATCTCCTTCAGGGTGTAGAGCTTGCCCACCTCCGTGGGCTGGGTGATGGAGACGACGCGCGGCTGGGAGGCGTGGACAAAGCCCACGTGGCCGAGGTAGGGGGCGATCATGCCGGGGGTCAGCTTGCCGTCCGGGGACGGGATCGGGACCAGCTTGATGCCGCCGAACGCCTCGGGCGCGCCGCACTCGTCGTTATTGATGTGGGCCTGCGCCGCGCACAGCACCGAGTTGTAGGTGTGGGTCACGGCACGGATGCCGAGCACGTTGGCGGCCGTGCCCGTGGTCACGTAGTGGATGCGGGCGCGGGAGCCGAAGTACTCCTTGAGCACCTCGTCGGTGTTGATGGATATTTCGTCGTCCCCATAGGACTTGAGGTCGCCCTGGTTGGCGCGGACAACGGCCTCCATGATGGCGGGATGCGCCCCGGAGTTGTTGTCGCTGGCAAAGGATTTCAGTGCAGTCATGGCGTGTCGCTACTTGAGTCCGAAGAATTTTCGGGCGGGTTGGGATTGCAGGATATGTTCGGCCAGGGCCGCGTAGCCCATGACCGTGGGGTGGACGGAATCGCCGTCCGCGAGGGCCTGCTTGTACAGGTCGGATTCCAGCATGGGCTCCATGACCGGCACGAAGGGCACGTCCAGGGTCTCGCACAGCTCTTCGAGCCGGGCGGACAGGTCGGCGATGGTCCCGGTCTTGGCTTCGTTGCCCACGGGCGTGGGGCCGATCAGCAGGACTTCGCCCAGGGTCTTGGCCTGGGTCAGGATGGTCTCGGCCGAGGCCAGGGTGTCGTCGGCGGGCACGGCGTTCATGACGTCCGCCACGCCGAAGTTGAAGACCAGCTTGGTTTCCTGGCCTTGCAGCAGGCGCGGCTCGGCCTCGTGCTGCCAGCGGTCGCAGAGCTTGACGGTGGTGTTCTGGCGAACGCCGAGGTTGTAGCTGGTCAGGGCGGCGCCGTGGGTGGCCAGCTTGCCGGATATCCGGCCGGGCCAGCCCAGGCCCGACGGGTCGCCGCAGCCGAGAGTGAGGGAATCGCCGAAATAGCAGATAACCATTGATTACTCCTTGATTCGGGCCGTCGCCTCTTCGATGTCGATGGCGTAGACGGCCGTTTTGGGCACAACCTTTTCCGCGTAGGGAAGCCGTTTGCCCAGGTGCTTGAACGCGATCAGGTCCAAGCCGTGCATTTTTTCTTTGCCGGAGAGCGCGCGCGGCGTGCCGCTGCCCATGACAGACCTGAATCGGTAGCCCTGGTCGCAGGCGTTGTCGCCGCCCTTTCTCCTCTCTATATCAACGGCCGTGGAAAAGGCCACCTTGCTGCCGGAATCCAGGCACGCGGCCTTGCGGCCCCTTTTGCCGGAGTGGAGGTAGATGACGCCGTTTTCCTCGGCGAAATTGACGGGCACGCAGTGCGGGCCGTTCTCGTCGGCCAGCGCGAGCCAGAGCACGTCGGCCCCGGACAGGATGTCGGATACGGTTTTTGGATTGTCGGTAACGCCTTTTCTCATTAACCCCTCCGAAGGTTTCATAGCGGACCCTCCGCAAGGTAATCATCCGCCGCACGGAAAACAACCGTTGCGGGCCGCCTTTCCCCGATTCACCGCCGGGCGGGCGGGGCTAGAAGTCCATCAGGCCCAGCGGGTCCAGCTCGTCCTGCTCCACGCGCTCGAAGGTAACCACGTCGAAGAAGAGGTCCGACTCGATGGCGGTCAGCCGCCAGTCCCGGCCGGTGCCGAAGGAGTTCCACAGCTCGGTCTGGATGCCCTGGCGGACCTTGAAGGAAACGGTTTCCACCTCCGGCTCGGTACCGCCGAGGTGGGTCTGCATGAGCGGCACCAGGCCGCAGGTGACATGTTGCACGTCGATGATGTTGTCGTCTTTCATGGATTATTTCCCTATGCAGAAGGTGTCGAAAATCGAGTTGAGCACATCGGCGGAGGCGATTTCGCCGGTGATGCCGGAAAGGGCGGCGCAGGCGGTTTCCAGGCGCACGCCCAAAAGATCGTAGGGGATGCCCGCGGCCGCGTCGCGCTCCATGTCGAGCAGCTCGCCCGCCGCCTCGGCCAGCACGGCGGCCTGCCGCGCGTTGGGCGCTATCTCGTCCGGGTCGGGCTGGCCCGCGCCGTCGAGGATGCGTTCGCGAATGCGCGCGCACAGCCGGTCCACACCCGCGCCGGTCCGGGCCGATACGGCCAGGGTTTCGATGCCGAGCCCGGCCATGGGTTCCGCGTGAGCCGCGTCGAACCCGTCCAGGTCCGACTTGTTGAGCACGAAAAGGGTTTTGGCTGCATCCAGTCCCGCCGCCGTGGCCAGGGTCTCCTCGGCCGGGGGCAGGGTGCCGTCGGCCAGGAGCAGGATGAGGTCGGCCCGCTCCATGAGTTCGCGGCCCATTTCCAGCCCGGCGGCCTCCACGGCGTCGTCGGTCCGGCGCATGCCGGCGGTGTCGGCCAGGCGGATGGTCAGGCCGTCGAGGTTGAGGGTCTCCTCCAGGTAGTCGCGGGTGGTGCCGGGCATTTCGGTGACGATGGCCCGCGTCCTGCCCAGCAGGGCGTTCATGAGGCTGGACTTGCCCGCGTTGACCGGACCGGCGAGGACCGCCAGCGCGCCCTCGCGCCAGGCCCGGGTCCGGTCCACGGCCCTGAGCAGGCCGTCGATCTCGGCGCGCACGTCGCCGGACACGGCGGTCAATTCCTCCGGGGAGAGGCATTCCACCTCGTCGTCCGGGAAGTCCACGGCCACGGCCAGTTGGGCGCGCAGGTGCTCCAGCCTGGCCCGCAGGCCCGCGATTCGCCGGCCCAGCACGCCGGACAGTTTGACCTGGGCCAGGTGCATGGCCGCCTTGGTGGGGGCGTGGATCATCTCGGCCACGGCCTCGGCCTGGGAGAGGTCCATGCGTCCGTTCATGAACGCGCGGTAGGTGAATTCCCCGCGCTCGGCCATGCGCGCGCCCCGCTTGAGCGTCTCGGCCAGGACCGCCGACAGCACGGCGCGCCCGCCGTGGCAGTTGATCTCCACCACGTCCTCGCCGGTGTAGGAATGGGGACCGGGCATGAACGCGCAGAGCACGTCGTCCAGCTCGAAGCCTTCCGCGTCGAGGATGTGCCCGTAGTGCAGCCGGTAGGGCTGGAAATCGGTGAAGGAGGAACTGGCCGCCCGGAACAGACGGCCCGCGATCTCGCGGCTGCGGGAGCCGGAAATGCGGACGATGCCGACCCCGCCGTCCCCAGGCGGGGTGGCGACGGCGGCAATGGTGTCTTTGGCTTGGCGCGGATCGGGCATGACGATCTCTTACAGCACGTTCACTTGATTGGCAAAAGAGAAAAGGGCCGTCTTTCGGGACGGCCCTTTTGAAACATACCAAGGCGTTCGGGAGCGGTGCGGATGCGCCGCTGTCGGAAGCCGACGTTGGCTTAGTACCGCGCCCGGTTTCCGTTCTTGCGGCTTTTGGGCACGATGAGCACGCGCTTCATGGGGCCGTCGCCCTTGGAGCGGGTGAACACGGTCTCGTTGTCCTGGAGCGCCAGGTGGATGACCCGGCGGTGGTAGGAGGACAGGGGTTTGGTGGACTGGGTCCGGCCCAGGTTGTCCGCCTTGTCGGCCAGGTGCCAGGCGATCTGCCTGAGTTTGTCGTCCTGGCGTTCGCGGTAGTCGCCGGTGTCCACCTGCACGCGGATGGAGGCTTCCATCTGGCGGGAGGCCAGGCGGTTGACCAGATACTGGATGGCGGAAAGGGTCTGTCCCTCGCGGCCGATGATCAGTCCGGAGTTTTCCTCGTCGTCGATGAAGACCTTGACCCGGTCGGGTTCGATGGTGATTTCGATGAGGGTTTCGCCCACGATGGGGTCGAGCAGCTTGACCATGATTTCGCGCACGGCGGATTCCAGCACCGCGGGGTCCAGGGTGGACAGATCGGTGCGGGGGCGCTCCTCGCGCGGCTCCCTGGGCGCGGACTCCCTGGGCTTGGGATCCCTGGGCTTGCGCTCGCGGCGGGGCTTGTCGACCTTGGCCTGGCGGGGCTTGCGCTCGCGGGGCTTGGACTCCCTGCGCGGGGCCTCCTCGGACTCGACCACGTTGCCGTTGACGTCGTCGTAGATTTCTTCCTTGACGACGTTGCCGTTGGGTTCGTCGATAACCGCTTCCCCGGCCTCGATGGGCGCGGTCGCGGTTTCCGTCTTCGGCTCGGCTTCAGCCTCGGGTTCGGGCTTGGTCTCGGCCTTGGCCTTGGGCTTGGTCGCACGCTTGGGCCTGGCCGGTTTTTCCTCCTCGCGGAGGATGTCGGTGGCGTTCACCTGGGCGCGGGGGCGGGCCTTCACGGTCGCTTTCTTGACGCCCATGATGCCGAAGATGCCGGACGAGCCGCCGGACAGGATCTCGATCTCGAGACGGTCGCGTTTCAGGTTGAAGTAATCGCAGGCGGATTCAATGGCATCGTCCAGGTCCTTGCCCTGGAATTCTTTGAAATCGCTCATATACGTATCCTTTCTTTACTCGTGCCGGGCGATGTGTGGCCCCGGAACCGTTAGTCGTTGGAGGCGGCGGCCTTGACCTTGGAGGCGCGGGCGATCATCAACTGCTGCCCGATGGACAGGAGGTTGTTGAACAGCCAGTAGATGACCAGGCCGGACGGGAAGTTCAGGAACATGAAGGTGAAGATCAGCGGCATGAAGAGCATGATCTTCTGCTGGGTCGGGTCGCCCGCGCTCGGGGTCATCTTCTGTTGCAGGAACATGGACGCGCCCATGATGATGGGCGTGACGTAATAGGGGTCCTTGGCGGACAGGTCGGCCAGCCACGGCAGGTCGGTGAACGGCACGTGCGAGATGAAGGCGGCCTGCCGGAGTTCCACCGCGCCGAGCAGGGCCTTGTACAGGCCGAAGAAGACCGGGATCTGCACCAGCATCGGCAGGCAGCCGCCCATAGGGTTGACCTTGTAGGTCTTATACAGGGCCATGGTCTCCTGGTTCAGCCGCTGCTTGTCGTCGCCGTATTTTTCGCGCAGCTTCTGGATCATGGGCTGCAGCTTCTTCATCTGCTCCATGGAGGAGTAGCTCTTCTGGGACAGGGGCCAGAAGATGAGTTTGATGATGATGGTCAGGATGATGATGGCGACGCCGTAGTTGCCCACGAAGTCATAGAAGAAGTTCAGCCCGATGAGCAGGGGCTTGGCCAGGAAGTCGAACCAGCCGAAGTTCACGGCCTCGTCGAGGTCGTTGGGCATCTTGGCCAGCATTTCGCGGTCCGTGGAACCGATGAAGTAGGACGCCTTCAGGGTCTTGGCCACGTTGGGCATGAAGGTCGATTCCTCGGTCACGGCCATGCGGAAGATGTCATCCTGCACGCCCGCGGACAGGGAGGTGTCCTCCTCGGAGGGCAGGACCGCGAACAGGAAATAGTTGGACTCGATGGAACCCCACTTCAGGCCGCCGGCCGCCGACACGCCCTTTTCCTTGAGGTCGTCGCGGTCGGTCATCTCCTCGCGGGCGTCGTTGGTCAGGTAAACGACCATGGTCGGGTTGTAGCGGTCGTCCTCGGCGGACATGGACTTGGCCGCCGCAGTGAAGGACAGGGCGCCTTCCACGCCGGTGGCGGTCAGGTTGGTGACCGTGGCCGCTTCCTCGATGAGATAGGAGTCCGAGTGGAAGGTGAGCACGCGCTTGATGCGAAAGTCGCCGCTCTGCCCGGTGAAGGTCAGGGTCTTGGTGGCGTCCGTGGCGGCCAGGGTGATGTCCGAGCCGTCAAAGGCCCACTGGCCGCGCTTCCAGGTGTGAAATTCCTTGCCGTTCTGGGTCAGGATCAGGCCGAGCGGGCCTTTGGCAAAGGCGTTGGCGCCGATGAGATCCACAAAGGGAGAGTCCTCCTTGATGGTCTCGCGGTAGTTCTTGAGAACGAATTTTTCAAGGATGCCGCCCTGGGAATTGAAGGTGGCGGTGTACAGCGGGGTGTCCACCGTGACCGGGACGCCGGCGGTGGGAATGAATTCGGGGGCGGGTGCGGTCTCGCTCTGAACATCGGCGGCGGGAGCCTGCTCGGTCAGGGCGGCTGCCTTCTTCTCGGCATCGGCGGCCTTGCGGGCCATTTCAGCCTGCTCCTGGGAGGAGGGGGCCGTGAGGTATTGCCATCCGAAGATGACAATAAAGCTCAGGACCAGGGCAACTACAAGACGGACTTGCTCCTTCTTTTCCATGGAATCAATCTCGCTTTGGTTCGGAAGTCAGGCCAAACGGCCGGGACGGGGTCATAGCCCCCGCGGCATAGAGGCTGGCAACGAAGGAGACGCCAAAGCGTAAGGAGTCCACCCTTGAAGGCCCCGTGTCGCATGATCGCTTCCTGCCCGTACTCCGAGCACGTGGGAACGAACCTGCATGCCGGGGGCAGCATGGGGGAGATGAGTTTACGGTACAACCAGATGAGCGCCAGGAAAAATGAGCGCATCATATCCTCACTGTGAGGCCGCCGCGTCCTTCCGAATTTTGGTCAGGAGCGGGGTAAACTCGTCTGTGGCGAGGGCGAGGGTCAGCTGCTTGGCCTCCAGGTTCCGTTTCGGAACAACGACAATATCGAGAGGCAGTTCAAAAACGAATTGATGCAGCCTGAAATACTCGCGCACCACCCTCTTTATACGGTTTCGCGCCACTGCATGCCCCATCTTCTTGCTGACGGTCAGCCCGAGGCGAAGCCCGCCCGATGGGTCTTCCCGACGGCGGACGAACAGGATGAAACTTTTGGTGAAATGTTTCCTACCCTGTTCGTAACACCCCTTGAATTCAGGGCTTTTGAGCAGCCGGCGCTCCTTGTTCCAAGCTAGACGGCTAATCTCTTGCGCCCTTTTGCGCGACGGCGGCTGAGGACCGCGCGACCGTTTTTGGTGCGGGAGCGCACCAGGAAACCGTGGGTCCTTTTACGACGGCATTTGCTGGGCTGGTAAGTGCGTTTCATATCGGCAATCTCCTAAAAGAGTGAAAATTTGCTAAAAGTTGCGTCGAACGGAAGCATATAACCGCTGTCCTCGACACCGTCAAGATGAAATTTCGGTCCCTGCGCGGGCTTCCCGCTTCCGGGCGGCGGCCTTTTTTGCTACATGTTTTTCCAGCCGTTGGCGAGCGGAAAAAACCTGTGCCGGGAGCGGCACATTACCCTATAATACATCGGAGGCATCATGGACAAGCCCATTGACAATTATTGGCGGCTGAAGATCGAGGCCGTGGGCAAGGCCCTTGCCGACAACGGGTTCGACGTCCGCATGGCCGATTCGCTGAAGGACGCCCGGCGGCTGGTGCTCGACGAGATCCTTCCCGAGATCAATCCGGCCACCATTTCCTGGGGCGGGTCGGTAACCTTCACCGAATCCGGCCTTTATGAGGCCCTCCGCGATTCGGAAAAGTACAAGGCCCTGGATACCTACGACAAGTCGCTGTCCGACGAGGACAAGCTCGAGCGCCGTCGCCGGGCCCTGCTCGCGGACTGTTTCTTCACCGGCACCAACGCCGTGACCGAGGAGGGCCAACTGGTCAACCTCGACATGATCGGCAACCGCGTGGGGGCCATCACCTTCGGCCCGAAAAACGTCATCGTGCTGGTCGGCCGCAACAAGATCGTCCCGGACCTGGAACGCGCCATGAGCCGGATCAAGGAATACGTGGCCCCGGTCAACACCATGCGCCTGGACATGAAGACCCCGTGCGTCAAGACCGGCTTCTGCATGGACTGCGACTCCCCCCGACGCATCTGCAACGTGTGGACCATCTCCGAGAAGTCCCACCCCAAGGGGCGCATCAAGGTGGTCCTCATCAACGCGGACGAGGGATTTTAAAGGGGCCTCCGGCGGCCGGGGGAAGGGGAGGAAGAACCTTTCGCGAAAGGTTCTTCCTCCCCTTCCCCCGGACCCCCATCCCCTTCTTTTCCAAAGCTCTTTGTATGCGCGGTGCGCGCGGTTCGAGGGGGCGCGGAAGGGCGGGGGAGGGTTGGAAAGTATGTGCGAATTTGTCGAGAAGGCGAAAGAGGGTGTGGATAACGTGTTCGTTAATGTGTTCCTTTGCTGTTCCGTGTTTGGAACATCGGCCCGGAGGCGTTGGTGATGGCGGGCCGCCATCTTTCCACAGACCGCGCCTACCGCCGGGCGGTCCGGCCCGGCGAGGACGAGGTCCGCTTTCAGGTGGCCGTTGAGCAGACCGACCTGCTGGTGGTGGCCGAAAAGGACCTGCGGGACGAGATCGCGTCCTTTGTTTCCAGGGCGCGGGGCGAGATCAAGAACTGGATCATGTTTTACCCGGAATTCGCCGAAAGCCTGGTGCCGGTGGCCGTGCCGGAGAGCGCCCCGGATATCGTCCGGGCCATGGCCGACGCGGGACGGGCCTGCGGAGTGGGACCCATGGCCGCCGTGGCCGGGGCCATTGCCCAGGCCGTGGGCGATGCATTCGCCGCGCAAAGCCCGAATATTTTGGTGGAAAACGGGGGCGACACCTATCTGCGCTCCACCCGGGAGCGGGTGGTGGCCCTGCTGGCCGAACCGGAGTCGGGCGCGACCATCGGCCTGCGCATCGAGGCCGGGGCGTTTCCCCTGGCGGTCTGCGCGTCCAGTTCCACCATCGGCCATTCCCTGAGCCTCGGCGCGGGCGACCTGGTGGCCGTGCGGGCTCGGGACGCCCGGTTCGCGGACGCGGCGGCCACGGCCCTGTGCAACGAGTTGAAGGGCAGGGCGGACCTGGATCGCGTGCTCAAGCGGGCCAGGGAACTGGCGGCGGACGGCCTGGATGGGATATTCGCCCAATGCGGCGGCAAGGTGGCCGCCTGGGGCGACCTGGAACTGGTGGCCCTGGACTAGGCAGGCCTGACGGTCAGTCGGTCTTTTTCTGCATCACCGCGTTGAGCATGTCGCGCTCGCGGATGCGGATGATGCGGATGTCGTTCGCATCGCGCCCCACGGTCAGAAACCCCTGGTCGGCCAGGCCGAGGAGGTACTGCTCGATCCTTTCCGGGGTGGTCAGGAAGGTGTCGGACAGGGTCTTGACCGTGGCGTCGTACTTGAGTTCCATTTTGTTGCAGGTGGAGAAGAGGTCCAGGATGCGGACCACGCCCAGGCCGACGCTTGGCGTTTTGAGCGCTCTTTTGGTGGTCGATTTGAGGCGGCCCACCAGCACGGTGATGATGGCGGCGATGACCTTGGGCGAATTCCGCATGAATTCATCCAGGTCCTCCTGCGTGACCACGATGATCTTGGAGTCCTCCAGGGCGATGGCCGTGGCCGTCCGCACGCCGTCGTCCAGGAACAGGGCCATCTCGCCGAAGATGGAGATGGGGGTCAGGATGGCGAAGACCTTCTTGTGCCCCTCCACCGTGCCGGATATCTCGATCTTGCCGTCGGTCAGGATGTAGGCGGCGTCCCCCTTGGCTCCCTCGTTGAAGACCACGTTGTGCTTGAGCACGTTGCGCATCAGGTAGTTCCCTTGGGAAACCCGCTTCATCTGGACGGTTTGCTGCGTGATGATGGACACGGGGCCGCTCCTTGCTCTGGGTGGGGTGTGGGGACGGCGTCCGGCGGGGAGCCGTATTTGGATTAATAGGGAAAAAAAGGCGTTGGCGTCAACTTTTTACGATTTGGTTGCGTCCCCCGGCCTTGGCCGCGTACATCCCCTTGTCCGCACGCTGGAGGAGCTGGGCCAGGTTTTCTCCGTCCCTGAGGGTGGCCACGCCGATGCTGGCGGTGACGGTCAGGTCTCCCGCCGAGGTGGGGATGGGCTTGGAGGCGGCCATGCGGCGGATGCGTTTGGCCGCTTCCATGGCCAGGTCCTCGCCGGTCTCGACCAGCATGGCCGCGAATTCCTCGCCGCCCAGCCGGGCAAAGGTGTCGGTTTCGCGCAGGTCCACCCGGCAGCGCAGGGCGAACACGCGAAGCACCTCGTCGCCCACGGCGTGGCCGTGGGTGTCGTTGACGTCCTTGAAATGGTCCAGGTCGAGCATGAGCAGGGTCAGCGGGTGCTTGAACCGCCGCGCGCGGGCGATTTCCTTCGTGCCCCGCTCAAAGAAGGCATGCCGGTTGTAGGACCCGGTGAGCTGGTCCCGCGTGGCCATGCGTTCCAGCCGCGCTTCCAGCCGCCGCTTCTCGGTCACGTCGTGGATGATGGAGTAGTGGAGCTGGCGGCTGCCCAGGGAGACCGGACCGGTGAAGACCTCCACGAACCGCCGGGTGCCGTCCTTGAGCGTGTGAACGCGCTTGAAGTAGGCGCGTTTTTCGTTGGCCGCCGCCTTGAGTTCCTCGAAAACCTCCAGATCGGTCATGGAGTCCAGGTCGCGGAGGGTCATGGAGGTCAGCTCCTTCTCGGTGTATCCGTAGAAGTTGCAGGCCGCCGGGTTCACGAACTGGATGCACGCGGTCTGGGGGTCGTGCAGGAGCATGACCGCCTTGTTCTCCTCGAAAAAGGCGCGGTGCAGCTCATCGCGTTCCTTCAGCGCCTGGTGCGCCTCCACCTGGGCGGTCACGTCGTCGATGGTGCCGCTGAGCGAGCCGTCGGGGTTGAGGCGGCCGGAAACGTTCGTCCAGATGATTTCGCCGTCGGCGCGCCGAAACCTGGTTCGGAAGTTGGAAACGCTGCCTTTTTCCTGCAATTTTTCCCAGAGCCTGGTCCGTTCCTTGACGTCCAGGTAGTGGCGTTCGATGTTCGCCTCCAGCATGGCCTCGACGGACGGGTAGGCCAGGATTTCGGCCACTGTGGCGTTGGCGCTTCGGACGGACCCGTCCCGGCGGGTATCGAAAATGCCGACCATGGCGTTGTCGAACAACTGGCGATGCCGCTTCTCGCTTTCGACCAGGGCGGATTCCTTGTCCGCCAGGTGGCGGACCATGGTGTTGTGGGCGTGGATGATCTTGCCGATCTCGTCGTCGCAGTCCCATTGGACCGCCACCGGACGTCCTGCCGCGTCCGTGTCACGGATGGACTTGAGGAGCAGCCTGAGCGGGCGGCCGACCGTCGTCTGGTAGGCGAAGTATCCGCAGAGGAAAAGGACGCAGGCGGTGAGCAGCAGCCGGATGGCCTGGCCGATGAACCGGCCGGTGAACCGCGCCGTGGCCTCTTCATAATCGTAATATATGAGCAGCCTGCCGATCTCGCTGTCCGTCCCTTGGTTCGCGGGCCGGAGGATGGGCTGTTCCGCCATGGACATGTCCGGGGTTGGTTCCCGGCCGTAGGCGGCGATGAGCGCGCCGTCCGGAGCGCGGACCTCGGCCCGGCGCATGGCGGGATTGCTCTTGATGGCGGCCAGGGCGTCGGTCGTTTCATCCCGTCTTCCGGCCGGGAGCAGGTCGCCGAGGATCGGGGTCAGGGCCTTGGCGTGCCGGATCGCGTCGCGATCGACATCCGAGCGCATGGATGTGAGCGTGACATGGCCGGAAACGGCCATGAACAACAGGGCCGCGGCGAGCAGGGGAGGCAGTATTCGGGACAGGAATCGGGTGCAGGTGGAGCAGGAGGGCATCCGTCGAAGCTGGGCGGCCAGCCGTTCGTCATCCTTTGCGGGAGGTGGGTGCGTCGAGTCGGGAATAACCATGGTTCAGCGCAGTTTATCCTGGACGCTCCGTACCTTGGCGTCCATTCCGTTGTCGCGGCCCTTGCGGCAATCGGCGTTGAGGGATACATAAATGCGGTTCGAGTCGCTTTCCAGTTCGCGGTAGCAGGCGTCCACCACGGCCATGACTTCGGCCCATTCGCCTTCTATGCAGGTTCCCATGGGGCCCAGCTCGTGCCTCAGGCCGGAGTCGCGGATGACGTCCAGGACACGGGCGACGAAGGGACTCAGGCTTTGCCCGGGCTTGTCCATGGGAAAAATGGAAAGATTAACTATGACGTTCATCGGTCCTCCTTGATTCGCGAGCCTGTGTGGAAAAGCTGGTTGTCGATGTTACCCGTATTTCTTTACATCGGCCCGCGCGCAAGTCAATGGCATTGGAATTCGTTGCCGACGGAAGGGGGGCGGCGGCGTGGAGTAAGCGGTTTACGGGCATTGCCGGGCCGTTCTCTTGTGGTCGGGTGGGATTCGTCGTTGGCAGGGTTGCGGTTGCCATTTATTGATCAATGCGATGATTATTCATCTAGCTTGCCGATTAGCTTGAAATTTTTTTGACTTCCCTATTGCTTTTGTTTGTAAACCGCGATACGAGAATGTTAATTAATTTTTCCGGGGGGTTATAGCACGAACTCGGGAAAAGAATGTTAATCGTGTCACGATATACAAAATCGTGACAAATCGGTTTAGGTCCGAGTTCGGGCTTGTGCCCGACGGTTATGCACGAGAATAACGGTGTTCTCACGTATAACAGACTCATTTTATTACGGAGGTGTTCTATGAAATTTTCCGTAGGTCATGGCAAGGAAGGAGCCGTGGAACGGCTGGAAAAACGCGGCGTTTCCCGCCGTGATTTCATGAAGTTCTGCGGAACCGTGGCCGCAGTGATGGGCATGGGTCCGGCTTTCGCCCCGAAAGTCGCCGAGGCTCTCACCGCTGACACCAGGCCCGACGTGGTCTGGCTGCACAACGCAGAATGTACCGGTTGTTCCGAGTCCATCCTGAGGACCGTCGAGCCCTACATCGACGCCCTTATCCTGGATTACATCTCGCTGAACTACCATGAAACCATCATGGCCGCGGCCGGCCACGCCGCAGAAAAAGCCCTGTGGGATACCGTCGACAAGGGCGGCTACGTCGCCGTTATCGAAGGCGGCGTTCCCACCGCTCCGGCCGGTACTGCCATGGAACCCGGCGGACACGGCAAGGTCGGCGGCCACACCATGCTGGAAAATACGACCAAGGTCGTGGAGTCCGCCGCCGCCACCATCACGTACGGCACCTGCGCCGCCTACGGCGGCGTGCAGAAAGCCGCTCCGAACCCGACTGCCGCCAAGGGCGTCGGTGAACTGTTCCCGGGCAAGGCCATCATCAACGTGCCTGGCTGTCCCCCGAACCCGTTCTCCCTGGTCGGCACCATCGTGCATTTCCTGACCAAGGGCATTCCGGAGCTCGACGAAGTCGGCCGTCCGATTCCCTTCTACGGCGAATCCGTGCATGACAACTGCCCCAGGCAGGAATTCTTCGACAACGACCAGTTCGCTCCTTCCTTCGGTTCCGAGGAAGCTCGCAAGGGCTGGTGTCTGCGTAAACTCGGTTGTCGTGGTCCCGAGACCTACAACAACTGCCCGACCGTCAAGTTCAACCAGTACAACTGGCCTGTGCAGTCCGGTCACCCCTGCATCGGCTGCTCCCAGCCCGACTTCTGGGATGGCGCTGATTGGGATGGCGAAACCTACTTCTACGCCGACCTCACCTAATTGAGGCCGAGAAGTATCGTTTACTAACGCAGACAAGATCGAATTCTTAAGGAGGATACAATATGTCTGGTTGCTCCCCGAAAGCCGCTCCGATGCAAGGGAAACACGACGTAGTCGTCGACCCGGTCACCAGGATCGAGGGTCACCTTCGCATTGAGGCCGTCGTAGAAAACGGCAAAATCATCGATGTCCGCAGCAGCTCCCAGCTGTTCCGCGGTTTGGAGATTATCCTGAAGGGCCGTGATCCCCGCGATGCACAGCACTTCACCCAGCGTTCCTGCGGTGTTTGCACCTACACGCACGCACTCGCTTCCACCCGCGCCGTCGACAACGCCGTCGGCGTCGACAAGGAACTGCCCCACAACGCCACCATCATCCGCAATCTGGTGATGGCCGCGCAGTTCATGCATGACCACATCGTGCATTTCTATCATCTGCACGCGCTCGACTTCGTCGACGTGGCCGACTGCCTGAACGCCGACGTGGCCAAGGCCGCCGACCTGGCCGCCGCCGTTGCCAAGACCGTCCGCCCCGATCCCAAGATCGTCTCCACCAAGGAAGACCTTCAGAAGACCAAGGACACCGTCAAGGGCATCGTGGATTCCGGCCGCCTCGGCATCTTCACCAACGCCTACTTCCTCGGCGGCCATCCGTCCTACGTGCTGCCTGCCGAGGTCAACCTGCTGGCCACCAACCACTACCTGAACGCCCTGCACCTGCAGGTCAAGGCCGCCCGCGCCATGGCCGTCTGGGGCGCCAAGAACCCGCACACCCAGTTCACCGTCATGGGCGGCGTGACCTGTTACGAAGGTCTGACCGACAAATACATCAATGACTTCCTGGGCCTGTACGCCGACATCATGGACTTCATCCTTGATTGCTACATCCCGGACCTCATTGCGGTCGCCGGTTTCTACAAGGATTGGGCTGCCATCGGCGGCACCACCAACTTCCTGACCTTCGGCGAATTCCCCGCACAGGGCGGCGAAGCGGACCTCAACTCCCGCTACGTCAAGCCGGGCGTCATCTTCAACCGCGACATCGGCAACGTGATGGCGTACGACCCCTCGATGATCGAGGAACACGTCAAGCACTCCTGGTACAAGGACGGCGCTCCGAAGCATCCCTATGCCGGCGTCACCGATCCCATGTACACCAGCCTGGACGACAAGACCAAGTACTCCTGGATGAAGGCTCCCCGCTACGACGGCAAGGCCACCGAAGTCGGTCCTCTCGCCACCTGCCTGGTCAACTACGGCCTGGGTCAGCCCGAGTTCGTCAAGTACGTCAACTTCGTGCTCGAAAAACTGGGCGTGGGCCCCTCCGCCCTGTTCTCCACTCTGGGTCGTACCGGCGCTCGCGGCATTGAATGCCTCGTCATCGCCCTCAAGACCGCCGAGTGGGTCAATGACCTCAAGGAAAACGTCGCCAAGGGCAAGATCGACATCTGCAAGGATTGGGACATGCCCGCCGAAGCACAGGGTGTCGGCTACGTCAACGCTCCTCGCGGTGGCCTGAGCCATTGGATCAACATCAAGAACAGCAAGATCGAGAACTTCCAGCTGGTCGTCCCGTCCACCTGGAACCTCGGCCCCCGCTGCGACAAGGACATCCCCGGTCCCACCGAAGAGGCTCTGCTGGACAACACCCCGATCGCCGATCCGGAACGCCCGGTCGAGATCCTGCGTACCGTCCACTCCTATGACCCCTGCATCGCCTGCGGCGTGCACGTCATCGACAACAAGACCGGCAACGTCAAGAAGTTCCGCGTGCTGTAAGCACGGTCCTGGACGCACAAACAGAGGGTTCGGCTCAGGCCGGACCCTCTTTTTTTGTGGTGCGGTCGGCTTCGGATAGCGGCGCATCCGCACATTTTTCGGGCACCGCCCGATCCTCACCGTACAGGGTGTACGCCTCCGGTCGGTCGGCACCCGGAAAATGCACGGCTGCACCACTCTGCGAAGTCTCGCGGCGGTGCGGGCGCAGGGAGAGCCGTTGCTGGTGCGTGTTACGCACCAAAGCGCTCCATGAGTGAGGGGGAGTGGTTGGCCGAGACGGCGGGGTGCCTCACTGTCGGACGCCTGTGGCGTCCGAATCGTTGGCGGTGTCGATATGGGAATGGCGTGAGGGAAAACGTTGTGATTGTGGGGACTGCGGTGTCGCTGTCTTGGGAAGCGGGGCAGTGGGGCTATTGTTTGTCTTGGACGCTTGATTCGTCTGCCGATTGCCGGTTGGCTCTGTTTCCGATTTGTCTCGGATTATGTTGGGGCGCGGAGCGAATTGACCGTTGGGGGAAGGTACGCTAGGGAGCAGGGTATGAAGAACTGGATGAGCAACGTCATGCGGTACGCCAAGGCCGCGCCGTGGCCGTACATGACCGGGGGTGCGTCGTTGGCGCTGGCCTTCGGACTGAAGGCGGTCGGGGTGGCCCGGTGGTCGTCCGGGGACGTCCCGGCGGCGGTGGTGCTCGGCTGGTGGGGCGTGTGCTGGCTGGTGGTGGCCGTGTTCGCCATGGCCGACGGGGTGTCCCGGCACCGGGAATACCGGCGGATCAAGGCCATGTTCGTCAAGTACGGGTTCAGCGAGCGCATCCTCAGGCCCGTGGCCCGGTCGCGGTGCCAGCGGGACGCCGCCCTGCACGCGGCCAGGGAAACCGGCCACCTGGACAAGGCGCGGTCCTATTTCCGGGGTCTCGGCTACCGCTGGTACCACATCCTGCCCGATCTCGTGGTTCGCAACCCGCTGTCTTTTGTCTCGCCGACCTTTCTTCGCACATCGTTCATGCCCGGCAAGAAGATGCGGGCGTCGTCCTCGGCTTCGTGAGGCAAAAATGGGCTATATCTATCTCTCCCTGGCAATCCTGGCCGAAGTCATGGCCACCACGGCGTTGCAGGCATCCGAAGGGTTTTCCCGGATCGGGCCGAGCGGCGTGGTCGTGGTGGGCTACGGCCTGTCCTTCTATCTGCTGAGCAAAGTGCTCCAATACATCCCCATGGGCGTGACCTACGCCATCTGGGCCGGGACGGGCATCGTTCTGATATGCCTGGCCGGGGTGGTGTTTTACAAACAGATACCCGACCTCCCGGCCATCATCGGCATGGGGCTCATCGTGTCCGGGGTAGCGGTCATCAACCTCTTTTCCAAAACAGTCGGCCGATAACGCAAAAAGGCCCGGAACCAAGCGGTCCCGGGCCTTTTTGCGCCTTTGTCGCGGCAGGCTACAGCATCTCATGCCGGTAGTTTTCGCCGCCCAGGAGATCGACCATGTCGCGAAGGATCTTGAGCGTTTCCTGCGCCTCCTTGTGGTCGAGCCGCCGCAGGGCAAAGCCCGCGTGGATGATGATGTAGTCGCCGGGCACAACCTCCTCGTCGAGGAGCATGATGGACGCCTGGACCGTGGTGTTGCCTTCGCCTACCTTGCAGGTGGCGACGCCGTCGGTGATCTCAAGAATTTCGGCAGGTATCGCGAGGCACATAAACTTTCTCCGTTGCTGGGTTGTCGGCCGTACGCCGGGCGTAGGTCCCGCCGGCCTTGGTCACTTCGTCGAGCACCATGTCCATCACCTCGGGGAGCCTAGCCTCAAGCTCGGGGGTCAGGGAGGCGGACATTTCCTTGAAGTCGACCGGCTCGATGCCATAGAGAACCACGTCGTCCGGCACGTGGCCCACTATGCTGCAGTTGGCCAGGGTATCGAGCAGGTCAGTCTGGTGCATGGAATTTTTGAAGGCGCAGGCTTTGTTCAGCTCCTCGCCGAGCAGCCGGTGAACGGAGCCGGGTTCGGAGTCATTGAGCACGATGTCCACGAGGATGAGGTAGTCCGCCTCCATGATCGGCCCCATGAGCTTCAGGCCCAGGGTGCCGCCGTCAAGGATGGTGACGTTCTCGGAGAATTCGTATTTCTGCTCCAGTTCCTCGGCCACGCGGACGCCGAAGCCTTCGTCCGTGAAAAGGATATTTCCAACACCCAGTATCAGGATGCGTTTGTCTTTGTCAGGCATGGTTTTTTCTTAGTAGACCAGCCCGGTTTTCGCAACCCGAAAAACCGAATTTTCCGGCAGGGATGCATATCCAACGCGTGCCATCGGCTCCGAGCGAAGCGAGCGTTAAAAAGCTTTGGAAAAGGAAGGGGATGGGGGTCCGGGGGAAGGGGAGGGAAAGAAGGTACAGTCCGGGTACATAGGTAACACATTAGTCCGGGAACATGGGT
>JACCQI010000003.1 GCA_015709315.1 Desulfovibrionaceae bacterium
GGCGCTTGGGGTGGTAGTTGGGAGGGAGCGGTTTTGGTTGACGAAGGTGGGGGGATCGAGGCGCGGCAAGGTCGGATTGCTGCAATCAATCATTGTCGTTCAATGGTTCGTGTGGGATACTACAATTGAGTTGCATAAGCGAAGATGGAGATGGCTGTGTCGCATCTGAAGGCGTTGCCGAAGGTTATTCCTATTCGGAATAAGGAGATCACCCGGGGCAGACTCGTCCAGGCGGTGGGAAAGGTCCTGGCGGAAGTCGGGTTCCAGCGCCTCGGTGTGAACCTTGTGGCCCGTGAGGCCGGGGTCGATAAGAAGTTGATCTATCGATATTTCAACGGGTTGAATGGTCTTGTTGCCGCTTATGCCGAAACCGTCGAGTTTTGGCCAACGGCCGGGGAGTTGCTGGGGGACGATCTGGCGCGGATTCGGCAAATGGCTCCGCATGCGATCATGTCGCTTTTTTTCAGGCGCTACCTGCGGGCCATTTTGAACCGCCCGCAGACACTTGAGATTCTCGCTTGGGAGGGGCTTGAACGCAACGGCCTGACGCACGCCCTTGAAGAGGTGCGGGTCAGGACCTCCCTTGAGTTTTTTGAAATTATGGAGCAGGACCCGCCGGAGGATGTGGACCTGACCGCATTGGTCCTGCTCATGGTCGGGGCCGTGAATTTTTTGGCCGTGCGGTCGCGGATTCATTCCAGCATCGGCGGCGTGGACCTGCGGTCCGAGGAAGGGTGGGAGCGCGTAGAGCGCTGCATCGACACGGTGCTGGAAAAAACACTTAAATAGGAAAAGGCCCGGAACAAATGTCCCGGGCCTTTTGCCTCGAATCTGTTACTTTTTCTTAGCGGATCCTCTTTTGGTCCACAGTTTCATTTCCTTCATCTTCTTGCGTCGTTCACGCTGAAGGCTCTTGCAGACAAGGGGAAGGTTTTTCTTGTATCCGTATTTTTCCCTGTATTCCTCAGGGGTCAGGTCGTGCGTGGCCAGATGCTTCTTGGTGATGACCTTGAAAGCCTTTCCGCACGCGCAACAGAGGATGGATTTTTCCCTGATGGCCTTTTTGGGATCAACCGCAGCGGGCTCGTCCGTAGCTAAAGCCTCGCCTTCTGCAATGGCCTTGATGCCGATGGATATTTTCTGAACCATGGAAGTAATTTCTTCTTCGGTCATGGTTCGGACACTCGCCTGCGCTTTGACGATTTCCAGCGCTTCTTTCAAATAATCTTCCATCTCTCTCTCCTTTATTCAAAGGTTGAATACGGTTATCGAATAATGCAATGCAGAGCGGATTCCGCACCGATTGAATGTATTCTGCATCATCAGGTGTATAATTTACATTATAATTGTGTCCTATTGCAAGAGAATATCTCTGCGTCAGGCGAAATGCATGTGGCCCTGATGGATTTGGTCGGACCAGTCGGACGGCGTGGCTTCGAATGGCCTTGATTCCGCAGGTTGGGTCAAGTATGTTAAGCGAACACGTTCGACATGCCCATGCATCAATACAATAAATGGAGATATCAGTGAACTCGGAAGTCAACAATGTGCATAAATTAGAGGCTGTTGCACAAAGCAATGGAACAGAAGGCACGGCTGGTCCGTCCGTTTCCCCGGCCATGGCTGAAACCAACAGGGATATGAGCAAGGTCGCCTTGATCGTATCCCTGCTCGTAGTCGTGCTGCTGGTCATTTTTTTCTTCGGCATGAACCGGAATATTGCCGGACTTACGGATGAGGTGAAGTCCCTTGGCGAACTGCGGATCGACATGTCCGCCCTGGACCAGCGCATGGTTCGGATGGAGGATGAGCTGCCCGGCAAGATGAAGCGCATCATTGCCCACGACATGGTTAATGAAATGGCCATGAAAGCGGCCTATCTCGGCAACACGCTCGAAGACGAGCCGTTGCGCGCCAAGATGCAGGAAATTCTGCAGTCGCTCAAGGAAGTGCGCGGCAGTCTGGAACAGTAGGCCGCCCGCACTCTCTGGACCGCAAAAAATGCGGCGGAATATTCCGCCGCATTTTTTTTTGTGTCGTATCATAAGATTTTGTTGAACACCATTGTTCAAAATTGGATTGACATATCAGTTTGTTCACGATATTGATTAAATAAAGAATAGTGATCAACAAGAGAGTCCGGTTATGGGCAAGAAGTACATCAGTCTCAGAGAGGTTGGAAGGCGGTTGGGGATACCGCCGTCAACCATCGTTTATTATAAGGATAAATTTGAGAAATATATCCCGAAAGAGGGCGGAGAAGGACGTCGCACTCGATATCCTTCCGAGGTGCTGGACATTTTCAGGAGGATCCGCGTCATGTTTGACGACAATTGGACGACTGAACAGATTGAACATGAATTGGCACTTAAATTTAATGTATTGTTGAATGAGCAACAGCTTGATCAGCCGTTTGATCAAGGGACTTCCAGCCAAAATATGCAAGGGCTGTCCGGCGTGTTGGCGAAGATTTCGGACGCGCTCGACAATCAGTCGCTGTTCAGGAGCGAGATACGGTCTTTGCGGGACGAGGTGGCGGCCCTGCGCGAGGAGCGCGATAAGGAGGCTCGACGGCAGCAGGAGGCTGTGAACGAGCTCCGCCGCGAAGTCGCATCCCTGCGTCGTCGGCTGTCCGGAAAGCGTGGCGGTGGAGATATCGATTTTCCGCCCGCCGATTTCCTGGCCGGTCCCCTGGTGATCGCTTCCGGCGGGGAATATCTGGGCGTACTGGGCAAGGGCAGGAAGCATTTTTCCTTGCAGGATTTTGTGCAGCTCATCGAGCGCAAGGAGTCGGACGCCGTGGCCGTGGAGACTTCCTGGAAGCGGCAGAACGGCCATTGGGTGCTTCGCATTTGCGTCGAGGATTCATCCAAGGGGCGTGAACGGACTATCGTTCTGGTCGCAAAAAAAACCGTCACTCCCAGCCGAAACGCCGTCACCGAGATCATCCGGCTGAACATTGACGGCAACGACGCGCCCGACGCATTGCTGCTGACCTTGTTTCGTCAGTTGAAGACCATTTTCAACGGTTAGGCTTTCCATTATTAATGATCTTCTAGAAAAATTCTTGATTGATTCGCTTGTTTCGCTTATAAACCAACTGCTAATCGTACCATAGGAAACGTGTTTCGCCGGTTCGGTGGGAGGAGACGGTATGCCCCAGGTTGCTGCGAGAATTACTCATGATCAGGAAAAATGGCTCAAGGACTATTTCAAGACCAAGAGTGCTGGCGCGGAGTTTATTTTGCCTTGGGCCGTTGACGTCTTCTTCAAGTCCATCCGCAATGTTTCCAGCGATTTTTCCGTTGCCGAACTGAAGACCATTCTCGAATCGCACAAGGAAGTAAAACTGCTTCCCAATCAGTCGAAGCAGGCTTACCTCCTGTTGCGGGTCGAGGAGGCGTGTGACGAGCACAACGTGCACATCCAGCATGGGGCGAGCAAGTCCAATCTCGAGGTCAAGCTTCGCAGGCTGACCGATCTCCAGGCCACGGCGCTTATGATCTGGGCCACCGCCTACTGGGTTTCCAAGGCGTGGAACGGCGTGTCCGTGGACGATTACGTCAAGTTGTCCTGCGGCTAGGCGTCGCAAATATATTTCGTGCCAATGTCGTGTGCAGGTGATACAACCTGTGCGCGACATTGGCGTTTTTACGGAGACAGACCATGGAACGACTCCCGTGCATCCTGACCATAGCCGGGTCCGACTCCGGCGGCGGGGCGGGCATACAGGCCGATCTCAAGACCATCACCATGCTCGGTGCCTACGGCGCCAGCGTGATCACCGCCCTGACCGCCCAGAACACCCGGGCCGTGACCTCCATCCACGCTCCGTCGGCCAAGTTCGTGGCCCGTCAGTTGACGACCGTCCTGGACGACATCGTTGTGGACGCGGCCAAGACGGGCATGCTCTTTTCCGCCCCCATCATCGAGGCCATCGCGGCCGTGCTGAAGGAGGCCGAGTTCCCGCTGGTGGTCGATCCCGTGTGCGTGGCCACGTCCGGGGCCAAGCTGCTCAAGGACGACGCCGTGGAAGCCATGGTGGAGCATATGTTTCCCCTGGCGGACCTGTTGACGCCCAA
The DNA here is from genome assembly GCA_015709315.1 of Desulfovibrionaceae bacterium. Classification (GTDB taxonomy): domain Bacteria; phylum Desulfobacterota; class Desulfovibrionia; order Desulfovibrionales; family Desulfovibrionaceae; genus Pseudodesulfovibrio. The sequence continues at coordinate 4,083 of JACCQI010000003.1, forward strand.
TATTCCCGAGGCCGAGCTGTTCACCGGCATCGCCATCGGCAGCCGCGAGGATATTTTCACCGCCGCCCGCTTGTTGCTGAAAATGGGACCCAAGGCCGTGCTCATCAAGGGCGGGCATTCGGATTCCCTGGCCATCACGGACTGGTTCGTGACGCAGGGCACGGAACCCATTCCCCTTATGCAGCCCCGTGTGGACACCGATTGCACGCACGGCACCGGATGTACGCTTTCCGCGGCTATTGCCACGGGATTGGGGCAGGGCATGGACATGGGCCCGTCCATTCTGCGGGCGCAGGAATATTTGAACATGGCCCTGGCCGCCGGGTTCCGCCTGGGGGATGGCGGCGGTCCGCCCAACCACCTGGTTCCCTGGCTCAAGGAGAAGGCGCGTGGCGACGTGCTCGACCAGGTGGACGATCTGGGCCGGAAGATGGTGGCCACGCCCGGCCTGGGCGTCATGCTGCCGCGAAGCCGGGCCAATGTGGCCGTGGCCTTGCCCTTTGCGCGCAGGCTCGATGAGGTGGCCGGTTTTTCCGGCGGATTCGTCACCACGGCCCGCGCCCAGGTGACGGTGGTGGGGCACCCGCAATTCGGCGCGTCCGCCAGAGCCGCGTCGGTCCTGCTGGCCGCGGACCGCCTCCTGCCCGGAACGGGCTGCGCCATGGCTCTCTCGGCCGGGCGGCCGGTGCGGGACGCGCTCGAATCCCTGGGCGTTGAACTCGTCTGGATGGACCGCGACGGCAAGCCCGATTATCTTGGGGACGAGGGCGGCGAATTCGAGGAGTGGGGCTGCTTCAATGCGGTCCGCGATTACGGGGGCGGCAGGGCCGTCGGCGCGGTCGGCGACCCCGGCGGCGTCGGCTTCGAGCCGGTGATCTACGTCTTGGGAACGGACACGCCCGCGCTTATGGCGAGGCTTCGCCAAATAGCCGACTTTATATCGTCCAGCCCCGACGCTTTGTAGATTTCCGTTGCTTCTGGGCCTCATTTGGTTGACATATCTGCGGGAGCTTGCTTAATAAGCACGTTCTTTTTGCGGGCGTGGCGGAATTGGTAAACGCGCCAGATTTAGGATCTGGTACCTCACGGTTTGGGGGTTCGAGTCCCTCCGCCCGCACCACAAATGCAGGAAATTCATACGCGCTCAAGAGCGTTTCAGGAGGATAAGTTTCATGGAATACAATGTTGAAGAACTCTCCCCGGTAAAGCGGAAGATCACGGTCGAGGTTCCGGCCGAAGAGGTCAACGCGGCCCTCTCGGCCACCGTGGCCCTGTATCGCATGCAGGTCGAGGTCAAGGGTTTCCGCAAGGGCAAGGTTCCTTCCAGCGTCGTGGAGTCCAAGTACCGCAAGCAGGTCTACGGCGAAGCCACCACCGACCTGATCAACTACCAGATCAACGAGATCATGTCCGGTCTGTCCCTCCAGCCCATGTCCCGCATCGACGTGGACGCCAAGGAGTTGGTCCGCGACGAGGATTTCAAGTACTCCATAGCTTTTGAAGTGGCTCCCACCCTCGACCTGCCCGAATACAAGGGTCTGGTCGCCGAGGAGATCGACGTGGTGGTCTCCGACGCCGAGGTCGCCGAGGTCGAGGATCGCATCCTGGCCAACAACGCCGAGGTGAAGGTCATCGAGGACGTGCGTCCGCCCAAGGACGGTGAGGTCGCCTCCGTGAGCTTCGGCGCTTACCAGGATGGCAAGATCGTGGAAGGCATCCAGGCCGAGAATTTCGACCTGGTGCTGGGCGAGAACCAGGCCTTGCCCGAGTTCGAGGAGATGCTCAAGACGCTGACCTCCGGTGAGGCCGGCGAGACCGACATCACGTTCCCGGCCGACTTCATCAACACCAACATGGCCGGCCAGACCGTGACCATGAAGGCCAAGCTGCACGCGGTCAAGGAACGCATCGTTCCCGAGATGACCGACGCGGTGGCCAAGAAGGCCGGTTTCAAGGACGTCGAGACCATGCGTACCGGCATCCGCGAGTCCTACGCCTCCCAGCGCAAGCAGATGAACAAGTCCATGGCCCAGAGCGAGTTGCTCAAGTCCCTCATCGAGTCCATCAAGGACTTTCCCCTGCCGCCCGCCATGGTGGAGGACCGCATCGACCGCCTGATCCAGGATCTCGAATACAAGCTCGACCGCCAGGGCAAGGGCTTCCAGTCCCTGGGCAAGACGCCCGAGCAGTTGCGCGGGGATTTCCGCGCCGAGGCCGAGCAGACCGTGAAGACCGAAATCTTCCTGCTGGCCGTGGCCGCCCAGGAGGGCCTGGAGATCTCCCCCGAGGAGATCGAGGCCACCCTGAGCCAGTTGGCCATGCAGACCCGCCAACCCTTGCACGAGCTGAAGAAATACTACGAGGACAACAACCTCGTGGTGCCGCTCAAGGATCGCCTGCTCTGCGACAAGGCGTCCGAGCTGATCTACGGCGCTGCGGAGATCAAGCTGGTCGCGCCGCCCGCCGACGGCAAGCAGGCCGCCAAGGAGGCTCCGGCCAAGAAGGAGGACGCCGAAGAGGCTTCCTCCGACAAGGGCGAGGCCCCTCGGTTCGCCGACAAGGCGGAGGCCGTCGAATGGGCCGTCGCCAATCTTGGCATCAAGGAATCCACCGCCAAGAGCTACTCTCTGGCCAAGCTCCAGGAACGCGCCGACAAGCACGTTGCCGGTTAGGGCCGACAGAGCGGATTCCAAATCGGGAAACGCATGCGGCGGTCCGGTGTTTCCGGGCCGCCGTTTTTTTTTCGCTCCCGCTCTTGACCTCGGTTGGCGAATACCTATTTGGTGTCGAACGCGGCAGGAAGTTTCCCCTTGTCCTTGCAGGAGAATTGGCTCATACTGGGCATACTTGAGATTCAGCGGAAACGTCCGCCGCATCACCATTTTTCGGCAAGGCGGCGCTAATATTTTCGCTTCCGCCGTCCGATAAACCGTTAAATATCTCTACGAAGGAGACGTCATGGTCGCCATTCCGATGGTCATCGAAACAACCGGCCGTACCGAGCGCGCGTACGACATCTATTCCCGGCTGCTCAAGGACCGGATCATTCTCCTCGGCGACGCCATCGACGATCATGTGGCCAGCCTCATTTGCGCCCAGCTCCTTTTCCTCGAGTCCGAGGACCCGGAAAAGGAGATCTACATGTACATCAATTCTCCCGGCGGGGTGGTCACGGCCGGCATGGCCATCTACGACACCATGCAGTATATTTCCGCTCCGGTGGCCACCCTGTGCCTGGGCCAGGCCGCCAGCATGGGCTCGCTGCTCCTGGCGGCGGGCGAGCGCGGCATGCGCTACGCGCTGCCCCATAGCCGCATCATGATTCACCAGCCCCTCGGCGGCGCGCAGGGCCAGGCCACGGATATCGACATCCAGGCCAAGGAAATCCTGCGCCAGAAGGGCATTCTCAATAACATCCTGGCCGGGCACACCGGCCAGAAGCTGTCCAAGATCGCAGCCGACACCGAGCGTGACTACTTCATGTCCGCCGAGGAGGCCGTGAAGTACGGCCTCATCGACAAGGTCATGAAGTCCAGGGGCGAGATCGAGGAAGACGGCAAGGATTAGGATCGCATGACCGAGAAGAACAAGAACGCATCCGAGTTGAGCTGCTCGTTCTGCAGCAAGACGCAGGCGGAAGTGCAGCGGCTCATCGCCGGGCCGGACGTCTACATCTGCGACGAATGCGTGGCCCTGTGCAACGACATCATGGCCCAGGAGACCATCAGCGAGGAATTCGAGGATGGCCGCCTGTTGCCGCCCCAGGAGATCAAGGACCTCCTGGACCAGTACGTCATCGGCCAGGATCAGGCCAAGAAAATCCTGTCCGTGGCCGTTCACAACCACTACAAGCGCGTCTTTTACGCCTCCGCCAATTCCGGCCCGGACGAGGTGGAGATCGACAAGTCCAATATCCTGCTCATCGGCCCCACCGGCTCGGGCAAGACCCTGCTGGCCCAGACTCTGGCCCGGGTGCTCAAGGTGCCGTTCGCCATCGCCGACGCCACCACCCTGACCGAGGCGGGCTACGTGGGCGAGGATGTGGAGAACATTCTGGTCCAGCTGCTTCAGAACGCGGATTACGACATCGACGCGGCCTCGCGCGGCATCATCTACATCGACGAGATCGACAAGGTGGCGCGCAAGGGCGATTCCCCGTCCATCACCCGCGACGTGTCCGGCGAAGGCGTCCAGCAGGCGCTGCTGAAGATCATCGAGGGCACCGAGGCGAACATTCCCCCCAAGGGCGGGCGCAAGCACCCGCAGCAGGAGTTCATCCGCATGGATACCTCGAACATCCTGTTCATCCTGGGCGGCGCGTTCATCGGCCTGGACAAGATCGTGCAACAGCGCAAGTCCGGTTCCGGCATGGGCTTCGGGGCCAAGGTCGAGGCCAAGAAGGAGATGGACCTGGGCGAACTCATTTCCCTGGCCGAGCCCATGGACCTGATCAAGTTCGGCCTCATCCCCGAATTCGTCGGCCGCATCCCGGTGCAGACCGCGCTCCAGGAACTGACCGAGGAAGACCTCGTCCGCATCCTCCAGGAGCCCAAGAACGCGCTGGTCAAGCAGTACCGGAAGCTGTTCGAGCTGGACAAGGTGGAACTCAAGTTCACCGAGAACGCCCTCAATGCCATCGCCCGGCAGGCGCTTGAGCGCAAGACCGGCGCGCGCGGCCTGCGCAACGTTCTGGAAAGGACCATGCTCGAGATCATGTATAAGCTGCCGGCCATGCCGGACGTGCGCGAGTGCATCATCAACAGGGCCGTGGTCGAGAACGAACGGGAACCGCTGCTGCTTTATCACCAGGAAGTGAAGTCCGCGTAGCACCAAGGGCGGCATTGACAATAGGCCGTCAGACCTTACTTTCAAGTATCGACGTCGTCACTCCCCGCTCACGGGGAGTGACGCACCATATTCAACGCAGCGGAGGAGTGCATGCCGACTTTTGGATTCGACGGCAAGAAATCCCCTGAAACCCAGATACTTCCCATGATGTCGCTCAGGGAAGTGGTCATGTTCCCCAAGTCCATCGTCCCGCTTTTCGTGGGGCGCGAGGCTTCCATAAAGGCCATAGAGACCGCTGTGGCGGACTATGGCAAACAGATATTCCTGGTCACCCAGAAGACTCCCGAGAAGGAACATCCCGAGGCCGACGACCTGTATCGGGTGGGCACGGTCAGCAAGATATTGCAGATGCTCCGCCTGCCCGACGGCACCATCAAGGTGCTGTTCGAGGGCGTGTCCCGCGCCTCCTGGTCTCCCGAGGACGACCAGCTTTCCAACGGCGAGGATGAGGGCGAATACCCCAAGGCCCGGTTCGTGCGCCTGGAGGAGTCCGTCGAGGCCTCCGTTGAGGGCGCGGCCCTGATCCGCGCCGTGCAGGAGTCCCTTGAGGAATTCGGCAAGGTCAACAAGAAGGTGGCTCCCGAGGCCATCCTGGCCATGTCCACCATCAAGGAACCCGGGCAGTTGGCCGACCAGATCATGCCCCACCTGAAGATCGAGTTTCCCCGCAAGCAGGAGATCCTTGAAGAGTTTGACCCCGTCAGGCGGCTTGAGCGCGTTTTCGAGCTGCTGCTGGGCGAGATCGAGATCGTGTCCATCGAGAAGCGCGTCAAGGGGCGCGTCAAGGATCAGATGGAGAAGAACCAGCGCGAGTACTATCTCAACGAGCAGGTCAAGGCCATCAACAAGGAGATGGGGCGCGAGGACGACCCCCAGGCCGAGGCGCAGGAACTGGAGGAACTGCTCGACGCCAAGCCCATGTCCGACGAGAATCGCGAGCGGGTCCGCAAGGAAATCAAGAAGATGCGTACCATGCAGTCTTCCAGCGCGGAATACACCGTGGTGCGCAACTACATCGACTGGGTGCTGGACCTGCCCTGGGACAACATCAAGGACGACAAGGATGTGGACATCGCCCTGGCCCGGAAGATCCTCGACGAGGATCATTACGGCCTGGAAAAGCCCAAGGAGCGCATCCTCGAATACCTGGCCGTGCAGACTCTGGTGGAGACCATGAAGGGTCCCATCCTCTGTTTCGTCGGCCCTCCGGGCGTGGGCAAGACCTCCATCGCCCGTTCCATCGCCCGCTCCATGGACCGCGAGTTCCTGCGGCTTTCCCTGGGCGGCGTGCGCGACGAGGCCGAGATTCGCGGCCACCGGCGGACCTACGTCGGCGCATTGCCGGGCAAGATCATCCAGTCCCTCAAGCGCGTGAAGTACAACAACCCGGTCATCTGCCTGGACGAGGTGGACAAGATGTCCGCCGACTTCCGCGGCGACCCGTCGGCCGCGCTTCTGGAAGTGCTCGACCCGGAGCAGAACTACGCCTTCAACGACCACTACCTGGATCTCGACTACGACCTGTCCAAGGTGTTCTTCATCACCACGGCCAACAACCTCGACGGCATTCCGCTCCCGTTGCAGGACCGCATGGAAATCATCCGGCTGCCCGGCTATCTGGAAAACGAGAAGGTGGAGATCGCCAAGGGGTTCCTGCTGCCCAAGCAGACCAAGCAGCACGGCCTCAAGGAAGAGAACCTCAAGCTGTCGGACAACGCCATACTGGACATCGTCCGCTACTACACCAAGGAGGCGGGCGTGCGTAACCTGGAGCGCGAGATCGCGTCCATCTGCCGCAAGTCCGCCATGCAGATCGTGGAGGAGAAGAACCGCGACAAGATTATAAACGTGACCAAGCAGACATTGGGCAAGATGCTCGGCGTGCAGAAATTCTCCTACGGCGAGCGCGAGAAAGCGGCCCAGGTTGGCGTGTGCAACGGCCTGGCCTGGACCCAGCTCGGCGGCGAGATGCTGATGGTCGAAGTGGTGCTTATGCCCGGCAAGGGCAAGGTGGAGATCACCGGCAAGCTCGGCGACGTCATGCAGGAGTCCGCCCGCGCGGCCGTGTCGTGGATTCGCTCCCGGTCCGACCTGCTCGGCCTCAAGCCCGATTTTTACAAGCTGGTGGACATCCACATCCACGTGCCCGACGGGGCCACTCCCAAGGACGGCCCGTCCGCGGGCGTCACCCTGACGACGGCCCTGATTTCCGCGATCCTGAACATCCCGGTCCGCAACGAGTTGGCCATGACCGGCGAGATCACCCTGCGCGGCCGCGTCCTGCCCATCGGCGGGTTGCGCGAAAAGCTGCTGGCCGCCCATCGCGGTCTGATCAAGACCGTGCTCATTCCGGCCGAGAACGAGAAGAACCTGAAGGACGTTCCCAAGGATATTCTCAAGGATCTCGAAGTGATCCCGGTCAAGACCATGGACGAGGTCATCGACAAGGCCCTGGAAGTGGGCAAGACCCAGGTCTGGCACAGACGTCACGGCCAGGCCCCGGTCGCGGCCGGGCTGATGAAGGAAACGCTTCAGCGGCCCACCCCGCAATAGGGCGCGGCTCAAATGAAAGCAAAAGGCCGGATGGCATGCCATCCGGCCTTTTTGCGTTCGAAGTCGGTACCGGGGATTACCCGGCGGAAGTGTTGAACGACGCGGCGATTTTGAACAGGTCCGCGTTGCGCCGAAGCATCTGCATGCCCGGATTTTCCCCGTTCCCCGTGTTCTCGCTTCGCCTGGCGTGGACGGCCTCTTTCGGGTCGATGCCGTCCACGTCCTGCCCTTCGTTCTCTTCCTCGTCGTCCTTTTTCCGGCCCGGCATTTTTTTTGTGGCCGCGGCCAGGCTGGACCGCCGCTTCACGCCCGTGATCTTTTCCAGCTCCTTTTCGATCTCCCGAATGCGGGATTTCTGCTCGTCGGAGGGCTGGCCGTTCGCCATGTCCATCAATTGGGAAAGGAGGTTGGTCAGAAAGAGTACCCGGTTTTCCTCTTCGGGGGTCAGTTCCTTTTGGAAGGTCAGAGTGGATGATTCGAGGCGTTGCTCCTCTTCGGTCTTTTCCGGCTCCAGGGTCATGCCGTTGTCGGAGAATGTCTTGACCAGGGAGCGGGCGCTCCGCGTTCCGGGCGGGTAGAGCGGGGTGGTTTGTTCGGATATCTGCATGTTCTGTCCGGTGGGCAATTATTTCCACCGGCCGGAACCATGCAAGATGCGGTCCGGGAATGAGGTGTCCGGGCAAAGAAAAAGGCCCCGTTTCCGGGGCCTTGCGATCTACTGAATTTTGGACATGATGTTGTTCTTTATCCAGGTTCCGTCCCACCATTCAAAGGGCTGTGTCGGGATGCCCGCCACGGTGATGCCGTAGTGCAGGTGGTCCCCGCCGGCCAGGCCGGTGGTGCCCGTGTGGCCGATGACCTGCCCCTTGGTCACGGTGTCGCCCTCGGCCACGCTCAGGGAACTCATGTGCGCGTACAGGGACTGGAGGCCCAGGCCGTGGTCGATGACCACCACGTTGCCGTAGATGCCCAGGAAGTCCGCGAAGACCACGGTGCCGTCATTGCCGGCCGGGATTTCCGCCTGTTGGATGCTGGCCAGGTCCAGGCCCAGGTGAGTCTGGAAGTCGACCTTCTTGCCCTTGTACATGTAGTCGCGGGCATCGGCGAACCGGGCGCGGTTGGCCGCGTTGGGCAGCCGGGAGAACGGGCCGTGCCAGAGCATGACCGGGCTGGTATGGCGGCTGATTTCCACCAGCTTGGCCCGGTTTTGCTTGCGAATTTCGTTGTTGATGTAGAGATACTGGTCGAGAAGCGTTCCCTCGTTGGGGACCAGGCCCTGGAATTCGGGAATGGTCTTCTCCATGAAGGAATCGGACAGGTTGATCCGGTCATGCCGGAAGGCGCGCGGGTTGGTGTGGTAGTTGAAAGACCGCTTGGCTCTGTTGCCCGAGTCGTCCGAAGCAGTGATCATGGGCTTGAAGTCCGCGGCCTTGACGTCCCACGGGTGGGCGAACATGCAATAGTAGACGAATTTGCCGTCCCCGCCGGGCTGGAGATGGGCCGGGAAAAACCGCTCGCCCACCTGGATGCCCGCCACCGATGCCTTTTCCGACAGGGCGAAGACCATCAGGCCGCAGCCGCCCTGGTTCAGGTTGTTGGTGTGGGACTGGACGTAGATGCGCGGCGGCGTCATGTCCAGGATGTAGTTTTTCTGCACCTTGGACAGTCCCGCGTCCCCGAAGGGGTAGAGCGAGGCGTCCCTGGCCGTGACCTCGATGGACATTTCGCCTTCCTTGATCCAGCCGTCGCCGATCTGGAAGGTCTTTTCGATCCTGCTCGTCGCGCCCGCATAGGACTCGGAGAGCAGGGTGGTGCGCTTCCCGGCCTGCACGACCGTTACCTCCACGGAGGTCAGGCCGCTGCCCGGGTCCTCCACCGCGACCGTCAGGGCCGACTGCTTGCCGATCCTCTCCATGTCCGGCCCTATGGTGATGGCGGGAGGCGTGGTATCCCTGAAGACCATGAAGGCGCCGCCCGCCAGGGCGAGCAGGCCGATGATGGTCAACAGGAGGCCAAGGGGAAGTCCCTTGCTTTTCTTCTTGTTGCCGAAGCTTGTTTCTTTACTCATTGTTCCATCCTGTGTGGTGATAAATCTAGACTATTTCTATAATACTCGCCGGGTCGGCACAAGGGGAGGAAATCAAAAAACGCGGAACCTCAACAACATGCCGGAATAAATGAAAAAGGCCGTATCCATCGGACACGGCCCTGGAAATTCGCATCCGGGGGCGTCAGTTTTCGGTGTCCAGGTTCTCCATGAGGGAGATGGTCAGCCTGAGGAAGTCCGCCTCGGTGACGATGCCGACCAGCTCGCCGCCGTCGGCCACCGGGAGACAGCCGTACTTGTGGTTGAGCAGGATTTCCGCCGCCGTCTTGAGCGAGGTTTCCCCGTCCACGCTGGTGATGTCTGTGCGCATGATCTCGCGGATGGGGATGCCCAGGTCGATTTCCTTCTGGGTTTCCTCGTCCAGCTCGGCCAGATGGGAAATGGTGGCGGACAGGATGTCCCGGTGGGTGACGAGGCCCGTGAATTCGTTGTCCAGGGTGACGATGGGGATGTGCCTGATGCGCTGGAGGCTCATCAATTCCCTGGCATTGTGCAGCGAGTCGGTCTCCTTGAGCGAAAAGACCGGCGTTGACATGATGTCCTTGACTTTGAGCATTCTTGAGTTTCCCCCCTTTCCAAATCTTCCGTCAAAGTCCCGCGTGTGTCAAGAATGACAGGAAAAAAACATGGTTCCAGGCGGGGCCGGTTGACTTGGGGGGTAAAATCTGTTCTGCATCGGCTGATGTTATTATCCTTTGTCACGGTGACAGTTTCCAGGAGTTTTCATGGTTGATCCGGTACGGCTCAGGGAGCGCATGGTCCGCGAGCAGATCGAGGCGCGCGGCGTGACCGACGAGCGCGTGCTCGACGTCATGCGGACCCTGCCCCGCCACCTTTTCGTGGAGGAGGCGCTCGCCTTCAAAGCGTATAACGACAGCCCGCTTCCCATCGGGGAGGGGCAGACCATTTCCCAGCCCTATATCGTGGCCCTCATGTCCGAACTCCTCGAAGTGGAGCCGGGCATGCGGGTTCTGGAAATCGGAACCGGCTCCGGGTACCAGGCGGCCGTCCTGGCCGGGCTGGGGGCCGAGGTCTACACCGTGGAGCGCATCAAGAAGTTGTTTTACGCCGCCCGGAAGCGGTTCATGGACATGCGGATGTTCGCGGTCAAGGTCAAGTTCGACGACGGTACCATGGGCTGGCCGGACGAGGCCCCGTTCGACCGCATCATCGTCACGGCGGGCGGCCCGGAAATCCCCGCGCCGCTGGTGGGCCAGCTGGCCGATCCGGGGAGGATGCTCATTCCCGTGGGCGATTCCCGGCGCAATCAGGTGCTGGCCCTCATAGAAAAGAAGGACGGCGTGATCACCCGGACCGACCGGGGGGCCGTGGCCTTCGTGGACCTGGTGGGAAGCCATGGATGGAAGGCGGCAAATGAGCGGTAGGATGTCCATTCGGGAAGGCTTCATGGCCGGCCCCGGCCCCGACTCCCTGCGCGGCGCGGCCCTGCTTTGGGTCAAGGGGCTGTGCATGGGCGGCGCGGACATCATCCCCGGCGTGTCCGGGGGGACCATCGCCTTTATCACCGGCATCTACGAGCAACTCGTGGACGCCATCCGCTCCTTTGACGCGGCCTTTGTCCGCCGCCTGCTCGTTTTGGATATTCCCGGCGCCCTGGCCACGGCCCACGTGCGCTTCATCGTCTGCCTGCTGTTCGGCATCCTGACGGCCGTGGTCACCATGGCATCGGCCATGAACCACATGCTCCACGCCCACCCGGTGGAAATCTGGTCCCTTTTCTTCGGCCTCATCGCGGCCTCGATTTTCGTGGTGGGCAGGGAGATCCGGCCGATCAATGCGGCCAACCTGGCGTTCGTGGCCCTGGGGGCCGTCGGCAGCTATCTGCTGGTGGGCATGATTCCCGTGAGCACGCCCGAAACCCTGCCGTTCATCTTCCTGTGCGGGTCAATCGCCATTTGCGCCATGATCCTGCCCGGCATCAGCGGGGCCTTCCTGCTGCTCATGCTGGGCAAGTACGAATATGTCACCAGGATGCTCAAGGCCCCGTTCGTTTGGGATAATTTTCTGGTCCTGGCCGTCTTCGCGGCCGGGGCGTGCGTGGGAATCGTCTTGTTTTCCCGCGTGCTGCACTTCCTGCTGCATCGATTCCACGCGGCCACGATCAGCGTGCTCACCGGCTTCATGATCGGGGCGCTGCGAAAGGTCTGGCCCTGGAAAGAAGTCTTGGAATCTTCCGTCATTCGTGGGAAGATGCATGTCCTGCGCGAGCAGAACGTGCTCCCGGACGGGTTGAGCGGCGAGGTGTTCGCCGCCGTGGGCCTCGTCCTGGCGGGCGCGGTCATTGTTCTTGTATTGGAACGGCTTTCCAGTAGCCGTCGGCAATCGTAATGAATCCCTTTGAAGGGAAAGGATAAAGAGAGAAAACGCTATGAGCGAGTGCAGCTCCGGCTCCTGCGGCTCCTCCGGGGGGCAGCAAAGCGCCAAGATGAAAATCCAGGATGAGATGATCCGGTCCACCCTGGAAAAGATCAAGTACAAACTGTTCATCATGTCCGGCAAGGGCGGAGTGGGGAAAAGCTCCGTGTCCGTCAACGTGGCCGCGGCCCTGGCCGCCCGGGGCTTCAAGGTCGGCCTCATGGACGTGGACATCCACGGTCCCAGCGTGCCGACCCTGCTCGGCATCTCCGGCACCCTGGATATCGACCGCGGGTCGCTGATAATGCCCAAGGAATACAACGAGAACCTGCATGTGGTCTCCATGGAATCCCTGCTCAAGGACCCGGACCAGGCCGTGCTGTGGCGCGGTCCCATGAAGACCTCGGCCATCCGCCAGTTCATTTCCGACGTGCAGTGGGGCGAGCTGGACTTCCTGGTGGTGGATTCCCCTCCGGGCACCGGCGACGAGCCCATGACCGTGCTGAAGACCATACCTGATGCGTTGTGCGTGGTGGTGACCACTCCCCAGGAGGTGTCCCTGTCCGACGTGCGCAAGTCGATCAATTTCCTTCAGTACGCGCAGGCCAACGTGCTCGGCGTGGTGGAGAACATGTCCGGCCTGGTCTGTCCCTACTGCCACAAGGAAATCGACCTGTTCAAGAAGGGCGGCGGCAAGGCTTTGGCCGAGAAGTACGGTCTGGCTTTTCTGGGCGCCATTCCCCTGGATCCGGCGACCGTTGTGGCCGGAGACCTGGGCAAGCCTGTCGTGTTGCTTGAGGAGGATTCCTTTGCCAAGCAGGGATTCCTGGAACTGGCCGATGCCGTGGCCGACGCCGCGCAGAAGAGCTTTGAAGCCGCCTCCACGACCCATGGATAAGGGGAGGACATGAGAAAGGACGTATTCAATCTTCCGAACTGTCTGACGATGGCCCGCATACTGGCCGCGCCCGTTATCGTCTTCCTCCTGTACCTGGAAATGTGGTATCAATTCAGGTGGGGTTCCTATCTGGCCTTCGGCGTCTATTTCGTGGCCTCGGTCACGGATTTCTTCGACGGCCTGATCGCCCGGCAGCAGAATCTCATCACCAGCCTGGGCAAGTTCCTCGACCCCCTGGCCGACAAGCTGCTCATCGGCTCCCTGCTGATCATGCTGGTCAAGCTCGGGGACGGCTGGGGCGTACCCGCGTGGGTGGTCATCATCATCATTGGCCGCGAGTTGGCCGTCACGGGCATGCGGGCCATCGCCGCCGAGAGAGGGGAGGTCGTGGCCGCCGACAGGCTGGGCAAGGCCAAGACCCTGATCCAGTCCCTGGCCGTGGGTTTTTTGATCTTCCACTATCCGTTTTTCGGCCTGGACCCCCGGCCGGTGGGGCGGGTGTTGCTGTACGTGGCGCTCGTGCTGACCGTGGTGTCGGGCGGGAACTACCTCTACCGCTTTTACAAGAAGTGGATGAGCGTCGCGGAGTAGCGTGCGATTGTCGCGCGTTCCGTGAACCGGACGGGGAAAGGCGGGCTTCGGTCCGCCTTTTTCCGTCTATCCGCCGAAGTTTCTAGATTTATTTGAGAGAAAATCTTGCCGTAACCGGTCTTTATCGTATAACTGGTCGTGAGCGTTGAAAAAAATCAATGGTGACAGCGTGGTTGTTACATGCTAAACTTCAGTATTACTCAATCTGTGCAATTTCTTGGATAAATGGGGGCGCCCCATGGGGGTTGCCGCCGAAACATCAGGTCTCTTCATGGCAGATTCCGATTCGGTGAAACACCTTGTCCGCATAACCAATTGCCTCCAGACCATCCTGGACCTCGAGTCCCAGCTTGAAAAGTTGGAGCACGGGAATTCGCTTCTGGACGAATTCGCCGTGCTCAAATCGTTTTTGGAGAAGATCGACAAGGTTGAGTTGAGCGAGACGGACGTGGAGCGCATCGAAAAGGCCACGTCCAATTTCCTCAAGGAACTGAAGGAACCCTTGAACAGGCAGGCGGGCCGGAGAAAAACGGGCCGCAGGCTGCAGTAAGCGATGCGTGGACGACTGATATTTGTTGCGCTGCTCCTGATCATCAACCTTTTGTTGCTTTTCCGGTTGGTTTGGAGCGAGCAGGGGGTGTTCGCCTACCTGGAGCTCAAGGAACGTTATGACGTCCTCCGGCAGAAGGTCGAGGACGTGGACGCAAGGAGCCTCGACCTGAGCCAGGAGATACGCAAGCTCAAGTCGGACAGGGGCTACCAGGAGAAGGTCGTCCGTGAACGCATGAATTTCGTGAAAAAGGACGAATTGTTGTATATATTCCCGGACGAGAATGCCAAACCCGGTGGAGAAGGGACAGATGAGCGAGAAAATTGAGTGGTATCAAGAAGTTCTCTCTTTGGAGCCCGGTTCGAGGGTGTTTTTCCCCTTGGCAAAGCTGTTCGTGGAGAACGGCCAGCCCGAAGACGCCGTGAAGACCCTGCGGCAGGGGCTTGACCGCCACCCCGACTACCTTGAGGCGCGCATGCTTCTGGTGGAGCTTCTGACCGAGCTGGGGCGCGAGGACGAGGTGTATGAGCAGCTCGCCCGGGTCATCAATCCCTTGCGCGACTACCCGGCGTTCTGGCGCGGGTGGGCGCGTTCCCTCCCGCCCGAGCGGCGCGATCTGGCCGTGTTTCTCATGCTTGTGTCCTCCAATCTTACCGGCGACGACATCAATTGGACCGATGTGGTGTTCGAGGGCATCGGCACCCTGGCGGACAGGCTGGTGGGCGCGCCCCTTCCGCCGCCCCGCGACGTCGAGCCCTTTTCCCTGCCCAAGGTGGAAAGACGGGTTGGGAGCAGGGCCGGGGAATTCCATCCGGGTGCCGGTTCCTTCCGCACCAAGACCATGGCCGATCTGCTGGCATCCCAGGGCGACGTTGACGGAGCCCTTGAAATCTACCGTGAATTGTTGCAATCAACCCTTTCCGACGAACGGCGGTCGGAGATCGAGGAACGGATCGTGCAATTGGAACGGGGCCGGGAAAACGGTGCCGGTCCGGCGGCCGAGCCGGGTGACGCGTTCAGCGTCCACGCCAAGAACCGATTGATAAGCACCTTGGAGACGCTGGCCGCCCGTTTTGAAGCCAGGGTGCAGGGGTAACGCAACTTAAACGGTAGGCAGTCCCTCGGCCGCGTACGGTCCGGGACGTTTACCCATCCAAAGCGAATCATATGAAGCATATACTTTTGTGCCTGCTGGCCGCAGCGGCCGTGCTCGGCGGTTGCAGTTGGTGGGACACCACTGCGGAAGTGACCAAAGAATCTTGGGAAACCACCAAGGAGTTCGTTGATCCGCCGCCCAAGATCGACACCGAGGGCTACCGGTTCGAGAATCCCAACCAGGAGAAGCTGGCCAAGCTCATTGTGCCGGTTGACGCTCCTTTGTTGGAATTGACCCGGTTCGTGGAGAACACCGACACGCTGCCGGATGCCACCTGGATGGAGCTTTTGCGCGCCCGGTTCACCTGGGTGAACCGCGTCCTGGTCACGGACGAGGCCGGGACCATCATCGCCATGCAGCCGGAGCTGCCCCTGAAGCGCATCTCCAAGCCCCTGGTCTTCGAGGGCGTCTGGCGGGCCACCCACCTGCTCACGGTGGTTGACTATTCCGACCTGGGGCCGGAGCTGTATCTCGGCAGGCCCTATTTCGACAGCATTCATTTCAGCGGGCTGATCGGGGTCGGATTCGATCCCCGGAGCCTGCTGCGCAAGAGCCCGGACCCCAAGGAACTGGTCATCATCCATCCCGGCGGCGGGGTCTGGACCCTGGGAGCGGACGTGGACAAGGACGCGCTGCTCGCCGTGGACTGGAAGGACATCCTCAAGGGCAAGGTCCATGGGGAGATACAGGTGGGCGACCGCCATTACACCTGGCTGACCCGATACGTCGGCGAGGATCAATACGTATACGCCACCGAGAGCGTCGAACCGGGACACACCGGGTCCTGGTGGCCGTTCTAGGCGGCAATCGGGGAGAAACTGCCAATGGCTCAACAGGTAACGGTTACCGAGCATATCTTACTGCACCAGAAAATGGTGCCCGGCGCCACGGGACAGTTCACTCGTCTGTTCAATGAACTGGTCCTGTCGGCCAAAATCATTTCCCGCGCCGTGAACAAGGCGGGACTGGTCGATGTCCTCGGGTTTACCGGCGAGGTGAACGTCCAGGGCGAAGAGGTCAAGAAACTCGACGAATACGCCAACCGCATTCTCATCCACAGGCTGGCGCGTTCCGGCGTGCTCTGCGCCATGGCCTCGGAGGAGAACGCGGACATCATCGAGGTCCCGGAATCCCTGCCCAGAGGCGAGTACATCATCATCTTCGACCCCTTGGACGGTTCCTCGAACATCGACGTCAACGTCAATATCGGCACCATCTTTTCCATCTTCAAGCGGCGGTCCGATCCCGATGCCGCGCTCATGTCCGGCGACGTGCTGCAAAAGGGTTCTGAGCAGGTGGCCGCGGGCTACGTGCTCTACGGCTCCTCCACCATGCTGGTGTTCACCTGCGGGGACGGCGTACACGGCTTCACCCATGACCCGAGCGTGGGCGAATTCATCCTGTCGCATCCCAACATCCGCATCCCGGAGCAGGGCAAGATCTATTCCGTCAACGAAGGGTACGAGCGGTACTGGGACCGCCAGACCAAAAAGGCCCTGGCCTACTTCAAGTCCCCCAAGAACGCCCTGCGCAAGCCGTACAGCGGCCGGTACATCGGCTCCCTGGTGGCCGACTTCCACCGCAATCTGCTTTACGGCGGCATCTTCATGTACCCGGCGGACCTGCGCGACCCCAAGAAGCCCACGGGCAAGCTCCGGCTGACCTGCGAGTGCAACCCCATGGCCTTCCTGGTGGAGCAGGCGGGCGGCATGGCCACCGACGGCCTGAACCGCATCCTGGACATCGAACCCGAGCACCTGCACCAGCGCGTCCCGTTTTTCTGCGGTTCGCTCAACGACGTGCGGATGGTTCAGGAAATCTTTGAGGCCGAGTCCCGGAGAAAGAAGAAGAAATAATGCTCACCCTGGGAATCGAGACCTCCTGTGACGAAACGGCCGTGGCCCTGGTCGAGGACGGTCGCCTCATGGGCGAAAAACTGGCCACCCAGGTGGACATGCACGCTCTGTTCGGCGGCGTGGTGCCCGAGATCGCGTCCAGGGAACATTTGCGCGTCCTGCCCAGGCTCTACGCCGAGCTGATGGACGAGACCGGCGCGTTGCCCGGGGACATCGACGCCGTGGCCGTGGCCCGTGGCCCGGGACTGCTCGGCAGCCTGCTGGTGGGCGTCAGCTTCGCCAAGGGGCTGTGCCTGGCCACCGGGGCCTCACTGGTGGGCGTCAACCATCTGTGGGCGCATCTGCTGGCTCCCGGCCTGAACGGGGAGCTGCGTTTCCCGGCTTTGGGCCTGCTCGTTTCCGGCGGCCATACCCACACCTACCTGATTTCCTCGCCCACCGAGTTCCGGCTGCTCGGACGGACCTTGGACGACGCGGCGGGCGAGGCGTTCGACAAGGTGGCGAAGCTGATGAATTTCCCGTATCCCGGCGGCCGGTACATCGACGACCTGGGCCGGGAGGCGGAGCCGGACACGACGTTGTTCCCCCGCCCGTACATCGACAATCCCACTTTGGATTTCAGCTTCAGCGGACTCAAGACCGCCGTGGCCAACCATGTGGCCGCCCACCCGGACCTGGTCTTCGAGTCCATGGCCGACCCGGCGGCCGTGGCCGCCCTTGAGGGCCGCAGGCGGGCGGACCTGACCCGCGTCTGCGCCTCCTTCAACTGGAGCGTGGCCGATACGCTGCGGATCAAGGTCGAGCGGGCGCTCAGGCAGGCCGGGCCGGTCAAAAGCCTGATCGTGGCCGGAGGCGTGGCCGCCAATTCCATGATACGGGAAACCATGGCGGCCGTGGCCGGGGAAAACGGGCTTGTGTTGACCTTGCCCGATCTGGCATTATGTACGGATAATGGTGCTATGGTCGCCTATGCGGGTTGGCTTCTGGCGGAAGCCGGGTGCCGTCACGGCCTGGATCTCGAGGCCATCCCCCGCGGGCGGGTGGTGCCGCTGGACTGGATGACGAAAAGAGGCTGAAAAGGACTGATATTTACAGGCTTCACCTTGACATAGAGGTGGATGGGAACCTATTTTAAGGCAATTGTGAATACGACTGCGGTCGGTCGCCGAGTGCGGAGCCGCCGGAGTATGGCGAATATAACGGCGGGAGCCGATCAAACAAAGGAGATTTACATGGCAAATCAGATTACCGACGCCTCCTTCGAGGAAGATGTGCTGCAGAGCGACGTCCCTGTTCTCATTGATTTCTGGGCGCCTTGGTGTGGTCCCTGCCGCGCCATGGGGCCGGTCATCGACGAGTTGGCCGAGGAATTCGGAGGCCAGGTGAAGATCGTCAAGATGAATGTCGACGAGAACTCGGCGACTCCCGGCAAATACGGCATTCGTGCCATCCCCACCCTGATTCTCTTCAAGGGCGGCGAGGTCGTGGACCAGTCCACCGGTGCGGTTTCCAAGAGCAGCATCAAGGAAATGATCACCAAGAAGGCGCTGTAGCTGTATGAAAGAGTATGACGCCGTAGTCATAGGGGGCGGCCCGGCAGGAATGACGGCTGCCCTTTATCTTTTGCGGGCGGGCGTGAAGACCGCCATGGTCGAGAAGCTCTCTCCCGGCGGTCAGGTGCTGATGACTTCGGAGATCGAGAACTATCCCGGGTTCCCCAAGGGACTCCAGGGATGGGAGCTGGCCGACAAGTTCGCCAATCATCTCGAGGAGTACGACCTGGACCGGATCAACGAAGAGGTGCGTTCCGTCGAGGTCGGCGCTTCCCGTCACACCCTTTTGGCGGGTGACGAGGAGGTTCGGGCCAAGGCCGTCATTCTCGCCACCGGGTCGCGCTATCGCAAGCTCGACGTTCCGGGCGAGGATCGGCTGAGAGGGCGTGGCGTATCCTATTGCGCCCTGTGCGACGGCAACTTCTTCCGCGACCGCGACGTGGCCGTGATCGGCGGCGGCAATTCCGCCCTGGAAGAGGCCCTGTACCTCTCGCGTCTGGTGAGCAAGGTCTACCTTATTCATCGCCGCGATGATTTTCGCGGTCTGATCTGCTACCAGGACAAGTGCTTCACCCACGAGAAGATCGAAATCCTCCGCAGTACGGTCGTCGATGAAATCCAGGGCGACATGGACGTGGAGAGCCTGGCGCTGCGTAATGTCGCCTCCGGCGAGACGTCCGAGCTCAAGGTGGACGCCGCGTTCATCTTCATCGGTTTCGAGCCGATCATGGATTACGTGCCCGACGAGATCGACAAGGAGCGCAACGGCGTCGTGACCGACGTGGAAATGCGGACCAACGTGCCCGGCATTTTCGCCGCGGGCGATATCCGGGCCAAGCAGTGCCGCCAGGTCGCTTCCGCCGTGGGCGACGGGGCCACCGCCGCCACCGCCGCCTTTACCTACCTGGAACAGCTGGACGGTTAGGGGTGGTCATGCGCCGCATACTGCTTCCCGTCATACTCGTTGTCCTCCTGTCGCTGACGGGATGCATGTGGATCGACAGTTATTTCCTGCCTCCGCCCGAGGACACCGCCCAGGAGTTGTATGAGGCGGGCATGGATGCCATGGGCGACAAGGAGTACGGCGATGCCCAGGAGTACTTCACCAAGCTGAAGGACCGTTTCCCCTTCAGTCCGTTTTCCCTGAAAGGCGAGCTGGCCCTTGGTGATGCGTACTTCCTCGATGAGGAATATCTGCTGGCGCTTGATGCCTACAAGGAATTCGAGGCCCTGCATCCTACAAACGAGGAAATTCCCTACGTTCTCTATCAGATCGCGCTGTCGAACATCAGCATGTTCAAGACCATCGACCGCCGCCAGGAGAACATTACCGAGGCCCTGGAATATCTGTATCGGCTGACCGAGACCTATCCGCAGTCCAAATACGCCGAGGCGGGCAAGGACCTCATCGGCAAGGGGCGGCGCATCCTGGCCGAGCACGAGGTGTTCATGGCCGACTTCTTCTGGCGTACCAAGAAGTACGGCCCGGCCTGGCATCGGTATCGGTATGTGGTGGAGAACTTCTCGGATGTTCCCGACTTGAGCGAATACGCCATGCGCCGGGCGGAAAGCTCCTACTTCGAGTACCAGAAAAACCTGTCCGAGGAGGAACGGGCTCGAATCCAGGGAAGCTGGCTGCGTTGGCTCAAAAAGTGGCTTTAGCTTCGGCCTGCCTCCACAAGGCGTGTACCCCATGCAGAAAAACGCGTGTGATTTCCCCGAATGGATCAATGAGTTCGCCGTTGCCGACGAACGCTTCGCGCACGCCTATGAAACCGTTCCAGGTCACCGGCGCGCCCTGCTCAAGACGGCCATAGCCCGGCTGTTTGAATGGTACGGTCCGTCACGCACCACGGCCCGGCGGCTGGCCGAGGAATGGCGCGGCGGCTTTGCGTCCGTTCAGGACACCGTCCCGGCGGACTACGCGGTGGTGGTTTTCGACGCCTCCCTCGTTTCGCCCGCGCGGCTGCTGGCCGCCGTTGTCCCGGCGCTGTCCTGCGGCGTGGAGAACGTGCTCGCGGTCCGGCTGGGCACGGGCGAATGGTCCGCTCCGGTGCTGGCCGGCCTGGAACTCGCCGGGCAGGAGTTGGTCGCGGAAATGGACGCCGACCGGCTGAAGGGGCTGTTCGAGGAGCTGGACGCTTCCGGCGCCAAGGGCGCGGTCCTTGGCCTTGAGCTTCCGCAGGGCGTGTTCAGGGCCCTGCGTTTTCCCACCCGGCGCATCGCCTTCACCTGCCTCAGGTGCGACCGCAGCGTGCCCGTGTGGATGGACCCGGAGGAACCCTTCGACCTGGAAGCGCTGGCCTTTTCCCATCCCGATCTCGACTTTGCCGTTCACGGCGCGGAGGCCGCGCTTCCTGCGGGCTTCAGCCGTGGAGGAAAGGATTTTCAGGGCTTCCTGGATTCGATCCGGGAGGTCGCCTGTGCGCCCGCATCCCGGGTCGGCGAGGCGCTGGACCGGGCGCGGCTGGTGCTGGGCCCGGGACAGGAGGGATGCTGGGTCTGGCCGCAGCTTCGCCCCGGACATTTCCACTATCATTCCACCGCCTGGATCATCGGAGCTTAACCGTGAGCAAAAGCAACGCCCCGTCGGCGAAGGAGCTCGGCAACCTTCGCAATATCGGCATCATCGCGCATATCGACGCCGGCAAGACCACGCTTACCGAGCGTATACTTTATTATTCCGGTCGGATACATCGCATCGGCGAAGTCCATGAGGGCACGGCCACCATGGATTATATGCCGGAGGAGCAGGAGCGCGGCATCACCATCACCTCGGCCGTGACTTCCTGCCGCTGGGACCCGTGCCTGATCAACATCATCGACACGCCGGGCCATGTGGATTTCACCATCGAGGTGGAGCGTTCCCTGCGCGTGCTGGACGGGGCCGTGGGCGTGTTCTGCGGCGTGAGCGGCGTGGAGCCGCAGTCCGAGACCGTGTGGCGGCAGTCCGAGGCCTACCACGTGCCCAAGCTCGCCTTCGTCAACAAGATGGACCGGCTGGGCGCGGATTTCGAGAACGTGCTCGACTCCATGGCCAAAAAGCTATCGGCCAACCCGCTGGCCATCCAGTACCCGGACGGCGCGGGCCAGGAATTTTCCGGGGTCTTCGACCTCGTCGCCATGCAGCGGTACGAGTTCGACCAGACGTCCAACGGACTCGAATACTCCCTGCGTCCTCTCACCGACGAGGAAGCGGACCGGGTTTCGCCGTGGCGCGAAAAGCTCATCGAGACAGCCGCCGAGGAGGACGAGGATATTCTCGACCTCTATCTGTCCGGCGAGGACGTGCCCGAGGCGAAGATCCGCGCGGCCCTGCGCAAGGCCACCCTGGCCCGGAAGATCGTTCCCGTGCTGGTGGGGTCGGCGCTCAAGAACATCGGCGTCCAGCCCGTGCTCGACGCGGTCTGCCACTACCTGCCCAGCCCCCTGGAAGTCCCGCCCGCCGTGGGCATCGACCCCAGGGACCGGACCAAGCGTTCCTTCGCGGTTTCCCACAAGGAACCGCTGTCCGCCCTGGTTTTCAAGGTGGCCATGGATTCCGGCCGCAAACTGGCCATGATGCGCATTTATTCCGGCAGCATCGGCGCGGGCGACTCGGTATACAACGTCACCCAGGACCAGACCGAGCGCGTGGCCCGGCTGTTCCGGCTCCACGCCGGGCGCAAGGAGAAGATCGACCGCGCCTTTGCCGGGGACATGGTGGCCGCGGCGGGCATGAAGTTCGCCCGCACCGGCGACACCCTGGCGGAAAAGGATTCGCCGATCCTCCTGGAGCAGATCGCGGACTACAAGCCCGTCATCTCGCTGGCCATCGAGCCGCGCAATTCCGAAGAGGGCGACAAGCTCGACGAGGTGCTGGGAAAGTATCTGCTGGAAGATCCCACCCTGGATTTGCAGCGGGACGAGGACACGGGCCAGATCATTCTCTCCGGCATGGGCGAACTGCACCTGGAGGTCATTCTGGAGCGGCTCAAGCGCGAATACAAGCTGGAGCCGCGCGCGGGCAAGCCGCAGGTCGTGTACCAGGAGACCGTGTCCGCCAAGGGCGTGGGCGAGGGCGAATTCGACCGCGAACTGGGCGAGGACATGCATTACGGTTCCGTCCAGGTCTCGGTGGAACCACTGGAGCGCGACAAGGGGCAGAAGGTCTCCGTGGAAGTGGATCTCGAAGCCTGGCCCGCCGCCTGGATCACCGCCGTGGAAGAGGGGCTGGAGGACGGCCTGCAAAGCGGCGTGGTGCGCGGCTATCCGGTGCGGGACGTGCGGGTGCGCGTGACCGGACTGGGCCGGCGCGACGATTCCAGCGCCGTGGGCTACCGCATGGCGGCCGCCATGGCGCTCAAGGACGCCCTGGTCAAGGCCGGGCCGAGGCTCATGGAACCGATCATGTGGGTGGAGATCAACGTGCCCGAGGAATTCGTGGGCGACGTGGTCGGCCTGCTCGGATCCAAGGGAGCCAAGATCGAGAACATGGTGGACCGCTCGGGCCAGAAGGTGGTCCAGGGGCTGGCCCCGCTCGGCAAGCTGTTCGGGTTTTCCACCGACCTGCGTTCCGCAACGCAGGGCCGGGCTGGATTCATGATGAAATTTTCCCGATTCGACATATTGGAGTAGGCGGTGTCTGGGATTCGTCGGCAAGCGCCCGCGCCGGATGCGGAAGAGGGCCGGTTCCGCAGGTGGTGGAGAGGCTCCAAGCGGTGGACCCGGTACTGGTTCCTCCGGCTCATGCGTCAGAAATCCTCGCCCAAGAACCTGGCCGCAGCCTGTGCGCTCGGCATGTTCATCGGGTCCATGCCCATCATGCCCTTTCAGTCCGTGGTGGTCATCGCCCTGGCGTTCGTCATGCGGGTCAACAAGCTGGCCGCCTGGCTCGCCACCTGCTATTCCAACGCGGCCACCATGGTCCCGTTCTATTATTTCCTTTTCCTGGTCGGCAAGACCGTGATGCCGTTTGGCGACGTAGCTTTTGATCCGAAGCATTTGGAGATGACCCAGCTCATCGACGCGGGATGGCAGGTATTTGCCGTCATGTTCGCGGGCGGCTTCGTGTTCGGCGTCCCGGCCACGATCCTTACCTATTTCCTGACCCTGTTCGTGGTGCGCCGGTACCGCCGGAGAAGAGCTGTCAGGATGCTGCGCAACCGATCAAGCCATTAGTTTGTTTCCCGCCTTTTCCCCGATGTCGGGCCTTTGCCGGAGCGGTTTTCCCGCTTTTGCGGGGCATTGTTTGCAATTGCCGGTAAATCTGCGTAATTAAATTACGAAAATTTTTTGGACGTATCCTGTTCTCTTTGACGACGCAAAAGGAGATGGCGATGTTTGGCGGCTCCCTGGTATTCGTCATGACTTTCGGCCTGGTTGGGTGCGGCATATTCGGCGTCGCGGCATATGTGGGCGGATTGTTGGCCTACGGGTGCGCTTCGGCAACGGTACTGGCGTTTTGTCTTTTGGCGGGCCTGCGCGGCAGGGTGAGGCAGGCGGGCCTCGGCAAGGCCCTTGACGCATTGGCGGCGGGGGAGCCGGTTGACGGCGCGTCCGTCGTCGGTCCTTTGGGCGGGCCGGTGCGCCGGTGCGCCGAAGGCATGGCCTGGAAACGGAGCCGGATCTCCTTTTACGAAAGCGTGTTCAGGGAACTGGGCACCCCCACTTTGGTCTGTGACGCGACGGGCACGGTCCGGCAGGTTTCCAAGTCCCTGCTCGCCATGATGAACAAGAGCGTTGATCAGATGGTGAGGTTCCGCGTCAATCAGGCCTTGTACAACAAGGGCGGCGTGTCCAAGACGGAAAAGGCCATGCAGGAAGGCCGCAAGCTCGAAGACGATGTCGAACTGGTGCTGTGGGACGGCCGCACGGTATCCGCCCGGGTTTTTGTCAGTCCCGTCCAGGACGGGGAGGGCAACGTCGTCGGTGCCGTTGCGGCCTTCATCGACCAGACCGAGCGGTTGCGGCACCTGAAGCAGATGGAGGAGCAGCGCGCCCGCATGTGCCGCGCCGGAGAGCGCATCAGCGGCCTGGCCGAGCAGGTGGCCTCCGCCACCGAGCTTTTGTCCGCCTCGGCCGATGACCAGGCCCAGGGAGCGCAGACGCAGCGGAGGCAGACCGCGTCCGTGGCCCTGGCCATGGAGCAGATGATGGGAACGGTCATGGAGGTGGCCCGCAACGCCGAGGCCACCCGCGAGGCGGCCGCCGAGGCGAACGACTCCGCCGGGCAGGGCAAGTCCATGGTCGACGCGGCCGTGGGGGCCATCAACGAGGTGGCCGAGTTGGCCAAACGGCTGGAGCGCGAGGTCGGCGAACTGGATGCCCAGGCCGGTGAGATCGGCAAGATCATCAACGTCATCAACGACATAGCGGATCAGACAAACCTGCTGGCGCTCAACGCGGCCATCGAGGCCGCCCGGGCCGGGGACGCGGGGCGCGGTTTCGCCGTGGTGGCGGACGAGGTCCGCAAGCTCGCGGAAAAGACCATGGACGCCACCCGCGAGGTGGAAACGGCCATCGGGACCATCCAGTCCCGGTCCAAGAGCGCCATCGCGTCCATGGAGGCCACGGCCAGGCAGGTGGGGGAATCCACGAACCTTTCCGGCCGGGCGGGCGAGGCCCTGGAGCGCATCATGGAGGGTATCGGGGACATGGTGCAGCGCGTGACAGACATCACCACCGTGGCGGGCGAGCAGTCCTCCGCCACCGAGCAGGTCATGCAGAGCGTGGAGGACATCGCCTCCATTGCCGAGGACGCCGACGAGGCGGCCGGTCAGGCGGCGAGCGCCACCCGCGAAATGGCCGACATGGCCAGGGAGATGCTGAGTGTTTCAAAAGAGTTCCGCGACGGTGAATCGGACATGAAGCCCCGCGAAATCTGCGGCGAAATGAAGGGCCTGTTGCCGGGTCTTTTGCAGGAATATGTCCGTGAAACCCACGACCCGGAAGTGTTCGACGCCATGCAGGCCGAAATGGGCGACCCTGTTTTCCAACCCGACGAGACCTACCCGGACAGTGTTTTCATGGACATGGCCGCGTTTGTCGGCAACCGGGCGCGGACGCCGCTCAGGGATTTTTATCTCGGCCTGGGGCGGTACGCGGCCGGCCGGTTCGGCGAGACGCACCCGGATTATTTCGCGGAAGGCTCTCTCAAGGATTTCTATCTTCGTATGAACCAGGTCCACGCCGCGATGGACAAGAGCCGGTCGGCCCTCAGGTCGCCGACCTTCACCTTCGAGGACAAGGGGGACGGCCTGTTCATGAATTACCGTTCCCCGCGCGGCCTGTTCGATTTCTTCGAGGGGCTTCTCCTCGGCGCGGCGGAATTCAAGGGCGAAAAGGTCAGGGTGGCCGTCAAGCCGTTCGACGAACAGACGGCGCGGGCGGAGATCGTGTTCCTCGGCCGGGATGAAAGCCCGAAATCATAATATTATAATAGTCTATTTGTCCGTTTCAGGTTGAGATGCGGGGCAGGCGTGGATGTGTATGCTCCGCCACGCGCGGACTGCCCGCATGGATGTGTGATTCGAGGAGAGTTCACGAATGTCCGACGACCTGAACCGGCAAATCTTCAAGGAAGAAGCATACGATCTTCTGCGCGAACTCGAAGGGGCGCTTCTGGAATTGGAGGAGGCGCCCGGCGAACTGGACCTGATCAACCGGATATTTCGGGCCTTGCATACCATCAAGGGGTCGGGGTCCATGTTCGGCTTCGAGGAGATAGCCGACTTCACGCACGAGCTGGAGACCGTTTTCGACAAGGTCCGCAACGGCGAGGCGGCCGTGACTCCAGCCCTGTGCGGCCTTTCCCTTCAGGCCCGCGACCAGATTCGCGCCATGCTCGACTCCGAAGACGACGAGGGCATCGAACCGGACAATCGGGAGGCCATCCTCAAGGAGCTGGAAGAGTTTCTGTCCGGCGTGAGTTGCGACCAGGAGGACGCCGAAGGCGAATCCGAGGCCGCCGAAGGGACGGACGGCGTGAAGCAGCCTGCCGGGGCCAACGAGTACGTCATCCGGGTGGTTCCCAAGGGCGACGCCGAGGTGGACGTCCAGGCCGTGGAGTCGTTTTTCGAGGAGCTGGAACGGATAGGCGAACTGACGGTCCGGTCCGGCCATGCCGAAACAGGCGCGGGCTGGGAGCTTTTTCTCGTCACCGACCACGCCAGGGACGGCGTGGAGGACATCTTCTTTTTCCTGACCGCCGATGTGGAGATCGACATCGCCGCGCAGGTCGCCGAGGCCGGGCCGCCGCCCCCGGAAGAGGCGGCCGTTTCCGAGGCGGAACCCACCACCTTCACCGAGGGCGACGAGGGGGCGGGTACCGACGGCGTGCGGCGGATCGGCGAAATCCTCGTGGAGAGCGGCGACATTCGGGAGAGCGATCTGCATGAGGCTCTGGAGGAGCAGGAGCAGTCTTCGCCCAAGCGGCCTATCGGCCAGATATTGGCCGAGAAGGGCAAGGTCGGCCCGGAAAAGGTCTCGCAGGCGGTCAAGATGCAGGACGAGGCCAAACGTCAGGACGGCCACCGCAAGAAGCAGGAGGCCCTGTCGTCCATCAGGGTCGCGGCGGAAAAGCTCGATTACCTGGTGGACCTCGTGGGCGAGTTGGTCATTGTCCAGGCGCAGATCACCCAGGTGGTGTCCGAGAAGAACGACCCGGCCATGACGCTCCTGGCCGAGGAACTGGAACGGCTCAGCGACGAGCTTCGGGATTCCACCTTGGGCATCCGCATGCTGCCTATCGGTACTTCATTCAGCAAGTTCAGGCGGTTGGTCCGTGATCTTTCGGCTGATTTGGGCAAAAAGATCAGCCTGTCCACCAGCGGCGCGGAGACCGAGTTGGACAAGACGGTCATCGAGCGGTTGGGCGACCCCCTGGTGCATCTGCTGCGCAATTCCATTGACCACGGCATCGAGACCCCGCAGGAACGCGAGGCCAAGGGCAAGCCGCCCCAGGGCAACATCCTGTTGGCCGCCGAGCACTCCGGCGGGGAGGTGCTCATCCGCATCACCGACGACGGCCGCGGCATGAGCAGCGAGATGATCCGGGAAAAGGGCATCGAGCGGGGATTGATCGCCAAAGACGCCGAAATGGCCGAAAAAGACTTGCTCAAGCTTATTTTCGAGCCGGGATTCTCCACGGCCAGCGAAGTGACCAGCGTGTCCGGGCGGGGCGTGGGCATGGACGTGGTGAAGCGGGCCATCGATTCCCTGCGGGGGCTCATCGACATCGACTCCAAGCCCGACGCGGGCACGACCATCACCATTCGGCTGCCGCTCACCCTGGCCATCATCGACGGTCTGCAGGTGCGCGTCGAGGACGAATACTACGTCATCCCGCTTTCCCTGGTCGAGGAGTGCGTTGAGCTTTCCAGGTCGGACGTGGATGAAAACGAATCGGGCCAGCGCATTCTTCATCTGCGCGGCGAGATCGTCCCGTATGTCCACATCCGCGATTTCTTCCGCGTCGAGGGCGACAATCCGCCCATCGAGCAGATCGTCATAACCGGCGCGGAGGGCAGCCGCGTGGGCATTGTGGTGGATACCGTCATCGGCGAGCATCAGACGGTCATCAAGAGTCTGGGGCGCGTCTACAAGGACGTTGAAGGCATTTCCGGGGCCACCATCAAGGGCGATGGTTCCATTGCGCTCATTCTCGATATTCCGAGTCTCGTGCGGCGGGTCATAGCCGAGTCGCATTAGCCAATTCAGTGTCATGAGGTTTCAGAATGCACAAGATCAAAGTGTTGATTGTCGATGATTCCGCCGTGGTCCGCCAGACTTTGGTGGATATCCTTTCATCCGACCCGCAGATCGAGATAATGGCAACGGCCATCGACCCCTACGTCGCAGCCGAGAAGCTCAAGAAGGAGATTCCCGACGTCATCACGCTGGACATCGAGATGCCCAGGATGGACGGGTTGACCTTCTTGCAGAAATTGATGAAACAACACCCTGTGCCTGTGGTCATTTGTTCGTCCGTGGCCGAGGAGGGGACGGACAACGCGTTGAAGGCTCTTGATTACGGCGCGGTGGAGATCATTGCAAAGCCCAAGGTCGGGACAAAGAAATTTCTCGAGGAATCAAGCATCCGACTCATCGACAAAATCAAGGCGGCCGCCCAGGCGCGCACCAGGCCCATCCGGTTCAAGGCGCCTCCCCTCAAGGTCTCTCCCAAATTGAGCGCCGACGCGGTCATACCCAGGGGAAGTACCTCGGTGGGAGCCACGGAAAAGATATGCCTGGTGGGGGCCTCCACCGGCGGCACCGAGGCGTTGCGGGTCTTTCTCGAAGCGCAGCCGCCCAACTGCCCGCCCATCGCCATCGTCCAGCACATGCCCGAGCATTTCACGGCTGCCTTTGCCCGGCGGCTCGACGGCATCTGCCGGATCAACGTCAAGGAGGCGCGTGATGGCGATCTCATGGTGCGCGGCCAGGCCCTTATCGCCCCCGGCGACAAGCACATGCTTCTCAAGCGCAACGGGACCAGGTATTGCGTCGAGGTCAAGGGCGGCCCCCTGGTCTCCCGGCACCGGCCGTCCGTGGACGTCCTGTTCCGGTCCGGGGCGCGTTACGGCGGGGCCAACGTGGTGGCGGCCATCATGACCGGCATGGGCGACGACGGCGCAAAGGGCATTCGGGAGCTGAAGGACGCCGGGGCCTACACCATCGCCCAGGACGAGGCGTCCTGCGTGGTTTTCGGCATGCCCCAGGAGGCCATCAAGACCGGGGGAGTGGACAAGGTCCTGCCCTTGACGAAGATCGCGGCGGAGATCGTCCGCGCCTGCGGCTAGGACCGCCGGGAAACGGGAATGCAACAGCCTCCGCCGGAATTCCCGGCGGGGGCTGTTTCGCATCAGGAGTGGCGGTAGGTCATGACGCTCACCGGCTCTCTGGTGACCATGCCCTCCTTGACCATGTCGTCGAGCAGAAGGAGCAGGGGGGCCAGCCGGTCGGGGTGGTCGATGATTTCCACCACCACGGGCAGCCCTTCCGAGAGCCTGAGTATCTTGCTGGTGTGGATGAGGCTGTTGGCCCCGAAGCCGAGGAGTCCCCGGAAGACGGTGGCCCCGGCCAGTTCGAGTTTGCGCGCTTCCCGGACGATGGCTTCGGCCAGGGGCTGGTTTCCGAACTTGTCGTCTTCGCCGATGTAGATTCGGACCCGTTCCGCTTTTTCGAGGAGTTTCATGCCGTTCTCCGGGGAGGATTACACGAGGCGTCCAAGGGCGATGCCGAGGATGACCAGGGCCAGCCCGGCCACGGACTGGCCGACCACGTTGCCGAGGACCGCCGCGTACTGTCCGAGCTTGACCAATTCCGAGGTCTCGAACATGTATGTGGAAAATGTGGTGAACGCGCCCATGAAGCCGGTCAAAAAGAGCAGGCGGATTTCGGAGCCGGGCAGAAGGCGGTTTTCGAAGAACCCCCATACCGCACCGAAAAGCAGGCAGCCGAGCATGTTCACGGCAAAGGTGCCGAGCGGGAACGCGGTCCCGGCCCATCGCTGGGCCACGCCCGACAACCAATAGCGGGACAGGGTGCCGGCCGCGCCGCCCACGCCGAGATAGAGAATTTTCGTCAACATTTCGATTTGTGTACAGCAACACCCTGGGGGAGGCAATGGCCCTGGAAAGCGAGTTGAAATTTTTGGATGCGGACCTGGCGGCGACCAGCCGCCGCCTGCGCGAGTCCGGCGGCGAGAGCCTGGGCCGCTATTTCGAGTCCAATGCGGTCTTCGATTACCCGGACAGGTCGCTGAAGGAAAAGGGGATTCTCCTGCGCCTGCGCGAGCGGCAGGGCGGGGCCGTGCTGACCGTGAAGCGCCCTCCGAGGGACGCCGCGCCCTCCGCGCTCAAGGTCTTCGAGGAGATCGAGACCGGGGTGGACGATTGCGCCGCCATGCGTCGGTCACTGCTGGCCGTGGGGTTCATCGAGGCGTTCGGCTACGAGAAGGTGCGGGAGAAGTGGCGGTTCATGGATTGCGTGGTCTGCCTGGACATGCTCCCGTTCGGCGATTTCGTGGAGATCGAGGGCACGGGCGCCGCCGTGCCCGCCTGCGCCGCCGCTCTGGGGCTTGAAGACCGGCAAACCTCCACGGCCACCTACCACGCGCTCAACCTTGAGCAACGCCGGGCCGAGGGCCTGGCCCCGGACGAGAATTTCCGCTTCGACCCGTCCGCGCGCGGGGAGCTGTTGCGGGCCATCGGAAAAGATTGGCTCGCAACCCTCGACAGGCGGTGAAATCGACTTTATATTCATTCCCAAGGATGAATAGAGTATTGTTGGAGATCGAACCGAAATGACCGACCCTCTTACCGGGGACCGATCCGATTCCGGACTGCTTGACCAACGAGAGGCCAAGGAGCCCAGAAGGTATAAGGTCCTGCTGCACAACGACGATTACACGACCATGGATTTCGTGGTCGAGATACTGGTGCGCGTCTTTCACAAGACGGAGGCCCAGGCCACGGCCATCATGTTCGCGGTCCACAACGAGGGATACGGCGTCTGCGGCACCTACACCGCGGAAGTGGCCGAGACCAAGGTGGACCTGGTTCACAGGCTTGCCAAAAGCGCCGGTTTTCCGCTCAAGTGCAGCATGGAAGGTGAATGACATATGACGATGCTCAGTAAAGAACTGGAAAGTGCCCTGACGGCCGCCGTCAACGAGGTGAAGAGCCGGAACCATGAGTTCCTGACGCTTGAGCACCTTTTGTACGCCATTTCCATCGAGGAGCAGGGCGAAGAAATACTCGAGGCGTGCGGCGCGGAGATGGAACGGCTGCGCGACCAGCTCGGCCGGTTCTTCGCGGAGAACATGGAGGCCCTGCCCGAGGGCACCGAGTCCGAGGTCATCCAGACGCTCGGCGTGCGCCGCGTGCTGCAGCGGGCCGTGTGGCAGAAGAAGGCCTCCGGCAAGAACACGGTGGAGGTGGGCGACGTCCTGGCCGCCATGTTCGACGAGGAGGATTCCTACGCCGTCTATTTCCTGCGGACCCACGACGTGTCCCGGCTGGATATCCTGGAATTCATCTCCCACGGCATGTCCACGGGCGACGACTGGGACGGCATGCGCGACGAGCCGGCCACCAAGATCGACCGCATGGACCGGGCCGACGAGAAGAAGACCCCGCTCGAGGAGTTCACGGTCAACCTGACCGACCGGGCCGCCGAGGGTCTCATCGATCCGCTCATCGGGCGGTCGAGCGAGCTGGAACGCACGGTTCAGGTCCTGTCTCGCCGCCGCAAGAACAACCCCATCTTCGTGGGCGATCCCGGCGTGGGCAAGACGGCCATGGCCGAGGGGCTGGCCCTCATGGTGGTCGAGGGCCGGGTGCCCAAGGAGTTCCTGAACGCCGAGATATACGGCCTGGACATGGGCGCGCTGCTGGCCGGGACCAAGTATCGGGGCGATTTCGAGGCCCGCCTCAAGGGCGTGCTGACCGAACTCAAGCGGAACAGGGAGGCCATCCTGTTCGTGGACGAGATCCACACCATCGTGGGCGCGGGTTCCGTGTCCGGCGGTTCCATGGACGCCTCCAACATCCTCAAGCCGGTGTTGCAGTCCGGCGAGATCCGCTGCATCGGCTCCACCACCTTCGAGGAATACAAGAACCATTTCGAGAAGGACCGCGCCCTGTCGCGTCGGTTCCAGAAGATCGAGATATCCGAGCCTTCCGTGGAGGAGACCCTCGCCATCCTCAAGGGGCTGCAACCCCATTACGAGGAGTTCCACGGGGTCAAATACACCCATTTCGCGCTCAAGGCGGCGGCCGAGCTGTCCAATCGGCACATCACCGACCGTTACCTGCCGGACAAGGCCATCGACGTCATGGACGAGGCGGGTGCGCTGTACAAGCTCTCCGGCCGCACCCGCAAGGGGGACCGGATCAAGGTCGCGGACGTGGAGAAGGTCGTGGCCCGCATGGCCCGCATCCCGGCCCGCAGGCTGACCGTGTCCGACCGGGCGCGGTTGCAGAGCCTTGAGGACGACCTCAAGTCCGTGGTCTTCGGCCAGGACGAGGCGGTCACGGCCCTGGCCAAGTCCATCAAGCGTTCCCGTGCGGGCATGCGCCAGGCCGGGCGTCCCGTGGGCAGCTTCCTGCTCACCGGCCCCACCGGCGTGGGCAAGACCGAGCTGGCCCGCCAGTTGGCCGAGGTGCTGGGCATCGGCTTTTTGCGCTATGACATGTCCGAATACATGGAAAAGCACGCCGTGGCCCGGCTCATCGGCGCGCCTCCGGGCTACGTCGGCTTCGACCAGGGCGGCCTGCTCACCGAGGGCGTCCGTAAAAAGCCGCACTGCGTGGTCCTGTTCGACGAGATCGAGAAGGCGCACCCGGACGTGTTCAACATTTTGCTTCAGGTCATGGACTACGCCACGCTCACGGACAACAACGGGCGCAAGTCGGACTTCCGCCACGTCATCCTGCTGATGACCTCCAATGCGGGCGCGCGCGAAATGGCCAAGGGGTCCATCGGGTTCTCGCGCAATGAGGACGCGGACCGCGACGGCGGGGCCATGAAGGCGCTGGAAAAGCTGTTCAGCCCGGAATTCCGCAACCGCCTGGACGCCACCGTCACCTTCAAGTCCCTGAAGCAGCCGGTCATGGAGCGGATCGTGGACAAGTTCGTCAAGGAGCTGAACGACCAGCTCCAGGATCGCCGCGTGGTCGTGGTCCTCACGGACAAGGCCCGGGCGCGGCTGGCCGAGCTGGGCCATGACACCGCCATGGGCGCGCGTCCCATGGCCCGCGTCATCCAGACCGAGATCAAGGACGTCATCGCGGACGAACTGCTTTTCGGCGAGTTGATGCGCGGCGGCGTGGTGACCGTTGACCGCGCCGGGAAGTCGAAGAAATCCAAGAAGATACCGTCCGTGGGCAATTCCGGGGAATTCGTTTTCTCCTTCGAACCCATGGGCAGGAAACAATAGCCAAGACAAGGGGCGGCCCGAGGCCGCCCCTTTCGTGCGGCACCCCATGACCATCTACCGGCTTTTTAAAGAACCCATATTCCCCGACCCCGAAGAGGCCGATCACGACGGCCTGCTGGCCGTGGGCGGCGACCTTTCGCCCAGGCGGCTGATAAACGCCTACGCCAACGGCATCTTCCCCTGGTACGCCGAAGGCTCGCCCATCCTGTGGTGGTCCACCAACCCGCGCCTGGTCCTGATTCCCGAGGAGTTTCACCTGCCGCGCAGCCTCAAGCGGGTGCTCAACAAGGGGCGGTTCACTTTCACCCTGGACACGCAGTTCGGCGCGGTCATCCGCCGGTGCGCCTGCGCGCCCCGGCCCGCGCAGGAGGGCACCTGGATCGTCGAGGAGATGGTGGACGCCTACATCGCGCTTTACGAGCTGGGATACGCCCACTCCGTGGAGGCGTGGCTGGACGGCGAATTGGTGGGCGGCCTGTACGGGGTGGCCCTGGGTTCGGTCTTTTACGGCGAGTCCATGTTCCACCACGTGCCCGACGCGTCCAAGGCGGCCTTTGCCGTGTTCGTGGAGCAGCTCGTGAAGTGGGATTTCAGCCTCATCGACTGCCAGCAGACCACCAATCATCTGCTGCGGTTCGGGGCGCGCGAGATGCAGCGCTTCCGGTTCCTGGCCATGGTGCGCGAGGGCGTGGACCGGCCGGGCCGGGTGGGGAAATGGCGCTTCGACGGCGCGTAGCCGCTATTCGTTTTCCTCCACCAGGGGCGGATGCAGGCTCAGGTCGTAGAAACCCTTCAGGGGCATTTTCAGCGGATAGCTCGGGATTTTGGCGAATTCGATGAACCCGGTGGACTTGCCCGTCCGAACCTGGGTGAAGCCGGTCAGCCCGGCGGGAACCGGGAAGGACAGCGGTGCGGAACGTATGGCCGTAAGCCTTGTGGAATATTGTGTTTTCAGGTATTCGACAATGGTATTCCGCTCGTCCTCGGTAAAGGCTTCGAGGATGATCCGCTTGCTGCCCTCCGGGTCGGCGGACAGGGTGTTGACGGGGTCGCCCACCAGCCGGTCCCAGTCCATGCCCTCGTACTCTTCGGGGTCCCAGTCGGGGCGGAAAAGGTGGACCTCCACGTCGCGCCGCCCCTTGAAGCTTCGGATGACCATGGAAACAGCGAAGGCGCGGTCGGCCGGGAGCGATGTTTCGGGATTGATTATGGTGATGTCCATGTCGGCACTCCGGGTGGATGTATTGTGTTTTTCACTTGTTTCATACGTCTTTTGCCGGGCTATCTCAAGCCTTTGAAGAATCGCACATGCCGAATTTCAAGCTTGTCAGCGAATATTCCCTGAAGGGGGACCAGCCCGCGGCCGTGGCCGAATTGACCGCCGGGTTGTCGTCCGGCGTGCGCGACCAGGTGCTGCTCGGGGCCACGGGCACGGGCAAGACCTTCACCATGGCCAACGTGGTGGCGAGCCTCAATCGTCCCGCTCTGGTCCTGGCCCCCAACAAGACCCTGGCCGCCCAGCTCTACACCGAGTTCCGGGGATTGTTCCCGGACAATGCCGTCGAATATTTCGTCAGTTATTACGATTATTACCAGCCGGAAGCCTATCTCCCGCACTCGGACGTGTACATCGAGAAGGATTCCTCCATCAACGACGACATCGACAAGCTCAGGCACGCCGCCACCCATGCGCTTCTGACGCGCCGCGACGTGCTCATCGTGGCCTCGGTCTCCTGCATCTACGGCCTGGGGTCGCCGGATTTCTACGCCAAGATGGTCATTCCCGTGGAGGAGGGGCAGAGCCTGGCCATGGAGTCGCTGCTCGGCCGGCTGGTGGAGATCCACTACGAGCGCAACGACTACGACTTTCATCGCGGCACCTTCCGCGTGCGCGGCGACGTGGTGGAGATCATCCCCGCCTACAGCCGGGAAAAGGCGCTGCGTATCGAGTTCTTCGGCGACGAGATCGACTCCATCACCGAGACCGACCCGCTGACCGGCGAGGTGCGGGACCGGATCAGGAAGACCGTCATCTATCCGGGCAGCCACTTTGTTTCGGACCGGGACAACCTGGATCGCGCCACCAGGGATATCCGCGACGAGTTGCAGGTTCGGCTGGCCTTTCTCAAGCGGCACAACAAGCTGGTGGAGGCCCAGCGGCTGGAGCAGCGGACCATGTACGACCTCGAAACCATTGAGGAGTTGGGCTACTGCAACGGCATCGAAAACTATTCGCTGCACCTGGACGGCCGCGTGACCGGCCAGCCCCCGGCCACGCTGCTCGACTATTTCCCGGACGACTTCCTTTTGTTCGTGGATGAGTCGCACATTGCGCTGCCCCAGGTGGGCGGCATGTTCCGTGGGGACCGCTCGCGCAAGACCACGCTGGTGGACTACGGCTTCCGGCTGCCGTCGGCGCTCGACAACCGGCCGCTCAACTACGAGGAATTTCAGGAGCGGGTCCATCAGGCGGTCTATGTGTCGGCCACGCCCGGCACGCTGGAACTGGACCTGGCCCAGGGCGTGGTGGTGGAGCAGATCATCCGTCCCACCGGCCTGCTGGACCCCGTTGTCGAGGTGCGAAAAACGCACGGACAGATTGACGATTTGCTCGCGGAGTGTAAGAAGAGACGGAAGAGAGACGAGCGGGTTCTGGTGACCACGCTGACCAAGCGGATGGCCGAGGACCTGACCGATTATCTCAACCAGATGGGCGTGGTTGCCAAGTACCTGCACTCGGACATCGACACCATCGAGCGGATGGCCATCATCCAGGCGCTCCGCAAGGGCGAGTTCTTCGTTCTGGTGGGCATCAACCTGCTCAGGGAGGGGCTCGACATTCCCGAGGTATCCCTGGTGGCCATCCTGGACGGCGACAAGGAGGGGTTTTTGCGCTCCGCCCGGTCGCTCATCCAGACCTTCGGGCGCGCGGCGCGCAATGCCGACGGCCGGGTCATCCTGTATGCCGACAGGGTGACCGACTCCATGGCGTCCGCCATGGACGAGACCGGGCGCAGGAGGAGCCGGCAGGAGGAGTACAACGAGGCGAACGGGATCGTCCCGACCACCATCCGCAAGCGGGTGGACAACCTGTTCGGCGAACTGGCCGGTTCCGGGCCGACCCCGGCCGCGGGGCAGGCCGCCGAAGCCGGAGCGGAATACGGAGCGGACCCGAAGGCGCTGGACAAGAGCGTCAAGCGGCTGGAGCGGGAGATGCGCGAGGCCGCCAGGGAATTGGAATTCGAGAGGGCGGCGGAACTCAGGGACCGCATCGCCCTGCTGCGTGAGCGCATCCTTGAGTTGGGGTAAGCGATGGCTGATCTGCTGCATAGGCGAATGCTCCGCCTGAGAGCGAGGCTCGGTTCCTTCTGGAGTCTGGTTCTGGGCGCGGTATACATGGTCCTGGTCTTTCTCGTCGGGATCGTCTTCTACATGGCCTACGAGCACTGGAATTTCATCAGTTCGTTCTACATGGTCGTCATCACCCTTTCCACGGTCGGCTTCATGGAAGTCAAGGAACTGTCCGAGATGGGCAGGCTGTTCACCACGTTCCTCATTATGGGCGGGGTGGGCGGTTTCATCTACATTGCGGGCGCGTTCGCCCAGGTCCTCATTGACGGACGTTTGCAAATCATGTGGGGTAAGCACAAGATGATGAAGGAAATAAGCAAGCTGAAAAATCATTTTATCATCTGCGGTTATGGCCGCATCGGCAGCGTGGTCGTTCAGGAAATCCGGGCCGAGGGGCATGATGTGGTGGTCATCGAACAGGACGCCGACCTCATCGACGCCATGGAGCAGGAAGGCATTTTGTGCATCGAGGGCGACGCCACCAACGACAGCGTGCTCCTGAGCGCCGGGCTGAAGAACGCCAAATCCCTCATCTCCGCCTTGACCAACGAGGCAGCCAACGTCTACGTCACCCTCACCGCCCGCCAGCTCTGCCCGGACGTCACCATCGTGGCCCGCGCGGGAGAGAAGTCCCACATCTCCCGGCTGGAACTGGCCGGGGCCGACCGCGTGGTGCTGCCCCATTTCATCGGCGGTCTGCGCATGGCCCAGAACGTGCTGCGTCCCACGGTGACCAACTTCATGGATCTGGCCATGCGCGGCGGCATCGACCTCCAGATGGAGGAGCTGGCCGTGTCCCCGGAATCCGAGCTGGTGGACAAAGACCTTGTGGAGTCCAGGATTCGGCCCAATTTCGATTTGATCATCATCGCCATCAAGAAGGAATCCGGCGACATGATCTTCAATCCGGGTCCCAAGGAAGTCATCAACGCCCGGGATACCCTCCTGGCGGTCGGTAAGAAAGCAAACCTGTCCGCACTGAAAAATATCCTTTAATATATTAAAATAGATGGAAAATATGGTTTCATCAACCGTTGCCGAACGCGTGGCTTCGCTACGCGAACAGCTCGACTATCACAATCATCGCTATTACGTTCTCGACGATCCCGAGATCACCGACGCCGAATACGACGTCCTGTTCCGCGAGCTTTCGGCCCTGGAGGCGGCCCACCCGGAACTGGACGACCCCAATTCCCCGACCAAGCGCGTGGGCGGCGAACCCGCTCAAGGGTTCACGGCCTATGAGCACGCCGAGCGCATGTACTCCCTGGACAACGGCATGGACATGGACGAGTGGTTCGCCTTTGCCGAGCGCGTGGCCAGATCCGTGGGCACCTCCGAGGTCATGTATTGGACCGATCCCAAGATGGACGGCCTGGCCATGGAGGTCATCTATGAGAACGGCCGGTTCGTCCGGGCGGCCACGCGCGGCGACGGCATAACCGGCGAGGACGTCACCCGCAACATGCGGACGGTCATGAACCTGCCGCTCACGTTGCATGGCGATAACCAACCGGAGTTACTGGAAGTTCGCGGCGAGGTCGTCATTTCCAACAAGGACTTCGCGGCTCTGAACGCCCGCCATGCCGAGGCCGGGGAAAAGGTGTTCGCCAATCCGCGCAACGCGGCCGCCGGGTCCATCCGCCAGCTCGATCCCAAGGTGGCGGCGTCCCGTCCGTTGCGGTTCATGGCCTACGGCATCGGCCGGGCGGAGCAGGGCGGCGGCCCCATCGACTGGCCTACCCAGCGGGCGGTCATGGAAGGTTTGAAGAAGCTGGGGTTCGCGGTCGCGCCCGAGGCCCGGCTGTGCGCGTCGAGCCGCGAGGTGGCCGAATATTTCAGGCAGCTCCAGGAGGAGCGCGACGGTCTGCCGTTCGAGATCGACGGCGTGGTCGCCAAAGTCAACGACCGGGAGATGCAGGAGGCGCTCGGCTTTACCGCCCGCGCCCCGCGCTGGGCGCTGGCCCTCAAATTCCCGGCCCACCAGACCAAGACGCGGCTGGAGAACATCCGCATCCAGGTGGGGCGGACCGGGGTGCTGACCCCGGTGGCCGAGCTTTCGCCCGTGGAGCTGGCGGGCGTGGTGGTGTCCAACGCCACCCTGCACAACAAAGGCTACATCGAGGCCCACGATTTCCGCATCGGGGACACGGTCCTCATCCAGCGCGCCGGGGACGTCATTCCGCAGGTCCTGTCCGTGGATTTGGACGAGCGGCCGGACAACGCCGAACCCTATGTCTTTCCCGAACAATGCCCGGTCTGCGACAGTTCGACCATTGACGACGGCAAGCGGGTCATCTGTTCCAATCCCGTCTGTCCCGCCAAGATCGACAAGAATCTCATCCATTTCGTCTCCAAGGCGGGACTGGATATGGAAGGGGTGGGAAAGAAGTGGGTCCAGAAGCTGGCGGATGACGAGGTGTTGAATTCTCCGGCCGATTTGTTTTCATTGGAGAAAATCACGCTTCTCAAGTACGAGCGCATGGGCGACAAGTCGGCCGAGAATTTTATTGCCGCCATCGAAAAAGCCAAGGCCGACGCGCCTCTTTGGAGATTGATATCGGGGCTGGGCATTAAGCATGTCGGCGAGCAGGCCGCGCGATTGCTGGCGGACAATTTTGAGGACTTGCGGGCGATCCAACGGGCGACGTTCGATGAGTTGAAGGAAATCAAGGGAGTCGGCGATAAAACCGCTGAAAGCATTCATCTCTTTTTTAATAGTGATCTTGGCACGGAACTCCTGACAGCGTTTGAACGGGTTGGCCTCTGGCCCACGGGCGGCGCGAAGGCCGCCGAGGCCGCGTCCGAATTGCCCCTGGCGGGCAAGGTGTTCCTGTTTACGGGTACGCTGCCCGTGAAGCGCGACGAGGCGCAGGCCATGGTCGAGGCGCGGGGCGGCGCGGCCGCGAAGTCCGTGTCGAAGAAAGTGGACTTCCTGGTGGCCGGGGAAAAGGCCGGGTCCAAGGTGGACAAGGCCCGGAAGCTGGGCGTCGAAATTATTGACTTCGATGCGTTCCTGGCCTTACTCCAAGATAGGCCGCAGCCGAAGGCGAAGTCCCTGCTGGACTTCTAGAACATACATTTTTCAACCTGTTTTATGGGGGACACCATGGGTGTGGACATCGTCATTTTGGGCGCCAAGGGGCGCATGGGCAACATGCTGGTCAACATGACCCTGGCCGACGAGGAGTTGAACCTGGTGGGCGCGTGCGAGCGCAAGGGCAACGCCGACGGCTTGGCCTATGAGGGCTGCGAGGTTTCGGACTGCCTGGAAGATTTGCTGCCCAAGGTTCCGGGCGCGGTGATCATCGACTTCACGGCTCCCGAGGCGTCCGTGGCCATGGCCAGGACAGCCGCCCGGTTCGGCAATCCGGCCGTCATCGGCACCACCGGCCTGAGCGACGCGCAGCAGGCCGAACTGGCCGAGTCCGCCAAGCGGATTCCCCTGTTCTGGGCGCCGAACATGTCCGTGGGCGTCAACGTGCTGCTCAAGATCATGCCGCAACTGGCCCAGGCCCTGGGCGACGCATACGACATCGAGATCGTCGAGACCCACCACAGGATGAAGAAGGACTCTCCCAGCGGCACGGCGATCAAGCTGGCCCAGAATCTGGCCGAGGCCCGTGGCTGGAATTACGACGACGTGAAAAAGCACTGCCGCGACGGCATCATCGGCGAGCGCCCCAAAAAGGAGATCGGCGTGCAGACCCTGCGCGGCGGGGACGTGGTGGGCGATCACACCATGTTCTTCTTCGGGCCGGGCGAGCGCATCGAGGTCACCCACCGCGCCCACTCGCGTGAGACCTTTGCCGCCGGAGCCTTGCGGGCCGCCAAATGGCTGTCCCGGCAAAAGTCCGGAAAGCTCTACGCCATGGCTGACGTTTTCTGATCCGGTAATACACAGACAGCGAAAAAAGGAAGCCAGCCTTGTCCGGCTTCCTTTTTTTTGGACGGGCGCATGGGCGATTCCAAAATCCATTCCTTCAGGGACAGGCCGAACCGGACCCTTGTGCGGCTGGCCGTTCCGGTGTTGTTTTCCCTGGTGGCCGAACCCCTGACCGGCATGGCGGACACCGCCTTCGTGGCCCGGCTGCCCGGTTCCGAGCCGGTGGCGGCCTTGGGGATCGGCACCGTGGCCTTCACCTCCATATTCTGGGCCTTCACCTTCCTGGGCGTGGGCACCCAGACCGAGGTGGCGCAGTTCGCGGGCAGCGGGGACAAGGAGCGTGCCGTCAAGGTCGTGTCCCTGGCCTGCGCCCTGGCCGCCCTGGTCGGCCTGGTACTGATGGGCACCCTTGCTTTTCTGCCGTACATCGCCTCCCTGTTCGGCGGGGAGGGCATGGTCAACGACCTGGCCTGCGACTACATGGCCTACAGGCTGCTGGGCGCACCCGCCGTGCTGGTGTCCCTGGCCTGTTTCGGCGGGCTGCGCGGGATGCAGGACATGCGAACGCCCTTGTTCGTGGCCGTGGGCATCAACCTGGTCAACGTGTTCCTGGACTGGCTGCTCATTTTCGGAGTGGGAATCTTCCCGGCCCTGGGCGTGACCGGCGCGGCCGTCGCCTCCACCGTGAGCCAGTGGGCCGGTGCCGTCTGGTGCCTGCTGGCCGTGCGGAGACGCATCGGGCTTACTTGGCGCATGCGGGGCGCGGGGCTGGCCCGGCTCCTGAAGGTGGGCGGCGACCTGTTCGTCCGTACGGGCGCGCTGCTGGTATTCCTGGCCTTGTGTACCAGGGTGGCCAACCGGGCAGGGGCCGACCAGGGGGCGGCATACCAGGGCATCCGGCAGTTTTTCCTGTTTTCCGCCCTGTTTCTGGACGCCTTTGCCATCACCGGGCAGAGCCTGGTCGGCTATTACCTGGGTGCGGACGATCGCGTCCAGGCCCGGCGGGTGGCTCGGACCGTGTGCTTGTGGAGCCTGGGCACCGGCGTGGCCCTGTGCGTGGGCATGATTGCGGGGGAGCGGGGCGTGGCCTGGCTTCTGGTGCCGCCAGCCGCCCATGCCGTGTTCGGCCCCGGCTGGCTGGTGGTCTCGCTGATGCAGCCCGTGGGTGCGCTTTCCTTTGCGACCGACGGCATTCATTGGGGGACGGGCGATTTCCGCTACCTGCGGAATTCCATGCTCGTCGCCTCGGTGGCCGGCGGGGCGTGCGTGCTGGCCGTGGACGCCCTGCGCCCGGACGGCGTGCTCGTCTACATCTGGCTGGCCACGGCCGTGTGGGCGTCGGTTCGTGCCGCGTTCGGTCTGGTTCGCGTCTGGCCCGGCGTGGGGCAAGCGCCGCTCAAGCCGTAAAAAACCGCCTGCAAAAACAGGCGGGCGGGGAGAGGCATAAGCGGACGGTCTAGTTGTTGTTGGCCAGGTAGTTGAACATGAAGGCGTAGGCGTGGCGCATCTCGATTTCCAGCTCGCCCATGTGATTTTGGGCCGCTTCCATGTCGTGGGCCTTGGAGGCGTTCTCCAGGTTCAGGCAACATTCCCGTACCCGTTCCACGCCGATGGTCGCGGCACCGCCCTTGAGGGAGTGGGCCAGTTGGCGCAGCCGCTCCACGTCGCGGGAATTCAGGGCGTCCCTGATCTCGTTGATGCGCTTGGGTTCCTGGGAGATGAACACGGTGAACATCCGCTTCAGGAACGGACGTTTTTCGGCCATGGATTCCAGGAACTTGCTATCGACTATTTCTTTTTCCATTGATGTGCTCCGCATTGTGGGCAATCAGCCCCTACGGTAATTTCATCCTATACGCGCAGTGGTGGTTTTGGGCAACTCTTTTGATAAAAAAGGAGAGATGTTCGCGTTTTCCCATGTGAAAACGTGACGGAGCAGGGCAACGGCGCGACAAAGGAGGGCGGCCGGAAGCGGTATTGAATAATACACGGGTTATGTGTAATGTGAAGATGGCAAGTACTGCAATATTGCGTCCGCGATGACATTATGGGTGTTGGAAAAATGTATGATTTTAAGAGGTTGTCTAAGCATAGTTTGTTGTATAAATATGCCTTTTCGGCGTTGTCCCTGGTCGTTCTCCTTGTTCCGTCAGGCGTCGAAGCCACGGAGTCCGTGACGCTGGCCGTCTTTTCACGCGAGTGGGCGCCCTTTGAGATGGTCGTTGACGGCAGGGCCGGCGGCGCGTCCCTCGATCTGTTCAAGGCGTTGATGCCCGACGGGGTCGCCCTGGCCGTGGAAACGCTGCCTGCGCCGCGTAGCGTTTTGCACCAGCGGGGCGCTCCGGTCTATGCCCGGCTTGAGGCCAAGGGCTGGTGGACGCGGGACGCGGACAAGTACCTCTGGTCCAACCCGGTCGTGAGCCTGGAAAGCGTGCTGTATTCCCCGGCAGGGAAGCCGGTCGAGTACGTGAATGAGGAAAGCCTGTACAACCTGCGGATCGGGTGCATCCGAAACTACGTGTATCCCGAGGTGCAGAACCTGTTCGTCAGCGGAAAGGCCGAGCGCTACGACGTGAACGACGACATACTGCTTTTGCGCATGCTCAAGGCGGGCCGGGTGGATGTGGCCGTGTTCGACAGCATCTCCGCCGCCTGGCTTATCCGCCAGACCCCCGACATGCGGGCCGCCGATTTCCATGTGGCGGAAAAGCCGCTCGGGGTCGCGCACCTGCGTTTCGTCTTCAATATGGATGAGAACTGGAAACGCCGTCTGCCGGAGATCAACGCCAAGATACGGGCCGGCCGGGCGGACGGGACCATAGACAGGATACTGAAGCAGTATCGTTGAGGATTGCTCGTCAACGAAAAAGGGGTGGAAGCATGCTTCCACCCCTTTCCTTTTGCGCGAACCGGCTACATGTTGTAGAGCTTTTCGCCCGGGATGATGGTTATGCCGTTCTTCTGGAGCAGTTCGATGCCCTGGTCGGTGCGGTCGAAGCGGAAGATGAGCACCGCGGAATCGCCGGACTGCTGCACGAAGGCGTACATGTACTCGACGTTGATGCCCGCTTCCTGAAGCATGCCCAGGATGGCGTTCAGCCCGCCGGGGTTGTCCGCCACCTCCACGGCCACCACCGATGTGCGGCCGACGGTGAAGCCCGCCTCCTTGAGCTTGGTCTTGGCGGCCTCGAAATTGGATACGATGAGCCGCAGGATGCCGAAGTCCGAGGTGTCGGCCAGGGACAGGGCGCGGATGTTCACGCCCGCTTCGGACAGAATGCGGGTGACCTCGGCCAGGCGGCCAGCACGGTTTTCCAGAAATATGGAGAGTTGATCGACTTTCATGGGATTCTCCTTGTTCATTGGCATTGTTAGCCTTCTTTCCTCTTGTCGATGATGCGCTTGGCTTTGCCCCTGGAGCGCTCAATGCCCTTGGGTTCCACCAGCTTGACCTTGGCGGTGACGCCGAGGAACTCCTTAATGTTTTTCATTACCTTTGATTCGATCTTCTGTAAACTCTTGATTTCGTCGGAGAAGATGGACTCGTTGACTTCCACTTGAACTTCCAGGGTGTCGAGGTTGCCCTGGCGCTCCACCACAAGCTGGTAGTGGGGGGTCAATCCCTCGGTTTCGATGAGGATGGTCTCGATCTGGGATGGGAACACGTTGACGCCGCGGATGATCAGCATGTCGTCGGAACGGCCGGTGACGCGCTTCATGCGGGCGGTGGTGCGGCCGCACCTGCACGGCGTGGTGTTCAGGGTGGTCAGGTCGCGGGTGCGGTAACGGATGAGCGGGATGCCTTCCTTGGTCAGGGTGGTGAAGACGAGTTCGCCTTCCTGACCCGGCTCGACGATCTCGCCGGTCTGCGGGTCGATGGTTTCCGCCAGGAAGTGGTCTTCCTGGATGTGCAGGCCGTCCTGGACCTCGCGGCATTCGATGGCCA
The DNA here is from genome assembly GCA_015709315.1 of Desulfovibrionaceae bacterium. GTDB lineage: Bacteria > Desulfobacterota > Desulfovibrionia > Desulfovibrionales > Desulfovibrionaceae > Pseudodesulfovibrio. The sequence continues at coordinate 48,677 of JACCQI010000003.1, forward strand.
CGCCCGGTCCCATGACCTCGGACAGGCCGTAGATGTCGATGGCCGTGATGCCGAGTTTCTTCTCGATCTCCACGCGCATTTCGTTGGTCCACGGTTCCGCGCCGAAGATGCCGATCCGCAGCGGCAGCTCTCGGATGTCGATGCCCATTTCCAGGCCGGTCTCGGCCAGGAACAGGGCGTAGGAGGGAGTGCCGCAGATGACGTCGGGGGCGAAGTCCTTGAGCAGGGTGACCTGGCGCTTGGTGGCGCCGCCGGAAACGGGCACGACCGTAGCGCCCAGAGCCTCGGCCCCGTAGTGCACTCCCAGGCCGCCGGTGAACAGGCCGTAGCCGTATGCGTTGTGGACGCTGTCGGCGGCGGATGCGCCCGCGGCCATCAAGCAGCGGGCCATGAGTTCGCCCCAGTTCTCGATGTCGCGCTTGGTGTAGCCGACGACCGTGGCCGTGCCGGTGGTGCCCGAGGAACAATGGATGCGGACGATCTGGTCCTTGGGCACGGCGAACATGCCGAATGGATACTGGTCCCGCAGGTCCTGCTTGGTCGTGAACGGCAAAAGCGAGATGTCCTTCAGGCTCTTGATGTCCTGAGGTTTGACTCCCTTTTCGTCAAATTTTTTCTTGTAGAACGGGACGTTGGCGTACACGCGCTCGCATTGAGCCCTGAGCCGTCGCAACTGGACCAGTTCCAGTTCCTCGCGGGGCATGGTTTCGTTCTTCACATCGTAGATCATCCCTAAAACCTCCTTCGGGCGGACAGAATCGTCCATTTCTCTCGCTCACATAAAAAAACCACGGTCTTTACAGCCCGTGGTCGGTTTCGGCACATCTTCGCCAGTCAGGTATCCACGAGCTTCCTCTCAGGAGCCCGTAAAAAAGAATGCGTGGGAAGATAGATATTTTTGCATAGCGGAGAGGATGCCCCATGTTGCATATCGCGTCAAGGGGTTTGTGCCGGGTGCGCCGCCCGGCCGGAGGCGGTTCCCGACATTGCGGATCGGCCCAAAGTGCATTACACCCTTTTGGGACGACCCCAACAATTGGAGGCTGCATGAATTTCAGGGAATTGGTTGAACGGAATCGGACACGGAGAAAATTCGACCAGTCGCGGCCCATGGACGAACAGGTCCTGGTCGATCTGGTGGAATTGACGCGCTTCACGCCTTCCGGCGCGAACAAACAGCCCTTGAAATACGCGGTGACCGCGGACCCCGGCCTGTGCGCCGAGGTATTCCCCCTGCTGGGCTGGGCGGCGTATCTCAAGGACTGGAACGGCCCGGAAGAAGGCCAGCGTCCCACGGGCTACGTGGTCGTCATGCTGGACAAACAGGTGGCGGATACGCCGGGCTGCGACCACGGCATCGCCGGTCAGACCATTATGCTCGGGGCCGTGGAAAAGGGGTTCGGCGGATGCATCATCGCCACGGTCAACCGCAGGAAGCTGGCCGGACTGCTCGACCTGCCGGACCATTTAGAGATCCTGCTGGTGCTTGCCCTGGGCGTCCCGGCCCAGGAAGTGGTGGTGGAAGCGCTTCCCTTGGGCGGCGACATCAAGTATTGGACCGGCGAGGACGGCAGGCACCATGTGCCCAAGCGCAGCCTCGAAGAGTTGCTCGTCGGCCGTTATCCGAAAAAATAGATCATATTTGTGAGGACACGCATTGTTGAACAAGAGTAAGAAATTCCAGGATATTCCCAGTGAAGAAAAGGCCCGGCTGGTGGCCGGGTGGCTGGATGAAAAGCAGGGTGAGCACATTGTTATCATGGACGTATCAAGCATCAGTTCCGTCACGGATATGACCATGGTGGTGTCCGCGCGCGGCGTGAAGCACGCCCAGGCGCTGGCCGATTACGTCCTGGAGAAATGCGCCGAGGACAAGATCGAGTTTTTGGCCATGGAAGGCCGCCCCACGGGCGAGTGGATATTGGTCGATCTCAACGACGTGCTGGTGCATATCTTTTTGGATGAGCTTCGGGAATTCTACAATCTTGAAGGCATGTGGGCCGAGGCCCCCAGAGTCGAAGCATAGGGCGGGCGTTCCATGGCCGAATTCAAGAAGACGCTGCTGTTGATCCTGGACGGCTGGGGCATCGCGCCAGAGGGGCCGGGAAATTGCGTGCGCAACGCCGCCACCCCCAATCTCGACCGGCTCCTGGCGACCTGCCCCAATACCCGGCTGGCCTGCTCGGGCCGCTCGGTGGGACTGCCCGACGGGTTCATGGGCAACTCCGAGGTGGGGCACATGAACATCGGCGGCGGCCGCGTCGTCTATCAGGACATGACCCGCATCGACATGGCCATCGAGGACGGCTCCTACTACGACAACCCGGCTCTCAAGGGCCTCATGGCCCGGACAAAGGCCGGGAGCGGGCGGCTGCACCTCATGGGCCTTCTGTCCGACGGCGGGGTGCATAGCCACTGCAACCATATCTACGCCACCCTTGAAATGGCCCGGCGTGAAGGCGTGCCCGAGGTTTTCGTCCACCTGTTCATGGACGGCCGCGACACCGGCCCCACCACGGGGCTGGGGTTTGCCCGCGAATTGGCGGACAGGATGAAGGCCATCGGCCTGGGCCGTGTGGCGACCCTGTCCGGCCGGTTCTACGCCATGGACCGCGACAAGCGGTTCGAGCGCGTGAAAGTGGCCTACAAGGCGCTGGTGGACGGGGAAGGGGTTCCCATGGACGACCCGCTGGCCGCCATCCAGGCATCCTACGATGCCGGAGAGAGCGACGAGTTCGTCAAGCCGGTGGTCATCCGGGGCGTTGACGGCCGTATCGGCGACGGCGACGGCCTGTTCTTCTTCAACTTCCGCGCCGACCGCGCCCGCGAGATCAGCCGGGCAATATTTGAAAAGGATTTCAACGAATTCGAGCGGGCTTCCCAGCCCGATCTCGCCGCGTTCGTGACCATGACCCGGTACGAGTCGTCCTTTCCCATGGACAACGCCTTTCCGCCCGAAAGCTATGCGGGCACCCTGGGCGAGGTCGTTTCCGGTCGGGGCCTGAAGCAGTTGCGCATCGCGGAGACCGAGAAATACGCGCACGTGACCTACTTCCTCAATTGCGGGCGGGAGGAGCCTTTCGAGAACGAGGACCGGATAATGATTCCGTCCCCGCGCGAGGTGGCGACGTACGACCTCAAGCCGCAGATGAGCGCGGACGAGGTGGCGGACACCCTTATCGGGAAGCTGGGCGAATACGACCTGTGCGTCTGCAACCTGGCCAACCTGGACATGGTGGGGCACACCGGCGTCATGGCGGCGGCGGAACAAGCCTGCGTGACCGTGGACGCCTGTGTGGGCCGCATCGTGGACGCGATGCTGGCCGCCGGGGGCAGGGTGCTCGTCACGGCCGACCACGGCAATGCCGAGCAGATGCTGGCCGGGGACGGCAGTCCGCACACGGCGCATTCCCTCAATCCCGTGCCGCTGGTGTACGTGGAGGAAGGATGCGCGGACGTCACGCTTGAAGAGGGCATTCTCGGAGACATCGCGCCGACCATTCTCGGGCTGTGGGGCGTTCCTCTGCCCGACGGCATGACCGGCCGCAACCTGGTGAAAAAGGGATAGCAATGGCAGAATCGAACAAACCGCTGACCCCGGTCAAACCCGCGGCCATGGAAATAATCTTCCTGTACCCCTGTCCCCATTGCGGACGGGAGGTGCCGCTTATCGCGCCGTCCAGACCGGCCATGGCTCAGTGCGACGCCTGCCGCGAGAACTTCCCCATCGTTCCGGTGGACGACCGGACCATCCGCTACATGAAACTCATTCTGGCGGGCGGCAAGGCGGGCATCGACCCGGACTTCCTCTAGCAAACACCTTTTGAGGCTGAAAGAGCCTTGCGAGCCGCGGCAACGCGGCTCTTTTTTTGTCATTTTTCAATCTCAACTTTTTCTAGAGAAATTATAGAAAAATCGCAAACAGCTGAAATTCTAGATAAAATCTAGATAAAGTCTAAAAATATTGGCCGATTGGACATCGCAGGCCGGAACGAGAAATCAGGCCGGTTTGGCCCGCCCCTTGCTTTTGTCGTGGATCGAGTTGGCGGTTGCATGCCCGGAAAATCCAGGGCGATAAAGCAATGAATACGAGGTAGTTTATTGTGAATATTGGGATAATTTGCGTGGCGGCATGTGCCGTCATGGTGACCGACCCTGTCTGGGCCGACGGCGGCGAGGTGACAATTCTGTCAGCGGAAATTGACCGGCTGCACCGGCTGGCGGCAGGCATCGGCATCGCGGGGGTTGTCTCCTGCCTGGCGACCGGGTTGCTTGTTTATCGGGCGATTGGAAATAAATATAAATATTTGGTGAGGTTGCTCGAGAAATTCGCGCAGGGTGATCCGCAAGGGGCATTGCCGCCCTCAGGGAATGACGTTTTTGGTAAGATTTGCGGATCGTTGCACCAAATTGTAAACAACATTAGCCGGTTAGAGGAAAGAGTTGCAGAGAGCGAAAATGTAGCCGGAGAAGCTGAGTCGAGGGCGTTCGAGGCGCTGGGACAGGCCGCCGAGGCCAGGGAACAGGGCGAGGTGGCACGACGCCAGGGGCTGCTGTCCGCCGCCAGGACGCTGGATGCGTCCATCCAGTCCATCCGCGTCCATTCCGGCCAGTTGGCGGACGCGGCCTCCAAGGCCCGGGACGGAGCGGCTGAACAGCAGCGATACATGGCCGATGCCGCCGTGGCCATGGAGGAGATGAACGCGGCTGTGGCGGAGTCGGCGCGGAACGCCGCCGACGCGGCCAACGACGCCTCCAGTGTCATGGAACACGCCGGGGCGGGGTCGGACGTGGTCACCCGCACCCTGGAATCCATCAATGGAGTATCGGAGACATCGCAATCACTGGTGGAGAGCGTGGCCGGTCTCGGCGATCGGGCCGAGGGGGTGGGACACATCATGGGCGTGATCTCCGACATCGCCGACCAGACCAACCTGCTGGCTCTGAACGCTGCCATCGAGGCGGCCAGGGCCGGTGAAGCGGGGCGGGGGTTCGCCGTGGTGGCCGACGAAGTGCGGAAGCTGGCCGAGAAGACCATGGAGGCCACCAGGGACGTGGGCGTGGCCATCCAGGGCATTCAGGCCCAGGTGGCCGAGACCGTTGACGGCGTGCGGCATATGTCCGGCCTGGCCGACGAGGCCGCCGGACTGGCCAGCGAATCGGGCGAGGCTCTGGGCGAGATCGTGGAATATGCGAATAACAGCGCCGACCGCATCGGGTCCATTGCGGCGGCGGCCAAGCAGCAGTCGATTTCCAGCGAGGCCCTGGCGCGGACCATCACCGAGGTGCAGTCCATCTCGGACGCCACAGGAGAGGGCATGGAGGAGGCCGTGCTGGCCGTGGTCCGCGTCTCCGAGGGATTGGATGAACTGGCGACCATGACCGACATGTTCCGAATGGTCGGCGACGGCCGGATTCAGGCGGTCATCGGGGAATTGGCGGCGTCCGGGGAGGTCCTGTCCCGTGATCGGTCCCGGCAGGAGCGGGCTTTGCGTCGCGCGCTCAAGGCCAATGAATTTCTGGAGTTGCTTTATATAACGGATGAAAACGGCGTGCAGACCGTCAGCAACATGGGCGGCAAGGTCACCGGGTATGCCGAGGACGCATCGGCCTTCGGACACCGGTGGAGCGAACGCCCGTGGTTCGCGGGGGCCATGGAGAGCGGGACCTTTTGCATTTCGGATGTATACATCTCGTCCGCCTCGGGCGAGAACTGCATCACGGTGTCGTGCCCGTATTACGACGGCGGCGGGCGTCCCCTCGGCGTGATCGCCGCCGACGTCCGCGTGGCCAGGTAGCGGGGCGGCCTACCGTCGCTTGTACTGCATGAGCGCGTTGCCCGCGATGATGAAGACGAGGCCGGCCACGGTGGCGGGCAGGATGTCCTCGCCCACCAGGAAGTGGATGAGCACGAGCGACAGGAACGGCGACAGGAAGATCAGGTTGGCCACCCGCGCGGTGCCGCCGCCGTCGGGCAGGGCCGCGTATTTCATGGCCGTGATCCACAGGGCGAAGGTGACGCCCATCTCAAAAAAGCCCACATAGGTGGCGGCGGCCAGGGATTCCACGGTCAGGGCCGGGAGCGTCGAAAAACCGAGCGTGGCCGCCAGGATGAGCGGGAACCCGGCCAGGAAGCCGAGCAGCAGCCCGGCAAGGGGATCGGCCTTGCTGCGCGTGTTGAATATCCAGTAGAGCGCCCAGATAATGGTGCTGAACAGGGCCAGGCCCACGCCCGTCAGGTTGGAGAACTTGAGCGCGAGCAGGTCGCCGTGGGTGGAGATGACCACCACCCCGAAGTAGCTCAGGAGGATGGCCGCCAAGTCCCTGAGCGACATTTTCTGGCCCAGCAGGGGCACGGACAGCAGCGACAGGGTCACGGCCCAGGTATAGTTGATGGGCTGGGCCTCCTGGGCCGGGAGCAGGTCGTAGGCCTTGAACAGGATGACGTAATAGAGGAAGGGGTTGAGCGCGCCGAGCAGGGCGCACCGCACCGCCTCCCGCCTCTCCATGCGCCACAGCGCCGACAGTCGCCCCTGGACGAGCAGGATGGTCCCCAGGGCCAGGATGGAGGCCAGGCAGGCCGGGAGCAGCAGTTGCAGCGGGTCCATGCGCCGCAGGGCGATCTTGAAGGCCGAGGCCACCGTGGACCAGATGGCCACGGTGCAGAGTCCGTATATCAGCGCTTTTCTGCTGTTGGTCACGGGGTCAGATGATGACGTGCTTCTTGATGTGGTTGACGACCGCGTCGATGTCGTCGGTCACCATGAACAGGTTCAGGTCCTCTTCGTTGCAGAAGCTGCTGACGACCAGCTGGTTCTTGAACCAGTCGATGAGGCCGGACCAGAAATCCACGCCGAACAGGACGATGGGGAACGGCTTGATGCGGTGGGTCTGGATGAGCACCAGCGCCTCGGACAGCTCGTCAAGGGTGCCGTAGCCGCCGGGCAGGGCCACGTAGGCCATGGCGTATTTGATGAACATGAGCTTGCGGATGAAGAAGTAGCGGAACTCGCTCTTGATGTTCAAGAATTCGTTGTTCTTCTGCTCCATGGGCAGGTGGATGTGCAGGCCGATGGACTCGCCGCCGTTCTCGAAGGCGCCCTTGTTGCCCGCCTCCATGAGGCCGGGGCCGCCGCCGGTGATGACCGAATAGCCCGCCTCGGAAAGTTTTCTGGAAAGTTGTTCGGTCTGCTGGTAGAGCGGGTCCTCCGGTTTGACCCTGGCGGAGCCGAAAACGGAGACCGCGGGGCCGATGTCGGACAAATTCTCGAATCCGTCCACGATTTCGGACATGATCTTGAAGAGCCGCCACGACTCCTGAATGGAAAGATCGTCGATGAGGTATTGTTTTGAACGCTGTATCATGGATTCTCCTTGATTTGCCTGGAGGAGTTTGTTGCCTGATTTGTATTTATGGGGCATGTTTCCGTGGTCGGCGGGCGCAAGGGCCAGCCACCTTTCTCAATACACTGAAACCAATTCATACGGAAGCGGATTGTTTACACGTTTTCCGGGAACCACCACGCGAGGGAATGCATGAAAGTCACCTTCATGGGCGCGGCCCGCACCGTCAGCGGCTCCTGTTACATCATGGAGTGCGGCTCCACTCGTTTCGCCTTGGACTGCGGCATGCACCAGGGAAACAGGGAGATCGAAAAGCGGAATCGGAACATCGATTGGTATGACCCGAAAAAATTGGATTTCATCCTGATCACCCATGCCCATATCGACCACAGCGGTCTGTTGCCCGCCATGGTCGCCAAGGGGTTCAAGAATCCCGTCTACTGCACCGCTCCCACCCGGGACCTGCTGGAGATCATGCTGCTCGATTCGGCGCACATCCAGGAGATGGAGGCCGAGTGGAGCAACCGCAAGCGGCTGCGCACCGGCCGCGAGATGGTCAAGCCCCTCTACGGCGTGGCCGACGCGGAGCGCACGGTCCCCCTGTTGGCGACCGTCGAGTATGCCAAGACTTTCGAGCCTGCGCCGGGTATCCGGGTGACCTACCTCGACGCCGGGCACATCCTGGGGTCCGCCTTCATCGAGATCGAGTACGAGGAGGCCGGCAAGACCACCAAGCTCGTCTTTTCCGGCGACCTGGGCCGCCCGGAGCAGCTCATCGTCAGCGATCCCCGCAAGGTGCGGGACGCCGATTATCTCTTCCTCGAATCCACCTACGGCAACCGCAACCACAAGGACGACACCGACAGCCTGGAGGAGCTGGCCGAGGCCATTGCCTACAGCTACGGAAAAGGGCAGAAGGTGGTCATTCCCGCCTTTGCCGTGGAGCGCTCCCAGCAGATCATCTATTCCCTGTTTCTGCTCCGCAAGCAGGGCAAGCTGCCCGAGGACATGCCCGTGTACCTGGACAGCCCCCTGGCGATCAGGGCCACGGAGATATTCCGCAAACATCCTGAATTTTTCGACAAGGAAACCCGCACCATGATCCAGAACGGGGAGAATCCGCTGGATCTGCCCAACCTGCATTTCACCGAGACCCGCGAGCAGTCCCAGGCCATCAACGAAACGGCCGGTCCGGCCGTCATCATCTCGGCCAGCGGCATGGCCAACGCGGGACGCATCAAGCACCACCTGCGCCATAACCTGTGGCGGCCAGGAGCCAGCGTGGTCTTTGTCGGCTGGCAGGGCGTGGGCACGCCGGGCCGCAAGATCGTCAACGGGGCCAAGAAGATACGGCTGTTCGGCGAAGAGGTCGCCATCAACGCCAAGGTGTTCACCATCAACGCCTTTTCCGGGCATGCGGGGCAGGACGAGCTGTTGAAGTGGCTGTCCGCTCTCAAAGGCAAGCCCATCAAGATCCTTTTGGTGCATGGCGAGGCCGAGGTGCAGACCGAGTTCGCCAAGCTGATCACCGAGAAGTTCGGCTTCGAGGTCCATATTCCCGAATACCTGGAGGAGCTGGAGCTGGAACCCGGCCAGGCCCTGCAGCCGCGCGTGGACATGGATATCGCCCGCCCGCGTGTGGATTGGGATTTCCTGCTGGCGGACTCCGAGAAGCTGTATGCGGAACTCAAGTCGCGCATCAGGGACGTGGAGACCCGTCCCTGGGTGGATCAGGCCGAATTGCGCGACCGTTTGCTTGACATCAACCGCAACATAGTGGAGCTGGTCTCCGAGATGTAGCCATGCGCGTGATCGGCGGACAATACAAGGGACGCAGGATACTGACCTGCGAGGGGCCGGGCTACCGGCCCGCCACCATGCGGGTGCGGGAGTCGATATTCTCCATGCTCGCGGCGCGCGGGGTCGATTTCGCCAAGGCGCGGGTCATCGACCTGTTCGCCGGGTCCGGCTCCCTGGCCATCGAGTGCCTGAGCCGGGGCGCGCGCATGGCCTGGTTTGTGGAGAAGAACCCCAAGGCCGCGGCCCTGATCCGCAGGAACCTGTCGGAACTCAAGGTGGACAAGGGATTCGCCAGGGTGGTCTGCAAGGACCTTTTTGGTGTACTCTCCGGGAAACCGGACCGGCCGTTCGACCTGGTGTTCATCGATCCCCCCTACGGAAAGGACCTGCTGGTCCCGGCCTTGGAAAAGGCGCTTGAGAACGGCTGGATCGCCGACGGAGCGCTGGTCCTGGCCGAAGTGGAAATTTCGGTCGCCCCTCCCGAAGAAGGGCCGATTGCTGAAATGGAATTGTCAACCGACCGGGAATACGGTCAAACCAGGATAATAATATGGCGGAATTGAACCCGAGAATAGCCGTTTTCCCCGGCACCTTCGACCCCATGACCATGGGACACGTCAGCCTGGCCCGGCGCGGTCTCAGGGTGTTCGACAAACTGATCATAGCCGTGGCCGAGTCCACGCCCAAGAAGACCCTGTTCAGCATCGAGGAGCGCGTGGCCCTGATCAAGGAGGTCTTCCGTCACGAGGAGCGCGTGGTGGTCGAACCGTTCAACACGTTGCTCATCGACTATGTGGCGAGCAAGGGGGCCGGGTCCATCGTGCGCGGCCTGCGCGCCGTTTCCGACTTCGAGTACGAGTTTCAGATGGCCCTTATGAACCGCAAGCTGGAGCGCGACATCGAGACCGTGTTCATGATGACCGACTTCAAGTGGATGTACCTGAGTTCCACTATCGTCAAGGAAGTGGCCCAGTACCGGGGCGACGTGCATGGCCTGGTGCCCGGCCCGGTGGTCAACGCCCTGGGCGTGAAGCTCGGCTACGAGCCTGCCCGCAAGAAAAAGGCATGAGCGAACAGCCTCCCATAGTCTGTCTGCTCGGCCCCACCGGCACCGGCAAGACCGGCGCGGCCATTGCCCTGTCCCGGCGCATGCCGGTGAGCGTGATCAATTTCGACTCCCGCCAGGTGTACGCGGATTTCCCGATCATCACGGCCCAGCCGGACCAGGAGGAGCGCGCCGCCTGCCCGCACCATCTCTACGGTTTTCTTTCCATTGAAGTGAAGATGACGGCCGCCCGGTTCGTGGATTTGGCCGTGGACAAGATCGGCAAGGTCAGGGCGGAGGGGCGGCTGCCCGTCCTGGTGGGCGGGACCGGCATGTACCTGCGTTCCCTGCTGTCGGGCATCGCGCCCATTCCCGAGATACCCGAGCCGGTTCGGGCCGGGGTGCTCGCGCGGATAGAGGTCGAGGGGCCGCAGGTTCTGCACGCCGAGCTAGAGCGCGTGGACCCGGACTACGCGGCCAAGATCCACCCCAACGACACCCAGCGCAACGCCCGCGCCGCCGAGGTGTATGCGGCCACGGGCAGGACCATGACCTGGTGGCATACCGAGAGCGAGCACACGCCCGCGCCGTTTAACGCTCTCAAGGTGGGCATGCGGCTCGGGCTGGACGAACTTACGCCGCATTTGGCCCGGCGCATCGGCGTCATGCTGGAGCAGGGGGCCATGGACGAGGCCGTGGCCGCCTTCGAGAAGTGCCCGGACCCGGACGCGCCGGGGTGGACGGGCATCGGCTGTGCGGAATTGCTGGCCTTTCTGCGCGACGAGATGAGCCTGGACCAGGCGAGGGAGAAATGGATCAGGAACACCCGCGCCTATGCCAAGCGCCAGTTGACGTGGTTCAACAAGGACGCCGACATCCACTGGTTCGCGCCGGGCGACAACGACGGCGTGTGCGGTCTGGTGGAGGCGTGGCTGGCCGACAGGGAGGACTAGCAGGCGATCTCGGCCAATTGAGCGGGCGTGAGGCACCAGTTCAGGACGCCCTTGCCCGAGGGGATGTTCCAGTCGAGCTGCATGAGTCCGCTGTTTTCCACGGCGATGTCGAGGTGCTGCCCCCCGGTCAGGATCGCCGAGGCCAGGGAACCCAGGGAGGGCTGGTGCCCGGCGATGAATATCGAGTCCAATCCTTCGTATTCCCGGATGAATTCAAGCGTGTTTCGGGTCGGGGCCATGGCCTTGACCGCTTCGGTCACTTCGATGCGTGACGCGGGATAGCCGGTGTGTTTGGCCACGATTTCGGCGGTTTGCAGCGAGCGGACCTTGGGGCTGGCGGCCACCAGCTGGAAGCGCAGGCCCAGGGCGCGCGCCGCCAGGGCGGATTTGGTCACCTGCTCCCTGCCCACCGGACTCAAGGGCTGGTGCGGGTCCAGTTCCTTTGAAAGACAGGCACCGTGTTGCATCAGGTGAATCAGCATGTGTCGCTCCGGTTGTTGTTCAGGCCCGGATTGGCATATATCACCGGCGTTGGGCGGCTGCAAGCGGCTTGCACAAACGGGGCAAGCGCGATACATGCGGGGAAGTTGCAGATACTCCGGCCGGAAACGGCCTTGAATAGTGCAGGACAACCAGCAGATGACACTCCGAAAAATATCTCTTATTATATTGTCGTTATTGGTTTTTTATTCCACGGCACATGCCTTTACGGGGTATGTCCAGCGTTTTGACGAAGGGCGGACCATCGCCTGGGGCGACGGCGGCGTTACCGTGGTCGGGGAGGTGGAGGCCGACGCCGAGGACGATGCCGAGGCTGCCTCGCCTCTGTCGGTGCGAAAGGCCGCTTCCAAGGCGCGCAAGCAGATGCTCGACATGATCCTGTCCGTGCGCATCGACGCCAAGCAGACGGTCAGCGCGTATCTTTCCGACAACGACGATCTGGCGGCCCAGTTGCGCGGGCAAATCCACAATTCCCTGTTCGAGGGGCCGGACCTGCTGCGGGACGCCCGCACGGTCACCGTGTCCGAGTCGCTTCGCGGCAAGCTGGCGGAGCTGATCCTGCCCAAGACCGTCCCGTTCCAGAGCGGCATACCGCCCCGGCTGTCCACCGCGACCGGCCCTGCGTTCGTTCCCGAGCCTGTCGGCGGGGCGGGCGGCTATACCGGCGTCATCGTGGACGCCAGGGGCCTGGACGTCACGCCCTGCCTGCTGCCGGTCATCTACGGCCAGGACGGACTGGGCGCTTACGGCGCGTTTCTCGTCAGCCGCCAGACGGCCGTGGAAAACGGGGTGGCCGCCTATGCCAACACCGCGAGCCCGGAGGTCCTGGCCGAGCGCGTGGGCAAGCATCCCCTGGCGGTCAAGGCCGCGCGCGTCTATGGCTCCTGGAAGACCGACCTGGTCGTTTCCACCCAGGAAGCGGCCTTGATACGGGCCATCATGCAGTCCGGCGCGACGCGCAAGGGCGGGGTGGTCATTGTGATAGACACGCCTCCAGCGCCCGCAAGGAGCACCGTGGAGGAGGGAGATTTTGATGCGTAGGGTTTCATTCATGGCCGTGCTGGCCGTTTTGTGCGTTATGTTGTTTCCGGGCCTGTCCCTGGCCGACAAGGTCGAGGTGTATACGGTCAGGGAGGAGAACATGTCGCCCATGGAGCTGCGCACCCGCGCCCTGGCCGAGGGATTCGCCAAGGCCGTGGCGGGCGAAACGCAGGCCATGCTCGGCGGGGCGCTCGACGCCAACCGCCTGGAAGCGGTGCGCCGGTATTTCGTGGGCCACGCCACGGACTACATCCAAGGCTACAACATCCTGTCGTCCGAGGATGTGGAGGACGGCCTGTTTGCGACCCTGGACGTTCGCGTGAACCGCGGGACCCTGCGCGACGGCCTGACCCGGCTGGGCTTTTTCGAGACCGTCAAGGCACCCCAGCCCGCGTCCGTGTCCTGGCCCGCGGACTTGACCGACGACGAGTTGGCCGAGTTGCAGTCCCTGGCGGTCATGTCGGGGCTGGCCCGGGAGGAGGGCGTCTACCCGGCGTTCACCCTGGAGCGAGGCCCGGAAGGGACCTACAAGGGAACCCTGGCCACGGACACGGAGGAGTGGACCTCTGCCGGTCAGGACATGGCCGTTGTCTGGGCCAGTCTCTGGACCCGGTTTTTCTCTCTTCCCAAAGATGACGGCGAGGGGCCGAAACGCCAGCAACTGGTCATTTCCGGCTGGTTCACCCCGGACGGGGCGCTTGAATTCGACGGCGTGCTCAGGGGATGGGACTTCGCGGTCCAGAATGCCCGGCTGGTGGAAATGGACATCCAGCCCACGGGCGTGGGAGCCACCTGGGACATGAGCATTCTCGACGGCAAGCGGTTGGCCACGCTGCTCAACAGCTATCTGCCCCAGCGCGGCCTGAGCTTCCAGTTGAACAGGAACTCCGGCCGGTAGGCGGCAACCCACAAGACGCAAAAAGCCCGGCTGCATGCAGCCGGGCTTTTTGCGTCTTGTGGGGAAGGAATCAGTCTTCCTTCTTGTCGTCCTCGACATTGTCCTTCGGGGTGACGTCAATTTCCTCGGGTTCGTTGGTCGCCCGTTTGAAGTTGCTGATGGCCTGGCCGATGCCGCCGCCGATTTCCGGCAGCTTTTTGGCACCGAAGATGACCAGGACGATAACAAGAATAATCAAGAGTTCCCAGACTCCGAATCCGCCGATCATATATGCCTCCAATTGGGTGATAGCCTTCGAGATTATTTGATGTCAGTGGCTATACACCCGCGATATGCCCCAGTCAAGGACGGCGAGGGGTTTCACGCATTGGAATCAACGCCGGAATCCTTTGTGCAAGCCTTTACAATTGTCTGTGCGGGCTTTACATCTTCCGAGGTGAAAAGAGGCCGGAGCCTCGAAGGAATGCTCGAAACGAACATGGGAAAAATCCACGCTCTGCCGGGGGACGGCTGCCGCCATTACATTTTCGGACGCTGTCTGTATCAGGAACGCCTGAACCCGGGATACCGGCGGTCCTATCGGTGTCAGGTGCTCAACCGCTGGGAGAGGGCCTACGACGATTTTCTCAACAGGGCCGATGCCATGGGCGTGGATCAGGAAAGTGTTTCGGGGCTGTGGGCGATTCAGTTCCAGCGGATGGCCCGGGAGGCGTTTCATTGCCGGAATCACGTGTTCAACCATGATGACCACCGGCCTCCGGCCTGCCGCAACGAGATGGATGGGTTGTGCGTCCTCGGCCTGCCCAAGTGCGGCGGGCGGTGCCGCCACTTCGAGATCGACGCGGCCGAGCTTGAACAGGAAGAGACCTAAGGAGATCGCGCATGTTGCTGGCTTTCCCCAATTTGCACCCGGAACTGTGGCCGGGCAAGTCCTTGGAAGGGCTCAGGTTTTTCGATCCCGGCCTGGCCGCCGAGCCTTTTGCCGACGGCTTTCGGCCGGACGGCCTGCCGCTTGATCCAAAGACGGCCGCCGCCTTGATAAACGACTGCATCAATTTCGGCGAGCAGTTCAAGGATCCGGCCGAGATGGCCTGGTTCGGCGCGCAGTCCGCCGATGATTTCTACGAAGGGTCGTCCATGTCCATCCAGGCCCAGCTCACCCGCCAGTTCGACGACGGGCAGGGGTCCAAGCGGCAGCGCGAGCTGAAGGAGGCCCGGGCCAAGGCGCAGTTCGTTCTGCTGCTGGCCTGGTTCCTGGAGGAGCGAATGATGGAACTGGCCGGACTGGAAAGCGGCATCAGGAGCGGCTGGCGGAACATGGACACGACCCTGGGCGTGGATGACGATGATCGCCTGGAGAACGGAGTGGTCATGCTCGGGGCCGCCGAAAGCCATACGGGCGGCGCGTCCGACGGCCGGTCGATTCCGTTTCCCTGGAAGCGCGTGGCCGAGGCCCTGCCGGGATTCATTCCCGAGGATGCGCTTCTGCTTTGCGCGGACCCCGGGGTCATCGCGGCCTGGGAAGAGCAGGGCATCGAGTTTGTCGAGGAGCGGGAAGGGTACATGACGGCCACCCGGCCCGCCTGGCAATTCGCCTGCCGCCGCAGGGCGCCCGAGGGGATGCCTCTGGCGCTCATGGACCTGACCGTGGCCGTTATCAAGTAATTCGGGAGAACTGCATGGCGCTTGCCAATCCGATAATGAACCCCCGTCCGTTGGAGGGCCTCCGAACCATTGTGTTCGACAACGACGGGGTGATCGTCGATTCCTACGAGGCCAACATGGTGTACTACGGCACGATCCGCAAGGATCTCGGCCTGCCGCCCTTGACCGATGCCGAGAAACGCTACGTACACACCAGGACCCACAACGAGGCCATGCGCCATATCGTCCCGGCCGACAAGCTGGACCGGGCCTTCGAGATCGGCCGCGATTTCGACGCCTCCCTGCTGCATCCCTATTTCAAGCGCTCCTCGGGGCTGCGCGAGTTTTTGTGGTGGCTGCGCGACGCCGGGTTCAATCTGGCGGTCAACACCAGCCGGGGCCACAGCATGGGGATGATTCTCGACCTGCTGGACCTGCGGGGATTTTTCCAGCCGGTCATCACCTCGGCCATGGTGTCCGTTCCCAAACCCCATCCCGAAGGGCTTTTCCGCATCATGCACGCCCACGGCGTCCAGCCGCATGAAGTCGCCTACATCGGCGATTCCGCAGTGGACGAAAAGGCCGCCGCGGCCTCTGGAGTCCGCTTTTGGGCATACCGTAATCACGGCTTGAACGCAGAAGTCCATATTGATCATTTTATGGATATCAAGGCCGCCATGCAGCGGTGCTACAAAGGGTCGGCGCTCACGTTTTAAGACTTGATTCTTGCTAACCTGTGTGCGAAATTATAAACATTGATATTATTGGCGGGTATTGCCCCGCCAGTCAGGAGGCCACATGGACCTGGTTGTCCGCGCAATAGCTACCGTTCTCGATTTTGTTCTCACCGCCTACTTCTGGATCGTCATCATATCCGCCCTCCTGTCCTGGGTGAATCCCGACCCGTACAATCCCGTCGTGCGTTTTCTGCGCGGCGTGACCGAACCCGTCTTCTACAAGATTCGCAGTTGGATTCCCTTTGCCGTGGTCGGCGGTTTCGACCTTTCCCCCATCGTCGTGCTTCTCGCCATCAAGGTGTGCGAGATCGTGGTGGTGGGCAATCTGATGCGCCTTGCCTATTCCATGGGCACAGGCGTGCCCATGTAGTCCCGCAGGAGGGCTTTCATGCCGACAGTTTCCAAGATTGATTTGCTCAACAAGCAGTTTTCCCGCTCCATGTTCGGCTATTCCCGCATGGAGGTCGATCAGTTCATGCTTGAGCTGGCCGAGGTCGTCGGAGACTCCGCGGATGTGCAAAAGGAAATGAAAAGGAAAATCAAGCGCCTGGAAAGCAGCTTGAAGGAGTATCGTCAGCGGGACGCAACCCTGCGCGATACCCTGGTATCCACCCAGAAGATGGTGGACGACCTCAAGGTGACGGCCGGCAAGGAGGCGCAGATCATCCTGGACGAGGCGCGCGCCAAGGCCGACGCCACGGTCCAGAAGGGTCATAACAGGCTGGCCCAGATTCACGAGGAAATCGAGGCCGTTAAGCGGACCCGGACCCAGTTTGAGATCCAGCTCAAGGCGTTGCTCAATTCCCATCTGGAGATGCTTGAGGCGTCCAATCCCGAACGGGACAAGGTCGAGGAGATGGAATCCAAGCTCAAGTATCTCAAGAAAGTCGATTGAGTGGGGAGAGTGTTATTTCCACGCCGGAGTATGTCAGCAGACAGGGGAACGGATGGCGTCTGGCCGTCTGGGTGCAGCCCGGAGCCCGCGCAAGCGGGGTGGCCGGGGAGTACCAGGGGTGCGTCAAGATCCGCCTTCAGGCTCCGGCGGTGGACAACAAGGCCAACAAGGCGCTTGTGGCCTTTGTCGCCAAACGTTTGAACATGAAAAAAAGCCAGGTAACGATTGAATCCGGGCATGCGAACCGGAAAAAGTTGCTGGCGCTGGATACAGCGGCCGAGCCGGACTGGAAGTTACTTTCCCATGCCGGTTGACCGCAAGAACCTTAACAAGGAGCACAACATGGAAGCCAGAGACCTTGACCTCATCGAGAAGTACGGGGCTAACGACACCCAGCTGAAGGCTCTATGGGACCAACATATTGTATACGAAAAGATGCTGGATAAGCTTGAATCCAAGTCGTATCTGTCGCCGACGGAAATGCAGGAAATGAAGGAACTCAAGAAGAAGAAGCTGGCCGGCAAGACCAAGTTGCAGAGCCTGCTCGACGGATATCGGAAAACGGAGGGCTGATATGAAATTGACCGGGGCCCAGATTCTTTTGAAATGTCTGGAGGAGGAAGGCGTTGACGTCATGTTCGGCTTCCCCGGCGGAGCCGTGATCGACATATATGACGAGATTCCCAACTCCAAGGTGGAGCATATTCTTGTACGCCACGAGCAGGGGGCCATTCACGCCGCCGACGGCTACGCCCGGGCCTCCGGCCGGGCAGGGGTATGCCTCCTCACTTCCGGCCCCGGCGCAACCAATGCGGTCACCGGCATCGCCACGGCCTATGCCGACTCCATTCCGGTGGTCATTTTCACCGGCCAGGTTCCCCGCGCCCTCATCGGCAATGATGCCTTCCAGGAAGTGGACATCGTGGGCATCACCCGGCCGTGTACCAAGCACAACTATCTGGTCCAGGATATCAAGGACCTTCAAACCATCATCAAGCAGGCGTTCTACCTGGCCCGGTCCGGTCGCCCCGGACCGGTCCTGGTGGACCTGCCCAAGGACATCCAGCAGCAGAAGGTGGAGTTCGACTATCCCAAGGACGTGTCCATGCGGAGCTACAAGCCGACCCGGAAACCGCACATCGGCCAGATCCGCAAGGTCGTCAAGCTGCTGAAAAAGGCCCGGCGGCCGTTGTTCTACACCGGCGGCGGCGTGATTTCCTCCGCCGCCCACGAGGAACTCACCTGGCTGGGCCAAAAGCTCTCCATCCCGGTCACGTCCACCCTCATGGGGCTGGGCGCATTCCCCGGCGACGACGATCTGTTCCTGGGCATGCTCGGCATGCACGGCACCTACGCGGCCAACATGGCGGTCAACGACTGCGATTTGCTGCTGGCCGTGGGTGCGCGTTTCGACGACCGCGTCACCGGCAGGATCGACACCTTCGCCCCGAACGCCACCATCGTCCACATCGACGTGGACCCGACCTCCATCCAGAAGAACGTGTCCGTTCACGTGCCCATCGTGTCCGACTGCAAGCCCGCGCTGGCCGCGCTCAAGAAGGAGACCGAGGGAACGCTCGAAGAGTTCGACTGGGCCGCCGACCATAAGGAATGGGTGGACGAGGTCCAGGGCTGGAACAGGGAGCATCCGCTCACCTACAAGGACGACGGCGAAGGCATCAAGCCGCAGTATGTCGTCGAAAAAATTTACGAAATCACCAAGGGTGACGCCATCATCGCCACCGAGGTCGGCCAGAACCAGATGTGGGCGGCCCAGTTCT
This sequence comes from Desulfovibrionaceae bacterium, assembly GCA_015709315.1. Classification (GTDB taxonomy): domain Bacteria; phylum Desulfobacterota; class Desulfovibrionia; order Desulfovibrionales; family Desulfovibrionaceae; genus Pseudodesulfovibrio. The sequence continues at coordinate 67,316 of JACCQI010000003.1, forward strand.
ACAAGTACGCCAAGCCCAATACCCTGCTGACTTCCGGCGGCCTGGGCACCATGGGCTACGGGTTCCCGGCGGCCATGGGCGCGCAGAAGGCGTTCCCGGACAAGCTGGTCATCGACATCGCCGGAGACGGGTCCATCCAGATGTGCATCCAGGAGATGATGACGGTGGTTTGCAACAAGCTGCCGGTCAAGATCGTCATCCTGAACAACGGCTATCTCGGCATGGTCCGGCAGTGGCAGGAGCTTTTCTACGACAAGAACTACTGCGCCACCTGCATGGACGCCCAGCCCGACTTCGTGAAGCTGGCCGAGGCGTACGGCGCGGCCGGATTCCGGGTCACGGAGAAAAAGGACGTGGAGAAGACCTTGCGCGAGGCGTTCAAGGTGGACAAGCCGGTCATCGTGGACATCCGTGTGGAAAAGGAAGAAAATGTCTATCCCATGGTCCCGGCGGGCGCGTCCCTGACCGAGATGCTGTTGGTGTAGGAGGCCGCCATGAGCAAGCACACACTTTCCGTCATGGTCGAGAACGAGCCGGGCGTCCTGTCCCGCGTGGCCGGGCTTTTTTCCGGGCGCGGATTCAACATCAACTCCCTGAACGTGGCCCCGACCCTGGAGAAGGACGTTTCCCTCATGACCATCGTGGCCGAGGGCGACGACGCCATCATCGAGCAGATCGTCAAGCAGCTCCGCAAGCTGATTCCCACCATAAAGGTCAAGGATCTCACGGAACTGAATTCCGTTGACCGGGAGATGGTGCTCATCAAGGTCAATGCCGAGGACTCCAAACGGGCCGAGATCCTGCGTATTGTTGACATCTTCCGGTGCAAGGTAGTAGATGTCTCCGCCGATGAGTTGACCATTGAGATCACCGGGGACCAGAGCAAGATCGGCGCTATCGTCAACCTGCTCACCCGGTTCGGCATCAAGGAGATCGCCCGTACCGGCAATGTCGCCATGCAGCGTTCCATGCAGATCGAACTATAATCGGCAATCACGCAACTCACCGGGCCAAGGGGTGACGCCCCTTGGCCCGGGTTTTTTGCTTGTTTATATAATTCAGTAGATTGCGGCCCGTCGGGGCAAAACATAATGAGGAGAAGATCCCATGAAAGTGTATTACGAGAAAGATGCTGACCTGAGCCTGCTCAAGGACAAGACCGTTGCCGTGGTCGGCTACGGAAGCCAGGGCCATGCCCACGCGCAGAACCTGCGCGACTCCGGCGTCAACGTCATTGTGGCGCAGCGTCCCGGCGGTCCCAACTATGACCTGGCCAAGGAGCACGGCTTCGAGCCCATGTCCGTTGCCGAGGCTTCCAAGCAGGCCGACATGGTTATGATCCTGCTGCCCGACCAGTATCAGGCCGAGGTGTTCCGCAACGAGATTCTCCCGTACCTTGAGCCGGGCAACGTCATTGCCTTCGGCCATGGCTTCAACGTCCATTTCCAGCAGATCGTGCCGCCCAAGGGCGTGGACTGCGTCATGATCGCCCCCAAGGGTCCCGGCCACCTGGTGCGCCGCACCTACACCGAGGGCGGCGGCGTTCCCTGCCTGGTGGCTGTTGCCGCCGACGCTTCGGGCAAGGCCACCGATATCGCTCTCGCCTATGCCAAGGGCATCGGCGGCGCGCGCTCCGGCGTGATCAAGACGACTTTCAAGGAAGAGACCGAGACCGACCTGTTCGGCGAGCAGGCAGTGCTGTGCGGCGGCCTGACCGCGCTGTGCAAGGCCGGTTTCGACACCCTGGTCGAGGCGGGCTACCAGCCCGAGATGGCCTACTTCGAGTGCATGCACGAGCTCAAGCTGATCATCGACCTCATGTACGAGGGCGGCCTGGCCAACATGCGCTACTCCATCTCCGACACCGCCGAGTACGGCGACTACGTCACCGGCCCGCGCATCATCACCGACGAGACCCGCGAAGAGATGCGCCGCGTGCTCAAGGACATCCAGTCCGGCAAGTTCGCCCGCGACTTCATCCTGGACAACCAGGCCGGGCAGGTCGGACTGAAGACCATGCGCCGCATCGAGTCCGAGACCCAGATCGAGGAAGTCGGCGGCCGCCTGCGCGACATGATGAGCTGGCTGAAGAAGTAAGCCCGTTCAAATGGAATGAATCAGCCCGGTTCGACTGACGTCGAATCGGGTTTTTTCATGCCTTTGAAGTCCCCTGCGGAACCTCCTTTTTCAAGGCGCGCCGACGTTGTTTGAGGGTGAAGAAGAGGGGGGATGGATTGTACGTTTTTTGTCGCGTTTTTCCGCTTGACCTCGGTGGGAAACGGCTATAAACCTCGCTCTCCAAAATTGGTTTCGAGGGATTACGATGAATATGGATGTTCTTGTACTTGGGGCACTTATTTTTCTCGCGGAAGTGGTGGTGCTGACCATCGGCACGGTTCGGACCATGATTACCGTGCTGGGCGAGTCGCGGGCAGCCTTCGCCCTGGGCTGCCTGGAGATGACTTTGTGGGTTTTCGGCACTTCGGCGGTCATGCTCAAGGTCGGCGACGAGCCGATTCTCGGCGTGTGCTACGCCATGGGCTATGCCGGGGGCAACGTGGTCGGCATCCTGGCCGAAAAGAAGCTGGCGCTCGGCAATGTCGTGGTCCGCATCATCAGCGCGTTTCACGGGCAGAGCATCGCCCAGGCCGTACGCCAGGGCGGATTCATGATCACCACCGTGGCGGGCGAGGCGGCCGAGGGGCCGGTCACGGTCCAGTTCATTGTTTGCAAGCGCCGGGACATGAAGAACGTGTTGGGCATCGCCCGCGCCGTGGACCCGGACCTGTTTTACACCTTCGAAACCGCCGGGGGGGCCAGTTCGGTCCCCAGCCCCTCGGCAAGCCGTGTGGGCAAGCTGCTCGGCCCCATCAGACGGGTCGTCCCTCAGTTTTAAACGAAAAGCCCGGCTCCTGGAGCCGGGCTTTTTTCGCTATTCCGAGCGGCGGCCAGAGATGTCATGCTTTTCTTCATCAGGCTTCCGGCGGGGCCAGGAAACGGGCCAGGGCGAGGTTGAATTTATCCGCCTGCTCATAAAAGGGCAGATGGCCGCTCTTGTCCAAAATCACGAATTGCGCCTCGGGGATGGAACCGGCCACGAACCGTCCGGTGGAGGGGCCGTGGCACATGTGTCGGGAGCGGCCGTACATGACCAGCGTGGGCACGGTGATCGAGGGCAGCACCCCGGTGTAGTCGCGTTGGGCGTAGTCCTGGTAGATTGCCGAGGCAATGGAGGTGGGGACCTTCAACTGTTCGCCCTTCATCCATTTCAGGCAGTGGCCGGGGGCCTGCCCGGCCAGGAACATGGCGTTGACGAATCTGTCGGCGAATCCTTCCCGGTCCTTTGCCATGGCGGCCAGGTCGGCTTCCATGGCCTCCACGCTGTGGCCGTGGCACTTGTGCGTGTTCCACGGCGCGGACGACATGGGGTAGGGCGCGGTTTCCACCAGGGCCAGCGCGGACACCCTGTCCGTGCCGTATTGCCGCCAGTATTCCAGGACAACAGAGCCGCCCATGGACCAGCCGGCCAGCATGCCGTCGCGGAGTCCCAGCCCGGTGATCGCCTCGCGCACATCCGCGGCGTAGCGGGCGACCGTATGCCCGCGCGGGGTGGACTGGGACCGGCCGTGGCCGCGCAGGTCCAGGGTCACGACCTGGAACCGGTCCGCCAACTGGGCCTGGCGACGCCAGAAGAGCGAACTCATGGTCCAGCCGTGGACGAGAATTATGGGGCGGCCCGTGCCGCGCACCTCGGTCCAGAGGCGCACGCCGTCGGTCGTTTGCACCCAGCCGGCCACATGGTTGTCGCCGTGTGTTTCCACCGCCTCGAACCGATCCATGCGGTCTCCGCTATCCCATTTGCTTGGGCTTGGGCTTGATGTCGATGACCGGCGTGCCGTCGATGGCCTCCAGGGGCTCCACCACCAGGGTCAGCGGCCCCTCCATGTCCACCAGGGTGACGCGGTGCAGGCCGATGGGGTTGGGCCGGTTCGGCGAGCGGGTGGTGAAGACGCCGCGCTTCGGCACGTTCATGTTGCCGCGCGGGTGGACCATGAGCGCGTCGCGGGCGGATTTGTGGAACCATGTGTAGATTTCCAGTTGGGTGCCCGGCTCCATGGCGTTCAGCCCCTCGGCGTATTGCGGGGCCACTTCGATGCGGGCGCGCACGGCTCCTGGTTCGTTTTCCATTTTCGGGGCGTTGGCCCGTTCCTTGATGGATGAGCGGATAGTGCCGATGATGACCAGTTCCGTGTTCATGGTGCCTCCGGTTATTGGCTGAAGTGATCGAACCCCTGCGCCGTGAACGGGGTGCCGTTCAGGACGATGCCCGGCGTCTTGGTGACCGTGCCGATGCGGGTGAAGCCCGGCACGGATTCGGCCCTGCCCGCGTCGAACGGGGAGACCGCGCCGAGCAGGGCGTAGTCCTCGCCGCCGAGCACGGCAAATTCCGCCGGGTCGGTCCCGATGGATTCGGCGTAAGCGGTCACGTCCCGGTGCAGTTCGGACGGGTCCAGGGTCAGGTCCGCGCCCAGGTCCGGGCCGAGCAGCCGGGGCAGGTCGCGGGCCAGGCCGTCGGACACGTCCATGAGCGACTTCACGCCCGCCGCGTTGAGCAGGGTGCCGACCAGGACCTTGGGCTTGGGGCGCAGGTGGGCGTTCACGGCAGCGGGCAGGGTCTCCCGTGCCTGTATACCGTCCGCCTCCAGGCTCATCAACCCGGTCCGGGCCAGGCCGAGGTCGCCCACCGTGAACAGGATATCCCCGAAGGAGCAGTTGGCCCGCCGGACGAATCCCGTGGAGCCGCCCACGCCGAAGACGGAGATGGACATGCCGATCTTTTCGGCGCGGCTCAGGTCGCCGCCCGCCAGAACCATGTCGTTTTGCCGGGCGAGCATGGACATGGACTTGAGCATGTCCCGCCAGAACGCGTCGTCCAGCTCCGGGGGAACCGTCAGGTCCAGGGTGAAGGCCACGGGCTTGGCCCCCATGGCCGCGATGTCGGAGATGTTCACGGCCAGTCCCTTGTAGCCGATGTCCGCCGGGGAGAAGTAGTCGCGCCGGAAATGGACGCCTTCCAGGAAGAGGTCCGAGGACACGCAGTAGTCGGAGCCGCCCCGCAGCACGGCGCAGTCGTCGCCGCGCGAAAGCCCGATGAAATCGTGCTCGCGCGGGAACAGTTCGTCCACAAGCTCCAGGAACCACTCTTCGCTTTTCATATCTGTCTCTTTCATTTTTTTACAGTAATTCCAAATAGTCGCCAATGATGACCTTGAGGCCGAAACCGGGGAAGTTGACCCGGTATTTGTTGGGCTCGATAAAGGCGATGATCTTGCCCTTGCCGAAAATCTTGTGCTTGCAGAAGCCGAGCTTTTTGGGGTCTGCCTTGTGCCGGGCCGGTGCGCCGTCGTCCGTGACCGTGGCGGCGGACGGGCTGGGCAGGGAAACCGAGGCGCGGCGCTTTTCCAGGCCGCCGCCGTAGGACTCGTTCAGCCGGTCGTAGGCGGTGTCCGGCAACTCGGTCACGAACGGGCTGGGCAGGGTGGGCTCGGACATGCCGCTCGCCCGGTTGAAGACCGAGCTGGGCACGAACAGGGAAAGGCACTCCTTGGCCCGGGTGCAGGCCACGTACATGAGGCGGCGCTCCTCCTCCAAATCCTCGGCGCGCTGCATGGCCTTGCGCGACGGGAATCGGTCCTCCACCAGGTCGATGAGGATCACGGCCGACCATTCCAGCCCCTTGGCCGAGTGGACCGTGGACAGCACCACGGCGTTTTCCTTGCGTTTTTCCTCGTCCGGGTCGCCGTCCAGGCTGAGGTCGCCGATGAAGGTCTCCAGGTCCGAATACCCGGCCGCGATCTGGGAAAGCTGTTCCAGCCCGGCCTGCCGCTTGGGATAGTCGTCCGGGTATTTCTCCATGAGCACGGGCTGGTAGAAGGCGAGCAGGGATTCGAGAATCGCGCCGGGCTTGGGCGGCATGGCGCGCAGCATGTCCAGCTCCCTGAGCAGTTCCTTGAGCGGCTCGTGCTTGGAGATCATGTTGGCCAGGTATTTTTCGCTCTTGGGGTCCTTGGTGTGCATGGCCGCGTACAGTTTGGCCACGGTCTTGGGACCCACGCCCTTGATGTGCTCCATGGCCCGCTGCCAGGCCAGCCGGTCGTGCGGGTTGAGCACCAGGCGGATGCAGGCCAGCACGTCCTTGATGTGCGCGGCCTCGTGGAAGCGGATGCCGCCGAACTTCTGGTAGTCGATGCCGATGCGGGTCAGGGCCACTTCCAGGGGGAAGGACTGGTAGCCCGCCCGGAAGAGCACGGCGATGTCGTGGAGCATGTATTTTTTGCTCAGCTCGATGATCCGGTCCACCACCAGCCGGGCCTGGGTCCGGTCGCTTATGGGATAGACCACCTCGGGCAGCCGGTCGCTCTTCAGGTCGGAGTAGAGGTTCTTGTCGAACTTGACGCTGGCCCCGTGCAGGATTTCGTTGGTCAGGTCGAGGATGGGCTGCACGGACCGGTAGTTCTTTTCCAGGCGGACGATCTTGGTGCCTTTGAAAATCTTGGGGAATTCGAGGATGTTGGCAACATTGGCCCCCCGGAAGGCGTAGATGGACTGGGCATCGTCGCCCACGGCCATGACGTTGCCGCGCTCGCCCGCCAGGTGCCTGACGATGCGCGCCTGGACCAGGTTGGTGTCCTGGTATTCGTCCACCATGATGTACTGGTAGCGGGCCTGGAGCTGGTTTCTGAGCGGCTCGTTCTTTTCCAGCAGCTCGTCCAGCAGAAAGAGCAGGTCGTCGTAGTCCACCAGGGCGTGCTCGCGCTTGAACCGGTCGTATCCGTCCGCGATCCGGGTGAAGTCCTCCAGGTACGGATTGAGGTGGAACGCCTCGCGCTCCAGGATGGCGTCGATGGACAGCTCCTTGTTGCGCGACTTGGTGATCATGTCCAGAAGCGTCGCCTTCTTGGGGTAGGAGCGGTCGCCCTTGCCGAGCTTGAACCCGTCCTTGACCTCCTTGCAGACGTTTTCGGAGTCCGCCCGGTCCATGAGCGTGAATCCGCCCGCAAAGCCGATGTCCATGGCGTTGGCGCGCAGGGTGGCGTAGGCGAAAGAATGGAAGGTGCCGCCGCTGGTCCCGTGCAGGGAGCGGCCCAGGATGGATTCGGCGCGGGCGAGCATTTCCTGGGCGGCCTTGCGGGTGAAGGTCAGCAGCAGTATCTGGGCCGGGTCCACGCCCTGCTCGACCAGATGGGCCAGCCGGTAGACGATGGTCCGGGTCTTGCCCGATCCCGCGCCCGCGATGACCAGCACGGGGCCTTCGGTGGTGGTCACGGCCTCGAGTTGGGCCTCGTTGAGTTCGTTGGCGAAGTCGATCATTTATTCCGTGATGTCGAAGTGGTGCAAAATGGTTTGGCCGATGTCGCGCATGCGCACGGGCCGCGAGCCGTGGGTGTCCATGAAAATGGCTCCGTCCACCGTATGTGTCCCGGTCCGTCCATGCAAACCAAAAATGTTTTCGCGGTCGGATTTGGCCTTGAGGTCGAAGCCGGGCCGGGGCTGGCAGACGAGGTCGGGCGTCTGTTCCGAGGTCGAGCCGGGGTAGAGGTCCGCGCCCGAATGCACGGCCTCCATGACCGGCTCTCCCTGGCAGGTGAGGTCCATCAGCTTTGCGGCGATCCGTTTGGCCAGGGCCTGGGCGTCCCGGTTGCGGACCGTGCCGCGTCTGAATCGGTCCCGCCGATGGATGTAGATGCGTCCCGGGTCCAGGGCGAACGCTTTGGATTCGCCGGAGAGGTGCGTCATGTCCCATTCGTCGGCGGGCGGGCCGTCAAAGCGCAGCAGCCCCTCCCGTTTCAGCCAGGTGTTGAGGCAGACCTCGGTTTTGATCTCCGTGAATCCGTGGTCGGCCATGACCAGGAGCCGCTTGGGTTCGGGCAGGGCGTCGTACCGGGCCAGGAATGCCCCGAGGGCGCAGTCCCAGTCGGCCAGGAAGCGCATGCAGGAAAGATGGTGTGGGTGGTCGGGGTGGACGACCGCGTCCATGAAGAAATGGAAGAGGCGGTCCGTCTCGGTGAAGACCAGCACGAACAGGTCCCAGCCCAGGTCGGGCCAGAGCATGTCCAGGGCCGCCAGGCGCGAGCGCAGGGTGTCGCGCAGGCCGTCTAGGAGAAAGTCGAGGTCGGCCGCCCTGCGCGAGGTGTCCGCCTCCAGTCGGTAGTCCGCCTCGGCCAGCCGGGCCTGGAGAAAGGGCGGGTACACGGCCTTGGCCAGGTCGCGGGACACGAATCCGGAAACGCCCATGCCGCGCAGGGGGCGCATGGGGTAGGTGTTGGGCAGGTTGATGAACCGGGAGACCAGCCCGTGGTCGCCGAGCCGGTCAAAGATGGTGGGGCAGGATACGTCCGTAAAATCGCTGACGCGCAACTCGTAGGTGTCCGGATCCAGCCGGGAGAAGCCGAACACGCCGTGCTCCTCCGGCCCGGCTCCGGTGAAGAACGAGGTCCAGTTCACCGGCGACAGTTCCGGCAGTTCGGCACGCACGGTGGTCGCCCGCCCGGCGATGCGGTTCAGATTGGGCAGGGCCGCGCCCAAGGTGCGGGCAAGGTCCAGGGGCAGCCCGTCCAGGCCGAGGACGGCCAGCCGTTTACGCGGTCCTGAATCAAGCAGCAGCGACATGACGGCCTACAATAAGGTTGCCTCGAATTTCTTGAGGAAGAATACGGGGTTGTATGACAGCTTGGCCTTCCTCAATCCCTCGTCGCCCAGGTCCTGTTCGCGGTTGACGTTGGTGAATTCGGCCCCGCCGTTTTCCAAAAACATCTGGTTGATGGCCTGGTACACGCCCTTGTAGCGGACGTCGCCCTTTTCGAAGTGGATGACCAGGGAGTCCTCGCACAGCGGCTCGGCCACGGTGTAGGCGATGACCTTGCCCTCCACGCGCAGGGTCGCGCCCATGAGTCCCTGGATCTGGTCGATGTTGTGCAGCACGCGGGTGATGGCGTGGTTCTCCGCCTTGAGCGCCTCGGACGGGTTGTTTTCCTCATACCACTTGAACCATTCGTCCTGCATTTCCAGCACCTCTTCCACGCATTCGGACGACATGGGTTCGTACTGGTAGAGGTAGTTCTTCTTGAACTGGTTGAGCAAATTCTTTTTTTTGTGGAATTTCTTGCCCTTGAGAGAAATCAGCTCCTCGACGGCATAGATGTAGTCCCAGTGGTTGCGGCTCTCTTCGATGACGATGTGGTTGCCGAATGCGATGGACCACATGCGGGTCAGGGCCTCGGGCACGCGGATGAAGCGTCCGGTTTCACGCATGGCCTTGCAGGAGGCCCATTCGTATTCCTCCCACGGGCCGACCGGGGCCCAGTAGACCGGCTCGGGCCGGGTCTGGCGGATGAAGCACAGCCTGTTGTTGAAGGCCCACTCCAGGCCGTAGTGGTCGGCCCAGCCGTAGACGTTGGCGAACGAGAAGTCGCTGGTCATGAGCTGCGGGCACCCGTCGAGGGCTTCGTGGTATTCCTTTTGCCTGTCGAGGCTGATCGGTTCAAAGGTCAGGGACATGGAAAATCCTTATCGTGCGTGGCCGTTTCGGGTTTTGACCATAGCGAAACGTTGCCAGTTTTTGAAGGTGAAGTAATAGAGCAGGGTCGAGGACTGGACGACCTGGGAGGCGAACATGGCGATCCAGATGCCCTCGGCGTTGTGCATGGCCATATGGCCCAGCCCGTAGGCCAGCGGCAGCCGGATGCCCCAGGTGGCCGCGCCCATGATGAGCATGTTGAGCATGGTCGCGCCCGCGCCGTTGAAGACCCCGGCCAGGATCATGGAGGTCAGGGTGAACGGGATGGCCAGCACGTTCCACTTCAGGTAGCACACGGCCTGGGCGGCCACGGCCGCGTCGCGGGTGAGCAGGTCCACCCATGGCCCGATGAATTGCCAGACCACGAAGGCGAAAAGGGTGATGGAGATGACGCCGATGCGGAGGATGCGGAAGCCGAACTGCTTGGCCTCTTCCGGCTGGCGCGCGCCAAGGTAGTGGCCGATGAGGATGCTCGCCGTCATGTTGAAGGCAAAGGCGGGCAGGAAGAGCAGGGCTTCGATCCGCAGGCCGATGGCCATGCCCGCCAGGGCGTCCACCGGGTTCCAGGGCAGGCTGGCGGTGATGGCATAAAGCACCAGATAGCCGGATTGCCAGACGATCTGCATGAGGCCGGACGGCCAGGCCACCTTGGCGAGATAGGGCAGCGCCCGTTTCGCCCACCGCCACGGGGCGAAGCTCTCCCGCTTGAGCAGCCCCTGCCGGGCCAGGACCGCCAGGTTGAGCGCGGCGCCCGCGGCCACGGAGCCGTAAGTGGCCCAGGCCAGCCCCTTGAAGCCGATGTTGGGCATGCCGAACCAGCCCAGGCCCAGGCCCAGGTCGAGCACCGTGTTCATGGTCGTGACCAGGATCATGGAATAGAGGGGATACATGACCTGCTTGCGCGCCCGGAAGATGGCGTTGGTGATGAGCAGCACATAGTAGGGCAGCAGCAGGAGCAGGTAGACCTCCAGGAAATACTGGGTGATGGGCCGCATCTTCACCGGAACCTGGAGGGCCGCCAGGAGCATCTGCTTGAGCGGCAGGCCGATGACCATGAACGCGCCGCCGAGCAGGACGGCCAGGATCAGGCAGAGTCCCACATACCGCTTGACGCGCATGTGCAGTTCCGCTCCCAGGGACTGGCTGATGGCGGCCACCGCGCCGTTGGCCACGGCCATGGCCACCACCAGGAGGAAGAACAGGGACTGGGAGATGATGCCGAGCGACGCCTGGACCTCGCGGTCGATGTACCCGGCCACCCAGACGTCCGCCATGCCGATAAGGAAATGAAAGAGCATCATCAGAAGCTGGGGCCAGGCCAGTTTCCAGATGGTGCGGTACGGCGCGCGCGACATGTCGGCGGTCAGGTTTCTATGCATGATGCGGGTCGGGTGTTTCAGGCAAGCCGGTATTGGCAGGCCGGACAAGAGTATAGGACTTTATGCGGTAAAGCCAAGGGGGACACGTAATTTTCTTTGGTGTGCGGGAGGGTTGCGGAAGGGGTCAATGCTCGTGGGGCATGTCGCCTTCTTCATGCACATGGGTGTGGGAGTGCGGCTTCAGCTCGCCCGGCCGGATCTTGCCGTCGCGCATGGCCAGGAGCCGGTCGGCGGTGTCGGACAGGAAGTCCATGTCGTGGGAGACCACAAGCCGGGCCATGTTAAGGCCCTTGAGGATTTCCGCCAGCCGCGCCTTGGCCTCGGGGGACAGCCCGGTGGTGGGTTCATCCAGAACCAGCACCTCGGGTTTCATGGCCAGCACGGTGGCCAGGGCCGCCAGCTTCTTTTCGCCGCCGGACAGCCGGTGGGGGATGCGGTCCTCGAACCCGGCCAGGCCGACGGTTTGCAGGGCCTCGGCCGCGCGTTCGGTTGCATCCTCGGCGGACAATCCCTGGTTGAGCGGGCCGAAGGCCACGTCGTCGAGCACCGTGGGACAGAAGAGCTGGTCGTCGGAATGCTGGAACAAAAAGCCGATCCGCAGGCGGGCCGCCTCGAAAGCCTTGGCGTCGGTCATGGGCGCGCCGAAGAGCGTCACCTGGCCTTCATCCGGCGTGATGAGGCCCATGAGGATGTGGAGCATGGTGGACTTGCCCGCGCCGTTGGGGCCGAACAGGCCGAGCTTTTCGCCCTCGTGCAGGTGGAAGGAGAGACCGTCCAGGGTGTTGTCCCGGTCCGGGAAGGCGTAGCTGATGTTTGACAGTTCGATCACGGCGTGGCTCATAAGGCTCCCTTGCGGATGAATCCGAGGTAGACGACAAAGGCGGAGAACAGCAGGCATAGGGCGAGAAAGGCATAGTCTCCGGTCCGGGCGTCGAACCGGGCCAGGGAATAGAAGCGGCCCCTGAATCCCCGGCAGCGCATGGCTTCGCCGACCCGTTCCGCCCGGTCCCAGCTCCGCACCAGGAGCATGCCCACCAGCCAGGCGTAGGACCGGTAGGTGTGGCGGTTGGTCCGGGGCCGGAAGCCGCGCGCCCGCATGGCTTGGCGCATGGTGACGTATTCCTTGTGGATGACGAAAATGTAGCGGTAGGTGAAGAGCAGGATGTGGCAGAGTTTGTCCGGCATCTTCAACTGCTGCAGGGCCGGGCCGAGGTCCTGGACCGGGATGGTGCCGAGCAGGGCCATGAGCGAGAGCACGATGGCGTTGGACTTGACCGTTATCAGCAGGGCGAGGTCCACGCCCTCCTGCGTGAGGTTGAGCGGCCCGATGGACCAGAGCGGGTATCCGGGCAGGGAAAAGGGCAGGAAAAGCCACAGGAAGGCGATGAATACGTTGACCACGGCCAGGCGGTTCAGGACCCGGACGAGGTTGAGGCGGGCCATCTTGACCAGAAGCAGGCTGAAGGCCAGGGCGAGCCACGCGGCCTGGGAATCGGTCAGCAGGGCGGCCGGGACGGTGACCGCCAGCCCGCAGACAAGGCGGACGCGCGGGTCCGTGCGGTGCATGAAGGAATCGCCCGTGGCGAATGGTGAGTCGCTGAACGCCAAAAAATTACTCCCTTGCCGCTGAAATCAGGTGATTTCAGCCAGGTAAGGGAGTAATACAAATGGCGATTTCGTGCAACTGGGGATTACTCCTGGGAAAGCCCGACCTCCGGGGCAATGGCCGTGATGGAGTCGATGGCGATTTGCAGGAATTCGCCCAGTTCCAGGCCGATCTTGTCGCATTCGCGGATGCAGTCGCGGTTGACGCTGGCGGCGAACGCCTTGTCCTTCATCTTCTTTTTCAGGCTTTTGACCTTCATGCCGTCGATCTTGGTGGGCCGGACCAGCGCCCCGGCGTGGACCAGTCCGGTGACGGTCTCGCCGCAGCGCAGGGCAAAGTCGAATTCGGTTTCCGGGGCCTCCGCGCCGTTCATCTCGAAGGCGTGGCGGCGGATGGCGGCCAGGGCCTCCTCCGGGAGCCTGTCCCCGAGCATGTCCACGGTGTCCAGCCCGTGGCGGGCCTCGCCTGCCATGGTGGAGTAGTCCAGGTCGTGCAGCAGCCCGGTGACGCCCCACAGTTCCTCGTCGCGGTCGAGCCGCGCCGCCAGGCCGCGCAGGACGGCCTCGGATTCCAGGCAGTGGTGGACCAGGTTGTCTTCCTTGATGTGCTCCTTGAGCAGGGACAGTGCTTCTTTGCGGTCGATCATGGCATATCCTTGTTTTTGTAATGAAAGTATTCGGCGATCATGCCTCAGCGCAGGGCCGGGGTCCAGTGACGGATGGGCGGGTTTTCATGCAATACAGGCCTATTCGGCTCCGTAGAGCCAGCAGGCGGTTTTCACCCCGCCGCCCACTTCCATGAGTTGGGGGCGGCCCCGGCGGCATTTGTCGAACGCCTCGGGGCAGCGCGGGTGGAACGGGCAGCCGGACGGCGGGTTCATGGGCGAGGGCAGGTCGCCCGTGAGCGCGATGCGCTCGGGCTGCCGGGCCGGGTCGGGCGGCAGGACGGCCGAGAGCAGGGCCTTTGTATACGGGTGCTTCGGGGCGGCGAACAGGGTTTGGCTCGGCCCGATTTCCATGATCCGGCCCAGGTACATGACGGCCACGTTGTCCGAGATGTGGCTGACCACGGACAGGTCGTGGGAGATGAACACGTAGGTCAGGTCGAACCGCTTCTGTAAATCCTTGAGCAGGCCGAGGACCTGGGCCTGCACGGACACGTCCAGGGCGGACACCGGCTCGTCGCAGACGATCAGGTCCGGGTCCAGGGCCAGGGTGCGGGCCACGGCCACGCGCTGCCGTTGGCCGCCGGAAAATTCGTGCGGGTAACGCTCCCCGAATTCCTTGCGCAGTCCCACGAGGCGCAGCAGCTCGATGACTTTCTCCCGCCGTTCTTTCTTGGTGCCGATGGCGTGGATGTCCAGGCTTTCCCGGATGATGGAGCCGATCTTCTGGCGCGGGTTGAGGGAGGAATACGGGTCCTGGAAGACCATCTGCATGCGGCGGCGGAGCTTCTTCTCGTCCCAGGCATTGAGGGCCTTGCCCCCGAAGACCACCTCGCCCGCAGTGATGCGCTCCAGGCCCATGATGCACTTGGCCAGCGTGGATTTGCCGCAGCCGGATTCCCCGACCAGGCCCAGGGTCTCGCCCCGGTTCACGGTCAGGCTGACGCCGTCCACGGCCCGCACGGTCCCGGCCTGGAGGCCGAGCATGCCGTTTTTCACCTTGAAGTGCTTGGCCACGTTTATCAATTCGAGCAGCGGGGGCATGGGCTTAGTCCTGATATTGCACGAGTCGGGGGTGCCGGAGATGCGAGGCGCCGGTGGTGCCGCTGTAGTATCTACTGCAAACCGGCGGGAACGAAGCGGATTCGGTGCCCCCGGCTCGCCCGAAGGGTGAAAAATATGGGCTGCCTTCAAAAGGGACAACCAGCCATAATATTGTGTTTTTATTCTTCATCGTTCTATAATTTTGGCTCATATTTTTCATGTAATTTCAGGACTAATCCTCGTAGAGCCAGCAACGCACCTTGCGGCCGGGTTTCGGCTCGAAGAGCGGCGGCAGCATGAGCGCGCATTTCTGGAACGCCTTGGGGCAGCGCGGGTGGAAGCGGCATCCTTCGGGCTGGTCGAAGATGGACGGCACGATGCCGGGGATGGGATTGAGCTGCGTCCTCTCGCCCAGCACGGGCACCGAGGCGAGCAGCCCCCGTGTGTACGGATGTAGGGGGCTGGCGTACAGCCCGGCGGCGTCGGACATCTCCACGACCTTGCCGGAGTACATGACGGCCACCCTCTGGGCCATGCGCGCCACCACGCCGAGATCGTGGGTGATGAGCAGCAGCGAGCCGCCCATCCGTTCCTTGAGGCCGTTCATCAGGTCGAGGATCTGCGCCTGGATGGTCACGTCGAGCGCCGTGGTCGGCTCGTCCGCGATGAGCAGGTCCGGGTTGCAGGCCAGCGCCATGGCGATCATCACCCGCTGGCGCATGCCGCCGGACAGCTCGTGCGGATAGGATTTGGCGATCTTGGCCGGGTTGGGGATGCCCACCAGGTCGAGGGCCTCCACGGCCTTGCCCAGGGCCTCGACCTTGGTGAATCCCTGGTGGAGCCTCAGCGGCTCCGCTATCTGGTCGTCCACCCGAAAGACCGGGTTGAGCGCGGTCATGGGTTCCTGGAAGATCATGGAAATGTGGTTGCCGCGAACGGCCATCAACTCGCTTTCGGACAGGTCCAGGAGATCCTTTCCTTTGTATAGGATGGACCCGTCGGTGACGCGGCCCGGCGGATCGGGTACAAGCCCGAGTATGGACAGGGCGAGCACGGTCTTGCCGCAGCCCGATTCGCCCACCACGGCGAGCGTTTCTCCTTGCATTACGGAGAGGCTGACGGTATCCACCGCCTTGGCGATGCCCTGGTGGGCCGCGAAGCTGGTGGTCAGCTTGTGTATGTCGAGAAGCGGGCGTTGCGTCATGGAGGATTCATCCGGTTCGCCCCCATATACGGCATATCACGGCGAACGTAAATGATATCGGGGATATGAAATGGCGGAAGTGGCGATCATAGGCGGCGGACTGGCCGGATGCGACGCGGCCTGGCAATTGGCGCGGGCGGGCGTTTCGGTCACGCTTTTCGAGATGAAGCCCGGCAAGCGGTCCGAAGCCCACACCGAGGACGGACTGGCCGAGCTGGTCTGCTCCAATTCCTTTCGCGCCACCGGCCCGGCGGCGGCCATCGGCCTGCTCAAGGAGGAAATGGCGGCGCTGGGCAGCCTGGTCATGGAGGCCGCCTTTGCCACGCGGGTTCCCGCGGGCGGGGCGCTGGCCGTGGACCGGACCCGGTTCTCCGACTACGTCACGGACCGGATCGAGGGCCACGAAAACATCACCGTGGTCCGCCGGGAGATCGCGTCCCTGGACGACGACGCGCTGGCGGGCAGGGACGCGGTGATCATCGCGGCCGGTCCCCTGGCCGGCAAGGAGTTGACCGAGGACCTGATGCGGGCCGTGGGGGATGAGCGGCTCTATTTTTACGACGCCATCGCGCCCATCATCTCCGCCGATTCCGTGGATTATTCCAAAGCCTTCTGGGGTTCGCGCTGGAAGCCCGAGGATGACGACTATCTCAACTGCCCCATGGACGAGGCCGAGTACAAGGCGTTTGTCCAGGCGCTGCTCGACGGGGAGAAGGTCAAGCCGCGCGAGTTCGAGCGGGAAAAGCATTTCGAGGCGTGCCTGCCGGTGGAGGCCATGGCCGAGCGGGGCGAGATGACCCTTGCCTTCGGCCCGCTCAAGCCCGTGGGATTCACGGATCCGCATACCGGGGAGCGGCCCTTTGCCATCGTCCAGCTCCGTCTGGAGAACAAGGAGCGGACCGCCTTCAACCTGGTGGGTTTCCAGACCAAGCTCAAGTACCCGGAGCAGAAGCGCGTTTTCCGCATGATTCCCGGCCTGGAGAACGCCGAATTCCTGCGTCTGGGGTCCATTCATCGCAATACTTACGTCAACGCGCCTCAGGTGCTGGACGAGACCCTGCAATTGAAGGCCCGGCCCGGTTTCTACCTGGCGGGCCAGATCACCGGCGTGGAAGGGTACCTGGAATCCGCCGCCTGCGGCCTGTGGCTCGGCCTGTCCCTGGGCCGCCGCCTGAGCGGGGGCGAGGTGGTCCGGCCGCCGCGCGAGACCGCCTTGGGCGCGCTGCTCGGCCATCTGCAAGCCGAGCCGGACAAGGAATTCCAGCCGTCCAACGTCAATTTCGGCCTCATGCCGGGCCTTGGGGAAAAGATGAAGAAGAAGCTCCGCAAGGAGGCTTACGGCCGCCGCGCGCAGGAAGCCTTCGCCGCCTGGATCGCCGCCGTCGGACTGTAGGGACGTCCTCGTTTCTCCATTTTTCCGGCTGATGGCCGCGATAAGCAATCCCGTTGCGGCGGGTATTGCCAATTCTTCCCTGATGTCGCACTGTGAAGGCGTTCATTTCTCAACATAGGAGTACGACCATGGCCGACAAACCATATGGTCCCCAAACCCTGGCCCTGCATGCGGGCCATATCCCCGACGAAACCGGGGCGCGCGCCGTGCCCATTCATCAGACCACGGCCTATCTGTTCAACGACACCGAGCACGCGGCGAACCTGTTCGCCCTCAAGGAGCCCGGCTACATCTATACCCGGCTGAACAACCCGACCACCGACGTGCTGGAGAAGCGGCTGGCCGCCCTGCACGGCGGGGCAGGGGCCGTGGCCACGGCTTCGGGCATGGCCGCCATCTTCTACGCGGTATCCGCCATCACCTCGGCCGGGCAGAACATCGTCACCGGCTCCAACCTGTACGGCGGCACCCAGACCCTGTTCGAGTACACGCTCAAGCGGTTCGGCATCGAGGCCCGGTTCGTGGATTCGTCCGATCCGGCCAATTTCGAGGCCGCCATCGACGAAAACACCCGGCTCGTCTATTCCGAGGCCATCGGCAACCCGCGCTGCAACGTGGACGACCTGCTGGGCATCGGCCAGGTGGCCCACGCCCACGGCCTGCCGTTCATGCTCGACTGCACCGTGGCCCCGCCGCCCATCTTCAACGCCTTCGACTTCGGCTGCGACATCGCCGTGTATTCCCTGACCAAGATCGTGGGCGGCCACGGCGTGGCCATGGGCGGCGGCATCGTGGAGAAGGGCGATTTCGACTGGAGCCGGGGCGGCCGGTATCCCGAGCTGACCGAGCCGGACCACACCTACCATGACCTCAATCTGTGGGAGACATTGGGCGGCGCGGCGGGCCGACCGTGCCCGATCTTCACCACCAAGGTGCGCATCGGCATGCTGCGCGACACGGGCGCGTGCATTTCCCCGCAAAACAGCTTCTACATCATCCAGGGCATGGAGACCCTGCCCCTGCGCGCCCGCAGGCACTGCGAGAACGCCCAGAAGGTGGCCGAGTTTCTGGAAACGCACTATGCCGTCAACTGGGTCAACTACGCGGGCCTGGCCAGCCACCCGGACAACGACCGGGCCAAGAACACCTTCCCCATGGGGCCGGGCGCGGTCTTCGGCTTCGGCGTCAAGGGCGGCCTGGAAGCGGGGCGGAAGTTCATCAATTCCGTTGAGCTGTGTTCGCATCTGGCCAACATCCTGGATGCCAAGACCCTGGTCATCCACCCGGCCTCCACCACGCACGGCCAATCCACCCCGGAGGAACGGCTTGCCGCGGGCGTGCCGCAGGATTTGATACGCATCTCCGTGGGCCTGGAAGACGCCGAGGACATCATCGAGGACCTGGACCGGGCGCTATCGAGATCGCAGGCGTAATCGTTCCGCTTTCGGCAAAGGGCGTTCGTCGATGGGCGAACGCCCTTTTATTGCTCAAATATTCAAATCGTTATTGCATTCCGCATTGTTCTAAATTAAACAACAATACGATTTCTACAGCGAAATTATACGGTTATACGATATGTTACAGTAATTTATCCGGGGGTTGGAGGTTGCGCGTGGGAAAGCGTCGTAGTGATTTGTTGTGTCTGTTGCTGGTTGTGTTGTTGCTGTCCGCGTGCCAGGCGTCCATGAGCGGGAAGACCGAAGGGTATTCGTTTTTCCATACTCCGGGTGATCATGTGGGTGAACTGGTTGCGGACCGGGACTATGCTCAGGCCGCTACTGTCTATGACCGGCAGGCGGATTGGTTCGCCCAGAATCTGGACAATCCCGATATCCGGCATCTGCTCGATCAGGTGGCGGCCGGGCTGAAAGCGGAGCGCGCGCCCGAACTGGAATCGGCCCTGTCCCGCGTCCGGGAGATGGAATGGCCGACCGCGCCCGGCAATTGGAACCGGGTCAAGGTCGATCTGGCCGCGCTGCAAACGGCCGTCGGCGATGTCTCCGGCATCGGCCTGTTCCGCAATCCCACCTTTGCCTGGCCGCTTGTCGGCGAGGCGCAAAAAAGTCTTGATGAAAAGCGGGAGGCGATTCTCGCCTCGGCCCCGGCGGAGTTCGCGCAGTACCCGGTGCAAACCGCCGAGAGCTTTTTCTCCGCTTACCCGGCCGAGCTGCCGGACCGGGCCTTTATGGCAGAGCAGGCAGATGCGTGGACGAAGGCGGTAGCCGCCGCCGACGGCCCGGCGCTGTTGCATCTGAATAAAGTCTATGGCCCGTTGCTTTCCGAGGAGGAAAAGTCCCGGTTGGCCCGGTCGTATTTCACGATCCGTTGTCCAGCCGCCGGAAAGGCCGACATGAAGACCATCATGGCGGCCATGGCCGAGGTCGGGGAGAACGGCCTTGAGCTTGCGTCCGTGCCCGGCGTGAAGATCGCCTTCCTGGAAGGCACCAGCCAGGTGCTGCGCGACAAGGGCGTCATCGAGTTTCCCGTGGGCGTGGACATGGACCTTCCCTTCGAGGCCGTGAACGGCGACTTGAAGAAGGGGTTCGAGAGCAAGGCCGTCAGGGAAGCGGACATCGTCATTCTCTTCAATCTCGCGTCAACGCGCATTGATCGGCGCGTGGACACCAGCAACTATGTCAAATCGACCTATCTGGCCGGGTACCAAAAGGTGCCCAACCCCGAATGGGACGTGCTGCAGGTGGAGCTTCAGCAGGCCAACACCGAGGTGCTGACGGCCACCACGGAAAAACTGAATACCAATACCGGCGATCCATGGGTCAATCTCGGCAACGCCATAGCCAACATCGGGACCGAGTCCAAAATCGACGAGGCCAAGGACAAGATCGAGGAGTTGAAGCAGAAGGTCAGGGAGACGCCCCGCTACATAGACGAGCCGGTGTACGAGCCGTATCGCTACCAGCGCGTGGAGATGGAGGTGCTGAAGGCTGGTTCCGTGCAGTATTACATCATCGACCAGCGGAAGAAGCGGTACTACACGGATTTTTTCGACGTGTCCGCCAAGGAGTTCTTTACCGTCGCCTATAACCTGTCCGACCAGGACCCCGATCTCGAAAAGCACACGTCCGTCAACGTCACGGAGGAGATGGTCGATGCCTACGAGAAGGAGCCGATTACCGTCAAGCTGTCGGAATTGCTCGACCAATATGCCGCGAACAAGGTCAAGGCCCGCAAGCTTACGTCCCTGAACGCCATCCGCAAGGATGTCATCAAGAACCGGAATGTCGCCGTGGCCAGTGCCGAGAAGCAGGAGTACGGCTTTGACAGGCGTGACGACAAGCGGTTCGAGAGCGTGGTCAGGGTGAACAATTCAAGCGGGTTCGGCACCGGCTTTTACGTCACTGACGATGTCGTCCTGACCAACTATCACGTGGTCGAGGAGCAGAAGTTCGTGGAGATGAAGAAATGGGACAAGACCGAGACCTTCGGAAAGGTCTTTGCCAAGGACGTGCGGTTGGACCTGGCCCTGGTCAAGGTGCAGGACCGGGGAGCGCCCGTCTGTTTCTATAGTTCCCGGACCATCAAGATCGGGGAAACCGTCGAGGCGATAGGCCACCCCAAGGGGAATGACTTCACCTTGACGCGCGGCGTGATCAGCACGATCCGCGAACACACGACCATTACGGGCGTCAAGGGCAAGCCGGTCCTGTTCATCCAGACCGACACGCCCATCAATTGCGGCAATTCCGGCGGTCCCTTGTTCTATGGCGACAAGGTGGTGGGAGTGAACGACTGGGGCTTCAGCAAGCAGATCGCCGAAGGGCTGAACTTCAGCATCCATTATTCCGAGGTCTTTAAGTTTCTGGACGACAACGGCATTGCCTACAGGAAGGACAAATGATGAAAGTTTTACGGATCGCATTGGTATTGAGCCTGGCGCTGGCCGTGGCGAGCTGCACCGCCTCCAGGAGCCGCATGGGCATGGTCCAGGCCGATGACGGCCTGATGTACGGTTCGGCCATGGACAGCCAGTTCATCGTCGATTCCAGCCTGTTCGAGAACAACCGGCTCAAGCTCAGGATCAGGAACACCTCCGGCGACAACGCCTTCGACCTCCACGGGTTCCGGCGGCAGTTGGAGGACGCCTACACCGCCAACGGATACGAGCTGGTCACGGGCAACGACTTCGGCATACTGCTCGACGTCAACGTGTCGTATTCGGGCCAGATCCAAGAGGACATGAGCCAGGAGTTCGGCACGGTGGGCATGATGGGCGGCGGGGCCGCGGGCGGCTACTACGGCGGCACGCGCGACGGGCTGGCCGGAGGAGCGGCCGGGGCCGTGGGCGGAGCGACCGCCGGAGCCGCGCTCGGGCATGTCATCGGCTCCTACATCACCGACGACACCTACATCATCATTTCCCACATCACCCTGGCGACCATCGCTCCCAAGGAGGAGGGCGACGGCACGACCATCGTTTTCGGCAAGGACAAGAAGATCAAGCGCAAGCGGAACAACTTCCGGGGATACCGGCAGCGGTCCACGACCAAGCTGGGCGTGTACGCGGGCGGCCGCAACGTGGACCAGCAGGAGATCGTCGGCGGCGTCCGGCAACGCATGCTGCGCATCCTGAGCGACATCATCTGATCGTGGAAAAAGCCCCGGCCGACTCGGCCGGGGCTTTGGTTTTCCGGGTGGCTAGAACAGGATATTTTCCGGCGGCCGCCGCTCCGGCACCACCTGCTTCTCGATGGTTCCCTCGTTGTATTCCCTGCTCACGTACAGGGCGCAGAAGCACGCGCCGTATTCCTTCACGTCTTCCTCGCGGTAGGCGCAGGGGCAGATGATGTCGCGGTCGGCCTCGACGTCGCCGTTGGCCAGCCGACAGGGGCAGGCCATGTAGCCGAACCGCTCCTTGTTGGTGAGCAGGCTCTCCAGCAGCGGCATGGTCATGTCCATGTCCGCGTTGAAATGATATCCCTTGGGTTCCTGGATGTTCTTCAGCATCTCGTAAAGCTGCCGTGCGTCCATGATCATTCCCCCTTGAGCGCGTCGTCGATCTTGTCCTTGTGAAAGCCCACCACGACCTTGTCCTTGATGACGATGGTGGGGAAGGAGACGGCGGGATTGAATTTCTTGATTTCCTCAACGGCCTGCTTGCGGTCGTCGCCGGTCAGTTCGTCCACATGGACGCAATCGTATTTGATGCCGCATTCATCCAGGTACTTCTTGGCATTGCGGCAATGGATGCATGTGGAGAGGGCAAAGACTTTGACGTCGTTCATCGTATGGGCCTCCGAATTGGACGGTTGACGGTTTTTCCGGCGGATTTTCCGCACCTGCGGCAGCGCGGCCTAGTGCCGGCGCATGGCCAGTTCCAGCTTTCTCACGGCCAGGGAGCAGAGGAACGTGAGCAGGAAATACATGACGAAAACCGTGGTCCAGATCTCGAAGCTCCGGTAGGTGGTCGTCATAAGCTGCTGGGCCTGGAACGTCAGCTCCTCGATGGAGATGACGGACACGATGGCCGAGTCCTTGATGGTTGATATAAACTGTCCGGCCAGGGCTGGCAACATGCGCTGCATGGCCTGGGGCAGGATGATGTGTACCATGGTCCTGAATCGGGACATGCCGGTGGACGCGGCCGCTTCCCACTGCCCCTTGTCCACGGACTCGATGCCCGCGCGCACGATCTCCGCGATATAGGCCGCCTCGAACAGGGCGATGGTTATCAGGGCCGACAGGAACCGGGGAAGGCGGTTCACGGGGCCGAACAGCCAGGCCGCGATTTCCCCGGCCGTGCCGGTCAGGCCGTGGATCGCGTCGTCCATCCGGAGCAGGGACATGATCTGGTCGCCGATGAAGAAATAGAAGACGAAGATCAGCACCAGCGGCGGCATGTTGCGGATGAGTCCCACGTAGGCCGAGGCCGCCTGGCGCTTGAACAGGCTGGGGCTGACCCGGAACAATCCCATTACCGTGCCGATGATGAGGGCCGGGATGCCCGCCCAGAAGCTCAGCCGGATGGTGGTGATCAGGCCCCGGGTCAGCAGGCCGGGTCTGAGGGATTGCGCGGACTCGTCGAAGTACAGCAAAAATTGCGGGATGACTTCCCAGTGCCAGTGGTAGGTGAGTCCGGTGGCGGCCTTGTAGACGACGTAGCCGATCACCCCGGCCAGGGCCGCCAGGATGGCGGCGTCCAGCCGGGTGACGCGGATTTTTCTGTTGTTTGGATGATCCAAGGAAACGGCTCTACTGGATCTGGTTTTCCCATTCGTTGGTAAAGAACCAGTAGTTGTACCGGTTCTGGAGCCATCCCTTGCTCGAGGTGAAGCGCACCCAGTTGTCGAGCCAGTTCAGGAGGTCGATGTCGCCCTTCCTGACGGCAAAGGCGATGGGTTCCTTGCTCATGTCGTCCTTGAGCGGCAGGTAGAGCCGGTCGGGATATTCCTTGGCCAGGGTGAGGGGAAGGGGATTGGAGGCGACCAGGGCGTGGACCCGCTCGTTGAGCAGCTCTTGGATGGTCTGCGATTCCTCGTCAAAGGTGAGGATATCCGCCTTGGGCAGGAAGTTCTTGGCCGCTTCCGCCGCCGTGGTGCCCAGCCGGACCGCGATCTTGGTGTCCGGGGTGTTGAATTCCTCGACGCTCGTGCGGCCCCCGGCCAGCTTGGCGCTCGCCACCAGGGACATGCCGGAGAACTCGTAGGGAATGGAGAAGTTGACCTTCAGATTGCGCTGCGGGGTGATGGACATGCCGCCGATGATGACGTCGAATTTGCCGGTCAGGAGCGCCGGGATGATGCCCGACCATTTGGTGGGGACGAATTCGGCCTTGACCCCCATGTCCTCGGCCAGCCGCTTGGCGACCTCGATCTCGAAGCCGATGTATTGGCCCGTCTTGTCCTTCATGGCCCAGGGCTTGAAGGTGTCGAAGCCGATCTTGATCACTCCGCGCTGGAGGATGGTTTCAAGCTGGCTGGTTTTGGCTTCGGGAGCGGCGGAGCCGCTTTCTTCGCGGGGGGGCTGCTGGCCGCAGCCCGCCACGGACAGGGCGAGCAGGATGAAAACTGCGGCGGCCGCAATGATGCGTGTCGGTTTCATGGTCTTCTCCTTGGTCCGGCATGGGGCCGGAAGGTTGAAATTACTTGCAGGAGTCCTGGGCGCAGGTGATGTGCGACACCCCCTCGATGGCGATGACGATGGTGTCGTTCTGCTTGGTTGCCCGCCATATGGTCATGGCTTCCTCTCTTGGTTAAAGGGTTTGGTTATACGGTTTTATAACGTTTTTCCAAATAGTTGGCGACGAATGCCAGAGCCAGGATGACCACCAGGTAGATGGCGGCCACCGTGAACCATATCTCGAAGGTCAAAAAGGTCTCGGCGTCGATTATCCGTCCTTGCTGGGTCAGGTCGAGGATGGCGATGGTGGAGACCAGGGCCGAATCCTTGATGAGCGAGACCGCCTGGCTGGTCAGCGGGGGCAGGACACGCCGCACGGCCTGGGGCAGGATGATGTGCCGGTACATGGCGTACGGTCCCATGCCCAAGCTCTTGGCCGCCTCGAACTGGCCCGCCTCGATGGAGGTGATGCCCGCGCGGAATATCTCGGACGCATAGGCTCCCTCGAACAGGCTGAGCGCGATGACCGCCGCCCAGAAGGCGGGCATATTCAGGATCGGGGCGATGACGAAGTAGATGAAAAATATCTGGATGAGCAGGGGCGTGTTGCGGATCAGCTCCATGTAGGCGCGGGCCACGCCGCGCGCGGCCCAGGAGCCGGACATCCGCAACAGGGCCGTGGCCATGCCGACCACGAGCATCAGCACCATGCTGACGGCCGTTATCTGCAGGGTCACGCCGAAGCCCTGCATGAGCCTTCCCCAGGTGAATCCCTGGTCCGTGACCTGCCAGAGGTATTGCGGGATGCGGTACCACTGCCAGTTGTAGCCCAGCCGTTGCGTGCCCATGGCCAGCAGCCAGATCACGCCCCCGGCGAGCAGGACGAACTTGGCCGTGTCCACGGCGTCGCGCACGGTCAGCCTGCTTTTGGGGGGCGGTGTGTGTTCAGTGTGCATACGGTATCTCTGTACGGGGCTTTCCGGCTTGGATTATCCACCATATCAGAATCCGGGGAAGAGTGCAGTCACTTTTCCCCGGCGATTGATTACTGAAAGGATATTCAGGCGTTGGCGGCCAGTTTTTCGTCCAGGATTTCCCTGATCCGGTCGAAGACCTGTTCCGGCGTGTTGGCGGCGTTGACCACGCGCATCCGGTCCTTGTTGAAGGCGGCCCAGGTAAGGTAGCCCTGCCTGATCTTGTTGTGGAAGGAGAGGTGTTCGGCCTCGAACCGTCCCTCCTCCTTGGCCTTGCCGTCCTGGATGTTGCGGAGCGTGGCCCGCTTCAGGCCGATTTCCGGGTCGATGTCCAGGACGATGGTCAGGTCGGGCCACAGCCCGTCCACGGCCACCTCGTTGAGTTCGCGCAGGGTCTTGGTGTCCAGGCCGCGCCCATATCCCTGGTAGACGATGGTGGAATCCGCGAAGCGGTCGCAGAGCACCACCTTGCCCGCGTTGAGTTCGGGACGGATGACCTGGGCCACGTGCTGGGCACGGTCCGCCAGATAGAGGAAAAGCTCGGTGATGGGCGTGATGTCCCGGCTGTCCACGTGCAGGAGCATCTTGCGAAGCTCCCGGCCCACGCGGCTGCCGCCCGGCTCCATGGTGACGAAGACGTCCCGGCCGATGGATTCGAGATATTCCCGGACTTTTTGTATCTGCGTCGATTTTCCGGTGCCTTCTATACCTTCAAAGGTAACAAACATTGATTCTCCGGTTTGTCGTTGTTCTTCTTCGACTTGTCGGGTGTGTGCGCCGGACGGAAGACGTTTCGTTCGAGGTAGCGCATGTAGGGCGACCAGTCCTGGCCGGTTTGGGCCATGTCGGCATACGCCTGGTCGATGATGTTCAGCTTGGCGTCCATGTTGTCCGCGAAGTGGAGGATGTACGCCTCGGGCGTCTTGGGCAGGGCCGGGGAGCCGAATTCGTACTCTCCGTGGTGGCTGGCGATCAAGTGCTTGAAGTGCATCTTGAGGCCGTCTTCCAGGGCCTTGCTGCGCTTCAGGAAGGGCTCCAGTTTTTCCAGGCCGAGCTGGATGTGGCCGAAGAGCCGTCCCTCGTCGGTGTAGTCGTTGGCCGGGCCGCCGGTCAGCTCCCACGCCTTGCCCAGGTCGTGGAAGATGGCCCCGGCGAGCAGGGTCTGGCGGTCCAGGGCCGGGTAGACGTCGCACAGGGCCATGCAGGCGCGGGCCACCTGGAGGGTGTGCTCCAGCAGTCCGCCGACATAGGCGTGGTGGACCGTCTTGGCGCCGGGCGCAGTCAACAGCCTGGACCGGACATCCTCGTCTTCCAGCACCTTCTTGCAGAATTTCTTCCACGGCCCGTGCTTCATGTGTTCGGTGACCAGGTCCTCCACGGCTTCCATTAGGTCCTCGGGCGGCACGCAGGAGGCGGGCAGGAAGTCGGACAGGTCCACGGCCGGGTCGCCCGGTTCAAGGATGTCCATGTGATCCACCCGGAGCTGGTTCCGGTCGCGGTAGCTCTCCACGAATCCCGTGACGCGCGCGACCAGGCCCGCTTCGAGGGCCGGGTATTCCTGGCTCTTGGGATTCCATATCTTGCCGTCGATGGTGCCGGTGGCGTCCTGGAAGGTGATGTTCCAGTAAGGGCCGTTTCGGGATTGCGCCTGGTTGGCCGAGGCCAGGAGAAAGAGGTCTTCGACCGGCTGGCCGGGAACCATTGCCTGAATATACTGCGACTTTTTGCCCACGTGTCTTGCCATTGGATTGATGTTGAGGTACCCGGCCAGTACGCGTATTGTCGCTGGAGCGGCCGGTTGTGCGCGGACCCCGTCCGCTCACTGGTTATGAACCTGATTTCATACGAATTGTCAAATAGGAAGCTTGCTGCGGAGAAGCTATGAATATACTCCTGGCCAACGATGACGGCATCCAGGCCGTGGGTCTGAGGGCCTTGTATTTCGCCCTGAAGGAAGCCGGGCACACGGTCCACGTGGTGGCCCCCGTCACCGAGCAGTCGGCCGTGGGCCATGCCGTGACCATGTTCATGCCCGTCCGGGTCAAGCGGTTCAAGGAGGACGGCTTCGTGGGCCTGGGCGTCTACGGTACCCCCGTGGACTGCGTGAAGCTCGGCCTGTCCACGCTGCTTGAGGACAAGCCCGACCTGGTGCTTTCCGGTATCAATGCGGGGGCCAACGTGGGCGTGGACATCCTGTATTCGGGCACGGTTTCCGCCGCCACCGAGGGAGCGCTGGCCGAGATTTCGTCCATGGCCGTATCCGTGGATGATTTTAACCCTGTTGACCTCGCCGGGCAAGCCCGGTACACCGCCGGGTTGCTGCCCAGGATTCCGTGGGACGATCTGCCCCGCAAGTGCGTGCTCAACCTGAATTTTCCCAAACTGTCCGTGGAGGAAGCCGGGGAACTGGTCCTGTGTCCTCACACCCGCGCCTCGTACACGGATTGGTACGCCACCAGGGAGGACCCCCGGGGCAGGCCGTACTACTGGCTGGACGGGGCCATTCCGCCCGAGCGGATCAGCCCGGACAGGGACCGTGCGCTGCTCACGAAAGGGCATATTACCCTGACGCCGCTCCATTTCGATTTTACGGATCGTGAAACCCTCGGCCTCTTGAAGGACATGGATTTGTGATACTTCGTTGACGGAATATCTTGGCAGACGTATTGTTCATCTTGGACTTGAAGACAAAAAACGCTTACGCAGAGGAGGTAGCTGCCATGGCAACACGTATAGGTTTGAACGGTTTTGGACGGATCGGACGGTACTTCACCAGGCTGCTGGCCAGTGAGAGTGAATTGGAGCTGGTGGCGGTCAACGCCCGCGCCTCGAACGAGGACTTGGCGCACCTGTTGAAATACGACTCCGCCCACGGCCGGTTCATGGACGTGGAACCCACGGCGGACGGCTTCAAGGTGGCCGGCAAGCCGGTCAAGGTGACCCGCAACGCGCCCGGCGAATGGACCTGGGGCGATCTGGGCTGCGACATCGTGGTCGAGTCCACCGGCAAGTTCACCGACCGCGAGAGCTGCGAGAAGCACCTGGCCTGCGGAGCCAAGAAGGTGGTCATCTCCGCGCCGGGCAAGAATGCGGACGTCACCGTGGTCGTCGGCGTCAACGACGAGGCCCTCAAGCCCGAGCACAACATCATTTCCAACGCCTCCTGCACCACCAACTGCCTGGCCCCGGCGGCCAAGGTCATCAACGACGCCTTCGGCATCAGGCACGGCATCATGACCACCGTGCATTCGTACACCATGAGCCAGCGCATCCTGGACGGCTCCCACAAGGACATCCGCCGCGCCCGCGCCTGCGCCGTGAACATGGTGCCCACCACCACGGGCGCGGCCCGCGCCGTGGGCCTGGTCATTCCGGAGCTGAACGGCGTTTTGGACGGCATGGCCATCCGCGTGCCCACCCAGAACGTGTCCCTGGTGGACCTGGTCTGCGAGTTGAAGAAGGAAACCACCGCCGAGGAGGTCAACGCCGCCCTCAAGGCCGCGGCCAACGACTCCATGGGCTACTCCGAGGAACCCCTGGTCTCCATGGACTACATGGGCTCCACCTTCGGCGGCGTGGTGGACAGCCTGCTGACCCGCGTCATGGGCGGCACCCAGCTCAAGCTCATCGTCTGGTACGACAACGAGGCCGGTTTCACCAACCAGCTCCTCCGCCTGACCCGCAAGGTCGCGGGCATGATGTAGTTCCGGACACCGCGAAAACAAGAGGCTGTCCCGCATCTGGCGGGACAGCCTCTTTCTGTTTGGCATGTGGGGTGGGGCGGGGTTACGCGCCCTTGTTCTTGTCGTCCTTGAACAGCTTGTACTTGATGGAATCGACCACGGCCTGCCAGCTCGCCTCGATGATGTTGTGCGAAACGCCCATGGTGGTCCAGCGGTCGGCCTTGTCGCCGGTTTCCACCAGGACCCGGACAAAGGAGGCTGTGCCGCCGGTGTCGCGGACCGCGCCGGACAGCACGCGGACCTTGAAGTCGAGCAGGCGGATATCGGCGAGCTGGGGATAGAACCGCTCCAGCCCCTTCCGCAGGGCGCGGTCCAGGGCGTTGACCGGACCCATGCCGGTGGCGGCCGTGTGCTCCTGCTGCCCCCTGACGTCGATGATGACCGTGGCCTCGGTGAACGGCTCGGCGTCTTCCTCGCGCTTGGCGTCCACCACGAAGAAGTTGCGGAAGTGGAAGTAGTCGAGCGGGATGCCCAGGGTGCGGAGCAGGATGAGTTCGAAGGAGGCGTCGGCCACCGAGTATTCGTAGCCCATGCTTTCCTTGAGCTTCAGTTCCTTGAGCAGCCGGTCCACGGTGGGATCGTCCTTTTTCAGGTCGTAGCCCAGCTCCTTGGCCTTGAATAGGATGTTGGACTTGCCCGCCTGGTCCGAGAGCAGCACGCGCCGCTCGTTGCCCACGCTTTCCGGCGTGATGTGCTCGTAGGTTCGGGCGTCCTTCATGATGGCCGAGACGTGGACGCCGCCCTTGTGCGCGAAGGCGGAGGAGCCCACGAACGCCTGGCGCATGAACGGGCGCAGGTTGGCCGTCTCGCTGACGAAATGGGAGGTGCCCACGAGCCGCTCGAGATTTTCCCGGCCGATGGTCTCGATGCCCATCTTGAGTTCCAGGTTGGGGATGACCGAGCAGAGGTTGGCGTTGCCGCACCGCTCGCCGTAGCCGTTGATCGTGCCCTGGACCTGGCTCGCCCCGAGGCGGACCGCCTCCAGGGAGTTGGCCACGGCCACCTCGGAATCGTTGTGGGCGTGGATGCCTATGTCTGCGTCAGGCAGGTGCTCGCGCACGGCGCGGACCGCCTCGGCCACCTGGCTCGGCAGGGAGCCGCCGTTGGTGTCGCACAGGACGATCCGCGCGGCTCCGGCCTCATGGGCGGCCCGGATGGCCTGAAGGGCGTATTCCGGGTTGTTTTTGAAGCCGTCGAAAAAGTGTTCCGCGTCGAAGAGGACTTCGTCCGCCCGCTCGTTGAGGTAGGCGACGGACCCGGCGATGAGTTCCAGGTTGTGCTCCAGGGAAATCCCCAGGGCGGTGGTGGCGTGCAGGTCCCAGGTCTTGCCGAAGATGGTGATGACCGAGGTCTCGGCGGCCAGCAGCCCGGCCAGGATGGGGCAGTTCGCGGGCGTCTTCCTGGCCAGATGCGTGGAGCCGAACGCCGTGAGCCTGGCGTTCTTGAAGGAATGTTTCTTGATCGTATCGAAGAATTGCTGGTCCGTGGGGTTGGCCCCGGGCCAGCCCCCTTCGATGTAGTGAATGCCCAACTCGTCCAGCTTGAGGGCTATGCGCACCTTGTCCTGGGTGGTCAGATTCAGTTCTTCGGCCTGTGCTCCATCGCGTAATGTCGTGTCATATATCGTAACGTGTCTCATTGCGGCTACTCTTTTTGGTTGCCTTCCTCCAAGTTGAAGGCTTTGTGAAGTGTGCGTACAGCCAGTTCGGTGTACTTGTCGTCGATCAGGCAGGTGACCTTGATCTCGGATGTGCTGATCATCAGGATGTTCACGTTCTCATCGGCAAGCGCCCGGAATGCGCGGGAGGCGACTCCGGAATGGTTACGCATGCCGACGCCGATAATCGACACCTTGGACACGTTCAGGTTGTGCGTCAGTTCTTCGTAGCCGATTTCATATTTCAATTTTTCCAGCGTCTTGATGGTCTGGTCAACGTCCGCGCGGGGGACCGTGAAGGTCATGTCGGTGAGGTTGTCCTTGGACGGGCTCTGGACGATCATGTCCACGAGAATCTTCTGGTCGGCAAGAGGGGAGAAAATCTGGGCGGAAACGCCGGGCTGGTCCATAACGTGGACAAGGGTGATCTGCGCCTGGTCCTTGTCGTAGGCGATTCCGGAAACAAGAACGGATTCCATGCTTTCATCCTCCTGCGTGACTATGGTGCCCGGCTCGTCGGAAAATGTGGAGCGGACGTGAACGGTTACATTGTATTTTTTGGCGAATTCGACGGACCGGATCTGGAGCACCTTGGCGCCCATGCTGGCCATTTCCAACATCTCGTCATAGGCGATCCTGTCCATCTTGCGGGCACCGGAGCACATGTTCGGGTCGGTGGTGAACACGCCCGGCACATCGGTGTAGATTTCACAGACGTCCGCCTTGAGGGCGGCGGCCAGGGCCACGGCCGAGGTGTCGGACCCGCCGCGTCCCAAAGTGGTGATGCGTCCGCAGTCGTCGCAGCCCTGGAAGCCGGCCACGACCAGGACGTCGTATTCCTGGAGTATGTCCTTGAGCTTGGGTGCGTCGATGTTGGTGATCCGGGCCTTGCCGTAGGCGCAGTCGGTTCGGACGGGGGCCTGGAAGCCCAGCACCGAGCGGCATTTCACGCCCTGCTGCTTGAGCAGCATGGCAAAGAGGGCGCAGGATATCTGTTCGCCCGTGGAGATCAGGGAGTCCGCCTCGGCGGGATCGGGATTGTCCGACCATTCCTTGGCCAGTTCCAGGAGGCGGTTGGTTTCGCCGGCCATGGCCGAGAGAACCACGATGACCTTGTTGCCTTCCCGGTAGGGGCGCAGGACCTTCTGCATCACCTGGCGTTGGCATTCCAGGTTGCGGACGGAGGTGCCGCCGAATTTTTGTACGACGATGTTCATGTTCACTACTTTTGGGCTAAATCGTGTTCATTGCCGGTGCCAGGGAGAGGAGTATTCCTTTCGCCGCCTCTCCCATTGCATGCAATACGAGGCTTCGTCCAGTCTCGGATGGCGTCCACTGTAAAAAAAGTGCCTCCTCGGGCCACAATTCCCGGTCCAGGAATTGAATCCACTCCACCACGGTTATGGCTTCCTCGTCCTCAAGACATTCGAACAGCGCATCGTCCGGCATCGCGCCTTCCAGGCGGTAGAGGTCGAAATGGGCCACCGGCGGAGTGGTGGGATAGAGGTTGAAGATGTTGAAGCTCGGGCTGGACACTTCGGCCATGTCCGAGCCGGGCAGGGATTCCACGAATCCCCGGACCAGAGTGGTTTTGCCCGAACCCAGGTCGCCTTGCAAGAGCAAAGCGGGCGGGTTCGGGGCGCGGGCCAGCGCTTCGGCCAGGACGCGGCCGAGTCGCAGGGTCGCGTCCGGGTCCTTGAGGTGCAGCTCCACGGCCGCCTAGCCCTTGAACAGGGTCTTGAGAACGTCTTCCTTGCCCACCACGCCCACCAGGGCGCCGTTGTCGATGACGGGCAGGGTGTAGAGCTTCTTGTTGGCCATCAGGGTGGCGATGTCCTCGATGGAGGCGTCCGGCGCGACGGAGGTGGGGGATTGCGTCATGGCCTCGGACACCTTGGTGGCGGCGATCTTGGTGATCTCCTTTTCCAGGTCCTCGTGGGAGGAGAGGGGGAACACGCCGTCCAGCAGGGTGAAGAAGGAGGGGATGGTGATCCTTTTTTGTTGGGCCACCAGGTCGGACTGGCAGAGCACGCCGACCACGGTTTCGCCATCCATCACCGGCGCGCCGTTGATGTTCTTGTCCAGCAGTATCTTGGCCGCCTGGGTGATGTCGGTGTCCGGGGTCAGGGTGATGCAGTCCGTGGACATGATGTCTTTTGCTGTGAGCATAGCCTATTCCTTGTTGGTTAGGGGGATATGGGGGAGCGCGGCGGCGATTTCGGACGCCAGGTTGCCGCGGTATGGGTAATCTTCCTTCATGGAGCGTCCGGCCAGGCCGTGCCAGAACACGCCCAGGCAGGCCGCCTCCATGGGGGCCATGCCCCGCGCCAGCAGGGAGCCGATGACCCCGGAAAGCACGTCGCCCGAGCCGCCCACGGCCAGGTTCGGCTCGGCAAAGGGGCTGAGGCAGGTCATGCCGGGACGGGCCACGAGCGTGCCCGCGCCCTTGAGCACCAGGGTGGCGCTTGAGCGCTCGGTGAAGCGGTCCACCGCGCCGAGGCGGTCGGCCTGGATCGCGGCCGCGTCCGTGCCGAGCAGCATGCCCATTTCGCCGGGGTGGGGCGTGAGCACCGCGTGCTCCCGCAGTTCGTCCACGACCTTGGGGAAGCGGGCCAGGCCGTAGAGGGCGTCGGCGTCCAGGACCATGGGAATGGCCTGTTCGGCGACCACGGAAAGGACAAGGACCGGGGTGTTGGACGAGCGGCCCATGCCGGGTCCCACGACCACGGCGTCGAAGCGGGAAAGATGCGGCATCAGCTCCTCCATCATGGAGGGGGACCACTGCGTGCCGGTGCCCAGGGGCAGGGTCATGATGTCCGGCGACCCGGACTTGACGGAATCGGCCAGACCGCCGGGGCAGGCCGCGGTGACCAGCCCGGCTCCGGCCCTGAGCGCGCCCATGGCGGCCAGGTGGGGCGCGCCGGTCAGACCCTCCGAGCCGCCGAGTATGAGCAGGTGCCCGGCCTTGCCCTTGTGCATGGACGGTGCGGGAGCCGGGATGGAGCGCAGGATGTCGCCGGTGATGAGATGGTGCTTGACCGGATTCTCTTCCTGGATTTTCAATGGAATGCCGATGGGGCAGACATGCACTTCGCCCGTGAATTCGTGGGCTTCGGGCAGGACCAGCCCGAGCTTGGGCGTCTGGAATGTGGCGGTGATGTCGGCGATGACGGCCTTGGGCTGCGGCCTGCCGGTCAGCCCGTTCAGGCCGGAGGGAATGTCCACGGCCAGGACGAAGGCGCGCTCGCCGAGCCGGTTGACGCAGCGGACCAGGGCCAGCATGTCCTTTCGCAGGGAACCCGAAAATCCCGTGCCGAGCAGGCCGTCGACGATCACGTCCGGCTGGGGTAGCCCGTCGAGGTTCACTGAGGCCAGGTGGATGAGCGGGATGTCGAGCTTCTGCGCCCAAAGCAGGTTGGTGCGGGCTTCGCCCCGGTATTGCTTCTTGGGCCTGGTGTGGAAGACCGTCACGTCCGCGCCGAGGTCCGCGAGGTGGCGGGCCATGGCAAAGGCGTCGCCGCCGTTGTTGCCGGGGCCTGCGAAGCAGTGGACGACGCTGCCGCACACGTCGCCGTATTCTTCCAGGAGCGCGTTGACCGCCTCCCGGCCGGCCGACTCCATGAGCGTGATGCCGGGGATGCCGAAGGAATGGATGGCTTCCCTGTCCCAGAGGGCCATTTCGGACGGGGTCGGCAGGGGTAGAAGCATGGGCTCTCCTGGTGAGGGTTCCGATTCTAGTCTTCCAGTATCACGGTGGCGCCCGCCGTGTCACGGGTGTGGGTCAGGGTGACGTGCGCTCTGGCCACGCCGAGTTCGCGGCACTTCTCCAGGCCGCGTCCGTGGAAGGTTATTTCGGGCTTGCCGCTGGGCAGGTGCAGTATCTCGATGCATTGCAGGCCGATGCCCTGGCGGAACCCCGTGCCCAGGGCCTTGACCGCCGCCTCCTTGGCCGCGAACAGGGCGGCCAGCCGGGGGACCGGGAATGTCGCCGGGAGCTGCGCCCGCTCGCCGTCGGTCAAAAGCTTGTCGGCGAACCGTTCGCCGAATCTGTTCCAGACGTCGTTTATGCGGTCGATTTCCGCGAGGTCCATGCCGATGCCGATGATCATGCCGCTCCCTAGTCCGCGAAGGTGCGGATCAGTTCGGCCATGTCCCGGACGGCGCGGTCCAGGCCGACGTAGATGGCGCGGGCCATGATGGAATGGCCGATGGAGTATTCCTTGATGCCGGGAACATCCTTGAAGTTCAGGATATTGCGGTAGTTCAGCCCGTGGCCGAGGTTGACCTTGAGACCGGCGTCGGCGGCCATGGCGACGCCCTTGAGGATTTTTTCCAGTTCCACGTTGCGGGCGTCGATGCGCTTGGCGTCGGCGTAGTGGCCGGTGTGGATTTCGATGAATTCAGCGCCCGTGGCCGCGGCCGCCTCGATCTGCCCGGGGTCGGCGTCGATGAACAGGGAGGCGCGGATGCCCTTGGCGTGGATGGGGGCCAGGAAGTCCTTGAGTTCCTGCTCGCGGCCGATGCAGTTCAGGCCGCCCTCGGTGGTCAGCTCCTGCCGTTTTTCCGGCACCAGGCAGACCATCTCCGGCTCCACGTCGAGCGCGATGCCCTGCATTTCCCCGGTGGCGGCCATCTCCAGGTGAAGACGGGTGTTGCAGGTCTCCTTGATGAGCCGGACGTCCCGGTCCTGGATGTGCCGCCTGTCCTCGCGCAGGTGGACGATGATGCCGGTGGCTCCGGCCTGTTCGGCCATGTAGGCCGCGACAACGGGTTCGGGTTCGATTCCCATCCTGGCTTGTCTCAGGGTGGCCACATGATCGACATTGACAACGAGTACGGGCATTATATGCAACCTCCAAGGTGAGTAATAGCGTGATATCCTCAAATTTTACGCATTAAGCGCATGAATGGCAATAGTTGTGGCGATCAGGTATCGTTTTTGCAATCATGTTGACGGGGCAGGGGTGTTGCGGGTATCCAGCAGGACTCGATCGCTGTGAACATACTGTATGGAGATGATAGATGAACGTATGCATTGTCGGCACCGGCTATGTGGGCTTGGTCTCCGCCGCGTGTTTTGCCGAAATGGGCAACAATATCCATTGCGTGGACGTCAACCCCAAGGTCGTCGAAACGCTTGAGAGCGGCAGGGTCCATATCTTCGAGCCCGGCCTGGAGGACCTGGTCAAGCGCAACACCGCCCAGGGGCGGCTGCACTTCACCACCGATCTCGGCGAGGGCCTTGAGCAAAGCGAAGTGGTCTTCATCACCGTGGGCACGCCGTGTGGCGCGGACGGCTCCTGCGACCTGCGGTACGTGGATGCCGTGGCCCGTGAGATCGGGCAGAAGATGACCTCCCCCAAGATCGTGGTGGACAAGTCCACGGTGCCGGTGGGCACGGCGGACCGGGTCCGCTCGATCATCGCCGAGGAGTTGGACAAGCGCGGCGAATCCATCGCCTTCGACGTTGTCTCCAATCCCGAGTTTCTCAAGGAAGGCGATGCTGTCAATGACTTCATGAAGCCGGACCGGGTCATCGTGGGCACTGGGGACGAGCGTTCCGCCAAGGTGATCGGCGCGCTCTACGCCCCGTTCGCGCGCAGCCGGGACAAGCTCATCGTCATGGGCGTGCGTTCGGCCGAGATGACCAAGTACGCGGCCAACTGCATGCTGGCCACCAAGATTTCCTTCATCAACGAGATCGCCAATATCTGCGAGCGGGTGGGGGCCGACGTGGCCGAGGTCCGCACGGGCATCGGCTCGGATTCCCGCATCGGCTACAGCTTCATCTACCCCGGCGTGGGCTACGGCGGCTCCTGCTTCCCCAAGGACGTCAAGGCGCTCATCGGCACGGCCGCCGAGCACGGGTACGACGCCCGGCTCATCCGGTCCGTGGACGAGGTCAACAATGTCCAGAAGCTCGTGCTGGCCGAGAAGATCAAGGCGTACTTCGAGCCGCAGGGCGGCGTGGCGGGCAAGACCCTGGCCCTGTGGGGCATCGCCTTCAAGGCCAATACCGACGACATCCGCGAGGCGTCGTCCATCGAGGTCATCAGGGAGCTGGCCGCGCAGGGCATGCGGATCAACGCCTTTGATCCCGTGGCCAACGCCCGCGCCCGCGCCGAGGTCGGGGACGTCGAGGGGCTGGACATCAGCGACGACCAGTACGGGGTGCTGGACGGGGCGGACGCCCTGGCCGTGGTCACGGACTGGAACCAGTTTCGCAACCCGGATTTCGACCGCATCAAGGACGCCCTGGCCGCTCCGCTGGTTTTCGACGGCCGCAACCTCTACCAGCCCCGGCGCATGGCCCGTGCGGGATTCGCCTATTTCAGCATCGGGCGCGAGCCGGTGCTGTAGCCTAGGGCGAAAGGCAAAAGAAAACTCCCCGTCTCCTTTCGGAGGCGGGGAGTTCTTGTTTCCGGTAGTCTAGAACTGGCCCTTGTAGCAGGTGCGGTATTGCAGTTCCTGAAGGATGACTCGTTCGTATTCGGGGTTGTACTCGATGTCCGTCACTTCTTCCAGGTCAAGCATCTTGGCAAGCTGTTGTGTTTCTTCCCAGAAGTCGAGCAGTTCCTCGTCGGCCAAGTTTTTGACTTGTTCTTCCAGGGAACCGTGATCACTGAAATTGGCGTACTGACCCATGTAAAACCGGCCGTCCTTTTGGTAAAAAGTCAAAAAAATCAATTAAATAGCGTGGCGGTGAAACATACGTTAGTCCTTTCTCCCAATAGCGTCAACAACACTTTGACCGAAGACCGGAAGGAAAATCATCAACGGCTTTTATTCATTGATTAAAAAAATGAACGGCCTTGGGGCCGCGTGCCGCGGCCTTGCCGGGCGGGTTCCGGCTGGAATTGTGATTGACAAAAAAACAGCCAGTTGTCAGATTCAATACCTGAAAATCGTGGCCCTTTTTTATGAATTGACCGAAGCAGCAAGGATGGGTTGCCATGAATCTTGATGGCGACGAACTCGTCGATGTCGAAGAGACCGAAACCGATCAGCAATTGACCCAGTTGGTGACGTTCAGCGTCGGCGGCGAGGAATTCGGGGTCAATATCCTTCAGGTGCAGGAGATCATCCGCACCATGGAGATCACCAACGTGCCGCGCGCCCCCGAGTTTGTCGAGGGCGTCATCAACCTGCGCGGCAAGGTCATTCCCATCGTGGATATGCGCAGCAGGTTCGGCCTCGAATCCAAGGAATACGACAAGTACACCCGCATCATCGTCATCGAGAACGACATGATCATCGTCGGTTTCGTGGTCGATTCCGTGTCCGAGGTCCTGCGTATTCCGGCCAACTCCGTGCAGCCGCCGCCGCCCGTGGTGGCCGGACTGGACTCCGACTACATCGACGGCGTGGGCAAGCTGGACGACCGGCTGTTGATACTTCTGGACCTGGACTCCCTGCTCGACAACGAGGAAAAGGAAGCGTTGAGCACGGTCTAGCGGATCAAATTTAAGGGTGACAAGCCGCCTTGCTGCCGTTAGGGAGGAGGGCGGCTTGTTTCGTAGGCGGCGCCGCTCGGCGGGACCGTTCCGTTCCCGCACCGCGTCCCGTTTTTTTCGCGCCCGGAGTGGGTGTTATTATCGGCTCATTGGCCTTTCGTTTCACATCAAATCACAATATCTTGTACACATGACCACCGCATTCCCGCTGGAAATCGCCGAATTCATGCGCGACGCAACGAACTCGGTCCGCATCTTCAAGAGCGGCCCGGCCACCCAGGCGTTGCTGGCCGGCTCGCTGCTGTCCAAGGGCAGCAACGTGGTCGTCGTGGTGCCCGGCGTGGCCGAGTTCAAGGAAATGCGGGCGCTGCTGACCCTGTTTTCCTCCGGTCCGGCGGAAGAGGATTTTCGTCCCGCCTGGGACCGCGACTGGCTGTTTTTGCCGTCCTACCTGTCCAAGGCCCCGGACGCCGGGGCGTGGAGCGAGCGGTGGGCCGCGCTGCACGGGCTGATGTACGGGCGCAGGCCCATCGGCCTGCTCATGACCGCGGACAACCTCCTGCCGTATTGGCCGGACCAGGCGGTGCTGCGCGAGAACTGGGTCACGCTCGCCAAGGGCGAGGAGATGTCCCCGGACATCCTGCTCGACCAACTGGTGACCTGGGGTTACGTGCGCCGCAAGCTGGTGTCCGGCCCCGGCGACATGGCCATGCGCGGGGATATCCTCGACATCCATGCTCCGGGCTACGACCTGCCGCTGCGTCTTGAGTTCTTCGGCGATTCGCTGGAGGAAATCCGCTTGTTCGATCCCGCTTCCCAGCGGTCCAGGGCCGATCTGGACGAGGTGGTCCTGCTGCCGGTCTCGTCGGGCATCACCACGTCGGACAGGGCCATGCGCGCCGCCGACCTGTGGGAAAAGCTGCGGAAGACCGGCGAGATATCCGCCGCCCTGGAGCAGTCCCTCAACGAGCGGCTGGAGACCGGCAACGGATTTGTCTGGCCGGGCCTCTATTATGACGAGCCGGTGGGCCTGGAGGCGCATTTGCCCAAGGACGCGGTGTTTTTGCTGTCGTCCGGCGGCGCACTCAGGGCCAGGATGGAGGACCGGGCGCAGGCGTGGCGCGACGCGCTCAAGGAAGAGGAGCGCACCACCGGGCTTGCCTGGCCGCGCCGGTACGTCTGCCGGAGCGACGAGGCGGCGCGGAACGCCTGGCGCAACGCGCGCCAACTTGTTTTCGAGGAGCTGACCATCGGCCGGGAAAAGTCCGGCGTGGACCTGGCCGAGACACCGTACAGCGATTTTTCCGACCTGTTCTGGAAGCCCGAGGAGAGCCGCAGGCCGTGGGCCGCGCTCATGATGGGCCTCAAGGAGTGGAGCCGGGCGGGGCAGGCCACCATCCTGAGCTTCCGCACCCTCCGCTCGCGCAGCAAGTTCCTGAATCTGGCCCAGCAGGAAGGACTGTCCATGAGCCTGGAGTACACGCCGGGCCGCCAAGGCGTTTTCGCCCTGGTCTCGCCGTTGCGAAAGGGCATGGAGCTGGCCTGGAACCGGATGCGCATCCTGGGCGAGGAGGTGCTGCAGCCGCACGCGCCCGTGGCCCGCGCGGACCGGGGTAAAGCCTTCAAGGGGCTGGACCGTTACGACGACCTGTCCGAGGGCGACCTGCTGGTGCATCGGGACTACGGCCTGGCCCAGTTCGGCGGGCTGCACCACATGTCCATCGGCGAGGGGGCCAACGACTATCTCCTGCTGTTTTTCTCCGGCGAGGACAAACTCTACCTGCCCGTGGACCGGCTCAATCTGGTGCAGCGGTTCAAGGGGCCGGAAGGCGGCAAGGCCCCGGCCTTGGACAAGCTCGGCGGGATGCGCTGGGCAAAGACCACGGCCAAGGTCCGCAAGGCCATTGAGAAGATCGCCCATGAGCTGGTGGAGATGTACGCCTTCCGCCGGGTGGCCAAGGGCTTCGGATACGGGCTGCCGGACGAGATGTACGCCGAGTTCGAGGCGTCCTTCGGATTCGAGGAGACGCCGGACCAGGACAAGGCCGTGGCCGATGTCTTTCGGGACATGGAAAAGGCCGAGCCCATGGACCGGCTGGTCTGCGGCGACGTGGGCTTCGGCAAGAC
Organism: Desulfovibrionaceae bacterium; assembly: GCA_015709315.1. Classification (GTDB taxonomy): domain Bacteria; phylum Desulfobacterota; class Desulfovibrionia; order Desulfovibrionales; family Desulfovibrionaceae; genus Pseudodesulfovibrio. The sequence goes on from JACCQI010000003.1 coordinate 107,215, forward strand.
CGAGGTGGCGCTTCGGGCCGCGTTTCGGGCCGCCCTGGAAGGGCATCAGGTGGCCTTGCTCTGTCCGACCACCGTATTGGCCGAGCAGCACTACCAGACCTTTGCCAAGCGCATGGAAGGGTTCCCGGTGCGGGTCGGCATGCTCAGCCGGTTCGTGTCCGCCAAGCGGCAGAAGACCGTCATCGAGGCCGCCGCGCGCGGCGAGATCGACATCCTCATCGGCACGCACCGCATCCTGTCCAAGGACGTGGAACTGCCCAACCTCGGCCTGCTCATCCTGGACGAGGAACAGCGGTTCGGCGTCAAGCACAAGGAAAGGCTCAAGTATTTCAGGCAGAACATCGACGTCCTGACCCTGACGGCCACGCCCATCCCGCGCACTTTGCAGCTTTCCCTGTCCGGCATACGTGGGCTGTCCGTCATCGAAACGCCGCCCCTGGACCGCAAGCCCGTGGAAACCGGCATCATGGAGCGCGACCAACTGGAACTCAAGGCGGTGCTGGAACGGGAACTGGAACGCGGCGGCCAGGTGTACTGGGTGTACAACCGGGTCAATGGGCTGCCGAGGGTGGCCGAGTTCGTCCGTGAGCTGGTGCCGGACGCCCGTGTGGGCATGGCCCACGGCCGCATGAGCGAAAAGGCGCTCGAAGAATCCATGCGGGACTTCTGGCACGGGGAACTCGACGTGCTGGTATGCACGGCCATCGTGGAATCCGGCCTGGATTTTCCCAACGCCAACACGCTCATCGTGGACCAGGCCCAATTGTTCGGCCTGGGCCAGTTGTACCAGCTCCGGGGCAGGGTGGGCCGCAGCGAACGGCAGGCGTACGCCTATTTCGTGGTCCCATCCATCAATGATATTTCGGAAATCGTTCGCAAACGCTTGCGTATCATTCTGGACATGGATTATCTGGGAGCTGGGTTCAAGGTCGCCATGGAGGACCTGCGCCTGCGCGGCGCGGGCAACATCCTGGGCGAGGCCCAATCCGGCCAGATTGCCAAGGTCGGGCTTGATCTTTTCCTTGAGATGCTCGAGGAGGAGGTTCGGCGCGTCCGGGGCGAGGAGGACACCCGCGCCAGCGACCCGGAACTGAATTTCGTCTTCGAGGCGCATATTCCGGGCGGATACATCCCGGATTCCAGGGAACGGCTCCGCTACTACAAGGCGTTGTCCTCGACCACGGACGAAATGGGATTGCACGAGCTGGAAGCGGAGATCCGCGACCGTTTCGGCCCGCTGCCGGAGGCGCTGGATTCGTTCCTGGGCGTGCTGCGGATCAAGCGGACGCTCTCCCGTTTGCAGGCGGCGCGCGCCGAGCTGTATCCCGGCAGGGTGGTGGTGACCTGGAACGACGGTGCCGCGGCCGTCAGCCCGGAGGCGCTGATCGCCTGGGTGGGCGGACGGAGCGGATCGGCCCGGCTGTTGCCGCCCTCCAAGCTGGAAGTGCGCCACGGCGAGGCCGCGACCATGCGCCGGGCGCTGGAGGACACGGCCGCCGACCTGGAAACCCTGCTCGACAACGGCGCGAACGTCGCCACAAGCCAAGGCTCCATATGACCAAGCTTCGCATCATCGTGATTTCCCTGTTGCTGGCCGCGCTCTGCGGCTGCTCCGGCGACGCCGACGACATGGGCATCGTGGCCCGGGTCAACGGCAGTCCCATCTATCTGACCCAGCTCGAATTCCAGCACGACCAGTTCCAGGCGGACACCGTGGGGGCGTATGTCCCAAGCGTGGAGAAGCTGCGCGTCGAATACGGCGACATCCTGGCCGATCTCATTGTTCAGGAACTGGTCGTCCAGGAACTGAAGCGTCGGGACATGGCCGTGACGGACGAGGAATTCAAGGAGGCCGAGGAGGCCGTCCGCTCGGATTACCCGGAGGGGGCTTTCGAGCAGGTTCTGGTGGAGGAGTACATCGACCTTAAGTCCTGGCGGCAGCAGTTGCGCTACCATCTCGCCCAGAAGAAGTTCTATCAATTGGTGCTCAGGCCCCAGATCAAGATCGACTACAAGGAAGCGGAAAAGTATTACCGCGACCATATTTCCGATTACTATCTCCCCGAGAGCCTCCGCATACTCGTTGTCCGCGGTCCCAGCCGCGAACTGGTCGAGAAGGCCGTGGAGAAGTATCGCCGGGAACAGGACCAGATGAATCTGGCCACGGCCTTCGGCGAGGTTGAGACCAGGGAGGTCATGGTGCGCGAAGGGCGGATGTCCGCGGCCTGGCGCAATGCGGTCTCCAACCTGGAACCCGGCCAGTCGAGTTCGGTCCTGGCGGACAAGTTCGGTTTCGAGGCGCTCATTCTCCTTGAGCGCAGCAAGGCCAAGGTGCTGGAACCGGCCCAGGCGTATCCCCTGGTGGAGGAGGCCCTTCTCGAAAGCAAGCTGCACAGAGCCTTTGACCAATGGCTGGCCCAAACCCTGGTCACGGCAAAAATTTCCGTGAGCGAGCATCTTCTGAACCAGACCGTGGGCGACAAGACCATGGAGGACGTCGTCCAACAGGACGCCATTCAGGAGGAGGCCGCTTCCGGCGAGGCTGCGCCTGAGGAAATCCCCATGGAGGCGGACGCCGACGGGGAACCGGACGCCCCGGACGAGGCTCCGGAGAATTAATCCGGCGCAGTCGTTGCATAGTCCCCGCAAACCGACTAAAGTTCGTCAAAAATCGGTGGGTGCGCCTAAACGGCCCGCCGGTCTAGGAGTATACAAAGAGTGAGATTTCTATCCCTGCTTATCGTTGCACTGCTTGCGATGCCGGTCGGCCAGGCCCTGGCCGTCGACAATGTCGTCAATCGCATTTTGGTGAAAATCAACAACAACATCATCACCCAATACGATCTCGACGAGAAGCTGCGGCCTGTCCTGGCCCAACTCGGTGATCGCCGGCTCAGCGACTCGGAGAAGCGGCAGTTCGAGCAATTCCGCAAGCACGCCCTGGCCGACATGGTCAACGACATCCTGATTCAGCAGGAGGTCGAGAAATACAACATCAATATTTCCGATGAGGACGTCGACAAGGAGATCGAGCTTATCAAGAAGGAACGCCACCTGGACGATGAGGGCTTCGAGGCCGCCATTGCCCAGGACGGCCTGACCGTGGACGTTTTTCGGGAACGCATGAAGCAGATGATGCAGAAGAAGGAAATCGTCGGACACATGGTCAACAAGAAGGTGCTGGTCACGGATTCCGAAATCGAGAACGAGTACGAGGCCCGCAAGGACGAGTACACGCTCGACAAGATGGTCGAGGTGGCGATCCTCATGCTGCCGCCCGAGGTCTCGGCGGTGGAGGTTCGGACCCGGATCAAGGACGGCGAGATGACCTTTGCCGAAGCTGTGTCCAAGTACAGCGTCGGCCCCGCCGCGGACAGCGGCGGCTCCCTGGGCGAGATGAAGTATGCCGATCTCGCCGAGGAGTGGAAGCAGGCCCTTGTGGGCGTGCCCGAGGGCGGCGTCAGCGAACCGCTGAACACCCCGGGCGGAGAGGCGCTCCTGTCGCCCGTCAAGATTTCCGAGAACAGCCTGGTGCCCCTTGAGGACGTGCGCGACGCGATCTACCAGGAGTTGATGCAGAAACGGCATGACGAGGCTTTTACCGAATATTTCGATGGCTTGAAGGAACGCGCGGTCATCATATATATGGACGAGTCTCTGCGGCTCGACAACGGAGAGTAATATAATGAATTTTCAGGAACTCGGACTGACGCTTCAGCGCGAGCGCGAAGCCAAGGGGCTGACCATCGAGGCGGTCATGGAGGCCACCAAGATCAGCCGCATCAACCTGATCGCGCTCGAAAGCGGCGACAGCTCGACCCTGCCGCATCCGGTGTACACCAAGGGGTTCATTCGGAGCTATGCGCGGCTGCTGGGCCTGGATTCCGACGAATTGTCCATGGTCGTGGACAGGGAATACCAAGACGAGGAGATCGAGGTCGAGGACGTGTCCTACGATGTGTCGCCGTCGGCCGTCAGGGCCTTCCACGACATGGACGCTCCGGCCAAGCGGAAGAAACGGTCCGTCTGGCCGTCCATACTGATTTTCATCGCCCTGGCCCTGGCCGGGGTGCTGGTGGTCCTGAACTTGAACACGGGCGAGGACAAGCCCGCTCCGGCCACGCCGCCGGCCGCCGAACAGCAGGCCGATCCCGCCGAACAGCAGGCCGATCCCGCCGAGCAGTCGGCCGAAGAGCCGCCGCCCGTTCCTTCCGGGGAGCAGGTGCCTGCCGACGAGACGCCGGAGCCGTCGCCCGAGGCCGAAGCCACGGCCCCGGCCTCTGATCCGGCTCCCGTTCCGGCTCCTGACCCGGTCCCTGAACCGGCCGTGCAACCGGAAGCCGACGACACGGCCGCCGAACAGCCCGTCGCTGCCGCGAGCGAAGCGGAGGACGACCAGGCGCAGGAAGGAATCCATTACGATCACGTGTTGATCATTCGGGCCACCACCGACAAAGGCTGCTGGATCGGGCTGTGGAAGGGCGACGAGCCCAACATGGCCCGTGACTTCGTTTTGAAGAAGGGAGAGCCCCTTCGGCTGATGTTCAACAATCCGAGAAGAATTCGCATCGGCAACGTGGCGGGTGTCGAAGTGACCTACAACGGCAAGCCCTATCCCCTGGAAAAGAACAAGAGCAACATTCAGACGCTCGTTTTCGGCGCCGACTAGACCGGCCGGGAGCACCCGTGAACGCCACCGAGAAGTGCCTGGTGCTCAAGGTCGGGAGTTTTCGGGAAGCCGACTGCTGGGTGCGCCTTCTTTCGCCCACCCGTGGCGTCTTCAACGGGTTCGCATTTGGCGGCAACCGCAGCCGCCGCCGTTTCGTGGGCTGCCTCGATCCGCTTTCCCACGTCCTTTTCACCATCGGCACCAGCAAGACCGGCACCTATACGGTCCTTGAGGAAGGCACGCTCCTGAACAATTTTCCGGCGATCCGCAGGGACCCGGCCAGGACCGGGCTGGCGGTCAATTGCGTCAAGTTCGTCGAGGCCGTGGAGATCGACCCCTCGGACGCCAAGCCGGTCTACCAATTGCTGCTCGAAACCTTTCGGATGCTGGAGGAGGGCGGCGGCAGCAGCGAACTGACGCCGTGGCTGTTCCGGGCCAAGCTGGCTTTTGAAATGGGCTTCAGCCCGGACTTTCTCCGCTGCGGAACCTGCGGCCGGGCCGTGGGCAACGAGGACGGCTATCGTTTCGGGGTGGAGAAGGGCCAAGTGGCCTGCCGGACTTGTCTTTCGGACGGGAAACCGTTAGAGGGACTTGCTCGGCCGGTTTCCGCCGGTGTGCTGCGCGTCCTGGACTGGGTGCAGCAGAGCCGACCGATGGATTGGCTTTCCGTGTCCATGGACGATGCAGTCAGACGGCAGGCCGGGCAGCTTATCGAACTTTTCGTCGCCTACCACCTGGGCCTGTCCTGGGAAAGCGGCATGTATAAAAAGGTATAGTTGGAGTCATCAATGAATTTTCAGGAAGTCATACTGAAATTGCAGAACTTTTGGGCGGATTACGGCTGCGCCGTGGTCCAGCCCATGGATATCGAATGCGGGGCCGGGACATTCAACCCGTCCACCTTTTTCCGCGTCATCGGCCCCGAGCCGTGGAAGACCGCCTATGTGGAACCTTCCCGCCGTCCCACCGACGGCCGGTACGGCGAGAACCCGAACCGACTCCAGCACTACTACCAGTTCCAGGTCATCCTGAAGCCGTCCCCGGACAACGTCCAGGAACTGTATCTCGAAAGCCTGAAGGCGCTGGGCATCGACGCCGCCGCCCACGACATCCGTTTCGTGGAGGACGACTGGGAATCCCCGACCCTTGGGGCCTGGGGCCTGGGATGGGAGGTCTGGCTCAACGGCATGGAAGTGACCCAGTTCACCTATTTCCAGCAGGTGGGCGGCATCGACCTCAAGCCCGTGTCCGTGGAGATCACCTATGGCCTTGAGCGGCTGTGCATGTACCTCCAGGAAAAGGAGTCCGTCTACGACCTCATGTGGAACGACGAGATCACCTACGGGCACGTCTTCCACCAGAACGAGGTGGAGCAGTCCAAGTACAATTTCGAGCTGTCGGACGCGGACATGCTGTTCGACCTGTTCAACAAGTTCGAGGGCGAATGCCTGCGGCTGTGCGAGGAAGGGCTGCCCTGGCCCGCGTACGACTGCTGCCTCAAGTGCTCCCACTCCTTCAACATGCTGGACGCCAGGGGGGCCATCTCCATCACCGAGCGGGCCACCTACATCGGCCGCGTACGCAACCTGGCCTCCAAGATCGCCCGTCTTTACGCGGATCAGCGTGAAGAGATGGGCTATCCACTGCTCAAGAAGTAACTGACACGAATTTATACGGAAAAGAGAAGAACAATGGCCGAATTCATACTGGAAATCGGAACCGAGGAAATGCCCGCCCGCTTCGTGCCGAAGCTGGCCGCCGAACTGGAGGCCGCCTTTGCCAAGGGGCTTGAAGCGTCCATGGTCGAGTTCGAGGGCGTCAAGTGCTATGCCACCCCGCGCCGCATCACCGCGCACGTCCTTTCCCTGGCACTGGCGCAGAAGCAGGAGGAGGAGACCGTCACCGGGCCTCCGGTCCGCATCGCCTATGACGGCGACGGCAACCTGACCAAGGCGGGCGCGGGATTTGCCAAGACGCAGGGCGTTGCCGAGGATGCGCTGTTCAAGATGGAGACCGGCAAGGGCGAATACCTGGCGGCCAGGAAGACCGTGGGCGGCGGCAAAACCGCCGATGTCCTGCCGGAGCTGTGCATCAAGTGTGTGGAATCTCTTTCCTTTCCCAAGAAGATGCATTGGGGCGATTACAATTTTACCTTTGGCCGCCCCGTGCGCTGGGTCCTGGCCCTGCTCGACGCCGACGTGATCGAGTTCACCCTGGAGAATCTGACTTCCGGCCGCGAGACGCGCGGCCACCGCGTCATGGGGCCCGGCCCGTTCTCCGTGAATTCCGCTGCCGAATATTTTTCCGTCATCGAGAACGACTGCAAGGTGGTCATCGACCCCGAGGTCCGCAAGCAGACCATCGTGTCCGAGGGCAACCGCCTGGCTTCGGAGCTGGGCGGCGAGATCGTCTGGGACGAAGGGCTGCTGGACGAGGTCGCCAACCTGGTCGAGTACCCCAAGCCGATCATCGGCGACATCGACAAGCTGTATCTCGAACTGCCGCGCGAGGTCCTGCTGACCTCCATGCAGTCCCATCAGAAATCCTTTGGCGTGCAGGGACCGGACGGCAAGCTGCTGCCTCATTTCCTGACCACCCTGAATTTGGAGCCCAAGGACGTGGCCCTGGTCAAGAAGGGCTGGGAGCGCGTGCTCAAGGCCCGTCTTGAGGACGCCCGCTTCTTCTGGGAGGCGGATTGCAAGGTGGACATGAACGTCTGGCTGGACAAGCTGGAAAACGTGGTCTTCCTCGGCCCGCTGGGTTCGGTGGGGGACAAGTCCCGCCGCATCGAGACCCTGTGCCGCAAGCTGGCCGAAGCGCTCAGCGAATCGCAGTCCATCCTGCCCGGCGGAATCGAGCGGTACGCCCGTGCGGGCCGGTTGGCCAAGGCGGACCTGGTGTCCGAAATGGTCATCGAGTTCGACAGCCTCCAGGGCAAGATGGGCGGCATCTACGCCGAACGCGCCGGAAAGGGTGAGATCGTGTCCCAGGGCATCTACGAGCAGTACCTGCCCGCCGGTCCCGACACCCCGGTGCCGTCCAGTTTGGCCGGTGCCCTGGTCTCCATGGCGGACAAGGTCGACACCATGGCCGGTTGCTTCGGCCTGGGCAAGGTGCCCACCGGTGCCAACGACCCGTATGCCCTGCGCCGCTGCGCCCTGGGCATCGCCCGCATCATCATGGAGCACGGCCTGGACGTGGACCTGGAGCGGCTTCTGGTCTCGGCGCAGGAGGCATACTCCGGCGTCAAGTGGAAGGTCGAACCGTCCGAGGCCTTGAAAAAACTGGAGGATTTCTTCGCACAGCGTCTGCGCTCCCTGTTCACCGGGCAGGGCTTCGACACCCGCGTGGTGGACGCCGCGTTGGGTGCCGGGTTCAACGACATCCGCACCCTCAAGGCCCGCCTGGAAGCGCTTTCCGAATTCAGCAAGGTGGACGGCTTCGAGCAGTCCGTGCTGACCTTCAAGCGCGCTGCCAACATCATCCGCAAGCAGGGTGACGAGGCCGGGCAGGAACTCACCGGCAGCTACGACGCCGACCTGTTCGACGGCGACCACGAGCAAGCCTTCGGCTCCAAGCTGGAAGAGGTGGCCCCCCGGTTTGACGACCTGTGGGAACACGATGATTTCGCGGGGCTTTTCGCCTTGCTCGGCGAGCTGCGGCCTTCGGTGGACGGATTCTTCGACAACGTCATGGTCATGTGCGACGATGCCGCCGTGCGGCTGAATCGGTTGAATTTGCTCAAGGCCCTGGTGGATCGCCTGGGTCGGCTGGCGGACTTCAACGCATTGCAGGTATAGGTTGGAACCAGAAAAGGCTTGACATCGGAGGGAGAGTCCATATAAAAAGCTCTCCCTTTGGGGAAAATAGCATACATACGTATTTTACTACGATAAGAAAGATCAGGAGAAACGACATTGGCTAATCACAAATCCGCACTGAAGAGGCATCGTCAGAGCTTGAAGCGTCGCGCCCGCAACCGCGTTTCCAAGACCCGCATCAAGAACACCGTCAAGGCTGTTCGTCTGGCCATCGAGGAAAACGACGCCGCAAAGGCGCAGGAGGCCTTGCAGGCCGCTACCGCCGTTCTGGACAAGGCCGCCCGCAAGAAGGTCATCCACGACCGCCAGGCCCAGCGCCGCATTTCCCGCCTCCAGGCCGCCGTCAACAAGATCGCCTAAAGGCGTTCTCCAGTCAGCATATCTTGCCCGCCGCACGCGTGTGCGGCGGGCTTTTTGCGTTGGATCACGGGCTTAGCGCCCTTGGTCCGCGATATCCCGGAGCGCCTTCTCGTCGAGGATGGTGATCTGACTGCCGTTGATATTGAGGATGCCCTCATCCGTAAACCGTTTGAAAATACGGGATAATGTTTCCTGAATGGTGCCGAGGTACAGGGCGATCTGGCCCTTGGGCAGGTCGAGCCGGAGGGTTTCCGAATCCTGGGACGAGCGCAGGAGCATGAGGTAGGCGGCCACCCGTGACGGCGTTTCCTTGAGGCTCAGGTCGTCGATCTTGGCGACCAGGATACGCAGCCGCTGCGAGAGCATGGCCATCATCTTCATGGCCATGTCCGGGTCCTCGCGGAGCACCTTCCGGAACCCGTCGCGGGGAAAGAACAGGACCTCGCAGTCGTCCAGGGCCTCGCATTGGGCCGGGAACGTGGTCCCCTGGAACATGGGCACTTCGCCCACGGCCTCGCCCGGGCCGAAGACGTGCAGGATCTGCTCCTTGCCGGACGGGGACGAGCGGAAGACCTTGACCCGGCCGGAAACCGTCGCATAGAAGCCGTCGGCCGGGGTATCGGCCAGGAACAAGGTCTCTCCCTTGCCGAATCTTTTCATCACCGACGCGTCCGCGAGCCGGGCGCAGTTCTCCTCGGGCAATCCCTCGAAAAAAGTGATCGTCTTCACCGCTGCCAGTTTGTTCATTTTATCATATGCGCCTTGTTTTATTTTGATATGGTAATTTGACCTAAGTCATGGGCCTCGTCAAAAAAAATCTCCATCGTGGGGCCATGGAGACCGGAAACGTGCGCGCATACCGCCTGATTATACCGTTTTTCGCCATGCTGCTTTTGGCGTCCCACGCCTTGCGGCGCGGCGACGTCGGCTTGGCCGCTTGCCTGGCCGTCATGTCCGGGCTGTTGTTCACCCGCAGGGCCTGGGTCCGGCCGACAGCGGCCGCCGTATTGGTCGTGGGCGGCTGGATATGGGCCGATGCCCTGGTCAATCTGGTTTCCATCCGCCAGGCCCTGGGCCTCCCCTGGGCGCGGCTGGCAACCATCATGTGCGGGGTCATTCTGCTGGACGGCCTGGCCCTGGCGGTTCTGCTCGGCCAGGGGACCGAGCGGCTTTTCAATCGGGGGGCGGATCGCGCCTGGGCGCGCGCCGGAATGTTCGCCCTGACGGTCTTCGGTCTGGCCATGGCCCGGCATCACGTGCCGTTTCCCGTGCTGTTGGCCGACCGCTACTGGCCGGGATGGGGCTGGTTCGAGATATTCGGCCTGTCCCTCTACGCCCAATGGGTGGGCGGCCTGATGCTGCGCCCGGAGAACCATCGAAAGCTCAGGCCGCGCATCTGGGGGCTGTTTTCCCTCGTTTTCTTTCTCCAACTGGGGCTGGGCCTTCTCGGCATGGACAGGATGCTCATGACCGGGGACCTGCATTTGCCGGTTCCGGCCCTGATCGCGGCCGGGCCGGTCTTTCGCGGCGGCGGCTATTTCATGCTCGTCCTGTTTTCCGTGACCGTGCTCCTGGCCGGCCCGGCCTGGTGCAGCCATCTCTGCTACATCGGCGCCTGGGACGACGCCATGAGCCGTCTGGCGGGCCGTCCAGCCACCCAGGGGCCCCTGCGCGGACTGAGCGTCGCCGGACGCGGCCTGACCCTTATCCTGGCCGTTGGCGGGGCATACGCGCTGCGCGCCATGGGCGTGCCCGCTGCCACGGCCGTCCTGTTCGGGGCCGGTTTCGGCCTGGTCGGCGTGGGAGTCATGGTTTTCGCTTCCCGCAGGGCAGGGGCCATGGTCCACTGCACCGCGTTCTGCCCCATGGGGCTGGCGGCCAATGTCTTCGGCAGGCTTTCGCCGTGGCGCATCCGCATCGGCGCGGACTGCACCCGGTGCGGGGCCTGTTTCGCCCTGTGCCGGTACGGCGCGCTGGACGAAGCCAGGGTGAAGCGGGGCGTTCCGGCGCTGTCCTGCACCTTGTGCGGGGACTGCGTGTCCGCCTGCGCGCACAACCAGATCGGCTACCGTTTTCCGGGACTGTCCGGCGATCATGCCCGGACGTTGTTCATTGTTTTAGCGGTTGCGCTGCACGCCATGTTTTTGGGCGTGGCGCGAATTTAAAAATAAAATGAAATAAAGAGGATATCATTATGTTGAGCACAAGAAAAATGATCACCATCGACGAGGACCTGTGCAACGGCTGCGGCCAGTGCGTGCCCGCCTGCGAAGAGGGGGCCCTGGCCATCGTCGACGGCAAGGCCCGGCTGGTCAAGGAAATATACTGCGACGGCCTGGGCGCGTGCCTGGGCGATTGTCCCACCGGGGCGCTCAAGGTCGAGGTGCGCAAGGCCGAGGACTTTGACCCCGCGGCCGTGACCGAACATTTGAAGGCCCAGGGCCGTGCGGTCCCGAACCACATGCCCGATCCCGCCAGCCTGCGCATGGGCGACACGCCCAGGCCCCCGAGCGGCTGCCCCGGCGCGGCGCTGCAAACCATGACCCCCTGCGGCCGGGCCAACGTACCCTCCGTGCAGCTCGCCGGTTCCGCGCTTTCCCACTGGCCGGTCCAGCTCCGCCTGGTGCCGCCCACCGCGCCGTTTCTCAAGAACGCCGATTTGCTTTTGACCGCCGACTGCGTGCCCGTGGCCATGCCTGGCTATCACGGCGAGTTCGTGCCCGGCCGGGTCGTGCTCATGGGTTGTCCCAAGTTCGACGACCAGATGGCATATGTGGAAAAATTGGCCGATATCATTGCCGAAAATGAACTGAAATCCATCACCGTCCTGGAGATGGAGGTGCCGTGCTGCTCGTCCATGAGCGTTATCCTGAACGAGGCGGTGAAGCGGGCCGGGAAGCCGATGGGTGCCGTCCGCGCGACCGTGGCCCGCACCGGCGAGGTGCTGGAAACCGCGCCCCTGCGACTGGGCGCATAGGAGGAAAGGCCATGAGGAAGATCGAACTCTATAAGGAACATGGTTTCAAGGACTTGACCTTTTCCAATTATCTGGTGCATGAGTCCGAGTTCATGAAGGTCATCAATTTCAATTTTCGGGCCGGGCAGAAGCTGCCCGTTCATTCCCACGACCTGGAAGGGGAGTTGACCCTGACCGTGCTGGAGGGGCGGGGGGAGTTCCTGGCCGCCGACGGCGCGGCCATGCCCGCCGAACCCGGCGATGTGCTGGTCTCGGGCATTGCCGAGCCGCACGGCGTGAGCGCCATCACGGACATGCGTGTGCTGGTAACCATAGCCCCGCCTATCTGATATGGAACTGAAAGAATTCATTGAACAATTGCCGAAACGAGCCGTCAGGGCGAAAAAGGACGGCACCTATACCGTGACCCCGGGCATGCGCCAGGGCGTTTTGCCCGCCGGCCAGTTGGCGGCCATTGCCGGCGTCGTCGAGGAATACGGCCTGAAGGGCGTCCGTATCAGTACGGGCCAGCGGCTGGTGGTGGACGGCGTCCCCGGTGAAGTCCTGCCCGAGGTCGTGGAGAAGATCGGTCCCGTGGGGGACGTTTTCCGCAACAAGGTCCAGGCGTGCCAGGGCGTATCCGGCTGCAACCTGGGCCAGCGGGACTCCATGGGCGCGGCGGCCGCGCTGGAGGAGTTCCTGAAGGACCGGAAATTCGGCATCAAGCTCAAGGCCGGCGCGTCCGGTTGCCCCATGTGCTGCGCCGAGTCCATGATCCGCGACGTGGGGCTCATCGGCCGGAAGAACGGCTGGACCGTTTCATTCGGCGGCAACGGCGGCAGGAGGGCGCGCAAGGGCGACATCCTGGCCGTGGACGTTTCCAGGGAGGAAGCCTTCGCCGTCATCGGCAAGGCGCTGGATTATTATGCGGCCAATGCCCGGAACAAGGAGCGCACGGCCCGTTTCGTTGAACGGGTGGGCATAGATGCGGTCAAAGCCGCCATTCGTTAGAATTCATCCCGGTTTCCCCAAGCGGCGGCCCTGTCATGCAGGGCCGCTGTTTTTCGTAACAAATGGATATTATTGAACGGTGGGAAATTCCGGCATGTTGCGCTGACGGAAAAACCAGCGTACTAGATTTGGTGTTGCGAGTCTGATTTCACACGGGAGCATTACTTGCGGGTCATCATCATCGGGGCCGGAGAGGTCGGATTTCATATTTCCCAGCGCCTAGCTGTCGAGAACAAGGAAGTCGTGGTCATCGACACCTCGGACGAGGCGTTGCGCAAGGTCGCGGAGACCTCCGACGTGCAGACGCTCCAGGGATCGGGCAGCAGCCCGCGCATGCTGGAGGACGCGGGCATCATGGAGGCCGACATCCTGCTGGCCGTCACCGACTCCGACGAGATCAATCTTCTGGCCTGTTTCTTTGCCGACATGCTCAACGACAAGATCACCAAGCTGGCGCGTGTTCGTGGCGAGAGGTACACGAATTACAAGCACTTGTTGACGGGTGAAGGGGCGAACATCACCAAGATCATCAACCCCGACGAAGAGGTCGTCAACTCGGTGCTGCGGCTCATGTCCGTGCCCGGGGCGGTGGAGATCAACGAGTTCGCGGGCGGCAAGATCAGGCTCATCGGCATTCACCTGCCCGAGAACAGTCCCATCCTGGGCAGCAAGCTCATTCATTTGCGGTCCAAGATCGGCGAGGACCTGGGCATTGTCATCGCGGCCATTGTGCGCGACGACCAGCTTATCATTCCCAGCGGCCTGGACGTCATCAAGAAGGACGACGTGGTCTATTTCGTCTGCGACATCCGCGACCAGGAGGAGATTCTCGAACGGCTGGGAATCTCCAGCGAGCCGGTGCGCGAGGTGATGATCATAGGCGGCGGCAACATCGGCTTCAAGCTGGCCAAGGCCTTGGACAACAAGTACTACCACACCCGGCTTTTGGAAAATCGCCAGGAGCGCTGCGAGTACCTGTCCGAGCATCTGGACCGGCCCATCGTGCTCATGGGAGACTCCACGGACCAGGAGATACTGCGAGAGGAGAACGTCCACGACATGGACATGGTCATCGCCGTGACGGGCGACGAGGAAACCAATATCCTGTCCTGTTTGCTGGCCAAGAGCCTGGGGGCCAAGAGCACGGTCACGCGGGTCAACAATTTCGGCTATATGCCGCTCATACAGCCCATCGGCATCGACTACGTGGTCTGTCCCAGGCTGTCGGCGATCAACTCGCTGCTGCACTTCATCCGGCGGGGCCGGATCATGTCCTCGGTGTCCATCAAGGGCGAGGCCGCCGAGGCTCTGGAAACCGTGATTCTCGAGGATTCCCCCATCGTGGGCAAGATGGTCAAAGACCTCGACTTTCCGCGCGGCTGCCTGGTGCTTTGCTTCCAGCGGGGCGAGGACGTGCTTATTCCCCGCGGCGACACGCTGGTGAAACCCAACGACCGGTTGATCATTATTTCCACCCGGCAGAACATTCCTAAGGTTGAAAAGGTCCTGACCACGAAAGTGGAGTTTTTCTAGATGCGCTGGAAATATGTGCTGTGCATCATCGGCGCCTTGGTCGCCTGTGTGGGCATGACCATGATCTTTCCCCTGGCCTGGGGGCTGTATTACCGCGACGGCAGCGCGCATCCGCTGGCCCTGTCCATGATCATCACCATCGTGACGGGGGCCTTGCTTTTCTTCGCCTTCCGCGACAGCGAATCGTCCAAGGCGTCGTCGGTCATCACCCATCGGGAGGGCATGGCCATCGTGGCTCTCGGCTGGTTCGCCGCCGGTTTCGCGGGCGGCCTGCCGTTCTATGTGGGCGGCGTGTTCGAGTCCGTGGTCGATTGCGTGTTCGAGTCCCTGTCCGGCTTCAGCACCACCGGATCGTCCGTATTGACCGACATCGAGGCCGTGCCGCGCGGTTTGCTGTTCTGGCGCAGCCTGACGCACTGGCTCGGCGGCATGGGCATCATCGTACTGTCCCTGGCCATCCTGCCGTTTCTGGGCATCGGCGGCATGCAGCTCTATAAGGCCGAGGTGCCCGGTCCCACGCCGGACAAGCTCAAGCCGCGCATCAAGGACACGGCCATGACCCTGTGGAAGGTCTACCTTCTGTTCAGCGCGGCCGAAACCGCTTTGCTGTTGATCGGCGGCATGGATTTGTTCGACGCACTGTGCCACACCTTCGGCACCATGGCGACCGGCGGCTTCTCCACCAGAAACGCCTCGGTGGCGGCGTACGACTCCGCCTACATCGATTATGTGATCACGGTGTTCATGCTCATTGCCGGAATTAACTTTTCCCTGCATTACATAGCGCTTAAAGGCCGCCCGCTGGTCATGCTCAAGGACCCAGAATTCCGTGTTTTCGCCTTTATGATCACGATCTTCATCGTCATCGTGACCATTGCCGTGTACACGGGCGGCAATTACGACAACGTGGCCGACTCGGTGCGTTACACCGCGTTCCAGGTGGCGTCCATTCTGACCACCACCGGATTCGCCACGGCGGACTACGAGCTGTGGCCGGGCCTCACCCAGGCCATTCTCTTGTTCTGCATGTTCGTGGGCGGTTGCGCCGGGTCCACGGGCGGCGGCATGAAGGTTATGCGCATCACCCTGTTGTGCAAGCAGTCCTACCAGGAATTGTTCCACCTCATCCACCCGCGGTCCGTCAGCCATGTGAAGATGGGGCGGACCGTCATCAAGAATGACGTCTTGAGCGGCGTTTGGGGGTTTTTCATCCTCTGGATCGGGCTGTTCGTCCTGGCGGCCTTCGTGGTTTCGGCCACGGGCGTCGATGTGGTCACTTCCTTTGCGGCTTCCCTGGCCTGCATCGGCAACATCGGTCCCGGCATCGGCGGGGTGGGGCCGACCGAAAATTTCGCATGGCTCCCCGACACCGCCAAGTGGGTCCTGACCTTCTGCATGGTCCTGGGGCGACTCGAAATCTACACCGTCATCATCCTGTTCGTGCCCGAGTTTTGGCGCAAGTAGCCGGACCCAAAGGACACATCCGGCGACCATCGGGCCGGGAGTCCGGTTTTTCCGGGACGTTTTTCATATATTCGCCCGAGTGAATGGCTGAAAAGTCTGGATAAAATCTAGACTATTTCTAAGAATTAATAAAAACAATTGATTACTGGGTAATATGAGCGCGAGAAACGAAGTCTAGAGTTTTGTCGGGAATATCGGAATGGGACGGAAAAAACCCGATAACACACGAAGATATCGTGTATTGTCGGGTTCTTTTTGACAACGGCTCGGCGTGTTAGTTGACGCGGAAGTGGCAGCCCTTGGTTTCCTTGTTTCGCAGCGCGGCCAGGGTGATGATGTAGGCCGCCTGGGAGCCGTGGAACAGATCAATGATGGGCTTGCTGATTTCGGTCTCTTTGTAGAAATCCTGGAGATTCTTGGTCAGCTTGCGAAGATCTGTAAAGGCGCGGTGCAGGCGGCTGCTGGTGCGGGTGATGCCCACGTAGTTCCACATGGTGTTGCGGATGTTGGCCCAGTCCTGGGCGATGAGCGCGGGGTCCTCGTCCCGGTTGTGGCCAAGGCTGATCCAATCCGGGATGGCGTCGTTGAGCTTGCGGCTCAGACCTGTGGAGCGGTTCATGCGCGAGGCGATGTCCATGGCCGCGCTGTGTCCCCAGAGCATGCCTTCCAGCAGGGAGGTGGAGGCCAGGCGGTTGGCGCCATGCACGCCTGTGCAGGTGCATTCCCCGGCCCCGTAAAGGTGGTCGAGGTTGGTCCGGCCCCGGTTGTCCACCAGGATGCCGCCGCAGAAGTAGTGGGCGGCCGGGACAACGGGAACCGGCTCGCAGGACATGTCGATGCCCATCTTGCGGCAACGGTCGAAAATGGTTGGGAATCGCTTGCTGACGTCATCCTTGACCCCGGAGACGTCCAGGTACACGCAGTCGTCGTCCGTGGCCAGCATTTCGTCCATGATGGCCCGCGTCACGATGTCGCGCGGGGCCAGATCGGCCCGGGGATCGTAGCGGGTCATGAACGGCTCGCCGTGCCGGTTGATCAGCACCGCGCCTTCCCCGCGCACCGCCTCGGAAACCAGGAAGCGCCGTTCTCCGCGCTTGGAGCCGCTGTACAGCGTCGTGGGATGGAACTGGACGTATTCGCAGTTCATGAGTCGCGCACCGGCCCTGTGGGCCATGGACAGGCCCGAGCCGATGGACCCCATGGTATTGGTGGTGTGCAGGTAGATCTGGCCGATGCCGCCGGTGGCCAGCAGCGTGAACTTGGCCAGGATGGTCTCCACCTTGCCGATGTCGTCGTTGAAGACGTACGCGCCGACGCACTGGTTGGACAGGCTGTACTTGAAATCCAGGTGCTTGGCGTGGTGTTGGGTGGTCAACAGGTCGATGGCCGTGCGGTTGGTCATGACCCGGATGTTGGCGTGCTCGAGCACGGCGGCGGAAAGGGTCTCCATGATGTTCCGCCCGGTGTGGTCGTCGCAGTAGAGGATGCGGGCCATGGAGTGGCCGCCTTCCTTGGTCAGGAACCAGTCGCCCGGCTTGCGCTGGTTGAAGGGTATCTTGTACTTGTCTAGAAAGATTTCCTTCAATACTTGCGGCCCCTTGCGGGCCAGGAATCGGACGGATCGGGTGAAATTGTGCTTCCATCCGGCAGTCAGAATGTCCTTTTCCAGAAATTTGGGATCGTCGTTCTCGTTGCGGTAGACAATGCCGCCCTGGGCCAGAGAGGTGTTGCCGAACTTCAGGTCGGGGCCGGAGGAGAGCAGGATGACGTCGCAGCCCTGGTCCGCCAGGGTCAGGGCGGTCACGCTGCCGGCGATGCCGGAGCCGATGATCAGGACGTCGGTCTTCTGTCGAAAATTGTTCATGTCGGGAATCCTTACACCCATCGAGCGCTAGGAGCAAACGTCCAGCATGCGCTTAAGAGCCAGCCGGGCCGGTTTGCGGATGTCGTCGCTCACGGTGACCGGGGTTGCGGAACCAAGGTTTTGCAGTGTGTGGGCGAGTTTGTCCACGGTGATCTTGCCCATGTCGGCGCAGAGGCTGGAACGGAGCGGCTTGACGGTCTTTGTGCCCGCATGGCGGGCGGCAAGCCTGTTGACCAGGTTTTCCTCGGTGCCGACGTACACGGTGGCACCGTCGGGCGCTTCCTCGGCGTATTTTATCAGGTAGGTGGTGGAGCCGTTGCCGTCGCTTTCGCCGACAACCTCCGGGGTGCATTCGGGATGGACCACGATGCGGGCCGACGGGTCGTGCGCGCGGGCGGCGCGGACGGCGTCCAGGGTGAATTCCTCGTGGATGGGGCAGAAGCCGGGCCAGAGGATGAGCCGCTTGCCTCCGGCCGAGGCGGGATCGACGTGCAGCGCCGGATCGCCGTCCATGACGCCCACGGGCAGGAGGAGCCGTTCGTTCTCGGGCATGCCGAGCGCGTTGGCCGTGTTGCTGCCCAGTTGCTTGTCCGGGAGGAACAGGACCGCGTCGCCCTGTTTCAAGGCCCATTCGAGCATGGTCCGGGCATTGGCCGAGGTGCAGACCGAGCCGTCGAACTCGCCCACTACCGCCTTGACGGCCGCCGAGGAGTTCACATAGGTGAGCGGGATGATCTTTCGGCCGCTTTCCTGAAGAATGTCGAGTGTTTTCCTGACGCGTCCGGCCTCGGCCATGTCGGCCATTGGACAGGATGCGGTGATGTCGGGAATGTGGATTTTCTGGTCCTCGCGGCAGAGTATGGCCGCCGACTCGGCCATGAAGTACACGCCGCAGAAGACGATGTGCTCGGCCTTGAGGCCGGTGATCTTGCGGGCGAGTTCCAGGGAATCGCCCTGGATGTCGGTGAAGCGGATGACGTCGTCCGTCTGGTAGTGGTGGCCGAGGATCGACAGCCTGCCGCCCATTTCGGATTTGATTCGCGCTATGGTCTGCTCGGAGTTCTCCACAATGTTCCTTCTTATCTTAAGGGTACGAATTGCATGCTGAAATCGGAGGATGGGGCGGAATGCGTCAGCTTGCCCACGGAAATGTAGTCCGGGCCGAGTTCCGCGATTTCCCGGATGTTGTCCAGGGTGACGTTGCCGCTGATTTCCGTCTCGATGGTATCGGGGATGGCGGCCAGCGCCTGTTTGGCGGTCTCGGCGTCCATGTTGTCGAGCATGATGCGGTTGATGTCGCATCGGCATGCCTCCCGGACTTCTTCCAGGGTGCGGCATTCCACCTCGATAGGCGGGCAGGGGGAGTGGACGGCGTGGAGTTGGCTGACCGCCTGGGTGATGGACCCGGCGCGGTCGATGTGGTTGTCCTTGAGCATGAGCATGTCCGACAGGGTGAGCCGGTGGTTCATGCCGCCGCCTGCACGGACCGCGTATTTTTCGGGAAACCGGAGTCCCGGCAGCGTCTTGCGCGTGTCCAGAAGCCTGGTCTTGGTGGGCTTGAGCGCCTCGACGTAGCGGGCCGTCATGTCGGCGATGCCGGACAGGTGGCAGAGAAAATTCATGATCACCCGTTCCGCCTTGAGCAGTTGCAGGGCCGGTCCCTGCAGGGCGGCGACCATGGTCCCTTCGGAGACCCTGTCGCCGTCGTCCACGTTGAGGTGGGTTTGGCAGGCGTCGCCGCCGAACTCGAGGATCAGCGGGATGATGGGCAGTCCCGCCACCACGGTGTCCTGCTTGGCGACGATCATGGCCTGGGCCATGTCGTTTTCAGTGAAAAGCCCTTGGCTGGTCAGGTCGGATGCGTCCTCGGCCAGGGCAATGCGGATGGTGGCCAGCAGGAACATGCGGGCTTCGGCCTGGAAAAAATCTTCAAAGATGGTGGGCATGTTTTCGATCCATTTATTATAGGCTGATCAAGGCAAGTAAGGCACGTATGTGGTTTCGTCAAGGGGCGGTGTGGTTGATGAAAGATTTCACAACAATATAACGGCGAAGATGGCGTATTGTTTTGACCTGAACCTTGTATTGGGGTAGGGGTTTTGCCCATGAGTGCGAAAGAGGAAATCTCCACGCAGAAGGGTGATGAAATCGACGGTTTGACCGCTGCCGAAATCGAAGCCCAGCACCCTGCCGACGCCGCCGAGACCATCGAAGGTCTCGACATCATCGATCAGGTCAAGTTCATCAAGCAGCTTCCCATCAAGGACGCTGCCGAATCCATTGCGGAAATGGATGAACATGACCAGAAGGAGCTGATTGCCAACCTTAATCGCGGACTGGCCGCCCGGATTGTGGACGAGATGTCCCCGGACGACGCCACAGACCTTCTGGACTCCCTGGACGAGGATCTCCAGAAGGCGCTCCTCAGCCGCGTGCCCGCCGAGGAACGGGCCGAGTTGAAGACCCTCTTGACCTTTGACCCGGATACCGCCGGCGGCGTCATGAACACCGAGGTGGTCATCCTGGACCAGGACCTCAATCCCGACCAGGCGGTGACCCAGATCCGCGAGGAGGTCGAGGACAAGGAGGTCCCGTACTACGCCTACCTGACCGATAAGAAAGATCGGCTGGTAGGCGTTGTTTCCTTGCGCGACATAATGCTTGCGCGGCGCGGCGTCACGCTTAAGGACCTGGTCAAGACTCAGAACCTGATCACCGTGGCCTACAACGTGGATAAGGAGGAGGTGGCGCACCTCATCGCCCACTACAACCTCCTGGCGCTGCCCGTGGTGGATTTCGGCAACCGCCTGCTCGGCGTGGTCACGGTTGACGACGTCATCGACATTATTCACGAAGAGGCGTCCGAGGACATGCAGGCCATGGTCGGCGCCGGCGCGGACGAGACCACGGATTCCCCGTGGCTTTATTCCGTGCGCATGCGCCTGCCCTGGTTGATCATCAACGTGATTTTTTCGGCCATGTCCGCCTGGGTGGTCCATCTTTTCGAGGGCAACATCGCCGAGATGGCGGTGCTTGCCGTGCTCATGCCCGTGGTGGCGAACCAGGCGGGGAACACCGGGCAGCAGGCCCTGGCCGTCATGATCCGTCAATTGGTCATGGAGCGTTTCGACCGCAAACGCGCCTGGCTGGCTGTTGTGCGCGAGCTGCGCATCGGGCTGCTCAACGGCGTGATCATCGCCTCGCTGGTTTTTTCCGCGGTCCTCGTGGTTTCGGGCAAGCCGCTTCTGGCCACGGTCATGGGCACGGCTCTCGGCGTGGACATGCTGCTCGGTGCCTTTGCCGGGGCGGCCATCCCGCTGCTGCTCAAGGAGCTGGGACGCGACCCTGCCCAGGCTTCGAGCATCATCCTGACCACCATAACGGATTCCATGGGCTTCTTTTTCCTGCTCGGTCTGGCCGGATGGGTCCTGTTGGGCTGAAAGAGATATAATCGCCTGAAAAAAAGGGCCGCGCCGGATTCCGGCGCGGCCCTTTTGCCGTTGTCTATGGCGACCGGTCAGTCCAGACCGAGCGAGCAGAGCAGGTCGTCCACGTCGTTCTGGTTGGTTCCTTCGGACGGGCCTTCCAGCTTGGATGTAGCCGCGTTTTTGGCGTCGGCGGACAGGGACTCGATGTCCTTGTCCGGTTCCTCCTCGCGCTGCCTGATCATCAGGCCTGTGGAGAGCATGACCTCGCGCACGATCTTTTCGATCTGGCGCAATGAGTTGATGATCTTCACGATCCGCTGGCCGGTCAGGTCCTGGAAGCTGAGCGATACCATGATGTTTTGCAGGTCCATGCCCAGTGTATCGTTGATCTCGGTGAGCTTGATCCGGTTGTCCTTGGTCACGCCGCCGGATTGGAAGTCCGTGACTATGTCCGAGACGGTGGATTGGAGGTCCTGCAATTTTTCAACGATATCGATAATTTCGACTGCGGCTTTTTCGGTCGTGCGGAGCACGGCGTCGAGCTGGTCCGAGGTCTCGGAAAAGATTTCCTCCGGGTCGATGTCCGATTCGATGCACACGATTTCCGTGCCGCCGCGCGCGGCCTTCACCTCTTGATAGATCTTCTTAAGGCCGTCCTGGAGATCGACGTTGACCCTTCTGTAGAATTCGCCTTCAAGCAGGGCCTTGGACAGGCTGGCGGCAATCTCCTTTTCCACGGCGGCCGCAATGGCCTCCTTGAGACTGCTCACCAGTTGGCCGGAAACCTTGCCCATCAGGTCTTGTATCAGCTCATCGTTGGTGGTCATTGGCGCTCCCGGCGGCTACATTTTGGAGTTGCGGATCTGTTCCCGCTGTTCCTTGAAGACGAACTGCACGATGGCCTCCATGTCCGAACCGCGCATGTCCACGAACTCGAAGCGGTACAGGCCGGTGTCGGCCTCCCGGTCGATGATGCGGCCCTTGCTGCCCGCCATGCGCAGGGGAGCCTGGCTCAGGAAGAGAATGATTTCGAGCGGCTGGTCAGGCTCGAAGGTGTCCGGCGAGCGGAACTTGATGCCCGCCCCGGATATCTCGGTCACTTCGATGTCCATGGAGAAATCGGTCCTGACCTGATCCCGGCTGAGCAGGCCGATGAGCCTGTCCAGCTTGCGGTCCATTTCAGTCAGGAACTTGACGACTTCTTCCGGCAGGTTGCTTTTGTGGAAGAGGTCGTCGCGGGCCGCGCTGAAATCGACGGCGTCGCCGGTGAACAGTTGGGGGGAGTCGATGGAGTGCATGGTCCGGGCCAGGGCCTTGAGCCTGACCTGAATGCGTGAAAACGATCGTTTTTCTTCACTCATGGGTTCCCCCCGAGGTTTATTGCCTGCCGTTCTCGTCCAGATCCAGGGTCATGGCCTTCACCGGGCAGACGCGCGCGCACATGCCGCAGGCGGAGCATTTGTCCACGTCGAACCGGATGGTCTTGTCGGATTTCTCCAGCGACAAGGCCCCTGTGGGGCAGATGGCCGTACACACCCCGCAGTGGATGCAGGAGTCCTCGTCCCGGAATATCTTGTGGGCCACCGGGGTGATGCGGACGCCGTTCTCCTTGAGGTAGCCGATTCCCTTGTGGAAATCCGCTTCCATGCCGGAGACTTCGAGCGTCATGGTCCCCTCGTGGCGGGGACTGATGTCCGCCTTGAGGATGTTGAAGCTCAGGTCGAAGTTTCTGAGCAGGTTGCAGACAACGGGCCGGCCGGACACCTCCGGCGGGAAGGACAGGTAGACGATTTTACGGAAACCTTTGATGACTTCTTTCATTGGAATATCCTAAGTGGCGAATATGGCACAAGATGATGCACAAGAGCAATAGCTACATTTTTTCCAGGGTCCGCTTGGCCTGGGTCGCCTCCACGGACTTGGGAAATGCCTTGATCACTTCCTGCAGCCTGAGCTTGGCAAGTTCGGGCTTGCCCAGGTGGCTCCACGAGTACCCGGCCTTGAGCAGGGCGGACTTGTACTTGGAGCTTTTCTTGAATTTTTCGATGACGTCCTCGAACAGGATGACCGCTCGGGCGTAGTCCTTGAGCTGGTAATAGCACTGGCCCTGCCAGAAGGTGGCGCTGGGCGTGAAGGAGTGATCCTTGAAGGTGTCGGTGAACTCGGCCCAGTAGGAACGGGCCTTTTCATATTGGCCCGCCTTGTACAGGGCGTAAGCCTTGTCGTAGAGGGCCTTGGCCGGGTCGGTGTCCGCCGGGGGTTCCGCCTCGGGCGCGGCGGCCGGTTGGGCCTCGGTCGAGGGCTGGCCGGCCGTAGCGTCGGTTTCGGCGGCTTCCGTCTCGGGCTGGACGGCCATGGGATCGGTCTGGGCTTCCGTGCCCTTGGGCAGTTCCACGGAGAGCTGGTTCTCCATGGCGAATTCCACCTCGTGGAGCCGTTTTTCCAGCACTTTCAGGGTCAGGGCCGAGTCGGCCGGGCCGACCTGACGGTCCAGACGGATATGCAGCTCATCCATTTGGCCGCGCAGCTTGGCGAATTCGGTACGCAGGGCCTGGAGTTCCGCCCACATGTCGGCGGAACGCGCCCTGAGCGGGTCGTTGGATTTGTCGATCTCTTCCTTGAGGAGCTGCTTGGATTCCTCCAGCTCGGCCTCAAGCTGCTTGATGCGGTTCAGGTCCTGCTGGCGTTCCATCTGCATGGTCTGCATGTCGGTTTTGGTGACGCAGCCCGTCAGGCCGAGCAGGGCGACACAAAACAATAACAGTATGGAATGGTTGGCTAATTTTTTCATGATGTCTTGCTCCCTCTTTTCCTGCCGAGAAAAAGATACGCGGTTGCGCCGAGAATGGGAATAAAAATGCAGATCTGCATCCAGAGGCTTTTTTCGGTGGAGGACTCGAAGTTTCGCTTCCAGACATCCAGGATGGCCCAGGCGCTATAGGAGAAGCAAACGCCCACGGCCACCAGGATGATGGCCCATT
This sequence comes from Desulfovibrionaceae bacterium, assembly GCA_015709315.1. GTDB lineage: Bacteria > Desulfobacterota > Desulfovibrionia > Desulfovibrionales > Desulfovibrionaceae > Pseudodesulfovibrio. The sequence goes on from JACCQI010000003.1 coordinate 131,302, forward strand.
GCGTCGGGGTCAATGCCGAAAAATCCGCAAACATGATAACTCCTTGCAATATTGCGCGAGGCCGCTCACTGCGGCTTCGCCTTCTTTTCCAGCAGCATGGCGATGATGATGCATCCGGCCCCCACGGTCAGCGCGCTGTCCGCCACGTTGAAGGCGGGCCAGTGATAGCTTCCCGCGTAGAAGTCCAGGAAGTCGATGACCGATCCGAGCCAGGTGCGGTCGATGGCGTTGCCGACGGCCCCGCCCGCGATCATGCCCAGGCCCGAAATCATCCATTTGTCCCGGTCCTTCACCGTACGGAGCATCCAGGCGATGGCGATGACGGCGAGCACGGATATGGCGATGAACAGGGGCCGCTGCCAGTCGATGTCCTCGTCATCCAGAAAGCCCCAGGCCGATCCCTTGTTGAGAACGTGGACCAGATTGAAGAAGCCGGGGATTATCTCCGTGCCGGTCCACACCTGCATGGTGGTGTGGACCGCCAGCTTGGTGATCTGGTCGACCGCCACCGTGGCCGCGGCCCATATGGATGCCAGCGCGTATCGGTTCATGCCTTGCCTAGTCCAGGGTCTTCAGGACGGCGGTGCAGCGGGGGCAGGCGTCCGGATAGGCCGGGTCGCTGCCCAGGTCCTCGGAGATGCGCCAGCAGCGCTCGCATTTCTCGCCCGTGGCGGCGGTCACGCCCACCCTGAGGTCGGCCATGTCCTCGCCCTGGAAGGCGTCCGCCGGGGCCTCGGCCACGTCCGCGAGGGCCACCTCGGAAACGATGAAGAACTCGCGCGGGTCGAATTCGCCGGAAGTGATCAGCTCCCTGATTTCCTCGGTGGCGTACAGGGTTACCTTGGCGTCCAGGGACTTGCCGATGACGCCGTCCTTCCGCATGGGTTCGATGGCCTTGTTCACCTCGCCCCGGACCGCGGCCAACTGTTCCCAATTGGCGCGCTCGTCGTTTGTCAGGCCCGTGGCGTCCGGCGCGAAGCGCAGGGCGAAGACCGTCTTGTCCTGGGGCAGGGCGGACTTGATGGCGTCGGGCAGGTTCTGGAAGCCTTCCTCGGCGGTGAAGGAGAGGACCGGGGCCATGTCCTGCAGCAGCATGAGCAGGATCTGCCAGAGCACGGTCTGGGCGGAGCGGCGCTTGAGGCCGTTTTCCTCCTCCACGTAGAGTCGGTCCTTGATGATATCCAGGTAGAAGGCCGAGAGGTCCACCACGCAGAGGTTGTGCAGGGTGTGGTAGACCTTGTGGAATTCGAATTTGCGGTAGGCGTCCTGGATGGCGGCGTGGTGCCGGGCGACCATGTCCAGGGCGTAGCGGTCCAGCGGCAGCATGTCGGCCACGGCCACCCGGTCCGCCGGGTCGAAGTCGTTCAGGTTGGACAGGAGGTAGCGGCAGGTGTTGCGGATGCGCCGGTAGGCGTCCACGAGCCGGTTCAGGGTCTCGTCGGAGATGCGGATGTCTTCCTGGTAGTTGGAGGCGGACACCCACATGCGCAGGATTTCCGCGCCGAACTTGTCGATGATCTCCTGGGGCGCGATGACGTTGCCGATGGATTTCGACATCTTGCGGCCCTCGGCGTCCACCACGTAGCCGTGGGTCAGGACGGTCTTGTAGGGCGGGGTCTCGCGGGTGCCCACCGAAGCGAGCAGGGAGGAGTGGAACCAGCCGCGATGCTGGTCCGAGCCCTCCAGGTAGAGGTCGGCCGGGAAGCGGGTCTCCTTGCGCTGCTCGACAACGGCCGCGAAGCTGGTGCCGGAGTCGAACCAGACGTCCAGGATGTCGGTCTCGCGCTTCCAGTGCGTGCCGCCGCACTTGGGACAGGTCAGGCCCTCGGGCACGATCTCTTCGAGCGGAGCCTCGAACCAGTAGTCGCAGCCGGTGTCGTGCTGCGCGTACTTGTCGCAGATGTCGTAGACCCATTGGGCGTCGAACCAGGTCTCGTCGCAGTCCTCGCAGATGAGCGCGGAGATGGGCACGCCCCAGTTGCGCTGGCGGGAGATGCACCAGTCCGGGCGGTTGGCGATCATGTTGTAGATGCGCTCCTCGCCCCAGGACGGAACCCAATGCACGTCGTTGCGGATGGCGGAAAGCGCCCGCTCGCGCAGGTCGTTCTCGTCCATGCCGATGAACCACTGGGTGGTGGCTCGGAAGATGACCGGCTGTTTGCACCGCCAGCAGTGGGGGTAGGAGTGGGTGATCTTTTCCGAGGCCATCAGGTTGCCCAGTTCGGTCAGCTTTTCGATGACCCTGGGGTTGGCGTCCCAGACGTTCAGCCCGGCGAAATGCTCGACTTCCTGAGTGAACTCGCCCCGGTCGTTCATGGGGGAGTAGATTTCCAGGCCGTATTTGAGGCCGGTCTCGAAGTCCTCGCGGCCGTGGCCGGGCGCGGTGTGAACGCAGCCGGTGCCGGTTTCGAGCGTCACGTAGTCGGCCAGGACCACCTTGGAAACGCGGTCGTAGATGGGGTGTTTGGCCTTCAGGCCCTCCAGGTCGGCGCCCCGGAACGTGGCCAGGGTCTTGACGCCGTCCCAGCCGAACTTGCCCGTGCATTCCTCGAGCAGTCCCTCGGCCAGCACGTAGAGGTCGCCGCCCGCCTGGACCAGCACGTAGTCGAAGTCGGGATGCACGGCCACGCCCATGTTGTCGGGGATGGTCCAGGGGGTGGTGGTCCAGATGAGGATATACAGTCTGGACACGTCCACATCGGCGATCTTCTTGAAATTCTTGTCGGCCAGGGGGAAGCGGACGTAGATGGACGGGGAGGTGTGGTCCTCGTACTCCACCTCGGCCTCGGCCAGGGCGGTGCGGCAGTCGCAGCACCAGTAGATGGGCTTCTTGCCCCGCACCACGCCGCCGCGCTCCATGAACCGGCCCAACTCGCGGGCTGTGGCCGCCTCGTATTCCGGCTTCATGGTCATGTACGGGTCGTCCCAGACGCCCATCACGCCGAGGCGCTTGAATTCACTGCGCTGGGTGTCCAGCCATTTCTCGGCGTAGGACCGGCAGATCTTGCGGATGGTCAGGGTGTCGAGTTCCTTGTTCTTTTTCTTGAGTTCCTGTTCCACCTTGTGCTCGATGGGCAGGCCGTGACAGTCCCAACCAGGCACGTACTGGGCCTTCTGGCCCTGCATGTTGCGGGATTTGACCACGATGTCCTTGAGGACCTTGTTGAGCGCGGTGCCCATGTGGATGTGGCCGTTGGCGTAGGGCGGGCCGTCATGCAACACATAGCTGTCATCCGGGTCTCCGGCCTCGATCATGGCGTCGTAGGCGCTGATCTCCTCCCAGAATTTGAGCATCTCGGGCTCGCGCTGCTTGAGGTTGGCCTTCATGGGAAATTTTGTTTTGGGCAGGAGCAGGGTCTTCTTGTAGTCGCTCATGGGTCGTAAGTCCTCCGGGAACCGTATATTTCTTTAGATGAAAGTTGGCATTCAAAAGAGACGCTGTAACTTGGTATAACTCGTATCGGAAGTCAAGCGCCGCGCCGTTTTTGCGCCCCGCTGCACAATGTTTACACAACCGGCAAAACATGCTTTGGTCTATGTGGACCAATTGGGTCGGAAATAAGAAAACACATAATCAGGGGAAGACATATGGGTGTTCACGTCAAGGAACGCGAACTGAAGGAATTCAAGGATCGTCACATTAAGAAAAGCTCGGCGGCCATGCTGGCCTTCCTCGCTTTGGTGGTGGGGGCCTTCATCGGCAATGCCATCACCGTGCTCTCCATAGGCCAGAACCAACTGCAGGCCGAGTCGGTATCCCAAGCCGCGCCCATGCCGGGCGATGCGGCCCCGCACGAGGCGGACCCGGTGGCCCTGGCCAATCTGGAAAAGGCGGCGCAGGACAACCCGACCGACGCGAACAAGTGGGTTGCGCTGGGCAATTTCTGCTTTGACCACGACCTGGGCGAAAAGGCGGTCGTGGCCTATGAGCGCGCCCTGGCGCTCAAGCCCATGCTGGTGGACGTCTGGTCCGATCTCGGGGTGATGTATCGCCTGGTGGGCCGGTACGACAAGGCGGTGGAGGCGTTTGACCACGCCGCGGCCCTGGATGACAATCACATCACCTCGCGGTTCAACATGGGCATCGTCTATCTGCACGACCTGAGCAACAAGGAGGCCGCGATCAAGGTGTGGAAGGAGGTCCTGGCCATGGCCCCGGACGCGACGTCGCCCACGGGCCGGAGATTGGAGGACATGGTGCGGGACCTGGAGAATTAAGGGAATCGGCGCAAAAACAAAAGGACGGACGCGGATGCGCCCGTCCTTTTTGGTGTCGGATAAACGGCGGTCAAATGCCGCCGCCATGCTCGAAGGATTCCTCCATGGCCCGGGACTGGACGATCTGCGCGCCCGCCGGGACGTCGCGCGTGATCCAGACGTTGCCGCCGATGACGGCTTTTTGGCCGATGGTCACGCGGCCCAGGATGGTGGCCCCGGCGTAGATGATGACGTCGTCCTCCACGATGGGGTGGCGGGGCAGCCCCTTGATGAGCCGCTCGTCGTCGCCCTTGGGGAAGCTCTTGGCCCCCAGGGTCACGCCCTGGTAGATGCGCACGTTGTCGCCGATGATGCAGGTTTCGCCGATGACGGTCCCGGTGCCGTGGTCGATGAAGAAGGATTTGCCGATGGTCGCGCCGGGATGGATGTCGATGCCCGTGTCCGAGTGGGCCATCTCGCCGATGATGCGGGGGATGACGTCCACGTCCAGCAGGTACAGCTCGTGGGCGATGCGGTGGTTGGTCAGGGCGCGGATGGACGGATAGCAGAAGATGGTTTCCCCGTGCGTCTTGGCCGCCGGGTCGCCGTCATAGGCCGCCTCCACGTCGCTGAGGAGCAGTTTCCTGATCCGGGGCAGCCGGGTCACCAGCTCCAGGGCGGTGTCCCTGGACCGTTTCGCGCAGTCCTTGCACCGTTCCTTCTGCTTGGAATCGCAGACGAAGCAATAGCCCCGATTGATCTGGTCGGCCAGGACGCGGATCAGTTTGTCCAGTGTCGCGCCGATGTAATAGGGCATGGTATCGGGCGTGACCTCGGACGGCCCGAAATAGCCGGGGAAGAGCACGCAGCGCAGGTCCTCGACAATCCGGGAGAGCACGTCCACGGACGGCATGGGGGAGTCTTCGGAAAATCGGTGCGAGGCCGGTCCCTTGTCGCCGGACTCCGTGAGCAGGGCGACCACGTCGGCCAGGGCGTATTGCTTGTCGGTCATGGCTGGCTTCCTATTCGAACAGCGGGGTGCTCAGGTAGCGTTCTCCGGTGTCGCAGACGATGAACACGATCATTTTGCCCCGGTATTCCTGCCGCTTGGCCAGTTCTATGGCGGCGGCGCAGTTGGCCCCGGAGGAGATGCCCCCGAGGATGCCTTCCTTGAGAATCAGCGCCTTGGCGGTCTCCATGGCCGTGTCGTTGTCGATGCGGACGACTTCGTCGATGATGCCGGTATCCAGCGCGCCGGGAACAAAGCCCGCGCCGATGCCCTGAATCATGTGCGGTCCGGGTTCGCCGCCGGACAGCACCGGGGAGGCGGAAGGCTCCACGGCCACGGCCTGGACCTCGGGTTTTCTTTCCTTGAGCGCCTGGGCGATGCCGGTGAGGGACCCGCCCGTGCCCACGCCGGACACGATGGCGTCCACCCGGCCGTCGGTGTCGTCCCAAATCTCGATTCCCGTGGTCTTGCGGTGCATGGCCGGGTTGTCGAGGTTCTCGAACTGCATGAGCATGTGGGCGTTGTCCGTTTCCCGGACGATTTCCTCGGCCCTGGCGATGGCCCCCTTCATGCCCTCGGCCGCCGGGGTCAGTATCAGTTCGGTCCCGAATCCCTTGAGCAGCTTGCGCCGTTCGATGGACATGGACTCCGGCATGGTCAGAATGAGCCGCAACCCCTTGACCGCACAGACAAAGGCCAGGCCGATGCCGGTGTTGCCGCTGGTCGGCTCCACCAGGGTCGTGTCCAGGTCGATGTCGCCGCGTTCCAGGGCGGCCTCGATCATATTTTTCGCAATGCGGTCCTTGATGGAGGCGCACGGGTTGTTGAATTCCAGCTTGGCCACCAGCGTGGCCCCCAATCCCTCGGAAAGCCGGTTCAACCGCACCATCGGTGTTTTGCCGACCAGTTCCGTCATGTCGTTTGCTATGTTCATTGGGGACTCCCGGTCCTGAAGCAAGCCGTTTTCTTCTTTCCCGGCGAGAAGGGGGACATCTTGCGGAGGTTCTTGATGATCGGCGGCAGGTTCTCGATGACGAAATCGATTTCCTTTTCCGTGTTGAATCGGCTCAGGCTGAAGCGGATGGACCCGTGGGCGAAGGTGAAGGGCACGCCCATGGCCTTGAGCACGTGGGAGGGTTCCAGGGAGCCGGAAGTGCAGGCCGAGCCGGAACTGGCCGCAATGCCCAGTTGGTCCATCATCAGCAGAATGGCCTCGCCTTCCACATACCCGAAGGAGATGTTGGTGGTGTTGGGCAGGCGGCTGTCCGGATCGCCGTTGACCAGGGCGTCCGGGACGGCGGCCAGGAGGCCGCTTTCCAGCTTGTCGCGCAGTCGGCTGACGTCGGTGACCTCGGTCTGCATGCTCTCGGCGGCCAGTTCGCATGCCTTGCCCAGGGCGATGATGCCGGTGGTGTTTTCGGTGCCGGCACGGCGGTTGTGCTCCTGGTGCCCGCCCACGAGGAGCGGCCGGAAGCGGAGGCCCTTGCGGACGAAGAGGGCACCCACGCCCTTGGGAGCGTGCAGCTTGTGCCCGGACAGGGATAGCATGTCCACGGCGGAGTTGCCGAGGTCGATGGGCACCTTGCCCACGGCCTGGACCGCGTCGGTGTGGAAGACCGCGCCATGGTCGCGGGCGATCTCCGCCATTGCCTCGACGGGGTGGATGTTGCCGGTCTCGTTGTTGGCCCACATGACCGAGACAAGGGCGGTGTCCGGCCTGAACGCGGCGCGGTATTCGTCCATGTCGAGCCGTCCCCGTTCGTCGGTGGACAGGAAGGTGACTTCGTATCCATCCGTCTTTGCAAGAAATTTGCAGAAGCTCAGGACCGCCGGATGCTCCACGGCCGTGGTGATGATGTGGCGTTTGTCCGGCTGGGCGTTGAGCGCCGAGCGGATGGCGGTGTTGTCCGATTCCGAGCCGCAGGAGGTGAAGATGATCTCGTCCGGCCGGCAGCCCAGGAGTTTGGCCACGGAGGCGCGGGCTTCATTGATCTTGACGCCCACCTGGCCGCCGAAGCGGTGAATGGACGACGGGTTGCCGTAGAGTTCGGTGAAGTAGGGGCGCATGGCCTCGAAAACGGCCGGGTCCACCTGCGTGGTGGCATTGTTGTCCAGATAGATTGTCTTCATTGATTACGCCTCCACCACGGTAATGGCCGGATCGACCTTTTCGCGGAGCTTGGCCTGCACCAGGTTGTTCAGGGTGGCCTGGCTGGACGGGCAGCCCGAGCACATGCCGGAGAATTGGACCGAGACCGAGGTTTTGTCGATGTCCATGAGCCGGATGTCGCCGCCGTCCGCCTTGAGCGCGGGGCGGATATCCTCGTCAATGATCGACTCGATCAGGTGCATGCGCTGGATATTGGTCATGCCCTCGGCCGGGTGCGAGGAGGCCTGGGAGGGCGTGGCGCAGGCAGCGGTCTCGCCGTGGGCCTCGGCCAGCAGCCGCTCCAGGTCTTCGTGGCATTTGCCGCAGCCGCCGCCCGCCTTGGTGAAATTGGTGATGTCCTCCACGGTCTGGAGGCCGTTCTCCTTGATGGCGTGGAGGATTTCCTCGTCGAACACGCCGAAGCATTCGCAGATCAGCTCGCCTTCGTGGGAGTGCTCGGCCTTGGTGTCCGCCTCGCCGCGCATGTTCTTGATGGCCTGTTCCAGGGCTTCCTGGCCCATGACGGAACAGTGCATCTTCTCGCGGGGCAGACCGCCGAGAAATTGGGCGATGTCCTTGTTCGTCAGCTTTTCCGCCTCTTCCAGGGTCTTGCCGATGATGAGCTCCGTAAGGGCGGAGCTGGATGCGATGGCGCTGGCACAGCCGAAGGTCTGGAATTTGGCGTCCGTGATGATGCCTTTGTCATCCACCTTGATGTAGAGCGTCAGGGCATCGCCGCAGGCCAGGGAGCCGACCTCGCCGACGCCGTCCGCATCCTCGATCTGCCCCACGTTGCGCGGGTTGAGGAAATGGTCCTTCACCTTGTCTGTATATTCCCACATGATGGTCTCCAATTATGGATAGTTATATGAATATCCGTAACAAGTGCGATTCGATTGCACGAGACTATTGTAAGCATACCGCAGGAGGGTGTAAAGGCGCGAATTGTGATTACAGAGACATAAGGCCCGGTACCGAAGCCGCCTTTTCGTAGACGGCCATGACTTCGTCCGCCGAGCACATGGTGGAGACCATGGTCACACTGGTGTATTTTCCGCTTTTTGACTGGCGTTTCTCGAACGGGGAGTCGTGAAAGATTTCGGCGAACAAGTGGAGGTTTTCCGAGGGCATGATGAACTTGTAGATATAAGGGCAGGGCCATTGGTGGTGGGCGTCCAGCGTTTGCCTGAACCGTTCGCGTTTTTCCGGCATGATAACTCCTTATCCTTTTTTGAGAGCTAGCCGTCTATAAGTTTTTCCCCACCGATGTCAAACCCGCCTCACGGTTCGAGAGCACCTTCCCTCCAGGCGGAAATGTCGAATTATAAAATCATTTGCAGGGAATTTTGCCTATGCTGATATGCGTATGAATCGTTGGCACCACAAAAAAAGAGTCCAAATGAACGAAACAGTCGATGTGCTGGTTGTCGATGACGAGCGGATCAATCTCAGGTTGGTTCAGGGCATACTCAAGGGGCAGGATATCAATCTGGTGCAGTCTCTTTCCGCGTCGGAAGCCCTCGAGAGCATGGCGGATCACGATTACGCCGTGGCCCTGCTCGACGTCATGATGCCCGGCATGAACGGTTTCGAGTTGGCCGAGGAAATGCGCAGCTCGGAGTCCACCAGGCATATCCCCATCATATTCATCACGGCCATCAGCAAAGAGCAGCGGCACGTCTTTCGCGGCTACGAACTGGGCGCGGTGGACTATCTCTTTAAGCCGGTCGAACCCGAGGTGTTGCGCGGGAAGGTGAACATCTTCGCCGAGCTGCACCGGAAGAAACGCTCCTTGGAGGAAACGACCCAGCGGCTTGAAGCCACGGTTGCCGAGCTTGAGGCGTCCCAGGCCGCGCTCAGGGAGTCGGAGCAGCGCTACCGCATGGTCGCGGACTACAACTACGACTGGGAAACCTGGTTCGCCCCGGACGGGAGCATCCATTACATCTCTCCGTCCTGCGAGCGGATCAGCGGCTATGCTCCCGAGGAGTTTTCGGAAGCTCCGGAGCTTATGGAGCGCATCATCCATCGGGACGACCTCGCGGGCTGGGTCAATTTTATGGATGACGGAACCCTGGACGATGAGAAGAGTCTGGACTTCAGGATCAGCGACAAGGGGGCCAAGCTCAGATGGTTGAGCATGGTCAAGCATCTCATTCATTCCGACGAGGGCGAGGACCTGGGCATCCGCGTGTCCATGCGCGACATCACGAATAGGAAGAGCATGGAGTGGCAGTTGAAGCACACGGCCCTCCATGATTTCCTGACCGGCCTGCCCAACCGGACGCTTTTCGGGGACCGCGTGGGCCAGGCGGCCGAGCGCTGCGCCAGGGGCGGGGAGTGGTTCGCTGTTCTGTACATCAATCTCGACAGGTTCCAGGCAGTGAACGACAATTACGGGCATGCCATCGGCGACAAGCTCATGGTGGGCATTGCCGTGAACCTGCAGAAATCCATACGTCCGGCGGACACGGTGGCCCGGCTCGGCAGCGACGAGTTCGGCGTGCTGATCGAAGGCACAGCCCGCAAGACGGACATCCGCGACCTTATCAATGCGGTTCCCGAATGCTTCAAGACCCCCGTGGACGTTGACGGCACCGATTTTCTCATTTCGGCCAGCATGGGCTACGATATCGCCTCGGGCGGCGAGTCCGATCCCGAGGAGATGGTCAATAACGCCCAGGTGGCCATGAACGTGGCCAAAAAGCGGGGCAGGAACCATATCGTCGCCTACAAGCCGAGCCTGCGGGAAGGGACGGTCAACGTCCTGGCCATGGAGCAGGACCTCAACCGCGCCTTGAAGGCCAGGGAGTTCGAGCCGTTCTTCCAACCCATCGTCAACCTGGCCGACGGCACCCTGTACGGGTTCGAGGCGCTGTCGCGGTGGAACCACCCGGCCCTGGGCATGGTCAGTCCCGGTAAATTCATCCCCGTGGCCGAGGAGAGCGGGCTGATCGTCGAGCTTGGACGGCAGATCCTGGAGAACTCCTGCAAGATCATGGTCGAGTGGCGCGATAAATACGCCATAGCCCGGGAGCTGAACGTCGCGGTCAACATCTCCGCCCGCCAGTTCGCGGATTCGACCCTGCCCGCCACCGTGGAGGATATTCTGGACAAGACCGGGCTGCCCGCCCGGCACCTCAAGCTGGAAATCACTGAAACGGTCGTCATGCTGGACGCGGTCAAGTCTGTCAACCAGTTGAATTTATTAAAAAAACTTGGAGTATTGCTGTCCATCGACGACTTCGGCACCGGGTATTCCTCCATGAGTTATTTGCAGAAGTTTCCCACGGACCAGCTCAAGGTGGACCTCAGTTTCGTCCAGAGGATGGAATCGGCGCCGGAAAACATCGAGATCGTCCGCGCCATCGTGAACATGGCGCACAGCCTGCGGTTGCGCGTGGTGGCCGAGGGCATCGAGACGGAGCGCCAAAGGGACTTGCTTTATTCATTGCAATGCGATTACGGTCAGGGCTATCTGTACTCGAAGCCGCTTCCCCAAGCGGAAGCCGAGTCGTTCGTGAGGAATTCCGAGTAGATCGCAACCCTAAAGAAATGAATTGGAGCGTTAATACATGAACCTGAGCGCACCGCAGTTGATCACCTGGATAGTGGGCGTCATCATTGGAGTCCTGGGCATTCTTATCCAGATCGACGTCATGTCCGTACCCGTGCTGGAGGATATGATCAGGCCGTTTTGGCTCGTTTCCACCGGATTCGTCATCCTGGCCGTATCGAATCTGTTTCGAAACCTGTAGGGCAGTGCCCGTTTTTCCGAAGCAATGGGGGGCGGCCGGTATCCGGCGGCCCCCTTGTTCTTTTTTCGGCATTTGTGATAGCGTATAACCTCCTTTCATCTTGATGGATTCGCATGTAAGACATTGTTCAGGAGGAATGGTTTCATGGCTGATCTGAAACATTGGAGCAGAGGCGAGATCGCACGCATGCGAAGCGAGATGGACCGTCTGTTCGACGAGCTGTGTTCCGACTTCGATCTCCCGGTCATGTTTTGCCGCATTGCCGGAGATCTCGATCTCAGGGAAGAGGGTGACGTGTTGGTCGTCCGGCTGAAGCTGGGCAACATGAATCCCGACGATGTCAGGGTGTCCGTGCTCGAGCGGCGGCTGATAATTTCAGCCGAATATGCCGACAAACGGGGCGGGGTCCGCAGCATGCGGACATTCCGCAAGGAATTACGCCTTCCCTGCATCATTCGGACGGACGAGGTCGACGCGGCCTTCAAGGACGGCGTGCTCACCGTGCGCCTGCCCAAGTGCGTTTCGCAGATCGGGCAGCGAATCAATATTATCCGTTAATAAAGGCGGTGCCGAATGGCCAAAAAGAAAACCACATACGAAGTCCCCGTTGAAAAGCTCAAGTGGACGCTCAGTCCAGGCCAACTGTCGTTCAAGACGACCGACGACATCGAGCCGCAGTCCGAGATCATCGGCCAGCAGCGTGGCGTCGAGGCGTTTCGTTTCGGCGTGGGGATGCTCAAGCAGGGGTACAACATATTCGTCACGGGCGAGCCCGGCCTGGGCCGCCTGGCCACGGTGAAGCGGCTGCTCGAAGAGATGACGGACAAGAAGGAGCCGCCGTGCGACCTCTGTTACGTCAACAATTTCAAGACCCCGGAAGCGCCGATCATGCTCCGCTTCAAGCCCGGGCAGGGCGGGCGGTTCAAGAAGGACATGCAGAACTGCCTGGACGTCATAAAGCGGGAGGTCCCCCAGCTCTTCGAGAGCGAGGAGTACATCAACCGCAAGAACCAGATCGCCGAGGCCCACGAGAAAAAGGTCATGAGTTTCTACAAGGCCATCGAGGACCAGGTGAAGGACACCGGCCTGGTGGTGGTTCGCATGCAGATGGGCCCCATCCAGCGGCCGGACGTGGTCCCGCTGGTGGACGGCGAGCCCAAGCGCATGATCGAGCTGGAGGAGCTGGTCGAGAACAGTCGCTTCCCCCGCGAAGAGTTTGAGCGGCTCCGAGATAAGCGTTTGGAATTAAAAGAAGAAATTGACCAGATTGTGCAGGATCTGAAGTCCCTCCAAAAGGAGGTCGGCGAAAAGAACGACGAGGTTGATCGCCTCATGTTCATGGCCATGGCCCAGGATATCCTGAAGCCGCTCCGAGAGACCTATGACGACGACAAGGTGTTGCAGTACCTGGACTCCATGCTGGAAAACATGGTCGAGGACCTGGAACCCATCAAGACCCTGGGCGCAGGCGCCAAGCAGGGACCCATCCCCGGCCTGATGATGCCCGGCCCGTCGCCGGAAATGGTGTTCCACCCGTACAAGGTCAACCTGCTGGTGGACAATTCCGAGACCGAGGGGTCGCCGGTGATCGTGGAGTCCTATCCCACCTACCGCAACCTGTTCGGCTCCATCGAGCGCGTCATGGACCGCAACGGCGGCTGGCACACGGACTATACCAAGATCAAGGCCGGTTCCTTCGTCAAGGCCAACGGCGGGTATCTGGTCATCAACCTCATGGACGCCATCATGGAGCCGGGGGTGTGGCAGACCCTGAAACGGGCGCTCAAGACCGAGCAGATCGAGATCGAGACCTTTGATCCGTACTACTTCATCAGCGCCACCGGCCTGAAGCCGGAACCCGTGGATATGGAAGTGAAGGTGGTGGTGCTCGGCAGCGCGTACCTCTATTCGCTGCTCAAGCACTACGACGAGGACGTGCCCAAGATATTCAAGGTCCGGGCGGACTACGCGTCGAGCATGGACGTCACCGGCGAGTCCGTGCAGCAGGTGGCCCGCTTCATCCGCAAGGAAGTGGACAAGGACGGCCTGAGGCCCTTTGCCGCCGAAGGCGTGGCCTCGGTCATGGAGGAGGCGGTGCGCTGGTCGGGCCGCCAGGAGAAGATATCCACGGCCTTTCCGGCCATGGCCGACCTGTTGAGCGAGGCCAACTACTTTGCCGGGCTGGCCGGGGCGGACGTGGTCACGGACCGGCATGTCAAGGAGGCCATCGACGCCAAGGTGTACCGCTCCAACCAGGTGGAGGAGCGCATCCAGGAGATGATCGACCGGGGCAGCCTGTTCGTGGACACGGACGGCGAGGTCGTGGGCCAGGTCAACGGGCTGGCCGTGTATTCGCTGGGCGACTACATGTTCGGCAAGCCCGCCCGCATTACGGCGGTCACGGCGCTTGGCAAGGAGGGCATCATCAACATCGAGCGCGAGGCGGACATGTCCGGGCCGACCCACAACAAGGGCATGCTTATCCTGTCCGGGTATCTCCGCAACCGGTTCGCCCAGGACAAGCCCCTGTCCCTGGCCGCTTCCATCGCCTTCGAGCAGTCCTACGGCGGCATCGACGGCGATTCCGCATCCTCCACCGAACTGTATGCGCTGTTGTCGAGCCTGTCCGGCAAGCCCATCCGGCAATACGTGGCCGTTACCGGCTCGGTGAACCAGTACGGCGAGGTCCAGCCCATCGGCGGGGTGAACCAGAAGATCGAAGGCTTTTACCTGTGCTGCAAGAACGCGGGCCTGACCGGCAGGCAGGGCGTGATGATTCCGTATCCCAACGTCAAGGACCTGATGTTGCGCGACGAGGTGATCGAGGCCGTCAAGGCGGGCACGTTCCACATCTGGGCCGTCAGGACCATTGACGAAGGCATCGAGATCTTGACCGGCGTGAAGGCGGGCGTGCGCGGCAAGACCGGGTATCCCAAGAATACCGTCAACCGGTTGGTGGACGACAAGCTCCGGGAGCTGGCCGACCAGCTTATCGCCTACGGCAAGGATGACAACGGGAAGAAGACGAGCCGCAGGAAGACGGCGGCCAAAAAGAAGCCCGCCAAGAAATAGGATTCGTTCCTGAAAACTGTTGAGCCATGAAAACAAAAGGGTTACGGTATCTCCGTAACCCTTTTTTGCGGGAGAAATGCATGAATCTGTTGCGGCTGAACATATGGCGGAAGTTCATTATCGCGGGCTTTTTGGTGGCGGTGACGGCCATGTTCGCCATTGACTGGGGCTATCATTTCCATGTCGGCCACGTGGTCCGCCTGTTTGTCGGGGCCGTCGCCTTCTGGCTGGCCGTGGACCGTCTGTAGCCGGGCGTACGCGGTTGAAACCTGATTTGTCCGGGTGGTCGGTACATCTTCCTATCCGGCGGGTAAGAAAGACAAGTAATGCCTTTTTATCGGGAAAACCCTTGACCTTTTTTTGCGACCCGACTAGTTGAATTCCTAACGAACGAAAGGATTTTCCCATGTTGCGCGTTGAAAACACCATTTCCATCCTTCCCGCCGGCCTAGTCGTGGCCGACGTATGCGTCGTAGTAGACGTAGTAGTAGGTGGTGTCTTGTGGGACGCGCCATAGCGGGATAGATTCAAGCGAATGTGACAACCCCCGTCGGTGCGTACCGGCGGGGGTTTTTTCATTCAATTCCCGCCAGACGTGAACACGGGGCCGAACAGGAGGCCCGAAATGAAAATGACTGGTGCGGAAATCATCATCAACTTGTTGGAACGGCAAGGAATCGAGACCATTGCCGGGATTCCCGGCGGCGCGAACCTGCCGCTCTATGACGCCCTTGGCCGGTCCGGCATCCGGCATATTCTGACCCGGCACGAGCAGGGGGCCGGGTTCATCGCCCAGGGCATAGCCCGCGTCTCGGGACGGCCCGCGGTCTTTTTCGCCACGTCCGGGCCGGGCGCGACCAATACACTGACGGCCATTGCCGACGCCAAGCTCGACTCCATCCCCATCATCTGCATCACCGGCCAGGTGCCGCTTTCCATGATCGGCACCGATGCCTTTCAGGAGGTGGACACCTACGGCCTGAGCGTGCCCATCACCAAGTACAATTTCCTGGTCCGGTCCGCCGAGGACCTGCTGGACATCATCCCCGCCGCGTTTCGCATCGCGGCCTCCGGCCGTCCCGGTCCCGTGGTCATCGACGTGCCCAAGGACGTCCAGACGGCCGAGGTGGAATTCGACGAGTGGCCCGAACTCGGCGTGCGCGAACCCGGCACCGAGCTGATTCCCAATCAGGTGAAGCGGGCCGCGGCCATGATCAACCGGGCCGAAAAGCCCATCCTGTACCTGGGCGGCGGCGTGATCCAGTCCGGTTCCGCCGATTTTGCCAGGGAGCTGGCCGAGAAGGGCGGCATCCCGGCGGCCATGACGCTCATGGGGCTGGGCATCATGCCCTCCGGCCACCCGCTCAACATCGGCATGCTGGGCATGCACGCGGCTCGGTACACGAACATGGCCCTGGAGGAATGCGACCTGCTGGTGGCCGTCGGCGTCCGCTTCGACGACCGGGCCACAGGCAAGGTCCCGGAGTTCTGCCCCAAGGCCAAGATCGTGCATATGGACATTGATCCGAGCGAGCTGGACAAGATCAAGACGGCCAACGCGTCCGTGACCGGCGACGTGGCCGATTCCCTGCGCGCGCTGCTGCCTCTGGTCGAGGAGAAGGCCCGCACGGAATGGAAAGCCGGTATCCAGGCGCTCCGGGAGGCCCATCCCATGATCGTCCCCGAGGCCGACGACCCGGCCTCGCCCTACGGCGTCATCCTCAAGGCCGCGGAACTGGCGGGCAGGGATGCCGTTGTCTGCACCGACGTGGGCCAGCACCAGATGCGGACCGCCCAGGTGTATCCGTTCAGCGCGCCGCGTTCCTGGCTGACTTCCGGCGGGCTGGGCACCATGGGTTTCGGCATGCCCGCCGCCCTGGGCGCTTCCCTGGCCGCGCCGGACCGTCCGGTTCTCTGCTTTACGGGCGACGGGTCGATCATGATGAACATCCAGGACCTGGCCACGGCCATGGAGTACGACATCCCGATCAAGATCATCCTGACCAACAACAACGCGCTCGGTCTGGTCCGCCAGCAGCAGGATCTTTTCTACGGCAAGCGCTACACCGCGTCCGAGTACTCCAGAAGCGTGGATTTCTTAAAGATAGCCGAGGGTTTCGGCATCAAGACCCATGATCTGGGAACGAGCGACGATCCGGCCCGTACCCTGGCCGAGGCCCTGGCCGAACCCGGCCCGTCCCTGATCCACGTGCCCGTGGGCGTGGAGGAGGCCGTGTATCCCATGGTTCCCCCCGGAGCCGCCAATTCCGAAATGATCGGAGGTGAGAAACATGTGTAAGCATACCGTCATCGAATTGTCCGTGAGGAACCATCCCGGCGTCATGTCCCATATCTGCGGCCTGTTCGCACGCCGGGCGTACAATGTGGAGGGCATCGCCTGCATGCCGGTCAATGGCGGCGGCACGAGCAAGATCTGGCTTCTGGTCGATGCGGACCGACGGCTCGACCAGATGATAAAGCAGGTGGACAAGCTTCAGGACGTGCTCGACGTGGAGCGCTACGACGGCGGCCACGAGGTGTTCACCAAGATGTCCGAGTTCGTTCAGTAGAAATCGATTCGCTTCCTGTTCAAAGGCCGGCCTCGCGTCGGCCTTTTCTTTGATCGACCGATATCAACCCTAAAGATAGTGCGTTGGCCGTCGATAACGCTTTTGGACAATTTTATGCATTGTCCGGGAGACGCCATGGCATTGACGGATATCGAAAAAACATTGATTTTTAATTATTCCCAGCAGTTGCTTGATCAGGACATGTTGACCAACCATCTGTTCGGGGCATCTGCATTGGGGCGCGACCTGCGTAGCCTCATGCTGGGCGGGCCCGTTCATGCCACCATCTTCACCAATCCGTTCGAGAACGCCATGAGCGGCACCCTGCGGGCGGATTCCCAGGCGGTGCGCCAGGCGTCGCGCAACGTGGGCGAGGCCGCCGCCATGATGGGCGTGGCCCGAACGGAGATGGCGACTATCGTCGACGCCCTGGACGACATGGAGGACATGATCGACCGGATCAATTCCGGCGAGCTGGACGGAACCAGCTCGGTGGTCCAGTCCGATTTCGACGCCTTGCGCGACAAGATCACCGGGGCCGTGTCCGGTGCGGACTACAACGGCATCGCGGTGCTGGATTCCTCCCAGTGGGACACCAACCAGATCGACGCGAACGGCAACGTGCATATCCAGTCCAGCGCCAGCGGCGGCTTCAACATCACCTTCCACTCCGTGGACGACCCGGCGAGCGGCGTGAACTGGTCCGATCTGGACGGCACGGACCTCGGCGTGGAAGGCACGCGGGCCACGCAACTCGCGTATGTGCAGAGCCTCAAAAGCGAGATGGAGTCCATCCTGGACATGTACGGGTCCAAGGAGAACAGTCTCCAGTCACAGGAAATTCAGTTGCAGAGCCAGGCCCAGATACTGGACAAGGCCGCCCAGGTGCGTATGCCGTCCACCCCGGAGTATTCCCTGGAAAAGCTGCTGGCCGACCTTGTGGCCGACCAACTTGGCTCCATAGTGAACAGTTCCGGGTAGGGAGCGTTGCATCCACAACAAAAGGCCGACCGGGGTACCCCGGTCGGCCTTTTGTTGTCTTGTCGGATCGGCGGCTCGCAGGCGGCGCCGAGCCTATTGCCAGTATTTCTGCACGTACTGCCTTTCGATGAGCTTGATGGACCCTTCGTCGATTCGATCGTTGGGAGCGGAGAACTGGATCAAGTCGTTCTTGTAGGGGATCTTTCTGGGGCTGCTGAACGTGAAGGTCTTGGCCCTGTCCTGGGTCACCACGGAATAATCATACTGCTGCGTCGCCGTGTTGAACGTCCTCTCGATCATGACGCCCTGGTACACGTTGCCCGCGGCCATCGCCTGCTGTCCGCCCTGGACGCCCAGGTTGCCGCCGGCTCCCAAGCCGCCGCTGACGCTTTGGGCCTTGTACGACTTGACCGCCTTGATGAGGTTGTTCATGGAATCGGTGAATGCCGCGACGATCACCTTGCCTTCGGGCGTCTTGGAGTACGCGCCGACGGAGCCGCCCGCGTGGCTTCCGAAGATGCCGCCGAGCAGGTTGTAGTCCGTGTTCCGCGCGCTGCCCTCGGCCGCGGCAAGCTGAACGCCCGAGCGGTTTTCGATGAGCGTGAGCAGGGTGCTGGCGTCGCTGGTTTTGAGACCGCCTGCGGCGGAACCCGCAACGGACCCGAACAGCGCGCCGATGGCGACGCCCGCGCCGCCGGTGTCACTGGAACTGAAGGTGATGGAAGGGGTAACCGTATAGTCGGCCGCCACCATCTGCCCCTTGCCGAAATTGGAGCCTGTCCGCATTTCGCCGGATTGGGCCAATTCCCTTTCCTGCAACATCTGCTTGAAGGCTTTGCCGCGTTCGACCACGACGAAGCAGTTCGACTGCTGCGCCAGCAGGCGAAGCACCGGGACGGTGGACGGCAGGCGCAGGTCCTGCGTCAGGTATTGGTACCAGGATTCGGACTGGTCTTCGAAGATTGCCAAGGTTCCCAACGATTGGGAGCACATTTCCAACCCGGCGTTGGCGTTTTGGCTGGTCGCACCTCCGGCGGACCCTGTCGCCGTGGTTTTGGCCTCGCTTGAGCCGGTCGACATGGAAGACATGCATCCAAAGAGACCGAACAACAGCAGGGTCAAGCAAGCAATGCTGAAATAAAGTTTTTTCGTCACGGGTTCATCCTCTCCGTTTTATTTATTTGATTGTATTACAATCATTATTTTAATTTGAATGCAAGTTTTTTGTAGAAAGTGCATATCGGCTTATCGAAGGGGAGCGGGCGTCTTGGCGGGCATGTATCCGGGTTGTAGCGGGAGCAGGCATTAGCCATATGAAACGGCATTGGCCGGGTTTTCTGGAAGCGTGTGTTGTTTCGGCCGCCGGCCGGAGGGGCGGTGCGAGGGCAGACGGTTGCTTGAGGGGGGGGAACGCAAAAAAAAGGAGCCGTCCTTCGTGAAGAAGGGCGACTCTTTTTAATATATGGAGCTGCTGGGCGGGATTGAACCGCCTACCTCGTCCTTACCAAGGACGCGCTCTACCGATTGAGCTACAGCAGCTTTTCAGCTTGGGTCACCGCATCCGCTGCGTTCCGGGCCACTTGGAGTAGTCAGGCTACATCTGCGTGCCCCGCGCCTTGCGGTTACGGCAACCCAAGCTGAAAAGCTTTTCGGTCGCCGCGTTGCGGCTTGTGTGACTTGCGTCTTTACAAAGAGCTTCGAAGAAACGGCGGGCCGAGTATTTCATCGGCTCGCCGGGGTATTTCTTCGTTTGGTCGGGATGAGAGGATTTGAACCTCCGACCCCTTGAACCCCATTCAAGTGCGCTCCCAGACTGCGCTACATCCCGACGCGAAGTGAGTAACTATCCGCGAGCGGTTTGGTTGTCAATGCTTTTTTGCGGAAAAATTCAATGACGTGCATTTTTTGATAATTATATCCATGGGAAGGCAGAGGGGCGGTGCGGTCTCCCCGAGGGGAATTATAATGGTTTTTTTACGGCCCGGCGTATACTGGAAGGGTATGAAGCGAGATTGTACGGCCATCCTTTTCCCCTTGGCGGACAGGGGGTGGGGCGGCGTGACGGCCATGTGTGAACGGTGAAACGAGTACAGGGGGTTGCCATGATTGATGAAGCGTTGAAGGATATCAATCAGTTCCTGACCTTTACGCTGGGCAAGGAGATCTTCGCCCTGGATATCGGCACGGTGCGCGAGGTGCTGGAGTTGACCTCCATCACCAAGATACCCCGGACTCCGAAATTCATGCGCGGCGTCATCAACCTGCGCGGGCACGCCGTGCCCGTGGTGGACATGCGCCTCAAGCTGGGAATGAGCCAGGGCGAAGACACGGTCGATACCTGCATCATCATCGTGGAGATCGAGTTCGAGGGGGAGTTCACGGTCATGGGTGCGCTGGTGGACTCGGTGCGCGAGGTCTTCGAGATGACTCCGGACACCATCGAGGCGGCTCCCAAGATGGGCGCGGCCATCAATGCCGAGTACATCAAGGGTATGGGGCGGCAGAACGATCAGTTCATCATCATCATCGACATCAACAAGATATTCTCGCCCGAGGAACTGGCCGTGGCCAAGGAAATGGCCGGTGCGGGCGGCCAAACGGAACGTGCTCCGGCCGAGGAGGCCGCGGCGGCACCCGCTTGAGAAAACGAACCCCCGTCCGGAAGGGCGGGGGTTTTTCTTCGGCGTCCGGGTCAGCCGGCCTTGCGTAGTTCGTCCGTCATGTCGGCTCCCTTGTCTTCCCTGCGCGTGCGTCAGCCGTCCTGGCCGGGCATGATGTCCCAGCGCACCTTGCCCTGGGCCTTTTTATGCCGCCTGAGCAGGACGTAAACGGCCCCGGCCCCGCCGTCCTTGGGCTGGGCGGTGCAGTAGGCCAGGACCACCCGCCTGAGGGGGTCCTTGGTCAGCCAGGTGCCGGTTTCGGATTTGAGCACGGACTGGCCGCCCGGCGAGTTGCGGCCCCGGCCCGTGACCACCAGCACGCAGCGGTGGCCTTGCAGGTAGCTCTCCCTAATGAAGAAGAGCAGGCTTTCCTGGGCTTGGTCCGATGTCATGCCGTGCAGGTCCAGGTGGGCGGCCACGCTCAGGCTGCCGGATTTGAGCTGCTGGAAGGTCTTGATGTCCAGCCCGCGCACGTAGCCGTACTGGAACTCGTCGGTGTATTCGAGCTCGAATTCGATTTCGCCGCGTATGAAGCGCTCCAGGTCGCGGCGCGCCTCGTCCTCGGGCGAAACCGGCGTTTGCGCGGGCGTTTTCGGCTTGGGAGCGATCTGCCGCCCGGTGCTGCCGTCCATCCGTTTGACGCCCTGCATGGCGTTCAGGAACATTTCCTCTTCCCGAGGCCCTTCCGGGGGGTTGACTTTTTCTTCCGGGGCCTCATTTTTCTTTTCGTAAGGAAGGGAATAGATATCTTCTTTTTCCTTCTTGAACTTGATCTGTTTGAGATCGCCGAGGTCGGTTATACGCTTTTTTGCCATTTAGACTCCCTTTGGTCGAACCGAGTATATCCAATCCCCTCGAAGGGGCAAGCCCCATATCATTCTCTGGACTTCCGGGGCGTGCTTAAGTATTGAGCCTGTTGCGAAACGATTCAAAGCGAGGAAAGAGATGCTGACCATCGAAGATCTGCATGTCAACATTGGCGACAAAGAGGTCCTCAAGGGGATCAATCTTCAAATAAACGACGGGGAAACATTCATACTGTTCGGTCCCAACGGCTCCGGCAAGACTTCCCTGCTCATGTCCCTCATGGGCTTTGCCGGATACGAGGTCACCAAGGGCAGGATACTGTTCAAGGGCCGAGACATCACCGACGCGCCCATGTACGAGCGCGCCCGGCTGGGCATCGGCATGTCCTTCCAGCGCCCGCCGACCATCCATGGCCTGCGGACCCGGCATCTGGTGCGGATGTGTTCCCGCCGGGGGGCCGTGAACCCCGACCTGCTGGCCGAGACCGTGAACATGACCGAATTCCTCGACCGCGACATCAACGACGGTTTTTCCGGCGGCGAGATCAAGCGGTCCGAGCTGCTCCAGCTCATGGCCCAGCAGCCCGACCTGGTGCTCTTCGACGAGCCGGAGTCCGGGGTGGACATGGAAAACATGCAGTTGGTGGGCCGGGTGGCGCGCGACGTCCTGGACGGCAACTTCGACCTGTCCCCGGACCTGTCGTCGGACATGAGCCTCAAGGAGCGCAAGGCGCGGACCAAGACCGCCGGCCTTATCATCACCCATACCGGCTACATCCTGGACTACGTCAACGCCGACCGGGGCCAGGTCCTGTACCAGGGCCATCTGTGCTGCGAAGGCCGCCCCAGGGACATTCTGGACCACATCCGGCAGCACGGCTACCAGGAATGCGTCCGCTGCATGAACTAGCAACTCCGCATGGAGACCGAATATGAGCAAAGTCGACCTCAAGGATTTCAAGTTTGACGGCGTGCGCCAGGAAGCCATCAGCGACCTGCACGAATTGTCCAGCGAAGACCAGGACCAGCTCCTCATGGCGGGCGTGGTCACCGACCTGTCCACCCGTTCCGCCTCGTTCTTGCAGATGGACCAGTCCTCGGTCCATTGCCAGTCCAGGGACGAGAACGTCGAGATCATGGACATCAAGGACGCCATGAAGAAGTACGACGGTCTCAAGGAATACATGTGGACCCTGATCGACCCGGACAAGGACGAGTTCACCAAGTCCGCCCACGACAACCTGCACGGCGGGTATTTTATCCGGGTCAAGGCCGGCGCCAAGATCAAGGACCCCATCCAGTCCTGCCTGATGCTCAAGTCCGAGCAGGTGGGGCAGAATGTCCATAATGTCATTATCATCGAGGAGGGGGCCGAGGCGCACATCATCACCGGCTGTTCCGTGGCCCACGGCACCAAATCCGGCGCGCACCTCGGCATTTCCGAATTTTTCGTCAACAAGAACGCCTCCCTGACCTTTACCATGGTCCACAATTGGTCCGACAGCGTGGCTGTCCGCCCCCGTTCCGCAGGGGTGGTGGAGGAGGGCGGCAAGTTCCTGTCCAACTACGTGCTGCTCAAGCCGGTCAAGGATCTCCAGATGTACCCCTCCATCGAGCTGAACGGCCCGGATTCCGTGGCCCGCTTCAACTCCGTGGTGGTGGCCACCGAAGGCTCCCTTCTGGACATGGGCAACCGCGTCGTCATGAACGCCCCGGACACCCGGTGTGAGATCATCGCCCGGACCATCTCCTCGGGCGGCACCATCATCAATCGCGGGCATATCGCCGCCCACCACGTGCCGAGCAAGGGCCACCTGGAATGTCAGGGGCTTATCCTCGGCGGAGGCCGCATCTGGGCCATTCCCGAGTTGGACGGCACCGTGGAGGGCGTGGAGCTTTCCCACGAGGCGTCGGTGGGCAAGATCGCCCAGGAGGAGATCGAATATCTTATGGCTCGCGGGCTGGACGAAGACGAGGCGACCTCCACCATCGTGCGCGGCTTCCTGAATACCGACATCATGGGGCTGCCCGAGCGGCTGAAAAATGAAATCGACAAGCAGATCGAGGAGTTGCAGGCGTCCGACGCCATGTAGCCCGGCCTTGAAATGCATGAAAGGGCGGCGACGTTGATCGCCGCCTTTTTCATTGGGACAGGCGGGAGAATTTATTTATTGAAATCAAATGCGTGTCGTACTAAGCAGTGGCAGATATCGAACAAGACGAGCCCAGTCGAGGGGGAGAGACTTGATGACCAAGAAAGACAAGATCCTGCTGGCCGCACAGGAGATATTCGCGCGTTGCGGGTATGCCGGAACCACCATGAAAATGGTTGCCGAACAGGCGGGTGTGGCTTCCGGGCTGGTCTTTCACTATTACGATTCCAAGGAAAATCTGTTCATGGCGGCGGGCAGCGAGGTCATCGACACCATGATAGCCGATCTCCGCGAAAAGACGGCCGGATGCGTCACGGGTTGCGACGCTTTGGGCGAGTTCATCAAGGGATATCTCGAATTCACCTTGGAAAACAAGACCACGTTCCCGACCATGATCCGCTGTTCGCCCTTCAGCGACGACAATCCCGACCTGGACAGGGAGAGGATCGGCGCCAAGTTCAGGCGGCTCATCGACATGATAGAGGAATTTTTGAACAGGGGGATCGAGGACGGTTCCATTGCGGAAATCCCGGTCACGCAGACGGCGTTTTTGATCTATGCCAGCATCGTGGGCGCGGTCCGTACCCGCTTTCTGACGCCCTACGACGTCCCCGGTCTTTACGACGAAACCCGTCGGTTCATCCTGCGCAGCGTGTGCGCCTAGCCTTCATCCAGCCGACAACATATGCCTGACTATCGCGGACACCTCGCCGGAGGACTCTTTTTCGGCATCATGGGCGTGGTGGGAGCCATCCTGCTCGGCTGGATGGTCTTCGACCCGCTCATGGCCGCCGGGCTGATCGGCTTTTGCCTGCTCGGAGCGCTGTTTCCGGACGTGGACACCAACTCCAAGGGCCAGAACCTGTATTACGCGGTGTTCGTGGTCATCGACCTGGCCCTGATCATCCGTGGGCTGTATGTCTGGGCCGCCTGGTTCGGGCTGTTTTCCATGCTGCCTGCCGTGGGGGCCCATCGGGGATGGACGCATACCTGGTGGGCCATGCTTCTGGTGCCGGTTCCCATACTGGCCATTCCGCTGCTCATGCAGGCGGAGAACGGCATGGTTCCCTTCGTGCCGTTTTACGCGGCCTTTGTGACGGGGTATTTCTCCCATCTGATCCTGGATGGGAAATTCAAGTGATATGGGCGATCAGGCCGTGATCATTCGGTCCGGCCGAGCAACCGGCCGTACAGGGCGACGTACTGTTCCGCCATGGTTTGGTCCGTGTAGCGCGTGACCGATTCGGCACCGCGTTCCACCAGGGTCCGGGCCAGGTCCGGGTCCGTGGCGACCCGGACGATGGCCGAGGCGAGTTCCGCTGCGTTTCGGTTGCGGAAGACCAGGCCGTCGTGCTCGTGGGTGACGAGTTCCAGGTTGGAGGGCAAATCCGAGGTGATGACCGGGGTGTGCGTGGCCCAGCCTTCCTTGATGACCGCGTTGGACCCCTCGCCGTCGATGGACGGGATGGTCAGGATGTCCATTTCGGGCAGGACTTCGCGGCTGTCCCGGTAGCCCAGGAACAGTATGCTCCGGGCCAGGTCGAGTTCCTCGGCCAGGTGCTTGAGTTCCTGCCGCAGCGGCCCGTCGCCCGCGATCATGCATTGCCAGTCGGGCATGGACGGGTCGCCCTTCAGATGGGCCAGGGCCTCGATGAGGACCTCGAATCCCTTCTGCTCGCTGAGCGCGCCCACGGCCCCGATGGTCAGGACCGGATGCCTGCGGCTCTCCACGGGGTACATGGAGGCGTCGATGCCGCTGTGAATGGTGCTGGTTGTTTCCTTGGGGACCCCGCAGGACACCAGCACGTCTTCGATCTCGCGGCTGACCGCCACCACGGCGTCGCCGTGCAGATATTTCTTCTTGCTCCAGCCCGGCTTGAGCCGGTAGGAAACCCGGCGGCTGTGGACCAGCTTGAACGCGCGGGACATCTTTTTGGCTAAGGCGGCCAGGGAAGCCCCCTTGGCGTCATTGGTATGCACGATGTCGGGCTGGAAGGATTTGATGACGCTTCTGAGCCTGAGCGTGTTGAGCGGGTTGTAGTCGCAGGAGGAGGGCAGGGTCGTGAACGGGAGATTCGCCTCTTTGAGCAGGGCGATGAGCGGAGCGTTTTTGGGCACCGCCACCAGCGGCGTGAAGCCGGGGGTGCGCGTCAGATGGCGTGCCAGATAAAACACCTGGCGCTGGCCGCCGCGCATGATCTTGCCCAGGTCGAGAAGCAGTACCTTCACAAAAAACCTCTTTTATTTCAGAACGTCGGCGGTCATCTTGGCGACGGCCCCCAGGCTGGGACAGACCGCGAATCCGGCCTTGCACATGGTTTCGAGCTTGGAATCGATGGTGCCGCCTTTTTCCAGGATGGCCCCGGCATGGCCGAGCCGCTTGCCCGGAGGCGCTGTTTGGCCCGCGATGAAGGAGACCACCGGTTTGTCGAAGCCGGTCGCCATGACGTATTCGGCCAGGTCTTCCTCGGCCTTGCCGCCTATCTCGCCAAGCACGACCACGGCGCGGGTTTCGTCGTGGTTGCGGATCATCTCGAACATGTCCACGAAATTCATGCCGATGAACGGGTCGCCGCCGATTCCCACGCACAGGGATTGGCCGATGCCCGCCGAGGTCAGCCGGTAGGCCACTTCGTAGGTCAGGGTGCCGCTGCGGGAGAGCACGGCCACCGGGCCGGGCATGAAGGGCGTGGTGGGCAGGATGCCGATCTTGGTCTGGCCGGGCACGATGATGCCCGGCGTATTGGGGCCGACCACCCGGGTGGGGGAGTGCTTGATCTGCTCGAACGCGGCCAGCATCTCGTGCTGGACGATGCCCTCGGTGATGCACACGGCCCAGGGAATCTCGTTGAGCGCTGCCTCGGCCACCGCGTCCGCCGCCATGCGGGGCGGGACGAAAATGATGCTGGCCCCGATTTCGTGATTGCGCGCGGCCTCGGCGATGGAGTTGTACACAGGCACGCCGAGCACGTCCCGGCCGCCCTTGAACGGGGTGACCCCGGCCGCCACGTTGGCGCCGTATTCCTGCATGAGCCGGGTGTGGAGCCGGCCCTCGCGGCCGGTGATGCCCTGCACCAGGATGGGCGTGTCGCGGCCGATGTCGAACCGCTCGCGGGAAAGGTGGCCGCAGTCCGCCGGGCGTTTGCCCGCGGGCCGGTCCATGGGGGCCGGGAATTCGATGACCGGCTCTTCGGCGGGCTTCAGGGTGTCGAGGATGCGGAGGGCCGACTGCATGTTGCCGACCATGTGCAGGTTGTCCACGTTCAGGTCTTCGAGGATGGCCAGCCCGGACTCCGCGTCCTTGCCGGACATGCGGACCACGATGGGCTTGCGCGGCGACCGGCCGCCAAGCGCGTCCTTCATGGCCAGGGCCACTTTCTCGCAGGAAAGTATTCCGCCGAAAAGATTGATGAAGATCGCCTTGGCCCGCCTGTCGCCGAAAAGCAGTTCCAGGGCCGTTTCCATCCGTTTCTGGTCGGCTCCGCCGCCCAGGTCCAGGAAATTGGCGGCCGGAAGCCCGGAAAAGTTGAGCAGGTCCATGGTGGCCATGGCCAGGCCCGCGCCGTTGACCATCAGCCCCACCCAGCCCGGCAGCTTGACGAAGGAAAGCCCGGCGTCGCGGGCCGTGTTCTCCTCCGGCGAGGCGTGTTCGCGCTGGTAGAACGTTTCCATTTCAGGGTTGAGATCGGCGTAGTTGTCGTCGATCTCCACCTTGCCGTCCAGGGCGACGAATGTGTTGTCCGGTGTGATGATCAGGGGATTGATCTCGGCCATGAGCAGTCCCTTGGAGAGCATGCCCTCGAACAGGGCCGTGACCAGCGCGGCGAA
Organism: Desulfovibrionaceae bacterium; assembly: GCA_015709315.1. Lineage (GTDB taxonomy): Bacteria > Desulfobacterota > Desulfovibrionia > Desulfovibrionales > Desulfovibrionaceae > Pseudodesulfovibrio. The sequence continues at coordinate 158,485 of JACCQI010000003.1, forward strand.
ATCCTCGAGCCGTTCCCTGTCCAGGCCGAGATGGAAGAAGGCGGCCCGTAGCTGGTTGGGAGCCGGTCCGCCGGGCAGGCGTATTTCCTGCACCAGCAGGTTGTCCGCGCCCAGGTTCTCGATTTCCACGCCGCCTTGGCGGCCCACGGTGAGCAGGATGCAGCGCCGTTCCCGGGAAACGGTCAGCGAAAGATAGAATTCGCGGGCGATGTCAGCTTTCGGCTCCACCCGGATGAAGGGCACGAAATGCCCTTTGATGTCGAGGGCGAACAGGGTGCGCGCCGTGTCGGCGAAATCGGCGGCATCGTCGATCCGCAGGATGCCCCCGGCCTTGCCCCGGCCGCCGGAAAGCACTTGTGATTTCAGGAACCATGGAAGCGGGAATTCGGGCTTGAAGTCGTCTTCCCCACCGGGGAATACGGCCTCGCCCGCAGGGACGGGCACCCCGATTATGTGGAAAAGTTGCTTGCTCTTGTGTTCGTTCAGCAGCATTCAGCGCTCCCAATTGGCAATGTTGACGGTGGCACCTTAGTGGGTTTGGCCGGTCGAATCAACGTAAATATGTTGACCATGTACGAATTTGGGAGGAAAATATGAATGTTGCCGGACGAAATTGGCAACAGGGGACGCTTCATGTCGAACATCAAGGATTTTGCCGACGGATTGCATCAGGACGTGGTTTCCGATATTGCGGAATCCTATTTCGGTGCCCGAAAGAACCTGGAGGACATGATCAAGGCCTATGGGCAGATGGTCGCCGATTTCGGGTTCATGGTCGGCAAGTTGACCAGGGCCGTCGCGGCGCTGCATCGGCTGCTCCTCGACGAGGCCACGGCCCGCGAGTTCTACGCCGTTCTGAATGTCGATCCTTCCCGCATTCCGTTCCCGCAGGATGCGGAGGCGGACAAGCCGGTGCCGGTTCCCTTCGCGTTCACCCTCGGAAAACGGTACGAGAAATGCGTTCTCAGGGCCTACGACCGGCTTCGGAAAGTTGTGGACGAATATCGCAACGGTCGGTATTTCGACGATCCCGACTCCCCGGGCAGGAAGCGGCTGACCATCCACTATCTTCGCCTCAGGGCGCTGGCCGGGATCATCAACGAGGAAGTCCATAAGGTGAATGACGAGATATCCACCACCGGCATCCTCCGGTACGTCAAGGGGATGGACCCCGAGCAGGAGGAGCGGGAACAGATCATGGGCGGCATGAGTCTCACCGAGGGCGGGGATCTGGACAAGGATATGTTCTTCGCTTCCGTGGACTTTGAGGCCCTGAACCTTCCCGATGTCCCGGAATTGCCCGCGCTGAAGGACGTCGAAGACGTCATCCGGTCGTTCGGCCGCAGGGTCTATGCCGGGAACCGGGAGGCCGTGGTCCGGGTCATTGAAGAGATGCGCTCGGCGTCCGCTGGAAAGGAATGAGCCGGAGGGCTATCCGTCCGCGTTCAGGCGCTCGATGATTTTCTTGAGGATTTCGGACTGCTCGGACTCGGAGATCTGGCATGTTCCCACCGTCTTGTGGCCGCCCCCGCCGAAGGAGAGCATCAGCGCGCCGATGTCCGACCGGCTCGTTTTGTTCGTGATGGAATGGCCCACCGTGAACACGACGTTCTGCTTCTTGAAGCCCCAGATGACCCGGACGCTCACGTTGCATTGCGGGAACAGGGTATAGATCATGAATCGGTTGCCGCAGTAAATGGGTTCCTGGCCGCGCAGGTCGAGCACCACCACGTTGCCGTGTATTTCGGCGTTGTCCCTGAGCATCCGTTTGAATTTTTCTTCCTCGGCGAAATATTTGTCGATCCGCTCCCTGACGTCGGGCAGTTCCATGATTTTTTCGGCCGTGTGAATGCGGCAGTATTCGATCATGTCCAGCATGAGTTGGTAATTGCTGATGCGGAAGTCCCTGTACCGGCCAAGCCCGGTCCTCGGGTCCATGATGTAGCCGAGCAATATCCAGCCGGTGGGGTTGGTGATTTCGTCGGCCGTCAGGTCGGCCGAATCCACCTTGTCCACGGCGTCCAGGAATTCGCGGAAGGCATCCGGGAATTTGTCTTCACCGTAATATTCGTAGATGACCCTGGCACAGCTGGGCAGCGGCCTGCTGGCCCCTTCGAATTCTATGTCCCCGAGTCGCTCGGTCTCGCTGGTGTGGTGGTCGAACCACAGCCCGCATCCTGCGACAAAGGGCACGTTGGCCAGGACGTCCTTTTTCGTCACCTCCACCTTGCCGTCCTGCAAATCCTTGGGATGGGCGAAAAGATAGTCGTCGATGACGCCCAGGTGTTTGAGCAGGGTGGCGCACGCAAGGCCGTCGAAGTCGGAGCGGGTGACGAGTCTCATCTGTTGATCCTCATATTGATCAGTGGATTGTATGAACAAAGGCACCCCAAAGACGGGGGTGTCCATGTACAAGCCATTACGTGCTTGCCGTATTTTTGTCAAAAATCGAGCGTGATTATTTGGGGCATGATCGGCTCAGGGCCAGGGCGCGCAATTGGCGAAGCCGGTCGCCGGATTCCTTGCCCAGGTTTCTTTCCTCGGGCCTCAGGCGGATTTTAAGGATGGTCCGGAGGTCAGTGGCGGCGCGTGCCTCGTCGTCGGTTCCGTGGTCCGCACGGGCGAGCCGGAAGAGCGGGGACAGGATTCTGGACAAATGAGCGTCCATGAGCAGGTCGACCTTGGTGCCGGGGCGAAGCTCTCCGTATCGGGCCGCGATCATGTGCCATTGGGCCGCCTTCATCCCGGCGGTCCTGAGGACCGTGGGCAGGCGCAGGCGGTCGGCCAGTTCCCCGGCGGGGCGCATGCCCGCCCGGTCGTGGCCGTGGTGGCTGGGCAGCCTGTCCTTGTCGGTCAGCGTTTTGCCCAGATCGTGGCAGAGTCCCATCCACGCGCCGGTTTCATCGCCTGCCAGCCGGTCCATGATTCGGCAGATGTGTTCCAGGACGTCGGTGTCGTGGTGGGCGGGCGGTCCGGCCGGGATTTCGTCCGCCCCGTCCAGCTCGGCGAACCAGGGAACAAGGCAGCCGGTCCGGGCGAGCAGGCGCAGGAAATTCCCCGGCCGGGGCGCTCGGAGCGCCTTGCGGACCTCGTTGCCGACGCGGTCCGGCGAAAGCCCCGTCAGCAGCCCCGTTGCCGGGATTTCGGCCATGGCGGCCACAAGCTCGTCATGAAGGATGAAGTCCGGGAGCTGGGCGTGGAAGCGGGCGGCCCGAAACACGCGCAACGGATCGATGAGCATGGATCGGGGCGAGGCCGGGCGCAGGATGCGGTCATGGAGGTCGGCCAGTCCTTGGGGATGGCAGTACAATTCGCCGTCGTCGTCGAGCAGGAGCGCATTGACAGTCAGGTCCCTGGATCGTACTTCCTCAACAAGAGAATCCGAGCGGGGAAAGGCGAATTCCGTCCTATCCAGCCAGAAGATCGGAAAGGCATGCCCTACCTCGCGGGCTGCGGGAAAGGCACGGGCGAATTCGCTCCTGTCGCAGTCCGTGACCAGGTAGTCCCGGTCGGAAAGGGGTCTGCCGAGGAGCAGGTCGCGGACCGCGCCGCCGGCAAGATAAAAACGCATGAACAGGACGTTAGCATAAGGCAACCCATGCTTCCACCAGGAATTTTCATCATGGACGGCGGCCCGGACCGCCTGTGCGCACTGCATCCTTCCTGGGACGAGGATATCCGTTTCTTCGGCCCGTGGGAGCGGGAAGGGGGGATGTGGCGGTCCGCCTCGGACTGCGCGTCCTCCATCGTCGTGGTGGAGGAGTGCGAAACCACCATGGAAACGGCCCGCAGGCTCGTTAAGGACGGGCTGCTGGGTGAATGGGGAGCCGTTGTCGGCGGCGTGCAGACGGGAGGCAGGGGGCAGTTGCGAAGGCCGTGGGTGTCCCTGCCGGGCAATCTTCACGCGTCCGTGCTGCTGCCCGACCCCCCGGCCGGAGGCGCGTGGGCCGAAGCGCTTTCGGCGTTGCTGCCCCTGGTCGTCGGCTACATGGCCTGCGTTGCGCTCGAGGAGTTGGGCGTCAGCCCGGAACTCAAGTGGCCCAACGATATCCTTCAGTCCGGCCGCAAGGTGGGCGGCATGCTGATCGAGGAGCGCGACGGCAAGGTTATTCTCGGTTTGGGCCTCAATCTCGCCGGTTGCCCGGCGGAAGCGGAAATGCGAGAAGATCATTCGGCCCCGGCCGGGAGGTTGGCAATTCCATCGCTGCCCGGCGGCGCGTTGACCCTCCTCGAAGCCCTTGTAAGCCGTGGTAAAAGTGTGTATGCAATCATGCTCGACGAGATTCCACCCACCCGATTTATCGCCATGATCGAGCGCAGATTGGCTTGGATGGGGCGAACCATCCTGGTCCGGGAAGGGAACGAAGCGCCTTTCGAGGCGACGGTTTCCGGTCTGTCCCCGGACGGTGGACTCGTGGTCCTTCGCGGAGAGGAGGAAACGGTTCTGTATTCGGGGTCGATTTTTCCGCTCGGGGTGCCGTAGGGCGGCGTCCTTAACTGGTTCTATTCATAAATTTTGCAGGAGATCAGTGAATTCCATGTCCAAGTCATTTGAGCAGGTCCTGGAAGAGGTCAGGGGAAAGCGGATTCTTGTCGCCAACCGGGGTATCCCGGCCCGGCGTATCTGCCGTTCCATTACTGAGATGTTCGACGCCAAGGCGATCATGACCGCCACGGACGTGGATAAAACCTCCCCCGCGACTTCCGGCGCCAACGAGCTGCTCATGCTCGGCGCGGACCCGAGGGCCTATCTCGATCTCGATCTCATCATCCGCGAGGCCAAGGCCAACGACGTGGTGGCCATTCACCCCGGTTGGGGCTTTTTGGCCGAGGACGACAGCTTCCCCGCCAAATGCAAGGAAGCGGGCATCATCTTCATTGGTCCCGATCAGGAGCCCATGCGCGTCCTGGGCAACAAGGTGGCCGTCCGCAAGCTGGCCATCGAGCAGGGCGTGCCCGTGGTCCCCGGCTCCGAGGGCGCGGTCTCCATTCCCGAGGCCCGCGAGATCGCCAAGGAGATCGGCTTTCCGGTCATGCTCAAGGCCGAGGGCGGTGGCGGCGGACGCGGCATCTACGAGGTGTACCAGGAGGAAGACCTTGAAAACGCCTTTTCCAAGGCTTCGGCACTGGCCCAGGCGTCCTTCGGCAACCCCCGCCTGTACGTGGAAAAGCTCCTGACCTCGGTCAGGCACATCGAGATTCAGGTCATCGCCGACCACTACGGCAATGTCTTCTGCCTGGACGAGCGCGACTGTTCGGTGCAGCGCAACCACCAGAAGCTCATCGAAATCACGCCGTCCCCGTGGCCCAAGTACTCAAAAGAGCTGCGCGCCCGGCTCAAGGAATATGCCCGCCGCCTGGTTGCCGCAGTGGGCTATTACTCCCTGGCCACGGTCGAGTTTCTGGTGTCCTCGGACGGCACGCCGTATCTCATCGAGGTCAACACGCGGCTGCAGGTGGAGCACGGCATCACCGAATGCCGCTACGGCATCGACCTCGTGGAGGAGCAGATCGCCATCGCCTTCGGTGCCGAACTCAGGCTCAGCGAGGAGAAGACGAAACCCTATCAGTGGGCCATGCAGTGCCGCATCAACTGCGAGGACCCGCAGAAGAATTTCGAGCCCAATTCCGGCCGCATCACCCGGTATGTCTCGCCCGGCGGCCAGGGCATCCGCATCGACTCCTGCGTGGGCGACGGCTATCGCTTCCCGTCCAACTACGACTCGGCCGCGTCCCTGCTCATCGCCTACGGCAATTCCTGGGACAAGGTCGTGGCGCTGATGAAGCGCTCCTTGCGCGAGTACATGATAGGCGGCCTGAAGACGACCATTCCCTTCCACCGGAAGATCATTCATCATACCAAGTTCCTCGAGGCCGACTACGACACCAATTTCGTGCGCCAGCACTATGCGGAACTCATGGATTATTCCGACCGCGAGCCGGACTTCCTGCGCATGACCCGGCTGGTGGCCGAGATTTCGGCCCTGGGCTACAACAAGCACGTCCAATTGGGCGAGTACCGGGGCCGCGAGGACAAGCGGGTGGGGCGCTTTGCCGAGGCCGTCCTGCCCGAGGTCACCTCCTGGTTCGAGCCGCATTTTTCGCGCAAGATGGACCGCGACGCCATCCTCGACACCCTTCGCACGGACCGTGAGGCTGGCATCATCCACATGACGGACACGACCACCCGCGACATCACCCAGTCCAACTCAGGCAACCGCTTCCGTCTGGCCGAGGACCGCATCATCGGCCCCAGCCTGGACAAATGCGGCTTCTTCTCCCTGGAGAACGGCGGCGGGGCGCATTTCCACGTGGCCATGCTGGCCAACATGACCTACCCCTTCACCGAGGCGGAGGAGTGGAACCGATTCGCGCCCAATACCCTGAAGCAGATTCTCATCCGGTCCACCAACGTGCTCGGCTACAAGCCGCAGCCCAAGAACGTCATGCGGCTGACCGGAGAGATGATCAACGAGCATTATGAAATCATTCGCTGTTTCGACTTCCTGAACCATGTCGAGAATATGCGGCCGTTCGCCGAGGTGGCCATGAATTCCACCCGGAACATTTTCGAGCCCGCAATCTCCCTGTCCTGGGCCAAGGGGTTCAATGTCGAGCGGTATCTGAACGTGACCGATGAAATCGTCGCCATGTGCGCCGATGCCGGGGGCGTGTCCAGGAAGAAGGCCGAGCGGATGATTATTCTCGGCCTCAAGGACATGGCCGGCGTCTGCCCGCCCCGGTTCATGCGCGAGTTGATCACCTCCATTCGGGCCAAGTATCCCGAACTCGTCATCCACAGCCACCGCCACTACACCGACGGCCTGTTCGTGCCCACCATGGGCGCGGCCGCCGAGGCCGGGGCGCACATCGTGGACGTGGCCGTGGGCGCTTCGGTGCGCTGGTACGGCCAGGGCGAGGTCCTGTCCACCGCCGCCTACATCGAGGACGAGATCGGGCTTTCGACCCATCTTGACAAGGACATGATCCGGGCCACCAATTTCCAGCTCAAGCAGATCATGCCGTACTACGACCGCTACACCGCGCCGTACTTCCAGGGCATCGACCACGACGTCACTCGGCACGGCATGCCCGGCGGGGCCACGTCTTCCTCCCAGGAGGGCGCACTCAAGCAGGGCTACATCAAGCTCTTGCCGTACATGCTTAAGTTTCTTGAGAAAACCCGCAAAGTCGTTCGTTATCACGACGTCACGCCCGGTTCGCAGATCACCTGGAACACCGCGTTTTTGGGTGTGACCGGCGCGTTCAAGCGCGGCGGCGAACGCGAGGTGCGGCGACTGCTCAACATTCTGGATATCGTGACGCTTTGTTCCGAGGACGATTTGACGGATCTGGAGCGCGAGGCCCGTCTGGCCCTGTACCGCGATTCCAACGACGCCTTCCGCAACCTGCTGCTCGGCAAGTTCGGCAAGCTGCCACTCGGATTCCCGGCCGATTGGGTCTACCAGTCCGCGTTCGGCAAGGGCTGGAAGGACGCCATCAAGGAACGGACCGAGGCATCCCCGCTGACCACCCTGGCGGACGTGGACCTGGAGGCCGAGAAGAAGGCGCTTCAGTCCCGCCTGCACCGCCAGCCCACCGAGGAAGAGTTCGTCATGTACCTCAACCATCCGGGCGACGCCATCAAGACCATCGAGTTTTGCGAGCGGTTCGGCGATATCAACAACCTGCCCGTGGACATCTGGTTCGAGGGGTTGGAGAAGGGAGAAGTCCTGAATTTCCAGGGCATTTGCAAGAAGCCGCACCGCATGCGCATCCTCGACATCTCCGAACCCGACGAGCGGGGCATGGTCGTTGTCCGCTACATACTGGATTCCGAGATCATGAGCCACCAGGTCAAGGTGGCCGAGCCGGAAACCGGGACCAGGGACAGCAGGGAGATGGCCGACCCCTCCAACGAATATCATGTCGGCTCGCCCAGCAACGGCGATCTGTGGGTCACGCACGTCCATCCCGGCGACCGGGTCAAGGCGGGCGAGGAGCTGTTCAACATCTCCATTATGAAGCAGGAAAAAGCCGTGCTTTCGCCCGTGGACGCCACAGTGCGCCGGGTCATCAAATCCGCCAAGTACACCGAGGACAAGAAGATGGTCCCGGTGGTGGAAGGGGAGCTGATCGTGGAGCTCGGACCGGACGCGGGCGTGTGTCCGACCTGCAAGTTCGACGTGCCCGGAGAGGGCTGCAATTTCTGTTCGAATTGCGGCCAGAAACTGTAAAAAATAATTTGCCGCGACGGAATTGGTCTGGTTCGATTCCGGCCGTTCGACACGCAGCCGATACAATGATTGATCGGGCCGACCCGCTGTAATGGCGCGTCGGCCCTTGTCTTTTTCGTCCTGCTGGTACGAAATCGGCCGAGATTGTCACTTGAGGACCAACTTAAAATTGGTCTAATTGGTATTTTGGACCAACCAATAGTTTAGTTGACGAATGGCTTATCTTCCTTGTAAGCGGGAACTCGAAGTGCGGCATTTGATGTGAGTAATTTCATTTTCATACACGTAACCGTGGGCCACGATCCGAAGCTTGGCTGACGCCTGCTTCGGACCGCACGGAGTTCCCAGGAGGAGACAATGGCCAAAAACGAGAAGAAGACCGGCAACGACGCGCCCGCCGCCAAGAACAAGAAGTCGGGCGCAAAGGCCGAGACCCTGATGAAGAAGCTGATCCTCAACGGCGCCGAGATCGAGAAGATCGGCGAGGAAGCCGAACTGCTGGTTGGCGGCAAGAACTACAACACCGCCATCATCAGCCAGGTTCCCGGCATCCGGGCCCCGGAATTCAGGGCCATTTCCTCCCACGCTTTCCACACCATCCTCGACGAGACCAAGGTCAACGCCGCCGTGGTTCGTTCCACGGTCGACAAGGAGTACAACAAGATCGATTGGAACTCCGACGCGGTCAACGAGGATTCCGAGTATCTGCAGCATTTCGTGCGCGAGGTCGGCCGGAAGATCAGGGATCTGTCCAAGAAGCAGTCCGGCACGCCCATCCGCCTGAGGACGTTCATCAACAACGTTGTCGAGGGCTTCGCCACCTCCCCGGAGGGCATTGACCAGCTTCGCATGCGTTCCGTGCTCGTCCAGTCCGCCATCCTGTCCGTGGAGGTCCCGGACCTGATCGGCAAGGAGGTCAAGGGCGCGTACAATTCCATATGTAAGGAAGCGGGTATGGACGACGTCCCCGTGGCCGTGCGCTCTTCGGCGGCGGGCGAGGACAGCCGCAAGAAGGCGTTCGCCGGTCTTCAGGACACCTACCTGAACATCGTGGGCGCGGAGGAATGCCTCCAGGCGTACCATTGGGACTGCGCATCGGCCTACAACCTGCGTTCCATGACCTATCGCCGCGAGGCCATTCTCGATGCCATCACCAAGGCCGAGGAAACCGGCGACGACACCATCGCCGACAACGCCAAGAAGGAGTGGGCCATCGAGCACACCTCCCTGTCCGTGTGCGTCATGCGGATGATCAACCCGGTCATCTCCGGCACCGCGTTCTCCGCTGATACGGCCACCGGTTGCCGCGGCACGGACCGCAACGACCTGGTTTCCATCGACGCCAGCTACGGCTTGGGCGAGGCGGTCGTGGGCGGCATGGTCACCCCCGACAAGTTTTACGTGTTTCAGCGCGACGGCGGCCGTGAGGTCGTCATCCGCTACATGGGCTGCAAGGAGCGGAAGATCGTCTACAAGGAAGACGGCAGCGGCACCCATGTGGTCAAGGTCCCGGACAACGAGGTCAACCGCTGGTCGCTGTCCATCGCCCAGGCGGAGACCGTCGCCCAGGGCGTCCGCTCCATCTCCAAGGCGTACGACGGCATGATCATGGACACCGAGTTCTGCATCGACAAGACCGACCGGCTGTGGTTCGTCCAGGCCCGTCCTGAAACGCGGTGGAACGAGGATTTCGAGCTTCACCCGCACACCATCTTCATGCGCCGCCTGGAAGTGGACAAAAAGGCCGTCGGCACTGCCGAGGTCATCCTCGAAGGCAACGGCGCCTCCCGGGGCGCGGGACAGGGAACGGTCAAGTTCCTTCGCTCCGCCCTGGAACTGAACAAGATCAACAAGGGCGACATCCTGGCCGCCGAGCGCACCGACCCGGACATGGTGCCGGGCATGCGCATCGCGTCCGCCATTCTGGCCGACGTGGGCGGCGACACCAGCCACGCGGCCATCACTTCCCGCGAGCTGGGCATTCCGGCCATCATCGGCATCCAGCGGCTTGAGGCCCTGCGCTCCCTGGAAGGGCAGCAGGTCACGGTCGACGGCTCCAGCGGCAAACTCTATCGCGGCGAACTTCCCCTGGTGGAAGTGGGCGGCGAGATCAACGTGGCCGAGTTGCCCACCACCAAGACCAAGGTCGGCCTGATCCTGGCCGACGTGGGCCAGGCGCTGTTCCTCTCCCGCCTGCGCCGGGTGCCCGATTTCGAGATCGGCCTGCTGCGCGCCGAGTTCATGCTCGGCAACATCGGCGTCCACCCCATGGCGCTCGAAGCCTATGACCAGGATACCCTCAACGACCTGGTCGAGACCAAGCTCCAGGAAATGGACATGCACCTGACCAAGGTGATGAAGGAGCAGCTCGACGCCGGTTTGATCACCATGCCGCTCAAGCTGCGTGAATACGTCGGGCTGATAACCGGCCTGGGCAAGGAAATGGAATCCTTGGCGGAGCAGGAGGGAGCGCGGTCCACCGACCAGGTCCTGGCCATGCACCGCAAGCTTCGCGAGATGGACCGCAAGCTGGACGAGCACATCACCCTGGCCACCGAGCGTCTCGACGTGCTCAAGACCTCCATCGACCCGGAAGCCCACGTGGCCGTGGTTCTCGGCTATCACGACATGCTCGAATCCGTGCCCGAGGTGCGGTCCGAGGCATGGAAGATTCGCCAGGGGCACGAGAAGATCGTGGGTGAATACGTGAGCCGCCTGAAGGACGAGCCCGAATTCAACGCCTACATCGACAGGATCACCCGCTTGCGCGAGGAAGTCGCTCTCAAGATGGGCCTGAAGTCGGAGATGGACGAGGTGGCGACGCTGCCCGAGCGCATCCGCAGCCTCCTCGAACAGCGCGGCTACACCACCGGCAAGGAAAACTACATCCAGACCCTGGCCCAAGGACTGGCCCTGTTCGCCATGGCCTTCTACGGCAGCAACATCATCTACCGGACCACGGACTTCAAGTCCAACGAGTACCGGAACCTGCTCGGCGGCCTGCTGTTCGAGGCCCACGAGGACAATCCCATGATCGGCTACCGGGGCGTGTCCCGCAACATCCACGACTGGGAGTTGGAGGCGTTCAAGTTGGCCCGCGGCATCTACGGCGGCAAGAACCTGTCCATCATGTTCCCCTTTGTCCGCACCCTGGAAGAGGCCCGCTCCATGAAGCGGTACCTGAAGCAGGTTCACAACCTGGAATCCGGCAAGGACGGGCTCAAGGTCATCCTCATGGCCGAGATTCCGAGCAACGCCATTTTGTGCAAGGAATTCCTTAAGGAAGTGGACGGATTTTCCATCGGTTCCAACGACATGACTCAGATGGTCCTGGCCACCGACCGCGACAACGCCAGCCTGCAGCACATCTATGACGAGGAGGACCCGGCCGTTGTCTGGGCCATCCTGTCCGCCATTTTCGCGGGCCAGAAGTACGGCAAGAAGGTCGGCTTCTGCGGCCAGGGCGTGTCCAACTCGGTCATCCTGCGCGGTTTGGTGGCCATCGCGGGCATCGTGTCCGCTTCGGTCGTTCCCGACACCTATCACCAGACCAAGCTCGACATGGCCGCCGTCGAGGCCGAGGGGATCAAGACCCGCGACCTGGGCCGTTGGCTCAAGCAGCAGCACATGGTCAAGCTTCAGGCCCTGCTGGAAGCAAACAGCTACGGCCATATCCTGAAGAAGTACAAGTCTCCCGAGGACTTCATGGAATGGTACGAGGGCGAGCTGGACCGGTTCAGCGAGCAGCTCCGCGACCACATGGAGACCCCCAAGGAAGAGTTCTACCGCCAGGAGATGGAGCAGTTCCGCTCCGTGTTCCACAAGCCGGTCATCTACGCCAGCTGGGATTGGCACCACACCGTGGAGGACGCCATGCGCCACGCAGGCTTCGCGTCCTTTGACGAGCAGGAGGCCGCCTTGGAAAAGCAGCGCTCCAAGAAGTGGTAGGATCGGATTCGCAGATACAACAAAAGGCCCCCGCCGTTCGGCGGGGGCCTTTTCCGTTCAGTGGATCTCGGCGTCAGGCTATTTCATCCGTGATGCTGCCCATGGCCGAGTCGATGATGGAACTCATGGCGTGCCGGATGTCCCCGTCGGTGCCGGTGGAGTTGAAGTCCGGCCCGGCGCCGAAGTATTCCTCGGTCCTGGAACGGACCTCGGTTCCCGCCACGGCCTGTTCCATGGAGTCCATGCCTCCCTCGTTCACGCCGGAGCCGGTTTCGGATTCCGCCCCTTTCAGCGATTCCATGCCGGACAACTGGCTGTCCAGCCCGATGGATTGGATGGTATCATTGGAAATGCTGATGTCCGACATGGCCGCCTCCATGGTTCGAAATGGCTCATTGGCAGTATGCCTCAGCCGGGAAATCTTGGCAAGCGGACGCACCAACGGCAAAGACGCCGCCGGCCGCAGGGCAGGGGCGTTGACTGGCTTTGGCGTTGGCGGCTCGGCGCTCAGGACATCTTGTCGAGAAAGCCGTTCCCAAGGTTCTTTAGTGATTCAGAGAGCTTGATGATGTTGTCTTCGGGAATCTTGCGAATAATATTCCCTTCGGAATCAAGGATTTCGACCTGAATCGTGCCGTTGTCTTCAATGACATTGAACTTCAGCTTCACGTTGTTGGATGCGAAATGCTCTTCCATTTCCGAGAGCATGGAGTTCAATTCTTTCTCGGAAAACGTTGCGGGCTGCCGGTCTGACGAGGACGAATCTTGCCTGTTGACGACGTCAATCGAAGTCTGGCTCGAATCCTCCCGGACGGAGAGCCTGCCTATTGCCTTCGCCTGAGCCGCGCTCTCCGAACGTACGCTTTGCTTAATGGCGGTAGTGGATATTTCGGGGATATTCATGGTCTCCCTCCCTGGTGTTACACGAATCATCCCAACCTGAATTGCCTTGTACGTTCCCTATCGGCCTGAGTTGCAATATCTTTAGGGGGGATTGCCTGATCGGCCTTCCAGCGGGGTGGAAACAGGCATATCGCCAGATATCCATTGACGATGTATTGAAATTCACATATCTTCAATCGCCACTTTAATAGCTTGTAATCATGAGCTGTTTTACAGGATTCCCGCTGACGTCGGGGTCAACCGGGGGCGGTGTATCCGTCGCTTTTTCCCAGGAAACATATGTCGTTCCTTTTGAAGCACCATTTTAATCCCGATTGGGATCCCGCCAAGCTGACGCCTGAAGAGCAGACCGACGGCAGCGTGGATCATACCAAGCTCAATTTCGTGCAGAATTTCTCTGCCGGGGATGTGATTGCCGAATGGGTCGAACCGGACGGGGCCGAAGCGATTGATTCCCGCTTTTTGTACGACGCCAAGGAGTTCCCGGCGGGCAAAGGGACCGGCATCAGAAAAAAACATCCCGACAAGCTCTTTGCCGCAAGGGACGGCTATGCCTGCTATCTTGACGGCAGGATCGTGGTTCGAAATACGCTGACGATTCATCAGGACGTCAATTATCATACCGGGGACGTTTATTTCATCGGCGACATGGTGGTGGAGGGGTCGGTCCGATCCGGCTTCGAGATCGTCGGCCGATCCGTTTCGGTCCATGACCAGGTTGAGGCGGCCCACGTCAAGGCCAAGAAGGAAATGCGCTGCCGGGGCGGCGTCAAGGGCGGCGGAGAGGCGTTTTTGGAGTCGGCCCGGGACATGAAGCTGGCTTTTTGCGAAAACGCCACACTCAAGTCTCGTCATTGCGTCAAGGTCCAGGGCGCGTTGATGCATAGCGATGTGTTCGCCGACGAAGGCCTGGCCGTGGGCGGACGGCTGACCGGCGGCGAGACGCACGCCTATAGATACGTCTTCGTGGGCGAGCAGTTGGGCGGCGGGCTGGACACGGTCACATCGGTGTTCCTGGGCTACCAGCCGTCCCTGTTGTTCAAGGACGCCCAGCACAACCGGCGCATCAAGCGGCTGCACGAGGACATCGCGGCCTATGAAAAGGCCCTGAACAAGAAGGACGAGTACCGGGGCGAGCTGCTGTCCTTGATGGAATCGGCCGTCAAGGAACTGGAATTATTGAAGACGCTGAAGGTCAAGCTGTGGGACGGCATCCATGCCGCCGAGCAATTGGATCGTTGTAGGGTGGTGGTTCCGGGCGTGGTCAAGCCGGGGGTGGAAATAAGTATCGGTTCCGCTTATTTAAAAGTGGATGATTTTTTGGAAGACGTATACTTTTTCCATGAAAACGATGAAGTGAAGATTGGCGTCAACACCGGAACACACAGAAGATAGTTTATGGACATTGCAACTCTGATCGGGCTTGTCGGTGCCTTTGGCCTTGTTTTCACTACCATTTTCATGGGCGGCAATGCAACTGGATTCATCGACGTTCCTTCTGTGGTCGTGGTCATCGGCGGCACTTTTGCCGTCACGTTCGTCATGTTTCCCATGGGCGTCGTGGTAAATGCCATCAAGGTCGGCATGAAGACGTTGATGTTCAAATCCAACGATCCCCAGGAGATCATCCGGCTCATCGGCAAGTTGGCTGATACCGCTCGCCGCGAGAGCCTTGTCGCCCTGGAAAAGATCGAAATCGAGGACCCGTTTTTGAAAAAAGGGGTCATGCTCGTCGTGGACGGTTCCAGCGAGTCCCTGGTTCGGTCGGTCATGGAGATCGAGCTGGATTTCATGAAACAGCGCCATCGGCAGGGCCAGGCCGTGTTCAAGGGTATGGGCACCATGGCCCCGGCCTTCGGCATGATCGGCACCCTGATCGGTTTGGTCAACATGCTGTCCAACCTGTCCGACCCGTCGTCCATCGGCCCGGCCATGGCCGTGGCGCTTTTGACCACTTTTTACGGGGCGGTCCTGGCCAACGTGGTCTTCCTTCCCATGGCCACCAAGTTGGAGGAGCGTTCGACCGAGGATGTTTTGTTCATGCAGATCATGATCGAGGGCGTGTCCTCGCTTCAGCGGGGCGATCACCCGTCCATCGTGAAGGAAAAGCTCCAGGCGTTTTTGGCGCCCGCCCTGCGTGACGAGGCATAACCCGAAAGCGGAGTAGTCGTGGCGGAAAAAATGGAAGAAGTCCTGCGACGCAAGCCTTCCGAGGAGCCGACAGGCGACGAGGGGCTGCCGCCGTGGATTGCGACGTTCGCCGACATGATGACGCTTCTGCTGTGCTTTTTCGTGCTCCTTCTCTCCTTTGCGGAACAGAGCGAGACCAAGTACCGCGACGCCCTGGGGTCCATCAGGGGCGCTTTTGGCGTGCGCGAGGTCCGGGCCGTGACCGAGCAGATGTCCCTGTTCGATTCCACCAGCAGGGAAACCAAGGAAATGGCGGCAACCATTTCGCACGACGAGCGGCTGCTGCTTGGCGTGATCATGCGCATCAAGTCCATGCTGGAGGATGAAGACCCCAAAATCAAGGAAGGGATCGGCGTTTCCGCCGACCGGGACGGTGTGATTTTCAGCGCCGACTCGAGTGCGCTGTTCGAGTCCGGCTCGGCCGACCTTTCGCCCGAAGCTTCGCAGATTCTGGACATGGTGATCAACGTTCTCAAGGAGTACAAGCTGAACATCGTGGTGCGCGGTCATACGGACGACCGGCCGGACTCGACGCCGCGCTATCCCTCCAACTGGGAGCTGTCCGCGGCCAGGGCCGCCGTGGCGCTCAACTACATCATCACCGAGGGGGACATCGGCATCAATCGGGCAAAGGCGGTTGGCTACGCGGGCACCCGCCCGGCCGTGCCCAACGACAACGACGAAGACCGCAAGAAGAATCAGCGGGTGGAGTTTTATCTCCACATGCCGCAACGGGATGCTTGGTAGGGCGTCATGGCGAAGACCGAAGTCGTTGAGGAACAGCAGGGCGGAAGCGTGAAGTCCGATCCGCCCAGGCGAGAAGGGGGCATACCCCCCTGGATGGCGACCTTTTCCGACATGATGACGCTGTTGTTGTGCTTTTTTGTTTTGTTGCTGTCCTTCACCAATCAGGATGTGGCCAATTTCAAGACCATAATGGGGTCCATCCAAGAGGCCCTGGGCGTCCAGAAGGAGGACCCGGGGGCATTCTCCGCGCCCTATGCGGACACGAGCTTCAAGGAGCGCAGGAGCGTGCGCGAAAACAGGGAGATTGTTGAACTGGGCGCGCGCATCAAGAAGAGCATTCGTTCCCGCGACCTGACGAGCATGGCCCGGGTCAGTTCCGACAAATCCGGCGTCATGCTTCGGCTGAACAACAAGTCCCTGTTCGCCAGGGGATCGGCCGAGCTGACCGAGGAGGCCAAGAAGGGGTTGCAGGTGGTCATCGATGCCATGGAGAACAGCGATTTCAACCTGATCATCCGTGGGCACACGGACAGCGTTTTGCCCGCGTCCTCCATGTATAATTCCAACTGGGACCTCTCGGCCGCCAGGGCGGCCCGCTGCCTGCGCTTCATTCTCGAGAATTCATCCGTTCCGGCCAGCCGCATGAAGGCCGTCGGCTATGCCGACGCCAAGCCCGTCCTGCCGAGCACCTCGGAGGAGAACCGGCGCATCAACCGCAGGGTCGAGTTCTTTTATTTGCCGAAAGGGCGGACAAAATGGTGACTCTTTCCGTTTAAGCCCCCGGACTGCATCTTTCTCCGAAGTGTCCCGAATGATTTGGCGTCGTTCGGAGCTTGGCCACTTGCGCCAATCAGTCTTTCTATATACTTTTTCTATGTGATAGTCAGTCTCAACTTGCTTGCATGATATCAGTTTTTTTGACAAAATAGGATTCCATGAAACTGAAAGCCATTTAAATCGGAAGGTTGGATATATGGACAAGCCAGTCTTTCAATCCTTGAGCCTGAGGAAGTCCCCCAGGATTTCCGACAGTGAATTTGTTCAACTACGTGATTTCATTTATGATATGACCGGAATCTTCATTAAGGAAGTGCGGCGTTATCTATTGGAATCCCGACTGGGAAGGCGCTTGAGGGAACTGGGCGTCGATAGTTACGCCGACTATTATGCCCGCCTTACCCATCCCTTGACGCGCGAGGCGGAATTGACCTGCCTTTTTGAAAATATCACCACGAATGAAACCAGTTTTTTTCGGGATCAAAAACAGTTGGAAATGTTCCGGTCCTATCCGCTCAACGAGAGCATCAAGGAATTGAAGACCCGTGGCCGAAAGGAATTGAACATCTGGTCCGCCGGCTGTTCTTCCGGTGAGGAGCCGTATACCATTGCCATGATTCTCTATGAGACATTGAAGATGTCCATCATGGGCTGGAGAATCCGCGTGACGGCCGGAGACCTTTCTCCGGCCATGATAAGAAAGGCCAGGGAAGGCGTATATGGCGGCTATTCGTTCAAGACCACGCCGGACGAGATGCGCAACAAGTACTTCAAGCCGACCGCGTCGGGCTACAGGGTCCATCCCAAGGTCCAAAAGCTGTGCGAGTTTGATCTCATCAACCTCAACGACCGGCCCGCCATCAAGCGGATTCCGCCTTCGCACATCATATTTTGCCGAAATGTCATTATTTATTTTGATGACGACATGAAAAAACGCGTGATACAGTCGTTCTACGACAATCTCATCCCGGGCGGGTATCTCATTTTGGGCCATTCCGAGAACATCCATGCCTTGGGGACCAAATTCAAGACAGTGCGGAAGATCGGCGGCATCTACTACCAGAAACCTGAATAAGAGTTGTTAATCCAGGGGATGTCAGTGCGTCCTGAAGGAGCTATGTTGTGATAAACGCGTGTGTCGAACATCTGGAACCGGGTATGCGGATCGCCAAGGACATCATTGGTCCCAATGGAGAGGCGGCCTTCAGAAAGGGGCAGGTCATCGATGAAGGCGTTCTGGAAACTCTTCGAGGACTCGACTTGGCCAGGGTGCCTGTCGAGGGCGACAAAAGCGCCGTCAGCGAGGAGGCGCTTTTGACGCGCATCGAATCCTATGTAAGCGATTTTTTTCAATATGTTGATCCTGATTCTGAGGCATTCATCGAGCTTTACAGGCTGGTTGCCGAGCGTGTGTGGGACGCGGTCGGACGCGGCTGGGACATCCCGTGCCGGAGCGAGCGCACGGCCAGGAACGTCGAGCACATGCGGGACCTCTTTTTCAAGGGAAACGCCTCGGTCGAGGATTTGGTCAGGCATGAAACGTCCCTGGCGAGTTTTCCCGGTATCTATGTTCGGCTGAAAAAAGTGCTCGATTCGCCGACCAGTTCCGCCGCCGACGTGGCCAAGGTGGTGACCGCGGACCCGGGCGTGAGCAGCAAGCTGCTCACGTTGGTCAACAGTCCGTTTTTCGGGTTGGCGGGCAAGGTCGATTCCGTTTCCCATGCCGTTTCCCTGGTCGGGCTGAGAGAAGTGGCCACCATTGCTTTGGGTATTTCAACCATTGATTATTTCAAGGATATTCCCAAAGAACTGGTGGATCTTTGCCAGTTTTGGCGTCACTCACTTTCCTGCGCCGTGTTCGCCAAGCTGATCGCCAAGGCCGTCGGCGTTTCTTCGGACCGTTTGTTTACCGCCGGACTGCTGCATGACTGCGGCAGGCTCATCATGTACAAGAACCTGCCGTATGCCTCGGTGCAGTCGCTGATTCACGCCAGGGGCGACAGCGTGCCTCTGGTCGAGGCGGAAAGGGAGGTGCTCGGCTTCGATCACCAGGAAGTGGCGTCTTTGCTTCTGGAGCAGTGGGGCTTTCCCGACGATCTGAAGGTCATCATCTCGAACCATCACAACCCTGAGAGGGCTGCCGACTCCAAGGAGGCCGCCATCGTGCAACTGGCCGACAACATGGCCAATGCCGCAGCCATTTCCAGCGAAAACATGTTCGTGCTGCCCGGCATGTCGGATGCGGCATGGAGCGCGCTCGGCTTTCCCAAGGAAAAGTTCGTTGAACTTTTGGGCGAGCATGACAGGGACATTGATGACATCACCAAGGTTTTCGTATAGGCATCATCACATTCTCAATCAGTATTCAAATATTCAGGCGAGAAGTCAGCAGATGGGACAGATTAAATATGACGTGGATTTCATCAATCCATTTTTGTATGCCGTTGTTCATGTGTTGCAGACCATGGCGCATGTCGAGGCCAAAAGCGATCAGCCTTATTTGAACGAGGAACGCAAGTCCACAGGGGATGTTACGGGCATCATAGGCATTACGGGCTACTCGAAGGGCACCATGTCCATCACGCTCGAAAAGGACGTCATCCTCAAGATCGTGAACAATATGCTGTTCGAGGATTATTCGGAAATCAACGATGACATCTGCGATGCCGTGGGCGAGTTGACGAACATGATCTCGGGTCAGGCCAGGGCAAGGCTGTCCGAGCAGGGGAAGAACTTCGAGGCTTCGACTCCGACAATTTTTTCCGGCAGGGGGGTGGAAATCAAGCATGTGTCAAAGGCCCCGGTGCTGTCGATTCCCTTTACGACCGCAGAAGGCCGGTTCGTTGTCGAGGTGGCTTTCGAGTCGAATTGATCGCCGATTAAATCAATGGAAAAAGGCGTATTCCCAATGGGAATACGCCTTTTTTCAGGTTCATCCGGTTCGAGCGTACTTTTGACAAAATGAAAGGACATGGCGTCCAACC